>JAFZPI010000048.1 GCA_017552615.1 Clostridia bacterium
GACGAGATCGAGGTTGAGGTCGTCAAGGTCAACGACGGCGAAGGCAATGTGGTGCTGTCTCAGCGCAACATCGTCGACCGTAAGGCCTGGGCGGAGCTGATGGCCAAGAACGAAGCCGGCGAGTACGTCGAAGGCGTCGGCAAGGAGGCCGTCAAGGGCGGACTGATTGCCGATGTCGGTGGTGTGCGCGCGTTCGTGCCTGCCTCCCAGCTTGCCCCCCGCTATGTCGACAAGATCGGCGACTTCGTGGGCAAGGACATGAAGCTCAAGATCATCGAGGTTGACGAGAAGAAGAAGCGCATCGTCGCCAGCCGCCGCGCCGCGATCCTTGAGGAGAGCGCCGCGAAGAAGAAGGAAGCCTGGGACCGTCTGGAAGAGGGCATCACCATCCACGGCATCGTGCGCCGCCTGACCAGCTTCGGCGCCTTTGTGGACGTGGGCGGCGTGGACGGCCTGATCCACATCACCGACCTCAGCTGGGGTCACATCAAGGAGCCCGCTGACGTCGTGAAGCCCGGCCAGGAAGTCGATGTCACCGTGCTGAGCCTGGACCGCGACCGTGAGCGCATCCAGCTCGGTTACAAACAGCTGCAGCCCAAGCCCTGGGACAACGCCGCCGAGAAGTATCCGGAAGGCGCCATCGTCGAGGGCAAAGCGGTCCGCATCGTGAACTTTGGCGCCTTTGTGGAGCTGGAGCCCGGTCTGGACGGCCTGGTGCATATCAGCCAGTGCGCGCCCACCAAGATCGCGAAGGTCGAGGACGCTGTGAACGTCGGCGACATCGTGCACGCGAAGGTCCTGAGCGTGGACACCGAGCGCAAGCGCATCTCCCTGTCCATCCGCCAGGCCCTCGAGGAAGAAGCTGCTTACGCCGCTGAGGAAGCTGCCGCCGAGACCGCTGAGGCTGTCGAAGAGGCTGCCGCTTCCGTCGAGGAAGCCGTCGAAGCCGTTGCCGAGGCTGTCGAAGAAGCTGCCGCTCCCGTCGAGGAAGCTGTTGAAGCCGCTGCCGAGGCTGCCGAAGAGGCCGCGCCTGAAGCGTAATCAAACCCATCCGGAGGTCTGTCAAGCACAGGCCTCCTTTTTTCGGTGCCCGGGATGGTCTTTTGCTTGTATTTTCGGCGCAGAGCCCTGATTCGGGCTTGAAGTTATCCCGTATTTGTGCTATACTCCCCGTGAACCCGAAAGGGAAAAAGGAGGAATTGAATATGAAGAAATTCTTCAACGAGTTCAAAGAGTTTGCTTTGAAGGGCAATGTCCTGGATCTGGCCATCGCTGTGGTCATCGGCGCTGCCTTTGGCAAAGTCGTGTCCAGCTTGGTGGACATTTTCATCCAGCCGCTGGTGGATGCCATCAACCATGCCATTTCTCCCGATGTGGAAGCCGCCACGATCCCGGGTAAGCTGGTTGCTTTTGCGGGCGTCCTGATTGAGTTCATCCTTGTCGCATTGGTTCTCTTCCTCATCGTCAAGGCTGCGAACAAAGCCAAGAACATGAAGAAGAAGCCCGAAGAGAAGCCCGAGGAGCCCACCACCAAAGAATGCCCCTATTGCCTGAGCGAAGTGCCGATCAAGGCCACCCGCTGCCCGCACTGCACTTCCGAACTGCAGTTCAATCCTGCCAGCAAGTAAGAAAGCTATCATTGTCTTTCACTCCTGCTTCTCCAAAGGAAGCAGGAGTTTCGTTTTGGACAGGGTGAAATCTTCGTTTGAACCTCAAAATTCGCGGTTGACAAACCTCCGCCTGTGTCCTATAATACAAGGCGGTCACATTTTGGCATGACCTTCTGAGAGGAGGAAGACGGCACGGCATGAAGCTGGACGTTTCCCGGGCATTAAAACAGCCCGGTGAGTCATTCCCGTTGGACGTGGAGCAGGCCATTGCTCCGCAGGTGATCAGCGGGGAAGAGGTCCGCTTTGATCCGGTCCGGCTCCGGGGGACCTACATGGCCCTGGAGGGCGGGAACATCGCCGTTGATCTTCAGCTCACAACGAGGGCTCATGCACGGTGTGCCAACTGTCTCGCGCCGGCGCAGGCGGACGTGAGCGAGCCCATCGAGGAACTATTCCATCTGGGGGGCGACCCGGAGGACAGCGAGATCTTCGTCTATAGCGGACAGGAGATCGATCTCGAACGGCTGGCTATGTCCTATGCGGTACTGGGGCTGCCGATGCGCTTCCTCTGCAAAGAGGGATGCGCCAAGGCTCCCGCTTATGACGACGCGGACGTCGAAGTACGCCTTTGCCAGGAAGAGGAACTGCCGGGTCAGCGTCCTTTCGCGGCATTGAAACAGCTGCTGGCTACGAAAGCCGGCGAAAACGCTGACCAGCGTGACAAAGGTTGAGGAGGTGGAAACATGGCAGTCCCGAAAGGTAAAGTATCCAAAGCGCGCAGGAACAGCCGTCGCGCCAACTGGAAGCTCAGCCTGCCCGGCATCACCGAATGCCCGCAGTGCCACGAGATGAAGCTGACGCACCGGGTATGCAAGAATTGCGGCTACTACAACGGCAAGCAGGTGCTCAAGGTCAACGAGGAGAACGCCTGATTCTTGTCCATATGATCTCGCAGACGAAAGAGGAGTACCCCATCGGGCGATGGCAGAGAGAGAGGGCCGGCGGTTGAAAGCCCTCTTCAAACGCAGACGGGGGAAGGTCGCTTTCATCAGAGCGCGGGTGAACGCGGGGAACCGCCTCAGCCCGACGCGGCCGCGCCCGTTATCGCGCGCAATGAGGCAGGCTTTTGTCTGCGAACAAAGGTGGTACCACGGAGCAGCTCCGTCCTTCGGGATGGAAGCTGCTTTTGTAGTTTAGGACCCATGAGAGGAGGCGATTGAGCGGTGGATTGGCAGAAAGTGTCGGGAAGACTCCTGAACTGGGGAACACCGCTGTTGGTTATCGGTGCGCTGCTTTGCTTCCTCTCCGGGAAGCTGACAGCGCGGGTAGCGGAAGAGGAACGCGAGAAGGTCAATATCATCCTGAAACTGTTAGGACTTACCATCGCTGTTATCGGAGCCCTGAGAATACTCGAGTTTATCTGACAAGGAGAGAAAGATATGGAAAAACAGTTCAATGTACAAGAGATGGAATCCCGCTTCAATCCGCAGGAAATTGAGGCGGAACTGTATAAGGAATGGGAAGAGGCCGGAGCCTTTGTGGCGCACCGGGTGGAGGGAAAGAAACCCTTCACGATCGTGATGCCGCCGCCCAACATCACCGGCCAGCTTCACATGGGCCACGCCATGGATAACACCCTCCAGGATGCCGCCATTCGCTACCACCGGATGAAGGGCGACCCGACGCTGTGGCTCCCCGGCACCGACCACGCCGCCATCGCGACTGAGGTCAGGATCGTGGACACCATGCGCAAGGAAGGGCTTACCAAGGACATGATCGGCCGCGAAGCGTTTCTCGAGCGCGCCTGGGACTGGAAGAAGGAGTACGGCGGACGCATCACCACCCAGCTGCGTCGTATGGGCACCTCCTGCGACTGGAGCCGCGAGCGTTTCACGATGGACGAAGGCTGCTCCAAGGCCGTGCGCGAGGTCTTCTGCCGCCTGTATGAGAAGGGCCTTATCTACCGCGGCAGCCGCCTGGTGAACTGGTGCCCCTGCTGCGGCACGTCGCTCTCCGACGCCGAGGTGACCTATGAGGAGCAGGACGGCCACTTCTGGCACCTGCTCTACCCGGTGAAGGAGACCGGCGAGCTGCTGGAACTGGCTACTACCCGCCCCGAGACCATGCTCGGCGATACCGCCGTGGCCGTCAACGAGGCGGACGAGCGCTACGCCCATCTGCGCGGCTGCCATGTGATCCTTCCGCTGGTGGACCGGGAGATCCCGATCATCTGCGACGAGCACGCGGACATGACCAAGGGCACCGGCGTGGTAAAGATCACGCCCGCCCATGACCCGAACGACTATGAGGTCGGCCAGCGTCACGACCTGCCGATTATCCGGGCTTTCACGTACGACGGCCACATGACCGGCGCGGCGGAGAAGGCCGAGAACGACGAGCTCTTCGCTTCCGGCAAGGCCGCCAAGGGTGAAGCCCGTGTCCTCGACTGCGGCAAGTACGCCGGTATGACCACCATGGAAGCACGAAAGGCCATCGTGGCAGACCTGGAGGCCCTCGGCCTGATGAAGTCCGTGGAGCCCCTGAAGCACGAAGTCGGCACCTGCTACCGCTGCCACACCACCGTCGAGCCCATGGTGTCCCGCCAGTGGTTCGTGCAGATGGCGCCGCTCGCCAAACCCGCCATCGAGGCTGTGAAGGACGGCCGGACCCAGTTCGTGCCCGAGCGCTTTAACAAAGTGTACCTGAACTGGATGGAGAACATCCGCGACTGGTGCATCAGCCGCCATCTCTGGTGGGGCCACCGCATTCCTGCCTGGTACTGCGAGGACTGCGGTGAGACCGTCGTGTCCCGCGAAGATCCCACCGTCTGCCCGAAGTGCGGCGGCAAGCTGACCCAGGACGAGGACGTGCTGGACACCTGGTTTTCCTCCGCGCTCTGGCCATTCTCCACACTGGGCTGGCCCGAGGAAACCGAGGATCTGAAGTACTTCTACCCCACCACCATGCTGGTGACGGGCTATGACATCATCTTCTTCTGGGTGGCCCGAATGATCTTCTCCGGCCTGGAGCAGATGGGCGACGTGCCCTTCCAGACCGTGCTGATCCACGGCCTCGTGCGCGACGAGCTTGGCCGCAAGATGTCCAAGTCCCTCGGCAACGGCGTGGACCCGCTGGAAATCATCGACCAGTACGGCGCGGATGCCCTGCGCTTCAGCCTGTTGATGGGCGTGAGCCCCGGCAACGATACCCGTTACAGCAAGGACCGCGTGGAGGCGGCCCGCAACTTCGCCAACAAGATCTGGAACGCCAGCCGCTTCGTGCTGATGAACACCGACGCGCGCCACGAGATCGATCCAACCCGCCTGACCGTGGCGGACAAGTGGATCCTCTCCCGCTTCCAGGACGCCGTGCGCGACATAACCGTCCACAACGAGGAGGGCGACTTCGGCCTCTCCGCGAGCCGCATCTATGACTTCGCCTGGTCCGAGTTCTGCGACTGGTACATCGAGATGGCCAAGCCCTGGCTCCTCGGCGAGGACCAGGCAGCCAAGGAGAACGTGCAGTCCGTGCTGCTCTATGTGCTGGAAGGCCTGCTGAAGCTCCTGCACCCCTTCATGCCCTTCCTGACCGAACAGGTCTGGCGTTATCTCCCGGGAAGCGAAGGCTTCCTGATGCTGGCCGACTGGCCACAGACAATCGAGGCCTACGACTTCCCCGCCGAAGAAAAAGAGATGACCGGCATCATGGACGTGATCCGCGCCATCCGCAACCTCCGCACCGAGATGAACGTGCAGGCCGGCAAGCGCACGCGCCTGATGCTCCTCTCCGCCGAGGGCTGGGCAGATACGCTGGCTCATGCCGCGCCGTACTTCCAGCGCCTGGCCGGCGCCTCCCAGTCCGAGCTGATCGTCGCGGCTTCCGATGTGAAGGAAAAGACCGTCTCCGCCGTGACCGGCGCATGCACCCTGTACATTCCCTTGGGTGACTTGGTGGACATCGATAAGGAGCTCGCCCGTCTCGACAAAGAGGTCAAGAATCTTGAGGGCGAGATCACCCGCGCCGAAGGCCGCCTGAACAACCCCGGATTTGTGGGAAAGGCCCCCGCCGCCTTAGTGGAAAAGGAAAAGGAAAAACTCCAGGCCAACAAGGATAAGCTCGATGCGGTGAAAAAGCGCATTGCAGAGCTGAAGGAAGACAAGTAAGGATTACAGGATGCTCCGTACATGCAACGGGGCATCCTCTTTCAAAATGATTTTCAATAATCCTGAAAATTTCCTTGTAAAGATTAGCTAATCGTTGTATAATGAATTAGCTAAGATCGAAAGGAGTTGAGAACATGACAAATGTGGTTGCAACCGCAACTGAGGTACAGAATAACTTTGGTCGCTACCTGAAAATGGTGATGAGCGGGGACCAGGTGACCGTGACTCGAAATGGCCAGGTGGTGGCGAGGGTGATCCCTAAAGACAGCCAGGCAACGCCTATCACCGATTCGCTGAGAGGGATCCTGAAAGGTGCTCCTGACCTTGAAACTGCCAAGGACGAGTTCATGAGGGAAAAGTATGGAATGGTTGATTGATACCAATATTGTTTTGGACTATCTAACTGATCGATGGCCGTTTGCGGATGAGGCTCAAGCTATATGGCGCCTTTGTGAAACCGGGAAAGCAACCGGGTATATCAGTGCACTCTCCTTTGCGAATATTGTCTATATCATGCGAAAAGTTATCAAGCCGGACCGGATTGACGAACTACTGCAGCTGATTTCAAAGGTTTTCAGGATCGCAGATTTGACGGCAAACGACCTTTTGAAGGCAGCACAGCTGCATTGGAAAGATTATGAAGATGCTATTCAGACGGTGACAGCGGAACGCCTGCACTGTAATGCGATCATTACACGCAACACACGGGATTATCAATCAGAGCGGGTTCCTGTATTGTCTCCTGATGCGTTGCTGAAAAATCTTGAATCTTCTGAAAAATGAAAAACCTCCTCACGGAGGTTTTTATGGTGGCAAAGCTTACTCCTCTTCGTCCGGCAGGTCCGCGTTGTGGAACACGTTCTGCACGTCGTCGCTTTCGTCGAGGAGGTCGAGCATCTTGCGGATCTTGGTGACAGTATCGGGGTCGGTGACCGTGACCAGGTTCTGCGGGATCATCTGGACCTCGGCGGAGATAAAGCTGAGGCCTTGCTGCTCCAGCGCCTCGCGGACGTTGTGGAAATCCGCGGGGGTGGTGTAGATTTCATAGGCGTCGTCCAGGGCCTTCATGTCCTCGGCGCCGGCGTCGAGGGCCATCATCATCATTTCGTCCTCGTCGCTGTCGGGGGTGCGTTCGATGACGATCAGGCCCTTCTCGTCGAACATGAAGGACACGGAGCCGGTGGTGCCCATGTTGCCGTCATACTTGGCGAAACAGTGGCGCACGTCGCTGGCGGTGCGGTTGCGGTTGTCGGTGATGGTCTCAACGATAATGGCTACACCGCCGGGCGCATAGCCCTCGTAGGTGATCTGTTCGTAGACCACGTTGGAGAGCTCGCCGCTGGCTTTTTTAATGGAGCGCTGGATGTTGTCGTTGGGCATGTTGTTGGCCTTGGCCTTGGCGATCACGTCGCGCAGCTTGCCGTTGGATTCGGGGTTGGCACCGCCCTCGCGCACGGCGATGGCGATCTCGCGCCCGATCTTGGTGAAGATCGCGCCGCGTGCCGCGTCGGCCTTGCCCTTTTTCGCCTGAATATTATGCCACTTGGAATGTCCGGACATCGCAAATTCCTCCCTTGCGGAAAACACAGATTTTTCAACGCCAAATTATAACATTATCCCGCATATGGCGTCAAGTGCTTTTTTCGCCAATGAAAAGCGCCGGAGCGCAGGCCCCGGCGCGGATGGAAACGGTTTCAGGGATCAATAGGACCGATACCCGCCGGCAGGACCGCCGCCGAAACGGGAGGACCCGGACTGGGCCGGGGCATAGCCGACAACATAGGAGATGAACTGCATGAAGAGTCCGATGAGGGTGAATCCGAACCCGATATAGCCCCACCAGGGAAGTCTGAGGATGCCCTCGATGAGCATGGCGACAATAAACAGCAGGATGCCAAGGATCTGCATGATGGCGAAGATCAGGCCGGTGACCATGAATCCTTTGCCGTTGTACTCCGCGCTTGTGAAAGAGTAGATATAGAACAGGATGGTGTTTGCCAGGAAGCCCACTGCGAACATGATCGTGCCGATGATCGCCATGACACCGCTCGCATTCGCTCCGTTGAAGGAGAGTCCGGACAAATCCGCCTTGCTGGCGATCAGCGCGATCACCGGAATGACAATGATCACAAAGACGCGGGTACCGGAGAACAGCGACGACGGGAAACGCCGGCCTTCATAGGAGTGGCTGAATCCGCCGTATTCAAACAACAGAAGAACGATGGGGGAGAAGAGGATGAGCAGGATGCCCATCAACACGGTCCAGAAATCCACGGATGAGGATTTGACGGTATAAGAGGAATATGACGAATACGAGTAGGAAGACGGGCTGGTCAGAGTAAAACTGCTGCTCGTACCGGTCGCAAGGCTTCCAATGAAAAGCGTCAGCAGGCCAATGATCAGGGCCAGCCAGGTAAAGATGAGAATCATTCCCAGCCGTCTGAGCTTCCGGTTGCGCAGATGCTGGACAACAGATTCGAAATCCGTGGACCCCGAACCCGGCTGCGCGTAGTTCGGCGCAGGCTGGCGGTAGGTTTGCTGCGGGGGCTGCTGGTAGGCGGGCTGCGCCTGGCGTGGAGGCTGCTGCTGGTAGGCGGGTTGCGCCTGCCGTTGCGGCTGCTGATAGGCGGGCTGAGCCTGCTGGGTCGGCTGCTGGTAGTTCCGGTAGGCCTGCTGTGCGGGCTGCTGATAGCCCTGGTACGCCTGCGGAGCGGGTTGCTGGTATGCCTGCGCGGTCTGCTGCGGGCCGGTCTGCTGATAAGCTTGCGGCGCTGGCTGCTGGTAGGCCGGTTTCACGGGCTGCATGGGGCCTGTGGGCTGTTTGCTCAGGTTGACCGCATCGGATGTTTCACCCTGCGGAGCGGTAGATTTCGGATCATCCTGCATAGGAAAGCCTCCATTTCAATTGAGTTCGTGGCTGATGGTTCTATTCTACACATTGTGCGGACCGCTGTCAAGGCGTGCATTGGCAATCTGGGGCGGAATTTGCGGGGATTAAGCGGTTTTGGTGTAAATCACTCAAACTGCGCCGCATAAAGCTTATGATAGAACCCCTTCTGCGCCATCAAGGTCTCATGCGTGCCCTGTTCCACCACATCGCCTTGGTTGACCACAAGGATGCGGTCGGCGTTCTGGATCGTGGACAAGCGGTGGGCGATGACGAAGCAGGTCTTGTCGCGCATCAGGTCGCGCATGGCGCGCTGGATGCGGCGCTCGGTGCCGACGTCCACGTTGGACGTGGCCTCGTCGAGGATCAGCATCCGGGCGTTGTAGAGCATGGCGCGGGCTATGGTCAGGAGCTGCTTCTGGCCTTTGGAGATGTTGCCGCCGTCCTCGCTAATCTCGGTCTGGTAGCCGTCCGGCAGTCGCATGATGAAGGCATGGATGTGCGCGGCCTTTGCGGCGGCGACGACCTCGTCCATCGTGGCTTCGGGGCGCCCGTAGGCGATGTTGTCGAAGATCGTTCCGCGGAAGAGCCAGGTATCCTGCAGGACCATCGCGTAGGCGCTCCGCAGGCTCCGGCGGGTGGCCTCCCGGATGTCGGTGCCGTCCACGGCGATGCGGCCGCTGTCCACGTCATAGAAGCGCATGAGAAGGTTGATGATCGTGGTCTTGCCCGCGCCGGTCGGGCCGACGATCGCGATGAGCTTG
Organism: Clostridia bacterium; assembly: GCA_017552615.1. Taxonomy (GTDB): domain Bacteria; phylum Bacillota; class Clostridia; order Christensenellales; family Aristaeellaceae; genus RUG11272. Next base: position 9,425 of record JAFZPI010000048.1, read on the forward strand.
CCTGCGTCGGCCTGCAGGCTCAGATCATGGATGATCGGAACGCCGGGATCGTAGCCGAAGGCCACATGCTCCAGCGAGACATTGCCGGCCACATCGGTGAGGGCGACGGCCTTGGGCGCGTCCGCTGGCTCTTCTTCCTCGTCCAGGAGGCCGAAGACGCGCTCTGCCGCGGCGAGGGCTGAGAAGAGTTCGTTGACGATGTTGGCGATCTCGTTGATCGGGCCGGAGAACTTGCGGGAATAGAGCACGAAAGACGAAATCTTGCCAAGGTCGATGGACTGCAGGATCAGCAGGACGGAGCCGAAGAGCGCGATCAAGCTCAGGCTGGTGTTGTTGATGAAGCCCATGGTCGGGCCGATGGTCACGCCGAGGCGGTCCGCGTCCCAGTAGGCTTCCGCCGCATTGGTGTTCACCTGGTCAAAGCGGGCCTCGGCGCAGTCCTCGTAAGCGTAGGATTGGATGGTCTTCTGCCCGGCGAGCATCTCTTCGACAAAGCCATTCATCTCGCCGTAGCATTTGGAGCGCTTGCGGTAACGGGGCTGGGTCTTTTTCCGCATGCGGGAAGTATAGAGAATGGCGGTGGGCACGCTGAAGAGTGTTACCAGCGAGAGCAGGGGAGAGAGCAGGAGCATCATCACGAGTGAGCCGACGACCGTGACTGTGCTGGCCACGATCGAGACCACGTCTGTGGACATGCAGGTGGAGATCACGTCGATATCATAGTTCACGCGGCTTATGATGTCGCCGGCCTGGTGGCGGTCGAAGTAGCCCACGGGCAGGGTCATCAGCTTGTCGAAGACCTTCTGGCGCATGCTCCGGGCAAAGCGCCGGGAGACGTTGACCATGATCGTGTGGATGGCCACGGTCAGTAAAGATGAAGTCAGATAGCAGGCCAGCATCTTCAGGGCGATGGACGTGACCTTCTCAAGGTCCACCCGGCCCTCGCCGAGCTTGACCTCGTTCATGGCCTGGCCCACGAGGGTCGGCCCGTAAAGGGAGAGCAGGTTGGAGACCAGGCAGAGCACGGTGACGCCCGCGATCATCCACTTGAAGGGACCGAGCATGGAGAGGAGCCGCCGCAGCGCGCCGCGGGCGTTCTTCGGCTTTTGCATGATGGAATCGCGTCTGGCCATTCAGCTCACCTCCCCCATCTGCGTCTCGTAGATTTCCCGGTAGAAGGGGCAGGATTTGAGCAGCTCTTCATGTGTGCCATAGCCGATGGCACGGCCTTCCTCGAGTACAAGGATGGCGTCGAGTGCCATGATCGAGGACACGCGCTGTGCGATGACAATGGTTGTCGCGTCTCCATGGTGCTCCCGGATCGCTTTGCGCAGGGCAGCGTCCGTGCGGTAGTCCAGCGCGGATGAGGCGTCATCGAGGACGAGGATGTCCGGGTGCGCGGCCAGGGAGCGCGCGATCAGCAGCCGCTGCTTCTGCCCGCCGGAGAAGTTCGCTCCCGCAATGACGGCTTTGTGGTCGTACGTGTCTTCGTAGCGTTCAATAAACCCGCTGGCCATGGCGTCCGATGCCGCGGCTTTCATCTGCTCATCGTCCAGTGCCCGCCCGAAGACGATATTCTCCCGGATCGTGTCCGCGAAGATCACGTCGTTCTGGAAGACCACGCCGAATCGCCGCCGCAAAGCCTGCCGGTCCTGGCAACGAACGTCCTTTCCATCGATATAAACCGTCCCGCCCTGCGGGTCATAGAAACGCATGAGCAGGTTGATGATCGACGTCTTGCCGCTGCCGGTTGCGCCGATGATCCCCAGGGATCCGCCTTTGGGGATGGTGAAATCAAGGTCATCGAGGCATTTCTGGCGCTGCTGCCCGGCGAAACGGGATTCGTCCTGTATATATTTCTCTTCATCGGGAAGATAACTGAAAGAAACATGATCGAAAACGATCATCCCGTCGCGGGAAGGCTTTGCGGCTTCCGATTCGAGCAACAGAGGAAGATCATCCTCTGTTTCAACAACTGTCTGGATACGTCCGGCTGAGGCATTGGCTTTCGACATCATCATGAAGATGCGGTTCAGGCCCATGACGCCCATCAGGATCATGTTGAAGTAGGTCAGGAAGGCCAGAATCACGCCGGGCTGGATGTCCCCGCTGTGGACGCGGCGCGCGCCGATCAGGACGACGAGCGTCAGGCCGACGTTCAGGAACAGGGTAACGATGGGGCCAGGCAAAGCCATGATGAAGCCGGCCTTGATGTCCCGGCGGGCGGTCTCGTCCGAGGCTCCGGCGAAACGCCCTCGTTCGTGCTCCTCGCGGGAGAGGGCCTTGACCACGCGGATGCCGGTGATGTTCTCGCGCATGATGCGCACCACGTCGTCCATGCCGCGCTGCACCCGGTCATAGAGCGGGATGCCCTTGCGCGAGATAAATACCACGAGGGCGATCATGATCGGGGCCATGATGCAGAGGATACTGGCGAGCCCGGCGTCCATCACGAGGGTGATGCCGATGCCGCCGAGGAGCATGATCGGCGCGCGGATGCCGATGGTCTGCGTGGACTGGATGAACGACTGGACATTGTAGGAATCCGAGGTCATGCGGGAAATCAGGGAAGGAAGGCCTACGCGGTCCATCTGGCTGCCGGAGAGCCCCAAGGCCGAGTGGAAGAGGTCGCGCCGGAGCTCATAGGTGGCCTCTTTGGCTGTACGGACCGAGAGCCGGTTGGCGGTCACGTTCATGGTGCGGGTCAGGAAAGCCAGTCCCACCATGAAAAGCCCCCAGAGGATCACGGGGGCGATGCTTCCGCCGTTCTGCACCGCCGGAACTTCATGGTCCAGCAGGTGCTCCAGCACATAAGGGATCAGGAGCTCGAGAATGGTGCCGCCGAGCTTGATGCTCATAACGCCGCCCATCCTCCGCGCATACTTGCGTAGATAAGTCCATAAAAACTTCATGGGATTTCTCCGCGGGTCATCCCCGCATTCCGTCAGTCATTCATACAAGCTCAATGTAACATGATTCGGGCCGGAATGCAAGAAATGGAAACGGGGGAGAACAGAAAAAGGACAGGCGTATCGGTTTTATATTTGCAATGTTAGGTGTATCAATTATTCATACGATGAAAACACTCACACATCACCGTGATCAGTATCATATTCTTAGAATGACGATTAATGCCTGTACCAATAGATCAAAGCGAATTTCGGGATAATACATAACAATGAATAGGCGTAACTAAAGGGATTAAGGTCAGTTTCCAAGCCAGTCAATTGTGGCATTTGAGTATTGATAATTGTAACCGTTGTCTTGGGCCCATAATTCAGCATAGCTACCAGATTCAACCATAAGCACTATAGATGTGCGCTCAAAGGCATTGTTGCCAATGGAAACAACTGATGCAGGTATTGTCACTTCGCGAAGGCTTGTCCCAATAAATGCTTCTGCCCCAATGGTTGTGACCTCATCTTGAATAGTCAGTTTTTTAATCAAAGTACAACCATAGAAAGCTCTTGTTCCAATTTCTGTAATCCCTGCGGGGAGCGAAATTGTGGATAAAGATGTGCAACCGGAAAATGCTTCATTGCCAATGGTTTTTACGCTTGATGGCAATTTGCAATTGGTAAGCGAGCGATTGCCTTTGAAAGCACCATTGGGAATAGTCACAATTCCAGTATTTGATAAATCAATGCGCTCAATACTGCCAAAACTGCCTGCACCGATTGTGAGAATTGATGATGGAAGTTGATTAATTGTTGGCTTGTTTGACCACACATGTTCAGGTATGGTTGTGGTTCCATCAGCAATATTGAAAATGACCATATTCTGAGAATTTATACTGTAAGTACTGCACTCATGGAATGAATAGGGAGATAAACTATCGGGCTCCAAATTGATTGAAAGTTTCGCTGTTTCCCATAATGAACCTTTTTGCATGTTAGCCGGTCTTGTCAAGAATGAATTGGAGAACGCATAGCTTCCAACAAATTGAATAGCATTGTTGGCTTTAATTGCAATTCCAACACTGATATTTGCAAATGAGTATTCACCAAAGGATATGATCTCTGAAGGAACCACAAAATTGGTAGAAATTGTGCGATTTCCACTGCTTTGCTTTTGCTCTGCGGTATACAAAGTTGAATACACTTCACCAGTATACTCTCCTTTATTGATTTCGGCGCTGATTAGACTGATTCCATAGAACGCATACGGTGGAATACTTTGGCATCCGGAACCAATTGAAATCGTAATTGGAGCATAGTCTTTACAAGCCATGGGTATTCCATTAGGCTGGTCTCTTTCCGAACCGGAATGAGATTGGTTACGAGAATCCTTATTATCACATGGATATATTAGTTTTACGTTTTTGAATGCACTATCTCCCAAAGAACTTATTGAGTTTCCGTATAGCTTTGTTGAATACACGCTGTATGAGCCATCAGTTCGCCAATTACCAGTGCTTTCTTCGTAGATCGGCATATAGAATTGAGCGTTCTCAAAAGCGCTTTGACCAATTGATTTAATGAATTTGGGAATCAGAGTATTTGAGATTTCATACAGCCCTCTATTAGAATAGTTTTTACTAGAAACAGTTGCCAATTTGGTCCTATTTGATAGTTCTATGGATATTGTTGCATGTTCGAAAGCATGATTTCCGATGGTTGAAACGGTACCTGGCAGGAAGGCCTGTAAGCTGTGAAGCGTAATGCCATAGCATGCATAATCACCAATTGTAAGAATCCCATTTGGTATCTTAGGATTAGCAGCGATTGGATATGCTACTAGCATCTTCTTTTCCTTGTGATAAATTGCGCCATCAACCGATGCAAAAACAGAATTTGCTGGTGCAACATTAAACATGGTCACGTTATTACACCCAGCAAACGCACCTACTCCGATCATCCTGACACTATCCGGTATGCTCACGGATGTGATCTGTGAATCTTTAAATGCAAAATCACCGATTGTTGTTACTGTGTTTGGTATTATCACGGTTACCGGTTTTTGTCCATTCGCAAATGCGTACTCTTCGATCCCCGTAACAGTGTATCCGTCAAGCATGGAAGGGATATAAACATCACCATTGCTGTTTTTCCAGTCGTAGTTTGATATGATGGCAGTCCCGTTTCCTCTCATTGTATATGAATACAGCCCGCTTTGTTTGGAATTATCTGCTGTTACGATAGCAAATACGAGAGAAAGTATTGTAGAGATAAAAAGCATCATCCAAATGCGTTTGCGCATTGTAACTCCTCCTCGTTCAAGATGCCAAGTATTGATTCAAGCTATTTCACCTAATACAAAAACGACAAGGTTTACCAAGTGGAGTAGCTGGTGATGGGTATGAGAGGGCTTCCTCAAGTGTATGAAACATAATTACGCATTCTGGCTTCATTATTCCAATTTTACACCTGCCGTCCGCTGCTCGTACATCATGAATCTTTTTTGAATTTGTGTTCAGGATGTATGGAATTTCATCTGTGTTGATCTGCAGTTTTCCAAATGTCAACATGCCCATTCAGTTGTTTCACCCCTTAGACTTCGCCTGTCAATTCTGGTAAACGGAATGAGAGCACGAATGTGTTATCTCATTCACATGATAACATATATTTGTGGATTAAACAACATAATATAACAAAATAAATTTGCTGTTTGCGTCATATATCTTGTTATCATATTTTTGAGGTGATTATTTGTGGACGAGTCTTTTGTCCGTGAACGCATAACCCAGCTTCGCCTAAGAAAAGGCGTTTCAGAGTATCAAATGAGCTACGATCTTGGCCATAGCCGGGGCTATGTCTACAACATCTCCTCGGGGAAGGCCCTGCCTCCGCTCAAAGAATTCTTTGCCATCTGCGATTACTTTGGCTTAACTCCCCAGGAGTTTTTTGACGAAGGCAAAGAGCATCCCGATCTAATTCGAAATGCAGTCTCAGGAATGAAACAACTTGAAGAGGAGGATTTGCTCGTACTTCTCAGCCTGATTAATAGGCTAACGAAAACAAAAGGTTCATAGAGTTCGCTCGTAGCAGCAGATTAGATAGTGCCTTATAGAATTGGAAAACGCTAACATATGATAAAACAATCAAATATGCATGATAGTTCTTAACAATGAAAAAAGTGTGACTCAAATCGCCACACTTTTGTTTTTGCCCTAAGCTTACTGCGCCGCAGTCTCTTCCGCCACGGGATAGACGGAAACCTGCTTCTTGTCGCGGCCCTTGCGCTCGAAGCGCACGATGCCCGCAACCTTCGCGAAGAGGGTGTCGTCCTTGCCGATGCCCACATTCAGGCCGGGATGGATCTTGGTGCCGCGCTGCCGCACGAGGATGTTGCCGCCCTGGGCAAACTGACCGTCGGCACGCTTCGGGCCCAGACGCTTGGATTCGCTGTCGCGGCCATTGCGGGTGGAGCCCATGCCCTTTTTATGGGCGAAGAATTGAAGATTGAGTTTCATCATGGCTGTTTTCCTCCGTTCACAATGGAAAGCTGTACATAGTTCGGATACGATTCGGCCAGATCGTGAAGGCCCTGCTGCAGGACGGAGAGGATGACCTGCGCGTCGTGCTGCTGCGCTTCCGTCATCTCGGACGGGAGAGCGACTTTCATGCGCCCGGGGGTTTCACCTTCGACAGCCGGCTGGATTCCGCTGACGGATTCAAGGCTGTTGATACAGGTGAAGGCCAGGATGGATACCGCGGCGCAGATGATGTCGCTGCCTTCTTCGGCATAGCCGGAATGGCCGTTGAGTTCAAACCCGGTGAACCGGTTTTCGCGGTCCTGCCGGAGCTTAGCCCGGATCATTATGCGTTGATCGCGGTGATTTCCACCTTCGTGTAGGGCTGGCGATGGCCCGTCTTGCGATCGTAGTTCTTCTTGCTCTTGTACTTGCCGATGATGATCTTCTCACCTTTGACCTGCTTGACCACCTTGCCGGTGACCTTCGCGCCATCGAGCAGCGGCGTGCCGACCTTGACGTCAGCGCCTTCGCCGGCCATCAGGACGTCGAAGCTGATCTCGCTTCCGTCTTCCTGTTCGACCTTTTCGATGTAGATCACATCACCCTGGGATACCCGATACTGTTTGCCACCCGCTGCAATGATTGCGTACATGAATTGCAGCACCTCCTTCAAATACTCGCCGGGATCGCGAGGCTGCGCATGTGCGCATTGAAAAGCCTCTCCCGAGCGGCTTGCCGAAATAATGTAGCACAGAATCGGCTTTGCGTCAAGGGCGAAATTGAAGATTTTCGCGCAATTCCGGGCGGTGGAACAGAGACTGGAGGGTGGGTCTGAGGTCATCTGTGTCTCCGCAAGCAGTCAGCGCGGTTCTTCCTTTCTGTCAGATGTTGAGCGTCCGTAATACGGAGAGTCACCGTAAAACCGGTCTTTCAGGGTGCAGCCGGACCAGTATCTGCGGAAATAGTAATAATCATCGCAGTACCGGTTGCAGTGAGCGTCAAAGACAGTCCTCTTTTCAAAGAGACGGAACCCGCTCTTCTCCGCTGTTCTGCGGGAAGCCGGGTTGTCTACGTCCATGACGGCGGTCAGGTAATCGATCCCGTGTGTCCGGCAGAAATCCTCGGCAAATGCCTCTGCCGCTTCGGACGCATAGCCTTTCCCTGTATATGCGCTGATCATCATCCATCCAAGGTCATATTCATGGAGCATCTTCTGTTTACAGAAGGTAAGGGCGCCCATGACTTCGCCTGTTTCCTTGCATTCAATGGCATAGCAGCGCCACGTACCCGTGTCACCTGTGTCCTCAATTCTCCGAAAGGTGCTAATATAGCCCTGCATATCTGCCCGTTTTGCATCAACGTCCAGAAAATCCGGGCAGAATTCCATCACCTGCGGATCAGTTTTGATCCTGTACAGCGCGTCGGCATCTTCATCCCGGAACGAGCGGATGATCAGCCTTGCCGTTTCGATCATCATATTGATTCACTCCATGCATTTCCCGTGATTGGTTTTCCCGGAAAAGGCTTCGATGTATTTCATCGTGAACGGCTTCAGATCACAGTTGGAATCGACCAGAGACGCTTCCTCTCCGTGGAGCCATGAAACAATGTCATTCAGTCCCCATGTTGTGAAAACCTCAATGCCGTATTGCTTTGCAACGTCCGGAAAACTGTTGAATATGGATTCCCGAGCCTCTTGTGTACCGTGGTTGCTCACATCAAATTCCGTGATCTGCACATCCACGCCCAAACTTGTACAGTACGCGAACATTTCCTCAATATCAGTTCGGGTTTCCGTTCCCCAGAAATGGCACTGCATTCCAAATCCGTCGATCAGCCTGACATGGTGTTCCCGCTCATATGCTTTGATCTGATCGATGATCGTTTTGAAAATGACTTGTTTTTCCCTGTTCCCCTCATTGTTATCATTGTAGAAGAGCTTGATCCGGTCTCCGAACACTTCCCTCGCCAGCCGGAAAACCTCGATATAATAATGCTTTCCAAGCAGTTTGTACCATTCGTCGATCCGGACGCCCTCGTTATCAACATCATAGACTGGCTTTCCTTCTTCCCGAAGCATCCTGATTTCATCCGGATCGGCTGCAATCTCATTGATCAGTTCCACGCTGTAGGCGTTTGGATACCGTTCCTTCAGGCACTGCATATAGGTTTTGATAAACCGATAGGTCAACTCTTTTCTGTCCTCTGCGCTTCTGTTTTCCAGATATTCCGTTAACTGCCTGGGAACATGCCAGTACCAGACGATCGTGTGAATCCTGATCTTCAGGCCGTTTTCCTGCGCAAATGCGTATACCTTATCAGCATAGGAAAAGTTGAACAGCCGCATATTGACTTCATCGTTGATGAACGCCGGCTCATCCTGATTGAAATAGATTTCCATTTTCATCTCGTTCTCAGGCGTCACGCTGTCAAGATACCGGTCAATGAACCGGACAATCTTTTTCATCCGGTCATAGTCCAGCTGACGGTAATAGGCAACATCGGGTGGGTTTTCTACAGCGAGATATCTGTCCCTGTTCTTCGCAAAATTGTTCTCGTTGCTGGATTTCCAAATCCGGATCAGGTCAACGGTCAGGTAGCTGATGCCGCTTCCAAACATTTTCAAGTTTCTTCCTCCATATGGATTGTTCTCAAACAACCGGACGCAGGATGGATCATATCATCTTGCCCATTTCGATCCGCATGTTGTGCTCCTCGGGCCCGCGGTTTGAATAGGCATACCGGTCGAAACCGATGATTTGAAAACCCATTTTCCGATAGAAGGAAATGGCCTTGTAGTTAAAGTTTTGCGTTTCAAGCACCGCCATTCTGGCTCCGCTTTTCTTTGCTTCTTCCAGAATGGTCTCCATCAGCTTCGTACCGACGCCGTTTCTTCTGGCTACACTGTCGAAGACGCAGATGTTGGAGATCCTGTACCGGTTGTTCCACTTCTCCAGGAAACCCTCCACAAACCCGACAAGTCTGTCTCCCTCAAACGCACCGTAAGCGATCGGGTTTTCCAGCCAGTCCGACAGGATTGTATCGTCGACAGACATCCTAAGCGGCTCTTCGCTCATGACCCATTTCATGTCAAAGCCATTGTCGGTAGGTTCAATGGACAGATACCTGTCGGAAAGAATCTCCGCCTGATACTTCTGCCCTTTATAGGCTGTATAGTCCAGTTCTTTGATGATCATTTTGACCTCGTGTTTATAATGTACGATTGTGTTTTACTGTAAACCAAATACTTCTTCAGCCAGCCTGACAGTCTCCTCCTGGCTCCGCTCCTCCTCCCGGAAAATCACCCTGAACCCGGAGTGAAGGAGTTCGTCATAGCTCTCTTTTGAACAGACCCGCGTGAGGATCTCGCGGTAATTGTCCAGTGCGGCCTGTGGGTCTGGTTCTTCCAGCATCAGCTGATAGAGGAACTGCTTTTCCGGGTCGGGACGATCAAAGAAACGGTGGATCCCGATCTCGGGATCGGACAGCATGACCAGGACATGTCGGGTATCCGAAATCCTGTGCAGCGTCTCGATGCAGATGTTGGTATCGACGAAGATCTCCTTTCCCTTTGCCTCAGGCTTTTCCAGAAGCTCTTCGAGGATCTGCAGCTCGACGATTTCGCACTCCTTTTTCACGTTTTCCAGCCAGGTGACATATTCGTCCGGTGTGCGCCGGATGAATTCATGCCAGTCCCGCAGATCCCGGGTGTAGCACAGGTTCGGGAATTCGCTGCTGTCCAGTTCCGGCAGCTTCGCATCGTGGTAATTCTCTTCCAGTGCGATCCCGTTGTGCTTTTTCGCCAGGTTTTTCACGAGGGTGGATTTCCCGGCATACGATGTGCCGATCACGAAGTAAACATGGCTCAGATCCATATCTGTTCTCACCTCATATGCTGTCATTTGCTTTGCGAATCAATGATGACGGGCATAGAAATACCAGTGCGATCCCTTTCCGTATCCGATTTTCTCATAGAAAGGATCTCCGCCTCCAGTCATGTGGGTGGCTCCCAGCGGTTTCAGGCGGCGGTAGTGTTCTGTCAGCGCCGCTGATGCCAATCCCATTTTCCGGTACTGCGGAACGGTGCAGAGCGGCTCCATATATGCCAGATGGTTTTCCCTGACCCACCACATGCCTGAAAAGCAGACGTATTCATCGTTCTGATCCGCAATGATGATGTTATACCCGTATGTCGAATGCGGGGGAGGATTCTGGAAGGAATCCAGGATTCCCTGATAAGCTTTTGCCGGTGTCCAGGCCGGGGATTCATCCTCCGCAGTCCAGTTCACAAACTCACCCTTGTCCAGATGATGATTGAATCCGTACCAGCAGCATTTTGCCAGCTTTACAGGATCGGCATCTGCAGCATCGACAAAATGGAACCCGGCCGGAAGTCCGTGGTTCAGTTCGTTTGCAAAGTCGAAGACTCTGTTTTCATAATCGAACTGAAGGGTGAATCCTCGTTTTTCCGCGATCTCCATGAGGTATTCCTGGCCGTTAAACAGTACGAACTGCTGTTTACTTTCAAAATCCGGCATATGATCCATGGCGTAATCGACCATTTCTTCGGCCAGAAATTCGTATCCCGGGCGGATTCGGAAATAGATATCCGTGACAGGAGATTCATAGAATACAAACCCGACAACCTTCGGACCGTCAAACCAGAGACGGTCAAGGGACAGGTATGTATCATCCATCCAGCTTGCGCACAGGGCATATTCAAAGAACGGTGCAGCCACTCCGCCGCCCTTTTCGCGGTCGTATACTTCCACCAGGAAATTCCAGACCAGATTCAGGTCCGTATCTTTTTGAAACTGTTTTGTTGTGATAGGCATAAATACTCTCCTGTTAATGATGTAATATGTAGCATAAACACTAATCGATATTCTTCAATCCATCGTACAGATCATTGAAAGACTTGACTCTGCTGCATCTTCCATAGGAGAATTCTCTGTTATCGCCGAACTCCAGCAGGAAGCACTTTGCCAGTTCTTCGACGGTTTGTTCAAGCGCGGTGAAGAACTGTTGATAAGCAAAACTGCTGGCGGTTGAACCTTCCTCAAAACAATTGACGATAAGGGACTCTGTCACTTGGTCCAGCGGATACATCTTCAAATGCATCAATTCATGGATAATGACTTCTTCAAGGTTTTCCTGCTTCGGGTTCACTGTATTCAGCAGAAGAATTGCTTTTCTGTCATCACAGTCGATCTTGAAATCGCCAGTTTTCGGCCATGCAGGGTCTTCCACAAATTCCAGCCGTACATCCCATGCGGGTGTGATGCGCAGTTTCCGGATGTATTTCTCGAACAGAGCAGTTAACGCTTCTTTATCCATACCTTGGTCTCCGTAAATTGTCGCAAGTAAATTCTATCAAGCAGAAATCCAGTTGATCTCCGGTTCCCGCTTCTTCTCCGCGCAATCCGTCAGATACAGATTGATCAGTGTCTGATAGGGAAGGCCGGTTTTTTCTGCCAGGTATTTGAAATACTGGACAGTGCTCAGATTCAGATTGATCGTAATCTGCTGTTTCACTTTGTCTGCATACGGGTTCTTCCGTGCATTGGAGAAGTCATATTCGTTCATCATAGATTATTTCACCTTACCCTTCATTGTATTGTCTGGATTCCTTGGCAGTTGCTTTTCTAGCCGATATGATCCTGATCACCGATTCAGAGGCCCTGTAACAGTGGCAGACGACGAGCAGATTCGCCTGCAGGCTGAATCCAAAGATCACAAACCTCTCCTCATCCTCGGAGTGCTCGGGGTCACTGATCACTAGCGCGTTGACATCCTCAAAAACTGTGGAGGCTTCCGCCAAGGAAACCCCATGTTTTTTCCGGTTTATCAGATCCTTTTGAGGATCCCACTCAAAACTCAGCGTTCCCATAATTATATTATAATTACCTCACTGCTGTTTGTCAATCTGAATTCGTATTCAGTCAAAGATTAAAACGAGGAGCCGATAATGGCTCCTCGAAAAATCAGAATTCGCATTCCTTGGGTGTCCGCGGGTAGGGGATGACGTCGCGGATGTTCTCGACCGCGGTGAGGTACATGATCAGACGCTCGAAGCCCATGCCGAAACCGGAGTGTACGCAGCCGCCGAAGCGCCGGAGGTTGACGTACCAGTCCATCTGCTCCTTGGAGATCCCGAGCTCGTCCATGCGCCGGGTCAGGCGCTCGATGCGGTGCTCGCGCTGGGAGCCGCCCATGAGCTCGCCGGAGCCGGGGACCAGAAGGTCAACGCCCGCGACGGTCTTCCCGTCCTCGTTCTGGTACATATAGAAGGCCTTGATGTCCTTCGGCCAGTCATAGATGAAGACCGGGCCGTGGAAGTACTCTTCGGTCAAGTACTTCTCGTGCTCTTTCGCAGTGTCCTCGCCGTACTTCGGCTCAAACTCGAAGCGGCCTTCGCCGGCATTGCGCAGGATCGTGATGGCTTCCTCGTGGCTGACGCGGGCGAAATGGGCGTCCGCCAGGGCTTTCAGCTTCTCTACCAATCCACCGCCGGAGAACTTATCAAGGAATTCTAGCTCGTCCGGGCACTTTTCCAGCACCGTGCGCACGATGAACTTCAGGAAGTCTTCCTCGATGTCCATGAGCTTCGCGATGTCGCAGAAGGCGATCTCCGGCTCGATCATCCAGTACTCGGAGGCATGGGTCTTCGTGTTGCTGTTCTCAGCGCGGAATGTCGGGCCGAAAGTGTAGATCCGCGAGAAGGCCATGGCAAAGGTTTCGCCCTCGAGCTGACCGGTGACAGCCAGGGAGGTCGCTTTGCCGAAGAAGTCTTCGCTGGGATCAGCCTTGACGCCCTGCGGGAGGGTCGTCACGGTGAAGGTGTTGCCCGCGCCTTCGGCGTCATTCGCAGTGATCAGGGGCGTGTGGACATAGAGATAGCCCCGGTCCTGGAAATAGGTGTGGATGGCCATGGCCGCGACGCTGCGCACGCGGAACACCGCCTGGAAGAGGCGGGTGCGGGGCCGCAGATAGGCGATTTTCCGCAGGAACTCCACGCTGTGGCGCTTGGGCTGCAGCGGGTAATCCTCCGGGGAGTCGCCCTCGATCGTGATGAGCCGCGCCTGGACTTCGGGCGTGGTGGGGTCCTTGTAGGAGGGAACCACGGTGCCAACCACGGTCACAGCCGCGCCAACGTGCAGGGTGCTGACGGTCTCGTAATCGGCGATGGTATTGTCATAGACGACCTGCGGATTCTTGAAGCAGGTCCCGTCGTAAAAATCGATGAAGCCGATGTTCTTCTGCCGGCGGTGATTGCGGATCCAGCCTTGTAGGCAGATTTCCTGTCCGCGCAGTTCTTCGAGGCGCTCCTTGAGCTCCAGGGTGGTGACCATCTGCATGGCGATTCCCCCATGTGTGTTTGTCTGCCGTGACGGCAGCGGGGCCATTATAACAGATTTGGGCGAGGCTTTCAACCTGGGGAATGATTTTTGTTCTTGCATTTCGCAACCCCTGATGTATAATTTTGCCACAGAGAAGCATATGGGAGGCCAAAGACCATGATCGATATCAACAAAACCCTCGGTGAAATCTTATCCGATCCCCGAATTCAAAAGATTACCCCGGACGCCATCAAGGACTGGGACCTGAGTCAGGAACCCATGTGGAATAAAACCCTGGCACAGTTGCGTGAGGACCACTTCGGCGGGAATCTGCAACGCGGCTTTGACCGCCTGTTCGCCGCGACGGAAACCGTGGCGTGGTATTACCCCTTGTATACGGAAGAAGAATGCGCCGAGTATGAATACCGGCGGGGAGTCAACGTCGTAAATTTCCCTTCTGAGGATCCCAAAGCTTCGGAACGTCCATGGATCCTGCTGGTCCCCGGCGGCGGATTTGTCAATGTGTGGAACCTAACGGAGGGTTGGCCGGTGGCGGCGCAGTTCAACGCGCTGGGCTACCATGTGCTGATCCTGACCTATCAGGTAACCGCGGAGACCTCCCTGCTGGACCGGAATATGGAGGACTTCGCGAAGGCGATCGGTTTTGCGAGAGATCATGCAACGGAATTGGGCCTGCAATGGGACCGCTACATTCCCTGCGGGTTCTCCGCAGGCGCATATTTGGCGTCCCTGTGGAATGTGATCGAAAAGGGTTACGCGCGGTTCGGCCTGCCGAAACCCCAGGCGGTATTCCCGCTCTATCCGGTGATCAGCTGGAAGCTGAGCCTTGCGGAAGGCGATTTTGAACCTCAGTATGCCGTGCGCCTGTTCGGCTGCCCGATCGAAGAGGCTGTGGAGACTCCTTTCGAGATTCCCGAGCACGTTGAAGGTTTCCCGCCGTGCACGATCTTCCTTGCCGCCGGGGATGAAATGGCGATGTCCCACTCTCCGAAACTGACCCGGGCACTGGAAGCGCAGGGGATCCCCTGCCTCATGGAGATCGGTCCTGAGGGCGGTCACGGCTTTGCGGATGGAACAGGGATGTGCATGGCGGGCTGGACGGAACGCGCGATACGCTGGTACGAGAAGCTCAGCGGCGCCGCACCGAGGCCGGAGGGTTTCTTCTACGGCCGGTATATCGCGGACGCCCGCGACCGCAAAGGCCGCACACCGGCCCAAGTATACGACCTTCTCACGCGCGCCTGGTGCGCTGAAACCTGCGCGCCTCGGATGCGCCCGGACTGGAGCGAGCAGAACCGCACCCTCGGCCAATGCTCGATCACGGCATTCCTCGCGCAGGATCTCTTCGGCGGAAAGGTCTACGGAGTGCCGCTTGGGGATGGAAATTTCCATTGCTTCAATGTCGTGGATGGTTGTGCGTTTGATCTGACAAGTGAGCAGTTCGGGGATGAACAGTTGGATTATGTGCATGCCGAGGAACAGAGCAGGGAAGTGCACTTTGCGAAGGAAGAGAAATACCATCGGTATTTATTGCTGAAGGAAAAGTTTGAAAAGGCAGAATGAACGAAAACGTCCGTGCGGACCTCATCCACCACCGCCTTCGGCGGCGGTCCCCCTTCCCCTAAAGGGGAAGGCTCAATGAGTAGAAAAGTTTCCAAAAGCCTTCCCCTTTAGGGGAAGGTGCCCGAAGGGCGGATGAGGTCCATCGGGAGGTACCGCCATGCGACAGAGAGAAAAAAGGTTAGGAGGTCAATATGCAGTACAGAAGACTTGGCAAAACCAGCTTAATGGTCAGTGAGATCGGCTTCGGCGGGGAGTGGCTGGAGCGGCACCCGGAAGAGGAATCGATTGCCCTGATTCGCTACGCCCATGAGAAGGGCATCAACATCATCGACTGCTGGATGGCGGACCCGAAGTCCCGGGATATCATCGGCAAGGCTATTGCCGATTGCCGGGACGAGTGGTTCGTCCAGGGACATATCGGGTCCACATGTCAGAACGGGCAGTATGTCCGCAGCCGGGATCTGGCTGTTGTAAAACCGGCATTCGAGGATCTCGTCCAGCGCATCGGCGGCGGATACATTGATCTTGGAATGATCCATTATGTCGATACGCAGGAGGACTGGGACAAGGCCATGAACGGGCCGTTCATTGCGTATGTGCATGAGCTGCACCGGAAGAGCCGCATCCGCCACATCGGACTGAGCACGCACAACCCGCGCATCGCGAAGATGGCGGCAGAGAGCGGCTTTATCGAGATGATCCTGTTCAGTATCAATCCGGCCTTTGACCTGCATCCCGCGACTGAAGATATCGATGACCTTTTTGTCGGCTATGAGCAACTGAATGTCGACGGTATTGACCCGGAGCGCGCGGCGCTGTATCGCCTTTGTGAAGAAAAAGATGTTGGCATCACGGTAATGAAGGGCTTCTTCGGCGGGCGTCTCTTCGACGCGAAAACGTCCCCGTTCGGCGCGGCATTTACGGCTCCGCAACTGATTCATTACAGCCTGACCCGCCCGGCGGTGGCTTCGATTCTCTGCGGCTATGACACACCGGAACAGGTGGATCAGGCCGTGGCCTACGAGGCCGCGACGGACGATGAGCGCGACTACGCGAGCGTGATCGCCGGAGCCCCGCTGCACGCTTACACAGGCCAGTGCACCTATTGCGGCCACTGCAAGCCTTGCCCCATGAACATCGACATCGCCATGGTCAACAAATTCTACGACCTGGCTGTCCAGCAGGAGACGGTTCCGGAGACGGTTCACGAGCATTACAAGTCCCTGAACCACACGGCTTCCGCATGCATCGGCTGCCACGGCTGTGAAGCACGGTGCCCATTCGGAGTGAAGATCGCAGAGAGAATGAAGAAGACAGCAGAACTGTTTGGGGTATGACCCCTCAGTCACCGCTGCGCGGTGACAGCTCCCCAGCCAGCTGGGGAGCCTTTTGAATACCCTTTGACCATCTGCGGACGCGCGTCAATCCTTGTCTCCCCCTCTGGGGGAGATGTCGCCGCAGGCGACAGAGAGGGTTTTCGCGGCTTTTTCCATTGACAACCATTTCCACCTGCGATAAGATACCCAACGTACACGCAGGAGGAATCCGATGAACAAGGAACTTCGACTGGCCGGCCATTATGTACGACGGTACTGGCTGTGGTATGTGATGGGGATCGCATCCCTGACCGCGGTGGACTTCCTCACCGTGGAGATCCCCAAGATCACGAAAACGATTATCGGCTCACTCAGGGAAGAAACGCTGGCAATCACCATGCAGGACATCACAGGTCTGCTGTGGAAGATGCTTCTTTTTGCCGCGCTTATCGCAATCGGGCGCTTCGGCTGGCGTTTCTTCTTTTTCGGCGCATCCAGATCGGTGGAGCGCGACCTTCGCAACGACCTTTTCGGCCATCTGGAGACGCTCTCGCCGCGCTATTTCAACGAGCACAAGACCGGTGACCTGATGGCCCACTTCACCAGCGACCTGCAGTCGGTCCGCCAGCTGCTGGGCATGACCGTGATCACGACCTTTGACGCGACGGTTCAGCTGACCATCGTGCTGTACAACATGATCGTCGGGATCAACGCCGGGCTGACCGCGGTGGCTCTAATCCCGATGGTGCTGATCATCATTGGCGACGTCTTCTTCGGGAAGGCGATGCACCGCCGTTTCCTGGAGAAGCAGGAAGCGTTCTCGTCCCTGTCGGACCAGACACAGGAAGCCATCAGCGGTATCCGCGTGATCAAGGCCTTCGTCCAGGAGCGCAAGGAACTCTACGCTTTCGCGCGGGCGAGCCTCCGGTGCAAGGACAAGAACCTCAGCGTGGCGCGGCTCGTTTCCACGGTTTTCCCGGCGCTCGACCTGGTGATCGGCGTCTCGATCTCGCTGAATCTGCTCTACGGCGGCAAGCTGGCCATCGACGGCACCATCACGCTGGAAGACTTCGTTCTTTTCAACAGCCTGCTCACGATGCTGGTCTGGCCGATGATCGCGGTGGGCGAGGCGGTGTCGAGCATCTCCCAGGGCCTTGCGTCACTGAAACGCCTGCGCGCGATCTTTGAGGCAAAGCCCGATATTGTAGATGAGGGAGACCCCGCCGTGACTGAGCTCAAGGGCGGGATCGAGCTCAAAGGCCTGTTGTTTGCCTATCCCGGCGCGGAAGAACACCCGGCGCTCGACGGCGTCAGCGTGACCGTCCAGCCGGGAGAGACCCTTGCTGTGATCGGACGGACCGGCGCGGGGAAAACCACGCTCGTCAGCCTGCTTGAGCGTATGTGGGACACGGAAGACCCGGACATGATCAGAATGGACGGCAAGCCCATCCGTGAGATCCCGCTGAGTGTCTTGCGGCGCGGCATCGCCTATGTCCCGCAGGACAGCTTCCTTTTCTCCGACACGGTGGAGAATAACATCACTTTCGGTGTCGACGCCGCGACGCATGAGCAGGTCGTGGCCGCTGCGGAGGCCGCCTGTGTCCATGACAACATCATTGAGTTCCCCGACGGTTACGAGACACTGGTCGGCGAACGCGGCGTCACCGTCTCCGGCGGACAGAAGCAGCGCACGGCCATTGCCCGGGCCCTGCTGAAGGATGCCCCCATTCTGATCCTCGACGACTCGCTCTCGGCTGTGGACACGGACACCGAAGAGCAGATCCTTGAGAACCTTGCGCGGATGCGCGCCGGACGGACCACGATCATCATTGCCCACCGGATCTCCACGATCCAGAACGCAGACCATATCCTTGTGCTCGAGGACGGCCGCCGCGCCGAGTACGGCACCCACGAGGAACTGCTGGCCCTGGGCGGCATCTACCGCGGCATCTACGACAAGCAGCAGCTGGAGCGCCAGCTGCGCGAGGAAGGCGGTGAGGCGGATGGCTAAGGAGACAGAAAACCGCCGGAAGCGCTTCCGCTTCCTTGCCGTGGACGATGACCAGGCTGCGCGCACCGACATCCAGTACGAGGGCAGCGCGATCCGCAGGATCCTTGCCTACATGAAGCCCCATTGGAAGACCTATGCCCTCTGTCTGACCCTGATGCTTGTCGTGACCGGGCTGGACCTCCTGCGCCCGATCCTGATCGGCTCCGAGGCGATCGACAAGTACATCCTCGGCCCGAAGGACCACTATTTTGCGGCGGGCGAAAACGCGGACTGGCGCTTTGCCGGGATCGTGCGCTCCACCCTGCTCTACATCGCCGTCCTCGTGGTGACATTCATCGCGAACCGGACGCAGTTCTGGCTGATGCAGCGCACCGGCCAGGAGATCATCAAGGGCATCCGGGACGACCTCTTCGCCCATGTGGAGAAGCTCACCATGCGCTTCTTCGATATCACCCCGGTCGGCAAGATCGTCACCCGCCTGACCAACGACGTGGACGCTGTCAACGACGTCTTTGCCAACATCCTGGTGCAGCTCATTCGCAACGCCGTCAAGATCATCGGCTACGCGACCGTCATGCTGGTGCTGAACGCGAGACTCGCGGGCTATGCCTTCCTGCTGATGCCGCTGGTCGGCGGGCTGACCTTCCTCTTCCGTAAGCTCAGCCGCAAGGCTTTCCAGATCACTCGTACCCGCGTGACCAACCTGAACACATACCTGTCCGAGCACCTCTCTGGGATGCGGATCATCCAGATCTTCTGCCGGGAGAAGCGTAAGTACGAAGAATTTGCGCAGAAGAACGACGACCTCTACCGTGCCGGTTTCCGCGAGCTGATGATCAACGCGACCTTCCGGCCTATCCTCTACCTGATCTCCATCATAGCCATCTGCCAAGTGATGGGGACCGGCAGCGAAGCCGTCCTCGGACTTGAGGGCATCAATGCGATCAGCATCGGCACGCTGTACATCTTCATCGACTACATGAATTCCTTCTTCCAGCCGATTCAGGAGATGGCGGAGCAGTTCACAACGCTGCAGAGCGCGATCGCCTCCGCCGAGAAGATCTTCACCCTGATGGACACCGAACCTCTCTTTGACGACCCAGTGGAACCTGTTCATCTGAAGGATGGAGTGAAGGGCTGCATCGAATTCGACCATGTCTGGTTCGCCTATGTTGACGAGGAATGGGTGCTCAAGGATGTATCCTTTGTCATCGAACCGGGCCAGAAAGTTGCCTTTGTTGGCGCGACCGGCGCGGGAAAGAGCTCGATCCTGAACCTGATCGGCCGGTATTATGATGTGCAGAAGGGTTCCATCCGCGTGGACGGCGTGGATATCCGCGAGCTGAGCCGCGAGGAGCTGCGCCGCGCCATCGGCCAGGTGCAGCAGGACGTGTTCATCTTCACCGGCGATATCCGCTCGAACATCCGCCTGCGCGATGAGAGCATTACTGACGAGCAGATCGTGGCCGCGGCTACGGAGGTCAACGCAGCCCGGTTCATCGACCGCCTGCCCATGGGCTATGCCACTCCGGCGGCTGAGCGCGGCGCGACCTTCTCCGCCGGCCAACGGCAGCTGATTTCCTTCGCGCGCACCCTGGCCTATGATCCCGCGATCCTGATTCTGGATGAGGCGACTGCCAACATCGACACCGAGACCGAGCAGTGGATCCAGGAGGCTGTTGAGCGCCTGATGCGCGGCCGTACGACGATCATGGTTGCCCACCGCCTCTCGACGATCCAGCACGCGGACACGATCATGGTCATGCACCATGGCCGCATCCGCGAGCGCGGCACCCACCAGGAGCTGCTGGAACAGGACGGCATCTACAAAAAACTCTACCAGCTCCAGTTGGCAGAGCGGTAAGCACCAAAGCAAAAGCCTGTGCGTCTGATGATTCGCACAGGCTTTTGTTATTTAATGTTCTTTCCAAACAATCCTTCCAAACAATCCTTCCAAACCGGAGCCCCGAAGGTTTCCAAAGGGCGACCGGAAAGCCCTTTGGTCGGTGCGAAGCACCGCAATTATCGAATCAGGATCCTTCCGCAGGTCTCGCATTCGACGATCTCGTTTCCGGCATCGATCTTGCGGAGGGCGGCACTGGGCTGGGATGTATTGCAGCCGCTGCACTGGTTGCCGACCAGGCGTGCCATGGGCGGGGAAATCTGCTTCTTGACCGTGTTATAGACGACCAACAGCTCCGCCGGAATGCCCTCGGCCTTGGCGTCCGCGTTCTTCCGCAGGACCGCGTACTCCTTTTTCTTGTCCTCGGTCATGGCGGTGTACTCTTCCTTCATCTCGTCGAACTCCCGCTTGGCTTTGGCGGTGTTGTTGCGGATGGCGGTCGAGCGGGTAACGGCGTCGCCGGCGCTCTTCTGGATGCGGCGGAGCTCCATCTCATAGGAGTACAGGGTGCGGCTGCACTTTTCGACTTCCTTGATCAGTTCGCGGGTCTCATCCGCGTCCGCCGGGGGATTCTCGTTATAACGGGCGGTCAGGGCTTCGAGCTGTTCCTTGGCACGGGCAATGGCGTCCTGCAGGGCGTCCTTGCGGTCTGTGTCCACAGCCACCTGCTCTTCGATCTGCTTATAGTTCTTCTGCTGATCGAGCACATATTCTCTTGTTTTTTCCAGCTTCTGCCGCAGGGGGGAATTCTTCAGGGCGTTGTTCAGACGATCCGCCTTCATGTCCTCCTGCATGTAGGACCAGAGCATTTCCATCGTTTCCATGGTAGTTAGACCTCCTTCGGATCAGCGCGGCAGGGCATACCCGCCGCAGGCCGACCTTGTGATACGCACCTTCCATTGTATCTCATCCGCCCACTTTTGTAAAGTGTCGGCCAAAGCGAAGATACCGGGTTCCTCCGTGGCGAAATGCCCCGCCTCCAGGCCGACGATCCCCGCGTCCACCATGGCCAGTGCGTGATGGT
Source organism: Clostridia bacterium (assembly GCA_017552615.1). GTDB lineage: Bacteria > Bacillota > Clostridia > Christensenellales > Aristaeellaceae > RUG11272. The sequence goes on from JAFZPI010000048.1 coordinate 31,018, forward strand.
GCTTGATTTCGCCGGTCAGGAAAGCATCCGCTCCAAGACAGGCGACGTCAAACCAGCTGTCACTCCCGCCGCCGGTGCTGATCCCCAAACGGTGCAGCGGATGGTCGGGCGCGAATTGGCCGTATGTCCTAACTGTCGTGTGCAACTTCGCCTCAAGGAGAGCGCACAGTGTGTCGAGGGTCGTCCCGCCCGGGAGATCCCCGACGCGCCACCATTCTCCCTCACCGGTCACGTTCCGGAGTTCGCAGAGGGCTGCCAGGGTTTCGTTGGTGCCGACGGGGGCCGCGTCCAGGTTGGTGTGCGCGGCAATCAGAGCGATCCGGCTGCGGATCATCCGGCAGAGCAGAGCGCCTTCATAATCATCTTCGGTCATGGTTTTTCGGGGAGAGAACATCAGCGGGTGATGGGTCACGATCAGATTGGCCCCGGCGGCCTCGGCTTCATCCAGGACGCGATGGGTTATATCCAGGGCGACATGGACACCCGACACTTCCCAATTCTGACTGCCGACCAGCAGGCCGGAATTATCGAAATCCGCCTGGGTTGCAAATGGTGCCGCGCGATCAATGGCCAGAAAGACATCACTGATTTTCATTGGGCTTCTCCTTTGCCATGGTCAGGTAGTGATCCCGGATCGCCAGCGCCTGGGCAATCGCTGCCTGATCGGGATCTTTTGCTTTTTTCAAACCGTCGATCCGCCGGTCCATCGTTTCGATTCGATTCCGAATGTAAGGCTTTAGCATTGGCGATGCGGAATCGAAGAGTTCCCTTCCGCATAGAAGCTCCATGGGGCTCAGATGCATTACCCCGGGTTCGGCCCGCCAGATCACATAGGCGTGACCGTTGCAGAGGCAGGGCTCTTCCCTGACGATTCGATAGCCGATTTCCTGGAGACAAAGCCGGGTTTCCGGCTGTTCCGTGTGCGCGCAGAGCACAAGGGTTGCACCACAGAGCTTATCCTTACCGCGGTGCAGGATGTCGGAGATCGTGCGCCCGCCCATCCCGGTGATACTGATGCATCCGCAGGGCGTGTCGAGCGCGTCCAAGCCGTTGGCACAGCGGAGATCGCAGCGGTCGGTCAGGCCGCGGTGACAGACTTCCGTCCGGGCGTGCTCCAGGGCCTTCGGGCTGACATCCGAAAGAATCATCTGCTCACAAACGCCCTGCTCCAGCAGGGCACAGGGTAGCAGAGCGTGGTCTGTCCCGATGTCGGCCCCCAAGGAGCAGGGCTGAAAGAGCGCGGCGGCCAGCGCCAGTCTCTCGTCTAACATATCAACTGTGGAGCGCCCGGATCTGGCGGTTGGTGCGGAGCTTGCGCAGGGCTTTGGCCTCGATCTGGCGGATGCGCTCGCGGGTGACGTGGAATTTCTCGCCGACTTCTTCAAGAGTGTAGGAGCGTCCGCCGTCCAGGCCGTAGCGGAGGATCAGGACTTTCTTCTCGCGCTCGGTCAGGGTGTCGAGGACTTCCATCAGCTGTTCGCGCTGCAGGGTGTAGAAGGCAGCGTCCGCGGGCGCGGGTGCGGTTTCGTCGGGGATGAAGTCGCCGAGGTGGCTGTCCTCTTCCTCGCCGATCGGAGTCTCCAGGCTCACGGGATCCTGGGCGATCTTGATGATTTCCTGGACGCGCTGTTCGCTGAGGTTCATCACGGTCGCCAGTTCTGCCGTGGTGGGCTCGCGGCCATACTCTTGCATCAGCTGGCGGCTGGTGCGGATCAGGCGGTTGATCGTTTCCACCATGTGGACGGGGATGCGGATCGTGCGGGCCTGATCAGCCAGCGCGCGGGTGATGGACTGGCGGATCCACCAGGTGGCATAGGTCGAAAATTTGAAGCCCTTCGTGTGGTCAAACTTGTCGGCGGCCTTGATCAGGCCCATGTTGCCCTCCTGGATCAGGTCCAGGTAGAGCATGCCGCGGTTGTTATAGTGACCCGCAATGGAAACGACGAGGCGAAGGTTGGCCTTGATCAGCTGTTCTTTGGCGTGGGCGCCGTCGGCGACGATGCCCGGCAGGCTTTTCAGCTCGGCCTGGGCTGCCTGGCCCGCTTCGACCACGGCTCTTAATTCGGCTTTCTGCTCGTCGGTGAGCGTCGCGGCGATGGCTTCGTCCTTGAGCTGATCCCGGGCCGAACGCGCCAGCGCAATCTTCTCCGCCAGCTCGCTGTCCTTGCCCTCCTTGTACTTGCGCAGGGTCTCAGCGGCGTTGGCACCGGCCTCGATGCGCTTGGCCAGGGAGACCTCTTCCTCCGCGGTCAGCAGGGGGATCTTGCCGATCTCCTTGAGATACATGCGGATGGGATCGGACATGTTCACGTCCTCGACCACGGCCGCGGGCTTGGTCTCCCGCATTTCGCTGACCTTGGCGGGGGCGGTGGCAGATTCCTCCGTGCTCTGCGGCGCGGCCAGGTCGCTCTCGCTGACCACGCGGACGCCGAGTGCCTCCAGCCGGTCGAGGATATTCTCCAGCTGTTCGGGCTCCATCTCGCTGTCCACGAGCTGATTCATCACGTCGCCGTATGTGACGGCGCCGCCTCTGGTTTTGCTTGTCTCGACCAGGTCATTGAGACGCTGTTCCAGAGAATCTGGGGTATAAGTCAAAGAGGATCTCTCCTTTCGGGTTTCAGGACGGAGATGCTGTTCGGGTCTGGCGCTGCTGGGCGGTGAGCCGCTGCAGCTGTTCAAGGGCGGCCTGTTTTTCCGGGCCGGATGCGGTTGCGATCTGCTGGCGCAGGCTGGCGATCTCCGCGTCGAGGCGGGTGCGGCGGATGGTCTGCTTGCATTCCTCCGCCATGGTGAGCAATTGGTTCAGGTCTTCGCCGGTCGGGAGCTGCAGGATGCGGCCAAGGCGCCTGCGGTCTTCTTCGGCTTCCTGCTCCTCCATCAGGGCAACGGGGCTGACCCCACTGTTCAGGGCCACGCATATATCTTTCAACACGGGGTCGTCAAAATCCTCTTGCTTTACAACATCTTTCTGCAACTGTCCGGTCGCCAGGAGGGCAATGAGCTGCTCCTGGGCGCGCACGGAAGGGTCGGCAGAGAGCTCATCGCGGTTTTCGCGGCGTGGACGGACCGGTTTGGGTGCGGAAGTGCGGGGAGCGGAACGCCCCGCCTGCTCCATCAGGACCTCGCGGGTGAAGCCGGTCTGGATGCTCAGACGCTGCAGCAGGACTTCGCGTTCCACGGGGTCCACGTCCGCGAGGATGGGACCCGCTGCCCGGGCCAGTTCGACCCGGGATTCCGGCTTCGAGAGGTCGAAACCCTGCGCCAGGCGCGTAAGCCGGAACGCGGCGGGGCTCATGGGCGTCAACTGCTCAAAGGCCTCGAGTCCGTCCCGGCGGATGAACTCGTCCGGGTCCAGCTTGTCCGGGAAGATCAGGGCGCGGCAGGGTACGTTTTCGGCCTCAAGGATCGCAAGACCCTTTTCGATCGCCTTCTGCCCGGCCTCGTCGCCGTCATAGGCCAGGTAGACCTTTGGGGCGAAGCGCTTGAGAAGACGGGCCTGTTCCGGGGTCAGCGCGGTCCCGAGCGTTGCGCAGACGCCCCGGACCCCGAACTGGGTCAGGGAGACCACGTCCATATATCCTTCCACGAGGATGACATGGTCCAGGTTTCGCTCTTTGCGGAGGAGATTGGCGGCGTATACCCCGTAGCGCTTGTTGAAGACGGGGGTATCGGCTGTGTTCAGGTACTTGGGCGGGCTGCCGTCCAGGCTGCGGCCGCCAAAGGCCAGCACGTTTCCGGAGGCGTCGATGATCGGGAAGATCGCACGGCCCCGGAACATGTCCCGCACGGAGCGCGGAAGGGCGGGCCGGTCCTCTGTCGCGGGTTCCGCCTCATAGACGAGGGTCAGGCCGGCCAGGCGGAGTTCCTCTTCGGTGTAGCCCATGTCCCGCAGGTGGCGGGTGAGGACGTCCCGGCCCTCGGGGGAGGCCCCCAGGCCGAAACGCCGGATCACGGCGTCGGAGAGCCCGCGGTTCTTGAGGTAGTCCAGCATCGGACGCCCGGCCTCGGTGAAGAGCTGTTCGTGGAAGAAGCGGGCGGCCTCGCGGTTGGCGTCCAACAGGCGGCCGCGCTGCTGCCTCCTGCGCTGATAGTCCGGGTCGTCCTGCATCTGCGGGAGGGTCATATGCACCCGATCCGCGAGCAGGGCCACGGCCTCGTGATAGTCCACGCGCTCGATGTTCATGATGAAGTCGATGACGCTGCCGCCGGCCTTGCAGCCGAAGCAGTAGTACATCTGCTTCTCGGGCGTGACACAGAAGGAAGCGGTCTTCTCGCCGTGGAAGGGGCACAGTCCCCAGTAACTCCGTCCGTTCTTCTTGAGGGGGACATAGGCGGAGACGATCTCCGCAATGTCGGCCCTGGCGCGCAGCTCATCCAGCCACGCGGCGGGGTAGCGTTTGGACACGGAATGCACGCCTCCTCACTTGATCGCGGGGAATCCTTCGGGCACGAACAGGCGCAGGAACAGCCGGATGGCGTAGCGGTCGGTCATGCCGGAGAGATAGTCGCACACGCCGCGCTCGGTGCCCTCCTGGTAGCTGATGACCATGAATTCCTCGGGCATTTCGGCGGGGTGGACGCAGAAGTATTCAAACAGGGTCTTGATCACATGGTCGCAGCGGACTTCCTCGGCGGCGCGCCAGGAATCCCGGTAGACGTGTTCGAACATGAAGTCCCGCAGCGCATCCATGGCCTGCTCCACCGTGGGGCTCATCTGCAGGGTGTCGGTATCCCGGCTGTGCTCTACGATGTCAAGGATCATGGTATTGATGCGCGCGCTGTGGGTCTGTCCCAAAACGCGCAGGCAGTCAGAGGGAATCTCGAACGGCCGGAGGATGCCGCCGCGCAAAGCGTCATCCAGGTCGTGGTTCAGGTAGGCGATGCGGTCGGCGCGGCGCACGCACTGGCCCTCCATCGTCATCGGAAACCCGTTCCCGGAGTGATGCAGGATGCCGTCCCGCACCTCCAGCGTCAAGTTCAGCCCTTGTCCGTCCCGTTCCAGGCGTTCGACCACCCGGCGGGACTGTTCGTTGTGCCGGAACCCGCCGGCCATCAGCTCGTTCAGCGAGCGCTCCCCGATATGCCCGAACGGTGTATGTCCAAGGTCGTGACCAAGCGCAATGGCTTCCGTCAGGTCTTCGTTCAGGTCCAGGGAGCGGGCGAGGGTCCGGGCCACCTGCGCGACTTCCAGCGTATGGGTCAGCCGGGTGCGGAAGTGGTCGCCCTCCGGGGCGATGTAGACCTGGGTCTTGCCCTGCAACCTCCGGAAAGCCTTACTGTGGACGATCCGGTCTCGATCCCGCTGGAAACAGGTGCGGGTTTCGCAGGGGATTTCTTCCCGTTCGCGTCCCCGGCTCCGGGCGGCGGGACAGGCAAAGGCGGAGAGCCGGCGAGCTTCCCATTGCTCAGTGACCTCGCGGATGCTCACGGCGTCCCCTCCTTCCACGGTTTCATCCGATGGGTAGATTTGACATCCCCGGCCAAAATCCTTTTTTCAGGCCGCAAAAACATGGAACTTCTGCCATCGCGCAACATCTTGTAAAAATCCCGGAAAAAACACAATATCTTGTGGAAGTTTCCGTCCGACACTTTACATTATGGCTCATTAACGGTATAATGCTATCCGTGAATTTCTGTACTTCGGGGAGGAAGGTCGCGCATGGGCAAGATCGTCGCGGTCACCAATCAGAAGGGCGGCGTGGGGAAAACCACCACAGCCACCAATCTTTCTGCGCTTTTGGGGAGTCTCGGACAGCGGACGCTGATCGTGGATATCGATCCCCAGGGTAACGCGACGTCGGGCCTGGGCGCTGAGGCCGGCGAAACCAGCGTCTACGAAGCCCTGTTGGGCCGTGCCGCCATGTCCGCCGCGATCTGGCCCACGGATTGGCCGGGCCTGGACATTGCTCCCGGTGATATCCGCCTGGCCGGCGCCGAGGTGGAACTTGTCACGGTAGCCCAGCGCGAATACCGCCTGCGCCAGGTCCTGACAGCCGTGAAAGATCGCTATGATTATATCCTGGTCGACTGCCCACCGTCCCTGGGCCTCCTGACGCTCAACGCCCTGACCGCGGCGGACAGCGCGCTGATCCCGATCCAGTGTGAGTATTACGCGCTCGAGGGCCTTTCCAGTCTGATGAGCACGATGCGCAGGGTGCAGCATTCCTTCAACCCGAACCTGCGGATCGAAGGCATCCTCCTGACCATGATGGACGGCCGCACGCGCCTGTCCAGCCAGGTCGCGGAAGAAGTCAAGCGCCACTTCGGCCGCCAGGTCTACGGTGTGACGATCCCGCGAAGCGTGCGCCTCGGCGAGGCTCCCAGCCACGGCGAGCCCATCCATGTCTACGACCCGAAATCCGCAGGCGCACTGGCCTACGGGGTGCTGACGAGGGAGTTTCTGGCGCGGAACAAATGAACACGAAACCTCATCCACCGCTGCGGCGGTCTACCCTTCCCCTTTCAGGGGAAGGCAGGGATTAGCGTAATTTTCTCCCCTCGCCTGAAAGAGAGGGGCCGGGGGTGAGGTTTTGAAGAAAAGCGAGATGAAAGTATGGCAAAGCATACATCGGCATTGGGCCGTGGCCTAGACGCGCTGCTGCCCGACCTGATCGAGACTGAGGAAGGCGTCCGCGAGATCGACCTTGGGATCATTGACCCCAACCCGGACCAGCCGCGGAGGGCATTTCCGGAAGAGAGCATCGAACAGCTGGCAGAATCCATCCGGCAGCAAGGTCTCCTGCAGCCGGTGCTGGTGACCCCAGCCGGAAGCCGCTACCGCCTGGTGGCCGGGGAGCGCCGCTGGCGGGCTGCCCGGAAAGCCGGGCTGCAGACGATCCCGTGCATTGTCCGGGAGATGAGCCTGCAGGAGCAGATGGAAGCCGCACTGATCGAGAACCTGCAGCGCGAGGACCTGAACCCCGTGGAGACCGCCATGGGGCTGAAAGCGCTGATGGACGAGACCGGCTGCACCCAGGAAGAAGCCGCCAAGCGTGTGTCCATGAGCCGACCGGCGGTGGCCAATTATCTCCGCCTGCTGAACTTGCCGGAGCCTGTACAGGACCTGGTTCGCGACGGTTCATTGTCAGCCGGGCATGCCCGGGTGCTGGCGGGGCTGAAAAGCTTGAAAGAACAGATCGCTCTGGCAGAAGAGACGGTTCGCGAGGGATACAGCGTGCGGCAGCTTGAAGCGATCGCCAACCGAAAGCGTACGGAGAAACCGGTTCGCAAAGCGCGTACCGTGCTGACGCCGGAGCTGAAACAGCTTGAAAGCAACCTGCGGGAGCGCATTGGTGTGCGCGCTACGATCACCGGGAATACGGTGCGCGGGCGCGTGACGTTGCAGTACAGCTCGCAGCAGGAACTTGAAGCCATCTGGGATGCCGTGGAACGCCTGGGCCAGACCTGACGAAGGGACGAATGCAAATGTCACAGGAGACGCTGCCGCGCTGGGACGGACCGCTGAGCCACCCGTTCTATTCGCATGTGGTCAAGCGCGTGCTGGACTTTTTGCTGGCACTGGTTTTGCTTGTACCCGGTGTTCTCCTGATGCTGCCGCTGGCTGTTTGGGTGAAGCTGGACAGCCCGGGTCCGGTGCTCTATCGCGCACCCCGGGGCGGGTATCACAACAAAACGTTCATGATCATGAAGTTCCGCTCCATGGTGGTGGGTGCCGATAAGACCGGCGGTACCACGGCCCTGAACGACAGCCGCGTCACCCGGGCTGGCAAAGTCATGCGGCGCTTGAAACTCGACGAATTGCCCCAACTGTTCAATATCCTCAAGGGTGAGATGTCTTTTGTCGGCCCGCGGCCGGAACTCCTGCTGTACACGATGCAGTACACGAAAGAGCAGGAGTGCATCCTCTGGGTGCGCCCGGGTATCACTGACCGATCTTCCATTGTCTATATTGCCCAGGATGAACTTCTTGGCACAGAGAATCCGGTCGAGAACTATGAAAAGTATATTCTTCCGGAGAAGAATCGATTGCGCGTGGAATACGCCCTGAACCAATCGTTCGGACTGGACATGCGGCTGTTATTTGAAACTATCGGCGGAGTCTTCGGGAAGGCCAAAACCATGCAGGCGGAGCACAAAGAACATCAGAGGGAGGGGAGCCGATGACGGAACTGTCCTATACGGAACGGATCCATGCGGGGTTTCCGCCGGAAGGACCCGACACTGCGGATCCGAAGGTCCTCGCCTGGCTGATCCGCCGCCACGGACTGGAGATGACGCACCTGAGCCGGGGCAGCCACATCGGCTCGGTGTTTTCCCTGGCGGAGATCATGGCGGTACTCTATACACGCGTCCTGAATGTCCGCCCGTATGAACCCCGCTGGCCGGAGCGCGACCGGCTGATCCTCTCTAAGGGCCACGCTGGAGCGGCGGCTTACGCGGCGCTGGCGGAGCGCGGTTTCTTCCCGGTGGAGGAGTTGAAAAACCATTACGCCAACGGTTCTCGCCTCTCCGGGCATGTGAGCCATAAACGCATCCCCGGGGTGGAAGTCTCGACGGGCTCCCTCGGCCACGGTCTGAGCGTGGGTACCGGTATGGCACTCGGCGCAAAGATGGACGGCTTATCCTGGCGCGTCTACACGATTCTCGGCGACGGCGAGTGTGACGAAGGTGCTGTCTGGGAGGCGGCCCTCCAGGCCCGGCAGTACGGACTGGACAATCTCACAGCCGTGGTGGACTGGAATCACATGCAGTCCCTGGATTTTTGCGAGAACACGTTGGCGCTTGAACCCTTTGCAGACAAGTGGCGGGCTTTCGGATGGAATGTGATCGAAGTGGACGGCCACGACACCGAAGCTCTGACCGCAGCTTTTGAAAAAGCGAAGAATCATAAAGGCAGTCCCAGCGTGATCCTCGCGCACACCGTGAAAGGCAAAGGTGTGTCCTTCATGGAGAACAATATCCTCTGGCATTACCGCACTCCCCAGGGGGAGGAATACGAAGCCGCGCTTCGGGAACTGGAGGCGCAGAGGCCATGAGAGATGCATTTACGCGCGCCCTGATGCGCGAAGCGGCGACCAATCCGCGCCTGACGCTCATCACCGGCGACTTGGGATTCGGTGTGCTGAAGCCCTTCTGGGAGACCTATCCGAAGCAATTCATCAACGCGGGTATCGCCGAACAGAGCATGACCGGCATGGCGGCAGGCCTCGCGATGACCGGGCGCACGGTGCTGACCTATTCGATCGGCAATTTCCCCACCATGCGCTGCCTGGAACAGATCCGCAACGACTGCGCGTATCACGGGGCGAGCGTGAAGATCGTCTGCGTGGGCGGCGGCTTTGTCTATGGCAGTCTCGGCATGAGCCATCACGCCACGGAGGACATGGCCGTGATGCGCGCTCTGCCCGGACTGATGGTCTTTGCGCCTGGTGATCCCGCCGAGGTGGAAGCAATCCTGCCCGTGATGCTGCGCATTCCGGGTACCTGCTACCTGCGCCTGGGCCGGGGCGGCGAGCCTACCCTACACAAGGAGCCCATCGGGCATTGGACGCTGCCGGAAGCGCTGACCCTGCGCGAGGGCACGGACGTCGCAATTCTCAGCGCGGGCGGGATCCTGACGCAGACCATGGAGGCCGCGGAAATCCTGGCCGAAAAGGGCATCTCCGCGAAAATCATCTCTTTCCCCTGTGTCAAACCGATTGACGAGGAGAAGATCAAAGAACTTGTTACTCGCTTTCGCCACATTGTCACCGTGGAGGAGCACACGATCGTCGGCGGGTTCGGCTCGGCGGTCTGCGAGGCCGCGGCGGAACTCGGCACGGGCTGCCGCATCCACCGGATCGGCATGGAGGATGTCTATTCCGCCATCGTGGGTACCCAGCAGTACCTGCGGGAACACTACGAGATGGACGCGAAGAGCATTGCGGAGCGGACGGAAAAATGGCTGAATCAGCCGTAAACTGAGGAGCAGCGTATGGCAGAATTGAACCTTGCGGATATCCACGCGGAACTCTTGGAACAGCTGCGCGACATCACCGCGGTCTGCACCCGTCATGACATCCCGTACAACATGATGTGCGGGAGCCTTCTTGGCGCGGTGCGGCACCACGGTTTCATCCCCTGGGACGACGACGTGGACCTGCTGATGACCCGCGAGGCCTTCACACGCTTCCGTGAGGTGTACCCGAAGGAGTGCGACAAGCGTTTCGAGCTGACCTATCTGAATACGTGGACGCCGCGCGTGATGAACCGTGACCCGGAAAAAGCCGCGGCATTCACCGACCTGTTCATTCTTGACCATGTCCCGCCGGAAGGTTTGAAACGAAAGATTTGGTTCCTGCGGCTCCACCTTTTGCAGGGGATGCTGAAGCGCAACACGGATTATTCGAGGTTTAATCTCAAGAACCGGATCCTTCTTCGTGTCACGCACATCATGGGCCTTCCCTTTACCACCGAGTGGAAGACGAAGCGCTACGAGGCCATCTCCACGAAGTACAAGATGGGTAACGACCTATGCATGTCAAACGGTGCGTTTGAACTGATGATGCACATCTGGCATCCGGATCAGTTTGAAGAGCTGATCGACGCGGACTTCGAGGGGCAGACAGTGAAGATCCCCGCCAAATGGGACGAAGTCCTGACGATCCTGTTTGGGCCGGACTACATGACGCCGCCGCCGGAGAACGAAAGAGTTGCAAAGCACCTGGATGTGTGAGGCCGAGCCCCCTCTGGCCTTCGGCCACCTCCCCCACTGCGGTGGGGAGGCATAGCGTTTGAAAGCTGGGTGATCCCGGGCTCCCCATCGCAATGGGGAGCTCCCGCCGCAGCGGGAGAGGGGTTCCCTCTGTGAGGTATTGATGGAGATTCGATTTTGTCCCCTGTATTCCGGTTCCAGCGGGAATGCGCTGTTTGTCCAGTATGGGGAAACCCGGATCCTGATTGACGCCGGGAAGTCCGGACGCATGATTGCCGATGCGCTGACGTTTATCGGCGAGGATATCAGGAATCTTGATGCGATCCTCGTCACCCATGAGCACACCGACCATGTAGCCGGAGTGGGTGTGCTGGCGCGGAAGCTGAAGATCCCCGTCTATGCCACCGGCGGTACCTGGCGCGGTATGGGCTGGAAGGTCGGGGACATCGCCCCGGCCCAGCAACGGGTGTTTGAGGCCGATACAGACTTCTATATTGGGAAACTTGGTGTCAGTGCCTTCACGATCCCCCATGATGCAAACGAGCCCGTGGGCTTCCGGTTGTGGGGTGGAGACCGGAGCATCGCCACGGCTACGGACCTGGGTTACTTCCCCAAAGAGATGCTGAATCGCATCGGCGGAGCGGATCTCGTGCTGCTGGAATCCAACCACGACCCGGATATGCTCATGGCCAATGACCATTATTCCCAAGCGCTGAAGCGGCGCATCCTTGGCCGTCACGGCCATCTCTCCAACGATGCCTGCGCCGAGGCGGCCGTCCAGCTGCGCGAGACCGGCGTGCACAACCTGATCCTCGGCCATCTCTCCGGCGAGAATAACACCCCGCGCCTGGCCCTCACCACAACGGAAACCCGCTGCGAAATCGAAGGCATGGAACTGGGCAAGGATATTTGTATCGACATTGCTTACCGGGACCGGGTGGGAGCGGTATACTCGGTCGGTGAATAAGTCATAAGGAGTTATCTATGATTCTTCTCTCTCTGCAGGGCGTGAAAAAGTCCTTCGGTACCAATGAGGTGCTGCGGGAGGTTTCGTTTACCCTGCAGGACGGGGAACGGATGGGTCTGGTAGGGGTCAACGGCAGCGGAAAGTCGACGCTGATGAAGATCATTGCAGGGCTGGAGACTTCGGACGCCGGAACGATTACCATGCAAAAGGGCCTGCGCTTCGGTTACCTGGCCCAACAGGGTGAGGTTGACCCGGATCGAACAGTGCTGGAAGAACTCGAAAGTGTGTTTGCGCCCGTGGTGGCGATGGAAAACCGCCTGCGGGATATGGAACAAGAGATGGCGAAGGCGGCCAATGATGAGACGCTCCTGCATCGCCTCGGGAGTGCCTATGATCAGCTGACCCGTGACTTTGAGCGCGCCAACGGTTACGGCTGGCGGTCGACCGTGCAGGGCGTGCTGGCAGGTCTGGGTTTCCGCAAGGAACAGCAGAACCAGCGGGCGGCCCTGCTCTCCGGCGGGGAAAAGACCCGGCTCTGCCTGGGCCGGATGCTCCTGACCGAGCCGGACGTACTGCTCCTCGACGAGCCCACCAACCACCTGGACCTGCCGAGTGTGGCCTGGCTGGAGAATTATCTGCAAACCTGGAAAGGTGCGGTGCTCCTCATCAGCCACGACCGCTATTTCATGGATCATGTCTGTTCCCGGATGGCGGAACTTCTCTTCGGGCGGATCGAGTGCTACGACGGCAACTATACATCTTACAATACCCAGCGGGCGGAACGCTTTGAAATCCGCATGAAGGCGTATCAGCTCCAGCAGAAGGAGATCGCGCGCCAGGAAGCCATCATTGCCCGGTACAAATCTTTCAATCGCGAGAAAAGCATCCGTGCGGCGGAAAGCCGCGAAAAACGGCTCGAGAAGATCGAACGCCTTGAGAAACCCACAGACGAGAGCGCCATCCGCTTCCGCTTTGAGACCCGGCGACGTACCGGCGACGATGTGCTGATGGCGGAAGAACTGAAGAAAGGCTATGACGGACACCAGCTCTTTGATCATGTAAAGCTTCATCTGCGTGCCGGTGATCGCTGTGCCCTGATCGGGGCAAACGGCGTGGGCAAGACCACCCTGATGCGCATTATCGTGGGGGAGGAGAAAGCCGACGGCGGCATGATCCGCTTCGGCACAGGTGTCGACCTGGGCTATTACGACCAGCACCAGGCAAAGCTCCATGACGCAAAAACGGTCCTTGATGAAGTCTGGGACGACTTCCGCCGTCTCGACCAGACAGAAGTCCGCGGCGCGCTGGGACTATTCCTCTTCACCGGGGATGAAGTCCTGATGCCGGTGGGAACCCTCTCCGGCGGCGAGAAAGGCCGCGTTGCGCTGACCAAGCTTATGCTGCACAAGGACAACCTGCTTCTTCTCGACGAGCCGACCAACCACCTTGACATGGACAGCCGCGAGGTGCTCGAACAGGCGCTGCAGGATTTTCCCGGAACGATCCTCGCGATCAGCCATGATCGCTACTTCATCAACCGCTTTGCCGAGAAGGTGCTTGTGCTGACGCCGAACGGCATCGACGAATATCTTGGCAATTACGACGACTACTACGAGAAGATCACGCGCGAACTCCCCCCGGACGGCGACGGCCCGTTGATGACCCGTACCCAGCAGGACAAGGAGAAGCGCAAGGCCAAGGAAGCCGAAGCTCGTGACAAGGAGCGCCGCCTGCGCCTGAAGCAAGCGGAGGAAGCCGTCGTAAACGCAGAAAAGGAAGCGGACCGCCTTGAACAAATCCTGGCCGATCCTTCGATCTGGAATGACGCCGGAAAAGCCACGGAACTCACCAAGCAGTATCAGCGGCAGAAGGAAGAAGTCGCAAGGCTGTATGAGGCGTGGGAAGCGCTGGAGGCGGAGGCATAAGATGGCGTTCAACATCGTCCTCGTCGAACCCGAAATCCCCCAGAACACCGGCAACATCGCCCGTACCTGTGCTGCGACGGGGGCAGAACTGCACCTGGTGAAACCTCTGGGTTTCTCCCTCGATGACCGCTACATGCGGCGGGCGGGGCTGGATTACTGGTTCCTGATGAAGTATCACGTCTATGACGATCTGGCGGATTTCTTCCGGAAGAATCCCGTTGCGCGGTGCTGGTTCGCTTCCACCAAGGCGCCAAGGAGTCATACCGCGGCGGAATACCACGATGGGGATTTCCTGGTCTTCGGCAAAGAAACCCGCGGGCTTCCCGAGAATCTTCTGGCGAAGGAGTACGACCGCTGCATCCGCATCCCCATGCGGGAAGAAGCGCGGAGCCTGAATCTTTCCAACTCCGTAGCGGTGGTGTTGTACGAAGCCTTAAGGCAGCTGGATTTTCCGGGACTTTCGGATCAGGGAGCGCTGACGGGAAGGGATGAGCCGGAAGGAGCTTGGGCGGATTATCTGGGATGAAGAGTGTCGGCGCCGAGTCCAGAGGAGAAAGAAATGGCAAAGAAGATCATCGGAATCGGGCTGGCCCTCGTGCTGCTGACGGGAGCAATCATCTTCGCGCTGTGGCTGAGCGAGGGCGTAACGGATCCCGTCCTGGGCGGTAGCTGGCGGTTGACGGCATATGACGCGCTGCCATACAACTATGGGGACAAAGACTACGAACTGGTTTACACGATCACCCCGCTGATTGGGAACGTCTTGGTTACCGTGTACCCGGCGGACGGTAGCGAGTGGTCTTTTGACGACAGCATCCATACCGAAGGCAACAGAATCGAAGCGGGAGGCGGCCAGGGGATCTGGTCCCTCGAAGGGGATATCCTGACGATTCGCTTTGACGACGGACATTTTGAATCCTGGACAAGAGTCAGTGAATGAGAATCACACAAGGAGGGCAAACCGCATGAAACTTTGGGGCGGACGCTTCAGCAAGGCGACGGACGGGCTGGTGGACGACTTCAACTCGTCCATTTCCTTTGACAAACGCCTTTATGCCCAGGACATCCGGGGCTCGATCGCGCACGCGACCATGCTCGGCGAGCAGGGGATCATCCCGAAGGAAGATGCGGATGCCATCGTGGAAGGGCTGAAGGGGATACTCGCGGATGCACAGGCTGGGAAGATCGAATGGCTGGTCGACGCCGAGGATATCCACATGAACGTGGAGACGATCCTCACCCAGCGCATCGGCGAGGCCGGTAAACGCCTGCACACCGGGCGCAGCCGCAATGATCAGGTAGCCCTGGACATGCACATGTACGCCAAGGAGACCGCCGGTGAGATGCAGGAGATCCTGACAGACCTGCTGACGGCGTTACTCGATATTGCACAGGACAATCTGCACACCGTCATGCCGGGCTATACGCACATGCAAAAGGCCCAGCCCATCACCCTGGCGCATCACCTGTTGGCCTATGTGCAGATGTTTTTGCGAGACAGGGAACGTTTTAGCTGGGCGGAGGAGGCCGCGGACGTGATGCCGCTTGGCTCCGGTGCGCTGGCGGCGACCACCTATCCGCTGAACCGCGAGCGCGTCGCGGAACTGCTTGGCTTCTCCGCCGTCACGCAGAACAGCCTGGACGGCGTCAGCGACCGGGATTATCTTCTGGACTGGCTGCACGCAGCTTCCGTCACGATGATGCACCTGAGCCGCTTCTGCGAGGAACTGATCCTGTGGTCCACGTCGGAGTTCCGCTTTGTCACGATGGATGATGCCTACTCCACGGGTTCCTCGATCATGCCGCAGAAAAAGAACCCCGATGTGGCGGAACTGATCCGGGGAAAAACAGGACGCGTTTACGGTGAACTCATGGCCTTGCTGACGGTCATGAAAGGCCTGCCTTTGGCCTACAACAAGGATATGCAGGAGGACAAGGAAGGCTTCTTCGACGCGCGCGATACGCTCGTCAAGTGCCTGACGGTCTTTACTGCGATGCTGCGGACGCTGACCTTCCGCAAGGACGTAATGGAGCGCGGTGCGGCGGGTGGCTTTGCCAACGCGACGGATTGCGCGGACTATCTCGTACGGCATGGCGTGGCGTTCCGGGACGCTCACCGGGTAGTGGGACAGGCCGTGGCGTACTGCCTCGATCGCGATAAGGCGCTGAACGACCTTACATTGGAGGAGCTACAGGGCTTCCATCCGGCCTTTGACACGGATGTCTACGAGGCCATGAGCCTGAAGGCCTGCGTGGAGCGCCGCGCGATCCCCGGTGGCCCGGCACCGGCGATGGTCCAGGCGGCGATCGACGCTGCGAGGGCAAAACTGTGACCGCGTTTGAACTGGTTTCGGTGCTTCTGCTTTGCACTGCGGTCGGGCTGCTGATTGCGCTGCTGGTCTTTTCGCTTCGCAATCGCAGTCGGGCTGATCATGAGCGGGCGCGGCAAACGGAACTGATCAACCAGGTGGCGGACGAACTGCTGGATGCCCTGGAGCACGAGGAGGACGAACTCCGCCAGGCGCTGCGGGACGCATCGGCTGCGCAGGCCCAGCTCGGCTCCGCGCAGCAGGGGCATCTGGCTTCCATGATCGAAACAATGGGCCAGATGGATACCCGCATGGAACAGCTGCGGCAGAGCGTGACGGCGTCCATCAACCAGCTCCGGCAGGAGAACAGCGAGCAGCTGAACCAGATGCGCCGCACCGTGGATGATAAGTTGACAGAATCCCTTGACAAGCGGCTGACGGAAAGCTTCGGGCAGGTTTCACAGCGGCTGGAGCAGGTTTGGAAGGGCCTTGGCGAGATGCGAACGCTGGCGGCGGGGGTCGGTGACCTGAAAAAAGTGCTGACCAATGTCAAGACGCGCGGCGTGTGGGGCGAGATTCAGCTCGGGAATCTGCTGGCGGAGATGCTGGCACCCGGGCAGTATGGCACCAATGTGGAGGTCGTTCCAGGAAGCGGAGAGCGCGTGGAGTTTGCGATCCGCCTGCCAGCGAAGGACGGGAGCGAGCTCTGGCTGCCGGTTGACTCCAAGTTCCCGCAGGAAGACTGGCTGCGGCTGCAGGAGGCGGATACGGCTCCGGCTACAGAAGCAGCCCGGAAGGCTTTATGTACCCGCCTGAAAACCGAGGCGAAGCGCATCGCGGGCAAGTATATCCAGCCACCTTATTCCACAGACTTCGCAGTGATGTTCCTGCCGGTGGAAGGACTCTATGCCGAGGCTGTGCGTGAACCGGGTCTGACCGAGCAGCTGCAGCGTGACCATCGTGTGGTGGTGGCGGGGCCCTCGACGTTCGCCGCCCTTCTCAACGCTTTGCAGATGGGCTTCCGGACGCTGGCGATTGAGCAGCGCTCCGGCGAGGTCTGGCGGCTGCTGACTGAGGTCAAGGGCGATTTTGGAAAGTTTGCGGAAACGCTTGAGAAAACCAGACAGCACCTGCAGCAGGCCAGTGAGTCGATGGACACTGCGTTCAGCCGGACACAGGCCATCCGGCGGAGGCTGAGCGCAGTAGAATCCCTGGAGGACGGAGATCCAGAATGAACCGTTATCAGATCATAGCTCTGGCTATTCTGGCAGCATTCTATGCTGTCTATTTCGGCAAGATGCTTTCCCAGCGGAAGCAGGGTATCCGGACCGACCAGATCGGAAAGGAAAAGTCCGACAGAAAACGCCGCCGGATCGAGATCGTGATGAAGATTGCTACGATCTGTGTGGTTGTCGCAGAAGTTTACAGTATCATTACCGGGCATTCTGTCCTTCGCTATTCCGGAAAAACCGTCGGTATGGTTCTCGGGATCCTCGGTGTCGCGTTCTTTATCACCGCTGTCCTCACCATGGCCGATTCCTGGCGCGCCGGGATCGCGGAGCATGACGAGACGAAGTTCGTCCATCGTGGCATCTTCCGCATCAGCCGGAATCCGGCATTCCTCGGGTTTGACCTTGTCTACATCGGCATTTTGCTGATGTTCTTCAATTGGTTGCTGCTCATCGTCACGCTGTGGGCGATCGTGATGCTTCACTTGCAGATCCTGCAGGAAGAGAAATACCTTCCATCGGTTTTCGGAGAAAAATACATTGCCTATAAGAAAAAGGTCTGCCGCTATTTCGGCCTGAAAACCTGGAAGTTCTTTGTACCCCTGGCTGCGGTGATCGTCCTGGCGTTCTTCGGATATGCCCTGTATGGCCAATCGCAGATGGAAAAACTGCCCGACCTGACTTTTGACGAGATGCTCCGCTACACCACAGGCGGCAATCCCGACGCGGTCATCACGGTTGGTGTCATCAAAAACGGAGAAGCTTCCTATAAAGTCTACGGTGATAACGGAAAAGAGCTCGAACATGTGCCACACACTTATGAGATCGGTTCGTTGACGAAAACCTTCACAGCAGCGCTGGTAGCGAACGCTTATTTGGAGGCCAGGATCCCTCTGGGAGACACACAAACGATTGCAGGATATCTCGGGCTTCCCGAAAACGAAACATACCCGACGATCGAGGAATTGCTGACGCACACTTCAGGGTATAAAGGCTGGTACTTTGAATCTCCAATGGTCCTGAATTATCTGTCGGATCGGAATATCTATCACGGCATCACGGACGAAATGATTGCGAACCGGGTTGTCAATACGCCTGTCTCAGAAGAGACCTATCCCTACGAATACTCGAATTTCGGATATGCGGTGCTGGGGAAGGTCGTGAAGGTCATTTACCAAGCAGAGTGCCCTGAAATTGTCAATCGTTTTGCGAAAGAAGTTCTCGGATTGAAACATACGGAGTTCACAACAGAAAGCGGGGATCTCGGAAAGAACTGGATCTGGAATCAAACAGATGCGTATATTGCTGCTGGCGGATTGAAATCGAATATCGACGATATGCTCGCCTATGCGCAGATGCAGCTTGATCCGGAAAACCAGCTCTTCTCGCTGATGCACGAACCGCTCCGGGAGATCAATGCTGCCTCCGAGAGCTACCAGAAAATGGGCATCCGTATGGATGAGATCAGTATGGCGTGGATCATCGACACGGAACGCGGATTTATCTGGCACAACGGGGGAACGGATGACTACAACTGCTATCTCGGCTTCTGCCAGGAAACCCAGACCGCTGTCGTGATTCTGTCCAATCTGCCGCCATCCTACCGCATCCCGGCAACGGTGATGGGAGTCAAATTGCTGGAGGAAATCCAGTAGAGATAAAGGAGGAAACCACCATGAGCAAAAACATCGCAGTGCTTCTGGCCGACGGATTCGAAGAGGGCGAGGCGCTCTTTGTCATCGACATCCTGCGCCGCGCGGGCTTTACCTGCGACGGGGTGTCGATGCAGGGTGAAACAGCGACGGGGTCGCACGGAATCCGTGTTCTTCCGGATAAGAAGATCGAGGAAATCGATCCCGACAGCTATGACATGGTCGTTCTCCCCGGCGGCCTGCCCGGAGCGGATACCCTGCGGGACAGCGAAACCGTTATCGCGTGGGTGCAGCGCTTTGCCGCGAATCCGGAGAAGTTCGTGGCTGCAATCTGCGCCGCCCCGCAGGTGCTGGCCCGGGCGGGTGTTTCGACCGGACGGCGTTTGACTTCCTATCCCGGCGAGAAGTACCAGAAGTTGTTCGCCGATGCGGACTATGTGGACGACAACCGCCAGACCGAAGAGTGCGTCGTGGTGGACGGGAACCTGATCACCAGCCGTGGTCCGGGGACCACGCTGCCATTTGCCTATCGCCTGGTGGAAATGCTTGGTGGGGATGCGGACAAGCTCCGTCAGGGCATGCAGTACAATGCGCTAAAGGAATCCTGGGCGAAGTAAAGAAAGATATGAATGCAAAAACAGGTCGGAACAGTGATCAATCCGGCCTGTTTTTGCTTGATCAGATTTCTTGGCGAATAATCCGTTGGGCTTCAGCTGCTGCTTGTGCGGCCAGCTCTGCCATGGTGTGGGATTCTGTGCCGGCGACGTGGATCCCGCAGCGTGCGGTGGGGATCAGGATCTTGTGGGCGGGGGAGCGTCCGATGGCCAGGGCCATGGCAGCGGTGACCTCGCCGAGCATGCCGTCGCACAGGAGCATCCCGATGGGAGCCAGGATCAGGTCTGCGTCCCGGGCGTTGACCCGGACGGCATTCTCGCCGGTGGCGGCCTGGTCTGCGCCGCCCTTGAGCATGTTGGCGGTGGCAGCGGCGTTGGTGCCGACGGCCAGGACCGGTTGGTCCGGGAGGGCCTTTTTGAGCTGTTCCACGAGCATGCGGCCGAGGCCGCCGCCTTGGGCGTCCATCACAACGATTTTCATAAACACTCTTCCTTTCCCTTATCATCAAAGAAAAATACATGGATTGCAGCTCCAGTCGCCCGGCCGGCTGTGCGGGCAGCCGAACGGACAAGGTCGCCGCGATCCACGTATTCGGTTTGACACCCGGAGGGGTCCCGCTGCCGGATGGCGCGGCCCTTCCCGTTCTCCGGGGTGCGGGATCAGTCGTCCCGCAGGATGATGCGGCCGTGGTCGATGCCGTCCACAATGGCAAGGGAGTAGAGATCCACGCCCTCGGCACGAAGCCGGTTGCCGCCGGCCTGGAAGCCTTTTTCGATGCAGACCGCCGCGCCGACCAGTTCGCATTCCGCCTGGCGCAGGATCTCGCGCATGCCCTCCATGGCGGCGCCGTTGGCTAGGAAATCGTCCACCATCAGTACGCGGGAGCCCTTCGGCAGGTAGGCCCGGCTGACGCGGACGGTGTTCATCACTTCATGGGTGAAAGAGTAGACCTGGGCGATATACACGTCCGGTCCCACGTTCAGGGACTGGCTCTTTTTGGCGAAGACCACCGGAATATTCCCGAGGGCATGGGCAGCCATGATGGCCACCGCGATCCCGCTGGCTTCCACGGTGAGCACGAGATCGATCTCCCGCCCGGCAAAATGCGCCGCGATGTCTTCCCCCATCTTTTGTGAGAGGCCTGTGTCGATACGGTGGTTAAGGAAACTGTCGACTTTGACGATATTGTCCCCGATCCCGATTCCGAACTTCTCAATGGCTTCCCTGAGCTCTTTCATTGCTTCCTCCGTGGAAAAGGCGAACATTACTGTGAGTACAGGATGCATTATACGACAAATTGACAAACATTGCAAGCAAAATCCGAAAAAACCAGAGAGCCGCGCACAGGCAGCTCTCTGGAATCAGTATTACCGGTTGAGCAGGGTGACTTCGGTGTCCTTGTCGAAGAAGTGCAGGTGCTCCACGTCGAAGGCCACATTGATCTGGTCGCCGCGGCGGCTTGGCGTACGGGGATCGACGCGCGCGATGATGTTGCCGTTCTTGCCGGCTGTGGTCAGGTACAGGTAGGTCTCGGAGCCCATCTGCTCGGTGACTTCCACGTTGACCTTGATGGTGGCGTCCGGGAACTTCTGCAGGGCTTCGGCGCTGTCGTCGATGTCCTCGGGACGGATGCCCATGACGACTTCCTTGCCCACGATGGATTCGTCGGTGAACTTCTCGACCTTGTAGCTCGGGATGACGATCCGGTTGGTCTGGGCGTCGTCGCCGAAGACGGCTACGATGTCCTGGCCCTCGCGCTTGAGGGTGACATTGAAGAAGTTCATCTGCGGGCTGCCGATGAAGCCGGCCACGAACTCGTTGATCGGATAGTCATACAGGTTCTGGGGCGTATCCACCTGCTGCACGACGCCGTCCTTCATGACGACGATGCGGCTGGCCATGGTCATAGCCTCGGTCTGGTCGTGGGTAACGTAGATGAAGGTGGTCTCCAGGCGGTTGTGGAGCTTGGTGATCTCGGTTCTCATGGCAACGCGCAGCTTGGCGTCCAGGTTGGACAGCGGCTCGTCGAAGAGGAAGACCAGGGGCTCACGGACGATGGCACGGCCGAGGGCCACGCGCTGGCGCTGGCCGCCGGAAAGAGCCTTCGGCTTGCGGTTGAGCAGGTGGGAGATGTCCAGGATGCGGGCGGCCTCTTCCACGCGGCGCTTGATCTCATCCTTGGGGGTCTTGCGGAGCTTCAGACCAAAGGCCATGTTGTCATACACGGTCATGTGGGGATACAGGGCGTAGTTCTGGAACACCATGGCGATGTCGCGGTCCTTGGGGGCCACGTCGTTGACCAGCTTGTCGCCGATATAGAGTTCACCGTCGGAGATTTCTTCCAGACCGGCGACCATGCGCAGGGTGGTGGATTTGCCGCAGCCGGAGGGGCCGACGAGCACGATGAATTCCTTGTCTTCAATGTCAAGGCAGAAGTCGGAAACAGCGGTGACACCGCCCTGGTATACCTTGTAAATGTGCTGCAGGGATACGCTTGCCATGGTTCATTCCTCCTGAATCATAGAGTGTCGGGACAGACCCGTTGCGATGATTGTATCGCCGATCAACCAGAAAAGCCATCCGCCGATTGCAGGAAAGATGAATTCTTTTTGTAGGATGATTGCGATCTCTTTGGATCAATGATAGAATACAGATGCTGTCTTTGTTAGACGAACGTTCCAAGATAATAAGGAGTTGATCTTATTGCCCTTTGAAATTGTCCGAAATGATATCACGCGCATGAAAGTTGATGCGATCGTCAACGCGGCGAACAAATCCCTGCTCGGAGGCGGCGGGGTGGACGGTGCGATCCATACGGCGGCCGGGCCGAAACTGCTGGAAGCCTGCCGGAAACTGAACGGGTGCGAGACCGGCGAGGCAAAGATCACAAAAGGCTATGATCTGCCGGCGAAGTATGTCATCCACACGGTGGGACCCATCTGGCACGGCGGGCAGAACGGCGAGGAAGAGCTCTTGAAAGCGTGTTACCGCAATTCGCTGGAGCTGGCGTTGGCACACAAGTGTGAATCGATCGCGTTCCCGATGATATCCGCCGGCGCGTACGGGTATCCGGCGGACCAGGCCATGTCCGTGGCGGTGGAGAGCATCCGTGCGTTTCTGACGGACCATGACATGGCGGTATACCTTGTTGTCTTTGGACGGCAGTCGTTCCGGATCAGTCAAAAGCTGTTCCGGGATGTGCAGGAATACATCGATGATGTCTATGCCGACGCCCATGACCGGAAAAACCTCCGGGATTACAGGGCCGCGATGTGGCGGGAAGCGGAAAGCGAAGCCCAGGCTTTTGATGAAAAGCTCATGGCTGTGCCGAAAGCCCGTCGGATGGAAATGCCAATGCCCTGTGCTGTTGCGGACACTGCTGCGCCGAAGGATCTCGATGAACTGCTCAAGAAAACGGATGAGGGCTTTTCGGAAGCATTGCTCCGTTTAATTGACGAGAAAGGCATGACGGATATCCAGTGCTACAAGCGAGCCAATGTGGACCGCAAGCTGTTCAGCAAGATCCGTTCAAACCCGACCTATAAGCCCAGTAAACCGACAGCCTGTGCGTTTGCGGTTGCGCTGAAGCTCTCCCTGCCCGAGACACGGAACCTCCTCCAGAAAGCCGGTTTTGCCCTGACGCACAGCAGTAAGTTTGACATCATCCTCGAATATTTTATCCAAAACCGGAACTATGATGTCTATGAGATCAATTGCGTGCTGTTTGAATATGACATGCCGCTGCTGGGATCGGGGATTAGTTGAACTGGTTTTAGGATGACAAATGTATCCCATCGTTTTAGAATACATCGCAAGACCACACAAGAGGGGGATAACCCAGTATTATCAGGCCAGAACTACCTCATACCAACATGTCTCACAAATTTGAGTGAGTCGAGAGGTGCAGAATGATTGACACACGGAAATATTATACGATTGTTGCTTTTAACAAATTGAAGGATCTTTTAGCACAAATAGAAGCCGATAATCTCAATAAACAACAGCTCCATCAAATCCGATTTGAAAACGACTCAAGTATGTTTGAACTTGCCATAGCATATAACAACTATGAAATTGCAAACTATTTAATTGACATTGATACACCCATTAATGTTGTCACAAAAGAAGGATGGAATGAGTTTCATTATCTTGCTTCGCACTTGAAAGACAGCCAGGCAATTACAATAGGAAACTTACTTTTGGAACGAGGTGTTGATTTAGCACAGAAAGACAGGAAATATGGGAACACAGCATTACTTTCTTTGATCATCGGTGTAATCAACAAAAGGTCTTTCGACCAACTTGCATTTATATGCCGTTGTGTAGAGAAGGATCAAGGTTTATTTGAACAAAACAAAACGGGTAAATGCGCGTTTGATTTTTTAGTCCAATATGGTATTGAGGAAGGACACTTTAAGAACGAACAGTCTGTTGAAAAACAACCACCAAAGCAATGAAACTCTGGACTTAATTTGTCGCCTCCCATGCGACCACACCCCTCCGGTTTTCGGATAGGATGACGTTGCCGGCTGACCCGGCAATCATCAAAAACCGGAGGGATTTGTTATGAAGAAGAATCTGACGGAAATGGTTTTCATCCTCGACAAGAGCGGATCCATGGCGGGCCTGGAGGCGGACACGATCGGTGGTTTCAACGGCATGATCGAGCGGCAGAAGAAGGTCGACGGCGAGGCCCTGGTCTCGACGGTGCTGTTCTCTGACCGGAGTGTTGTGATCCACGACCGCGTCGACCTGCGGAAGATCGAGCCGATGACGGACTGGCAGTATTTCGTCGGCGGCTGCACGGCGCTGATCGACGCCATCGGCGGGGCGATCCACCACATCGGGAACGTCCACAAGTATGCCCGGGAGGAGGACCGGCCGGAGAAAACGATCTTTGTGATCTCCACAGACGGAATGGAGAACGCCAGCCGCCAGTACACCAGCAACCAGGTGAAGGCCATGGTCGAACGCCAGAAGGCAAAGTACGGCTGGGAGTTCCTGTTCCTGGGCGCCAACATCGATGCCGTTGAGACGGCGGCGCATTTCGGAATCGCGGAGGACCGGGCGGTCACATTCCACAACGACAAAAAGGGACAGGCGCTGAATTACGCCGAGGTCAGTGAGGCCATGTGCACCGTCCGGGCCCATGCGCCGCTGAGCCGGGACTGGAAAAAGAATATTGAGAAAGATTTTCGGTCCAGATAAACAGAAAAATGATCAAACAGAAAACACAGTTTTCTGTGACACTTCTGTGACAAAGACGGTGATATTCTCTGCGTGCGGGGTGAGGGAAACCTCATCCCCGCGGATGGAAGGCCGCCGTTTCCGGGACAGACCGATGACGCAATTGTTAAAAGTTCTGAAATCATCTTTAACATTTCGGAAACGTGTGGTATAATCATAAAGTATGGTTCCGGAAGTGCCCGGATACGGGCGCCGGAACCGAAACCCCAAACGTAAGGAGGATATCACCGTGAGCAAACGCCTTGTTGCCCTGATTCTTGCGATCCTGATGGCTCTGTCCCTGATCCCCGCCGCGCTGGCGGAGGGCGAAGAGGAGCAGCCGCCGCAGGAGAACCCTGCAGAGACAATCAACGAAAATAACGGGGAAGAACCCGCCGGGAATCCCGCAGAGGGCCAGGAGACACCCGCCGAGGAACAGTCAGAACCGCCGATGGGCGACAACTACATTGAGCAGATCATTAACGACCCCAACGAGTGGCCCAAGACCATGTATGTCTACACCGAGAACGGCGGCACCCTGAACGTTCGCAGCGAGCCGATGGTTCGGGACGGCAACGTGATCGGGAAGCTCGAGTACGGTGCGGAAGTGATCGTGGAAGGCTATGTTGTGATCAACACCGACTGGAGCGTCATCCGTTACAAGAAGGGCCCCGACGGCGTCGGTTACGTCATGAACCGCTTCTTGGTGGACAAGAAGCCCGGCAAATCCAGCAAGCAGAAGGAAGCCGAACAGCGCACCCGCGACCTGGAGCAGATGAACAAGGAACTGGCCTCGGCTGAGATCTTTGACCAGCCCCTGATGGCGGTCGTCCGCGCGAACCGCACTTCCGGCTGGACCAACTTCCGTTCCGGCCCCAGCACGGCGGCGGACAAGATCGGCACCCTGCAGGACGGCCATGAGCTGAAGCTGATCGGCCAGACCAAGGACTGGTACCAGGCTGTTGACCTTGCGACCGGCAAGACGGGTTACATCCATAAGAACTTTATCACCGTGATGGCCACGCCTGTACCCGAGGAAAAGCAGCAGCTGGGCCGCCTGAACGTCAACGGCGCGTTCACGCTGCAGTGCAGGCTGCCGGACGGCTACAAGATGCAGACCATCAACGCCATGGGCAGCAAGATCTTTGCGACCATCACCCCCGAGGACACACAGAAGCCCGTGCTCAGCCTCACCATTGCTTTCAACGAGCTCTATTCCGACGTGCCGCGTCTCAACGACCTGGGCGAAGAGGACCTGAAGCTGCTGGAGGAGACCTTCACCGAGATGAACGATGTCGAGATCGGTTATCGCGAGACCGCCTACGGCACGAAGCTGCTGGTAGCCCGTGAGACCGGCGACGACACTGACTTCGTGGACATCCTGACGGTGTACAGGGGCTATTTCATCGAATTCCTCATGACCCCCAACCCCGACGCGGCGAACCAGGAACTGACCGAAGCGCAGATCCAGATGTGCGTGGACTTCCTGAGCGACCTGGACTTTGTGGAAGCGAACTGAACCATTGACTTCCTGAGCAAGACGGACTTTGTGCCGGCAGAGTGATTCTCGGAAAAGCGCCGAAAAAACTTCAGGAAAATGACTTTAGGAACTGCCACCCTCCGGAATCCTGCGTATCAATAAGTGCAGGACGGAAAACAACACCGGTCTGCGGGAGGAAACTCCACGGAAAATAAAGACACAGCGTAAAGCTGAAGAATTGAAAGGAGACACTACCATGTCTGAAATCGAGAACAATGCCATTGAACTGTCCCTGGAAGAACTGGATAAGATCGGCGGCGGCTACAAGCGCCCCGCGGAGAAGGCCGGCTTCACCATCTATCAGATTCAGAAGGGTGACAACCTGACCCGGATCGCCAAGAACCACAAATGCTCCATCAATGACCTTCTGAAGTGGAACCCCAAGATCACCGACAAGAACAAGATCTACGCCGGCGACTACCTCTACATCAAGAAGTAATTCAACCGAATCCATACACCCGCGGCTTTCAGAAGGCCGTGGGTGCTTTTCTGTCTGTACATCCCGGAAAAACCAAACCAGAACAAATCCTTTTCACTTTTAGCTTGTGCATGAGCCCGTGAATTGGTATAATAGCCGACGGGCCGCACAGAGGCGACCTGTTTTCCCACGGACAGAAACGAGGGTGAAGCGCATGGGCAAGAGAACAGACATCCGCAAAGTACTGATCATCGGCTCCGGCCCGATCATTATCGGCCAGGCCTGCGAATTCGACTATTCCGGCACCCAGGCATGCAAGGCGCTGCGGCAGCTGGGATATGAGATCGTGCTGGTGAATTCCAACCCGGCCACGATCATGACGGACCCGGGCATTGCCGACGTGACCTACATCGAGCCCCTGAACGTCCAGCGGCTGGAGCAGATCATCGCCAAGGAGCGCCCCGACGCCATCCTGCCGAATCTCGGCGGCCAGAGCGGCCTGAACCTGTGCTCCGAGCTCCATGAGAACGGGATCCTCGACAAGTACGGCGTGAAGGTCATCGGCGTGCAGGTGGATGCCATCCAGCGCGGTGAGGACCGGATCGAGTTCAAGAAGACCATGAACAAGCTCGGCATCGAGATGGCCCGCAGTGAAGTGGCCTACTCGGTGGACGAAGCCCTGAAGATCGCCGATACCCTCGGCTACCCGGTCGTCCTTCGCCCCGCCTACACGATGGGCGGTGCCGGCGGCGGCCTGGTTTATAACACCGAAGAACTGAAAACCGTCTGTGCCCGCGGCCTGCAGGCCTCCCTCGTCGGCCAGGTGCTGGTCGAGGAGAGCGTCCTCGGCTGGGAAGAACTGGAGCTCGAGGTCGTCCGCGATGCCAAGGGTCAGATGATCACCGTCTGCTTTATCGAGAACATCGACCCGCTGGGCGTGCACACCGGCGACTCCTTCTGTTCCGCGCCGATGCTGACAATCCCGGAAGACGTGCAGAAGGAACTCCAGCGCCAGGCCTACCGCATCGTAGACGAGGTGCAGGTCATCGGCGGCACGAACGTGCAGTTTGCCCGGAACACCCAGACTGGCCGCATCATCGTCATCGAGATCAACCCGCGCACGTCGCGCTCCTCTGCCCTGGCGTCGAAGGCCACGGGCTTCCCGATCGCCCTGGTCTCTGCCATGCTGGCCTCCGGCCTGACCCTCGACGAGATCCCCTGCGGCAAATACGGAACCCTCGACAAGTATGTCCCTGACGGCGATTATGTGGTCATCAAGTTTGCCCGTTGGGCCTTTGAGAAGTTCAAGGGGGTGGAGGACAAGCTCGGCACCCAAATGCGCGCTGTCGGCGAGGTCATGTCCATTGGCAAGACCTACAAGGAAGCCTTCCAGAAGGCCATCCGCTCGCTCGAACAGGGTCGCTACGGCCTCGGCTGGGCAAAGGACTTCCACGAGAAGAGCAAGGAAGAGCTCCTGAAGCTCCTCCGCTTCCCCACCAGCCAGAGGCAGTTCGTGATGTACGAAGCCCTTCGCAAAGGCGCGACTGTTGAAGAACTCTATAAACTGACGGCGATCAAGCCCTACTTCCTCGAACAGATGAAGGAATTAGTGGAAGAGGAAGAAGAACTTCTCAAGTATAAGGGGAATATACCCCCGATCGAAACCTTACGCCAGGCGAAGCTCGACGGTTTCTCCGACAAGTACCTGAGCCAGATCCTTGATGTCGCGGAAGATGATATCCGCGAAGTGCGCGAAAACGCCGGGATCACCGAAGCCTGGGAAGGCGTGCATGTCAGCGGTACTCCGGACAGCGCCTATTACTACTCGACCTATCATCCGGCCAAGGCCACCCCGCCGATGCCGGAGAAGCAGAAGATCATGATCCTCGGCGGCGGCCCGAACCGCATCGGCCAGGGCATCGAGTTTGACTACTGCTGCGTGCACGCAGCGAAAGCCCTGCGCAAGGCCGGCTTTGCCACGATCATCGTCAACTGCAACCCGGAGACCGTCTCTACGGATTATGACACTTCCGACAAGCTCTATTTCGAGCCCTTAACACTCGAAGACGTGCTGGCCATCTACCGCCACGAGCAACCGCTCGGTGTCATCGCCCAGTTTGGCGGCCAGACCCCGCTGAACCTGTCGGCTTCTTTGGAAAAGAACGGTGTCCGCATCCTCGGCACGCCGCCGTCCGTCATCGACATGGCGGAGGACCGCGACCTGTTCCGCGCCATGATGGACAAGCTTGGCATCCCGATGCCAGAGTCCGGCATGGCCGTGAACTATGAGGAAGCGAAGGCGATCGCCGACCGCATCGGCTACCCGGTCATGGTACGGCCCAGCTACGTTCTCGGCGGCCGCGGGATGGAAGTCGTTTACAACGACGAGAGCCTGAAGGGCTACATGGCGGCGGCCGTGGGCGTGACCCCCGACCGGCCGATCCTGATCGACCGCTTCCTGCGCCATGCCATGGAGTGCGAGGCCGACGCCATCGCGGATGGCCACGACGCCTATGTTCCCGCGGTCATGGAGCACATCGAGCTCGCGGGCGTCCACTCCGGCGACTCCGCCTGCATTATCCCGAGCCAGAACATCCCGCCGAAGCAGCTGAAGACGATCAAGGAATACACGAAAAAGATCGCCCGCGAAATGCATGTCCGCGGCCTGATGAACATGCAGTACGCCATCGAGAACGGTGTTGTCTACGTCCTCGAGGCCAATCCGCGTGCCAGCCGCACTGTGCCGCTGGTCTCCAAGGTCTGCAACATCGCGATGGTGCCCCTGGCCACGGAAATCATCACCGACGAGTTCACGGGCAAGGAAAGCCCGCTGAAGGGCCTAAAAGAACGGGTCATCCCTCATTACGGCGTGAAGGAAGCCGTCTTCCCCTTCAACATGTTCCCCGAAGTCGACCCGCTGCTCGGCCCCGAGATGCGCTCCACCGGCGAGGTGCTGGGCATCGCGGATACGGTCGGTGAGGCATACTTCAAGGCCGAGGAGGCTACCAAGACCGCCCTGCCGATGAGCGGCACCGTCCTGATCACGGTCAACGACAAGGACAAACCCGAGGTTGTGGAGGTCGCAAAGACCTTTGTGAAAGCAGGATTCAAGATCTTGTCGACATCGGGCACGGCAGCCCTGCTTATCAGCCATAATATCCCCGTCGAAGAAGTTTATAAGATCGACGAGGGCCGCCCGGACTGCTACGACATGATCACGAATGGCAAGGTTCAGCTTGTTGTCAACACGCCCATCGGTGCCGGCCGCGGTCCGGACGACAGCTACATCCGCAAGGCCTGCATCAAGTCCCGCGTTCCCTATATCACGACCATCGCCGCCGCCCTTGCCAGCGCGAAGGGCATCCTCGCGGTCCAGCAGGGCCAGAGCGAAGTGCAGTCCCTGCAGGAGAGACACAGCCATATCAGGTGAGCATTCAGGCCACGTCCGTTTCCCTGCGGGCGTGGCCTGTCCGTTCTCCGGAAAACGAAGGAGTTTAAAACCATGCTGGAAGCCCGGATCTACGTTGGCCTGCACGACAAGGACAGCCATGAGCAGCGTTTTGACACGGAGAAATACAAGTCGATCCTGAAAAATGTCTGTAAAAACTACCGGACCGCCTTCTCGATGCAGGTGATAGAAGGCGGATATTTCCACGAGGACGGCACCTGGGTGGAGGAGAACACACTGCTGATCACCCTGATCGGCACACCGCGGAAAAAGGTATACGAGATCGCCCGGGATGTGTGCACTTTCTTCAACCAGGAATCCGTCATGATTACCGCCACAAAGGTCCTCACCTTCAACGTACACGATCCCCTGCCCGTGGAAACGGCCGACTGATCGCAGAAATGCCTAAGGAATGCTTATGAAGGTTAAAGCCGTCATCTTCGATTTGTTTGAGACTCTGATCACGGAGTGGGGACACGAAAAATACACCAAGAGTAAAATCTGTGCAGACCTGGGGATCGAAAGAGCACAGTTCGATGTTTACTGGGAGGAGAAAGAACAAGACAGATATACGGGAGATTTAAGCTTTGAAGATTCTATTCTGTATGTCTGTGAAAAATGCCCAAAACCGGTCGATCGTCTATCATTATCCAGGATCATTGATCACAGAATCAAGACCAAATCCGCATGCTTTGAATATGTGCATCCACAGGTGTTTCAACTTCTGAGGATCCTGAGAGGAATGGGATTACGAACAGCCATCCTGAGCAATTGTTCCTCGGAAGAGGTCCAAGTCCTGAAAGAATCGGAAATATGCCAACTATTTGATGCGGTCGTCTTGTCCTATGAAGTCCATATGAGAAAGCCGGATGCCTGCATCTACGAAGAGACCGTCAAACGCCTGGGTGTCGATCCAAAGGATTGCCTCTTTGTGGGGGACGGAGGCAGCAATGAGCTCGCTGGCGCTCAAGAAGCCGGAATCAGGGCCATTCAGGCGAAATGGTATACCAATCAACACCCGCAAAAACGAGATACGATCCATGGCTTCTCATCAGCGGAAGAACCGCTGGATATACTGAAGTATATTGAATAAACTTAAGGACTTGAAATCTCCCAAAGCAGTTGACGTTTCTCCCAATATAGCATATAATTTGGGAGAAAAATGGAAGGCTTGGGAGAAAGAAGTTGATTGTGAATGAGAGAATTTGATTATTCAAAACTGGCCGACAGGACATGGGATAATGAGATCATCTCCTACATATCGAAGATCCACGAATATAAAGGCAAGCAGGAACTGTTCCTCCATCAGAAACCGGTGGAACTGGAGCGATTGACGGAAATTGCAAAGATACAGAGCACGGAAGCATCCAACCGCATCGAGGGAATCGTGACAACAGGATCGCGGCTGAAACAGCTTATCGGAGACAAAACGACGCCTCGAAACAGGGACGAAGAAGAAATCCTGGGGTACCGCAATGCTTTGAACATGGTTCATGAGAATTACAAAATGATTCCCGTCAGAAGCAACTATATCCTTCAGATGCACAGGGACTTGCTGAAATATACAAATCTTTCCTATGGCGGGCAGTTCAAGACAACACCAAACGAAATCGATATGGTTCTGCCAAATGGTGAAAAGATCGTTCTTTTCAAACCATTAGAACCATTTGAGACACCTGACGCTGTTAATATGATTTGTGAGAAGTATCAGGAATCTTTGGGAAAGGAATCTATTGATGAACTCATTCTGATCCCGTGCTTCATCCTGGATTTCCTGTGCATTCATCCGTTTACCGATGGGAACGGCAGGATGAGCAGACTTCTGACGCTTCTGCTGCTATACAGAAGCGGATACCTTGTAGGCCAGTATGTCAGCATCGAAAAAGCAATCGCAGACACAAAAGAAGCATATTACGATGCGCTGCAGAAGGCAGATTACGGATGGCATGAGGATAAAAACGATCCAAAGCCGTTTATCAAATACATGCTTGGTATTATTCTTTCCTGCTATCGTGAATTCGAAGCCAGGATGACGATTGTAGAAAAAGCCGGGGCCAAGAGTACCTCTTATGACATTGTCAAAGCAAGTGTCAGCGAAAGATTCGGTAAATTCTCCAAGCAGGAAGTACTGGCCGCCTGTCCGAGCCTGGGGAGCTCCTCTGTTGAATCCGCATTGAAGAAACTCGTTGAGAATGGCGTTCTGGTGCGGATCGGTTCCGGAAGAAAAACCCTGTATGCCAGGGCAGACGCTGTAAATGAACAATGAAAGGCAAAATCGGGAAAGGAAAGAGGACTGAAGCGTAGATATCAAGAATCGAGGATTGTCCGGTATCATTTTGTTTTTGCTTTACTGGCCAAGATAAATTGGAATAGATGGAGGCGTATATGAGCAATATCGAAAAGTACAAGAAGTATTTCACAAAGGAATACCTGATGGGACCCAACTCGTTCAGGCTGCTGGATGAATTGATCCGCAGAAGGCCTGAAAATGTTTGCTTTAACCGGACGTTGGATCTGGGATGCGGTTATGCCCTGACATCGCTGTTTATCGCAAACGAAACGGATGCTGAGCGCGTATTCGCATTTGATCTTTGGGTCCCTGCGACAGAAAACTACCTGAGGATACAGGAAAATGGCCTGGAGAACAAGATTGTGCCCATTCACGGGGACGCCATGGATATGCCTTTCGCGCAGGGGTATTTTGATGCCATTGTCAGTGTGGATGCATATCATTACTTTGGATGTAAAGAAGGCGTATTTTCTGATAAAATACTGCCATATGTCAAAAAAGGCGGTTCTGTGATGATCGCTGTTCCCGGATTGAAGGAACAGCCGCAAGGCGAGCTGAAACAGCTTTTTGAGACCTGGGCGGAAGGCGATGATTCGGAACTCTTCAAAACTGCCGCCTGGTGGGAAAAACTGCTGAAGGACGAGTGCAAAGGCCGGTGCAGTATCGAAGTCAAGGAAGCGGATTGTTACGATATCGCGTGGCGGGAGTGGTTTGAAACGGGGCATGAATACGGCTTGCGTGATCAGTCGTTTTTAGACAGAGGGCTGTATGATATTCTGAATTTCCTTCTGATTTATGTCAGGAAAGAATGATATCGACAAAATCATTTTGTTGGGTCAACTGGTAATTAGGAAAATCGAAAGTGAAAGAGGCTAAAGCATATCTCGCCCTGGAGGATGCCATTCATGGATTCATTTGTGAATGAGGAAGATTTCGCGCTGCTCAACCAGGATCACTATACCTTTGAAGTCCTGACAAGGATCCTGAAAGGAGAATGTGAGCTCATTCGGAGCAACCACGAAAACTTGCTGTTATGCCATTCAGAATCACATTATCCTGTATGGATCTGGACGCCGGACAATGCAACAGATGAAGTGAAAAGAACCGCATGGGAACTGGCCTGCGCTCTTCGTCCTCTCGGCACTGGGTACCGATATAACCTGAAATATGAATTAGCGGAGTATTTTATTGAAAAGGCGGCCAGTGCGGGCATTGGCGCAGGAATATCGATGAATCTGTTTGTGTATGATTGCCCTTCGGCCATCCCGCCGGATCCTGTTTCGGATGGCGGGTTATACTGTTGCACCACGGATGATGAGGAAGAAGCGGCGGCTATGATTCCGCATTTCTATACGGAAATCGGAGAGGAA
The DNA here is from genome assembly GCA_017552615.1 of Clostridia bacterium. Classification (GTDB taxonomy): domain Bacteria; phylum Bacillota; class Clostridia; order Christensenellales; family Aristaeellaceae; genus RUG11272. The sequence continues at coordinate 64,661 of JAFZPI010000048.1, forward strand.
GCACCGTCTTATGAAAAATGCCTGGAAAAAGTAAGGGGTTATATCGCGGGCAAAGGATTTTTCTTCTGGAAAAACAAAAACGGAAAAACAGTCGCATGCTGTTCCTACAAACTGAATGGCAGGTTCGCTTCGATCGGCAGTGTATACACTTTTCCGGACGAACGCAGGAAGCATTACGCCCAGAATCTGGTCTATCAGGTGACACGGAAAGTGTCAGAGATGGGATATATACCGATGCTGTATACCGACGCGGATTATCAGGCTTCCAACGCTTGTTATGAAAAGATCGGATATATCCTGAGAGGTAAACTGTGCACTGTCGCAATCATCAATTGACACAACACTTCATTTCAAAAGGTGTCAGGGCACTGCAGAGATCTATGAATGGAATGAACGGATCACTGAGTCCCGAAACACGATCGCGTAATTATCTTCTGAGATAACCGTCCATCGACAAATCGGGATTTGTGAAGATCTTTACAGTATAGCAACCGGAGGCAAATATGAATCTTGATAGATTTGATGGCAAATGTGTAAGGATCATCACTACTTGGGGAGATATATTTGAAGGGGTCGTATCTTACGACGATAAAGAATACGCTTTCCATGAATATGGTCATGATCAAGAAGCTTTGCGTCTTACCCCAATTGTATTATATAAAGATGCCATATTAAGTGTCATAAGCCTGGAGGATGTGAACGGTCCGTTTGGGCATTATTCTGAAAAGTATGGCCTTTTGGAAAAGAAGTGCATCGAGTGGGGAACCGATCTGATAGAAGAAGTTTTTGATTCAGATGACGACAGTCAGATACTCAGAATGTTGGCTTGTATGAAAGACTATTTCCAGACACTTGCGGACAGAGCTGTCCCTGGCCTTGCTCCGTGGCGCAATGGAATAAGCACACCGAAATCAGAAAATGAAGTAAATGAGCAGGGGCCTGTTTACCTTGGAGAACTTGAGAGAATGCTGAGCACACTCGTAAAATACAATGAGAACAAAGAAGTCGTTCATGAGGCAAAGGATCTTTTGGAGCAGTTTTCAGCATATTTTTCCTGAAACCGGAGCCATTCAAATTCCGGTTTGTCGGGATGCCTGTTGGAAAGAATACTCGGAAGATAGCAGAGCAGGGAAATGAGGTAAAGCAGTGGACAATGTGTTTGCACAGGTGGAGAAAAATATAGACAACCTGGTCCTGGGCAACGCAGACTGGACGGCATCAGCTACAAAGGAAGAACTGGAAGCAGCCAGGAAGGGAGAACTGCACCTCCGCTTCTGGAACGGCGAAGTACTGGGAGAATGGCTGAAGAATATCAAGGGTAAACGGGTGCTGTGCCTAGCGGGCGCTGGCGGACTGCAAGCACCGCTGTTTGCCTGTGCCGGGGCGAAGGTGACGGTGATTGATCTCTCCAGCGGGATGCTGGAAAAGGACCGGGAAATCGCGGAGAGGGAAAAGCTGGATATTGAGATCGTGAAAGGGAACATGTGCGACCTGTCCCGGTTTGCGGATGAGTCCTTTGACCTGATCTTCAATCCGCCGTCCCTGATGTATATCCCGGACGTCAGCGTTGTATTCAGGGAATGCTTCCGGGTGCTGGCAAAAAGCGGAGAACTGATGGTTATGGCGCCTGCTCCCATCAACTATATGTGTGACTGGATTGAGGATGAGCAGGGCAGCTATTACAAGACGGTTCACCGGGTGCCCTGCTGTACCCGGGAGTACGATGATTCCGAATGGATTGAGTATGGACATACCATGGAAGAATATCTGGGCGGAATGATCAGATGCGGCTTTGTGCTGAACGGATATATAGAATGCCAGGGAGAGGACATTACAGAACTCAACTTCCTGGCCAGGGCAGTGAAACCGGAATCATGATTGTATTACGAAATCATTCATAGTGAGAAGTATCGGAAGTTATTCGGTTATTTTCATTCAGTCAAAAGAGGGAAATCGGAAACCGATCAAGAATCATTCATACGACAGAGCTACGACTGGAGAAGGAAGGAACGCACACCATGAGCAACACCGTCTTCCACAGCACCGATCTTCTGATCCCCGAAGCCTCCCTGCTGCCCAAGTGGGCCGTGATCGCCTGCGACCAATACACCTCTGAGCCGGAATACTGGGAGGCCGTCAAGGCGGAAGCCGGAGACGCGCCGTCCGCGCTGAACCTGATCTTCCCGGAAGCTTGGCTGAAGGAAGACCGGTCGAAGCGCATTGCCTTCATCAACGAGAGCATGCGGGACTGCCTGAACCGGAACATCCTGAAAGCGTATCCGAGCAGTTATGTTTATGTGGAGCGGACCCTGGTGAACGGGACCATCCGCCGGGGTATCGTCGGTGCGGTGGACCTGGACGCCTATGACTATGCCGCCGACGCCCACAGCGCGATCCGCGCCACCGAGCGCACCGTGGTCGAACGCATCCCGCCCCGCGTGGCCATCCGTAAGGATGCGCCGCTGGAACTCACCCATGTGCTGATGCTCTGCGACGACGAGCAGGAAACCCTGATCGAAACGCTGACCGCGGAGAAGGAAACCCTGCCTCTGCTCTACGATTTCGACCTCATGCAGGGCGGCGGGCACATCGCGGGATGGCTGGTGGACGGGGAAGCCAAAGAACGCCTTGAAGCCCGGATCGCAGCCTATGAGCAGCGCATGAAAGCAAAGTACGCGGCGATAGGCGTCAGCCCCATCCTCTATGCTGTCGGCGACGGCAACCACTCCCTCGCCACCGCCAAGAACTGCTGGGAAGCGATCAAGCAGGAGCACCCGGAACAGGCCCAAAACCATCCGGCTCGCTGCGCCATGGTGGAACTTGAGAACATCCGCGACGCGGCCCAGCAGTTCGAGCCGATCCACCGCGTCGTGACCGGGATTGATCCCCAGAAACTGGCGGACGAGCTGACATCCGTCTGCGCCTCAGGTGGATACCCGATCCGGGTCATCAGTGCGGACAGCGACGGCGTCTTCTTCCTGAATCCTTCCCTTGGGGAACTGCCCGTGGCCATCCTCCAGCGTTTCCTGGATGAAGTCGTCAATCCTGACCAGATCGATTATATTCACGGTGACGATACTGCGGCTCGCCTTGGCCGCCAGCCCGGTGCCATGGCCTTCCTCCTACCGGGCATCCCGAAGGAAGGGCTATTCCCCGGCATCGCCAAAGACGGTGTCCTGCCGAGAAAGACATTCTCAATGGGTCATGCCTGCGAGAAGCGGTATTACCTCGAAGCCAGGCGGATCCGGTAAAGAACTGCGCTATCGTTTATTTCCGTCCGAAGGGAGGCTGATCTTCATGAAACGGTTACTTTTTGTCCTGATGGCTTTGGTCTTGCTCACCTTTTCCTGTGCTTTCGCGGAGAACGGCGAAGGGCTGTTTCAAATCGAAGCCCTGGATGAGGACGAGAGCATCTTTTCCTATATCGACGACAACCACATCGATACCGTCTACCGCCCGGACGGCCAGCCTTTTGTCGGTGAAGCCAACGAGGGCGACGTCATGGCGTATCTCGACTATGTGGAACTGCCCAACGCGGGTGTGGTGGCGCTGCGGCTGAGCATCGGGATCGTGACCAATGAGGAGCTCTATGGCACAGAACTGGACCTTGCCTGCGGAGATACGGAACTGACCTTCGCGGCGGATCCGATGATCACGGAATACGACATGATCTGGAGTGAAGATTACAGCGTCTACCTGGCAGGGGAAGCCGCAGCGCTCATGGAGGCCTTGATCCAAAATGAAGGTCAGCTGGACTTTGTGATCCGAGGGGATCGGGAGATTTCTGGCAGCATCCGGATCGCACCGGATTTCCTTCGTGCGATTTGGGAGACCTATGTGGAACTGGGAGGATTGGAGCAGGATTTCAGTAAACTTATCTCGGTATTGTCGAATTGGTGAGCAGGTTTTCACTGATTGCTCAAGAGGAAACCATGGAGTTTATCGGAGTATAGCCCGATAAACTCAAAAAACAGTACTGAAATACGGAATATAATCCGATCAGTGCTGTTTTTGTAAAACGATTTGTTTACTTCGCTTCCGCCCAGTTCTTTCCCGTATGGACTTCCGCGACCAACGGAACACGGAGGGTCATGACGCTCTCCATGCATTCGCGGAGCAGCGCGGCAGCCTTATCGGCTTCTTCCGGAGGACATTCGAGGATTAATTCGTCATGAACCTGGAGGATCAGGCGGCTCTGCATGTTTTCGGCCCGCAGGTGCTCGTCCACGCGGACCATGGCGGCTTTGATGATATCAGCCGCCGTGCCCTGAACAGGCGTGTTCATTGCGGCGCGCTTGCCGAACTCGCGGATGGCGGCCTGTTTACTCTTCAACTCTGGAAGCTCACGGCGGCGGTGCATGAGGGTTTCCGCCCAGCCGCGTTTCTCGCCGAGCGCTACGGACTCGTCCATGAAGCGGCGCACGCCCGGGTACTTGGCGAAATATCGGGTGATGAAATCTTGGGCTTCCTGCCTTGTGACGCCGGTGTTCCGTGCCAGGCCAAAGGCGCTGATGCCGTAGATCAGGCCGAAGTTCACGGCCTTGGCCTGAGATCGCAGGGTGGGCGTGACCTCGTCGAGGGGGACATCGAAGATCTCCGAAGCCGTACGGGCGTGAATGTCCTGCCCTTCGGTGAAGGCCTCGACCATCGCGGTGTCTCCGGAGAAGTGTGCCATCAGGCGCAGTTCGATCTGGCTGTAGTCGGCGTCCACCAGGATCCAGCCGGGGCGGGGGAGGAAGGCCTCGCGGATCTCGCGACCTTCTGTTGTGCGGACGGGTATATTTTGTAAATTTGGTTCCGAAGAAGAAATACGTCCCGTTGCTGTTGCTGTCTGATTGAAGCTGGAATGGATACGCCCATCGTCCTCAATCAACGGAAGCATGCCTTCAATGTAGGTGCCGTTCAGCTTGACCAGCTGGCGGTAGCGCAGGATCGGTCCGATGATCTCCGGGGCGATGGGCCGTAGGTCCTCGAGGACTTCTGCGGATGTGGAATAGCCCTTGGTGGTCTTTTTGCCGTGGGGGAGTTTCAGCTCCTCAAAAAGCACATGGCCCAATTGCTGGGGGCTGTTGAGCTTGAATGTACCCACCCCGCAGGCCGCAAACACTGCGGCTTCGGTTTCGCTGATCTCTTTAGCATAGCGGTTTCCCAACGCGCGCAGAAAATCCCGGTCGACCGTGAAACCTGCGGCTTCCATCCTGTACAGGACATGCTGCAGGGGAAGCTCGACTTCCCGCATCAGGGGCGTCATACCAAAGGTCTCGACCTGCCGCTGCTGCCATTCCGCAAGTGCGAGCAGACCGCGGGCGTCATCCGGCAGGGATCCCCGCAGATTCACAAACGCATAGGATTTCTCCTGCGGATTCAACAGATAAGCTCCAAGCATGGTGTCCCACGCAAAGCGATCCGGCAAGGCTGCTCCGGCTTTCCGCAGGGTATGCAGCAAGTTCTTTCCGTCATGGACAACAGTCGGACGCTCAGCCATTGCGGTCCCAAGGACTTGCAGGACTTCTGTCGGGTCTGCTCCGGGATTCAGGAGATCGCCGCCGAGGGTCAGCTCCAGCCAGTGGTTCCCGGCGGCCAGTGAAATCCGCGTATCCGTGATTCGAGCCGCAAGCATAGCCTTCGGATCCTGGCGGCTTATCCACGCAGCCATCGCGGCGGCATCTGTTGCCTGGAAAGGCTCATCATAAGTAACAAGCACCGGGCCGGTTTCCTCCGGTTCTGCTGCGATGGCGTCGTCTCCCGCGATGCGGCGGATCACCTGGTTCAGGTGCAAGCGCTTCAGGGCAGGGATGCCCTGTTTCAGGTCAGGAAGTGTGCAGTCGGACAGGTGCCAGTCCACGGGGGCGTTACGGCGGATGGTGGCGAGGTCTTTGCACATCCGGGCCTGGTCGGCGCCGGCGGCAAGCTTTTCGCCGAGCTTGCCCTTGACTTCTCCCGCATGCGCTAAGACGTTTTCGAGTGTCCCGTACTGCTGGAGGAGCTTGACGGCAGTCTTGTCGCCGATCCCCGCGATACCGGGAATGTTATCGCTGGAGTCTCCCGCGAGGCCTTTCCAGTCCGTGACCTGTTCGGGGGTGAAGCCGTATTCTTCGTAGACTTTGGCCGGCGTAAAACGAATGGTTTCACTCAGGCCTTTTCTCGTAAACAGCAGTTGCGCGCCGTGGCCGACCAGCTGCAGGGCGTCCCGGTCCCCGGTGAGGAGGAGCGGCTCAACGCCGGCATCCGTGCCCAGGCGGGAGAGGGTCCCGAGGAGATCGTCCGCTTCCCAGCCCTGCAGGCCGTAACGGCGGATACCCATGTCGTCGAGGAGCTGGCGGATTGTCACAAACTGCTGTTTCAGCTCCGGGGACGTGGGTTGACGGCCTGCTTTGTAGTCCGGGTACGCCTGGTGCCGGAAGGTGGGACCGTGTTCGTCAAAGCAAACAGCAAGATAGGCGGCCTGCTCTTCGCGGACCGCCTTCAGTAACATCATCATAAAGCCGTGGATCGCGTTCGTGTAGACGCCTTCCTCGGTGCTCATCACCGGCAGGGCGTGGAAAGCGCGATGCAGGAGGCTGTTGCCGTCAATAATCAGAAATGTGTCGCTCATCCCGCACTCCTGTGGGTCATTTTTCCGGCTGGTACAGGGTGGCCAGCACCCATTCGATCACTTCATCGTCGTTGAGGTAAAACTCACGATTGTTCTTGGCGTTGCGGGCCTCACTGCCGTTCTTGTTTAGCATGACCGGCTCGGAGATCGTGAAGTCCTGCGAATCGATTTTGTTGAGGGTGGTGTAGATCCAGCCCCAGCCATAGTTGGATGTGGACGTCATGAGGATGTTCTCTTTCAGAAGTGTATCCAGTTTTTTCAGATATCCGGAGTCCTCGCGGATCCGCGCTTTCACCTGGCTGATGAATCCGTCGATGAAGTCCCGCTGGCGCATCATACGGGAGACGTTGGAGCCCTCGGTGATGCCTTTGCGTGCGCGTACATAACGTTCCGTCATATCCCCTGTCAGGGTAACGGTGGCGCCTTGTTCAAAGCTTTCGAATTCTTCACCAAGCCCTGTCATGTCATCCCGGACAGTCACGGTGACGCCGCCGATGCCGTCGGTGAGGGCCTTGATGCTTGTCAGACCCATTGAGGCGGTGACGTTGATCTGCAAATTTAGCAGGCTTTCGACGGCTTCCCTTGTGTTGGCGGCTTTGACCGCGGGCGTGGCCAGGAAGTAATGCGCAATGCAGAGCTGGTAGACCTTGCTGCCGGAGCGCTGGCCGAAGTTATCGTAGGTCTTCATCCGGACCATGGTGTCGCGGTCGATCTGGAGGAGGTTTACCGTGCGTCCGTTATAATCGATGACAACCAGGACCAGGAAGTCGGCCAGGCCGCCCTTATAGCGCTGGTCGTCGACATGGGTTTCCGTGTCGTAGCCGATCAGCAGGCAGAGATCCTGGTTGGCGCGTTTACGGTAGCGCTGCCCGTTCCAGACGACGGAGGTCGCGATCCCGATATCCTCGCGGCTGCTGTCCTCAAGGACTTTCCGGGTCGCGGTGCCGCTTTGCGTTGTAGCTGTTGTGCTTGCCGGCTGGTCCGATGCCTCGTCGCCGCCTGCGTTGATCAGGTACAGTGCCACACCGAGGGCAACGATAGCCGCCAGGAGCAGCACAAAGCCGAACACATGCTGTTTATGCTTGGTTTGGTTCTGGTTGCGCATCTGTACCCTCCTTTTATCTGGATCGCGTGCGGCTGCATGCAGTCTTCAGATCTTTTTCTGGGCGGTGAGAATGTTGAAGCCGTCTTCCCAACGGTAGGTGAGCTCGTCCATCGTTTTCTTCGCGAGGAAGATACCCAGACCGCCGATCTTCCGATCCTTGGCTGGCAAGGTCACATCCGGTTCCGGGCGATCCAGGGGATTGAACGGAATGCCGCGGTCCTTCAGTACAAAAGTGAACACCCGGGTTTCGGGGTCCACACCGCACTGGATAATGGCGTCGCCCTCCCCGTCGGGATAGGCATAGTGCGCAACGTTCCCGAAGAGCTCATCGATGGCCACATCGATCTGCATCTGAACCCGCATGGAACACCCGGCCTGCTCCAGCACTTCTTCTGCCAGGCCAATGACCAGGGGCATATTCGCAATCGCTGCTTTTACGGTGATTTCTTTCACGGCCTGCCACCTTTCTCCGGAGAGGAGCCACAACGCCGCTTTGGCGGACCGTCGGCTGTTTATCTCCGGGATACAGGAATCATGACAGTTTCTTGAATATCGTCATCTCCACCACGTTACCTTTGATGCTGACTTTCACTTCGTCGGCGACCTGCGCGACAACGGATTTTTCGAGCTCGTCCCAGGCTTCGATCGCTGCGGCGTCCTGCCGCTCCATGGCGCTGCTGACGGCATCCTCGTAGCGGGTCATGGCCCAGGCCCAGTCCATTGAGGCCGTGGTCGGGTCGTCATTCATACCGGCCATCATCAGCGGCCCGAAGTCATCGTCGGCGCCCCGGTCGAAGAAATCGCGCAGCCGGCCCATCAGGCCTTTGGCGGATTCGTTCTTGCCGGAGGTGGAGGCGGCGAGGAGATTCTCCCGCTTCGTCATATTCATGCGGGTTTCGACGCGCAGATGGAGCTGATAGATGTCGCCTTTGTCCTCGATCCAGAATTCGCCGGCAGTCTCGCCGGTGATGGAGCGCATCATGCCCATCATTTCCTCGGTCAGCAGGCGGAGGTGAAGCGCGTCTTTCGGGGAGAGCCCTTTATACGCGCTGACCTTTTCAGCCTCCTGCAGCGCGGTGCTCATCTGTTTCCCGCTGCTGGAGACCACAATCACATCCGTTTTCAATGGGGAAGCCTCCTCATTCGATGGTCAGGATGTCGGCGAAACCGGTGACATCAAAGACTTCCTGCACGACTTCGTTGACATTGGTCACGGTCATGCCGTCGCGGGTGGACATTTGCTTATGGGCGGCCAGAAGAACGCGCAGTCCGGCGGAAGAGATATAGTCCAGCTTGGTGAAATCAAAGATCAGGCTGTCGATTCCGTCGAGGGAACGGTTCAGTTCGGCCTCCAGGTCGGGGGAGGTCATGGTGTCGAGACGCCCTTCCAGGGCAACGGTAAGGGTGGTGCCGTTCTGGGTCTTGGTGATGGTCATGGTGGTTCCTCCTTATAGGCGATTCATGGTTTCGCAATTTCTAGAATTCTATCTTCAGCCACTCAATGGGGCGGAAGTTCAAGGGCCAGGTTGTTCAGGTTCATGGAATATGTATAGCGGGCTTCGGTGGCCAAACCCAGTACCAGTCGAACACCGAGCGCTTCACGGTCCTCGCCGGGGACATAATGAATGGGGTCACGCGGGAAGCAGTTGTCCCGGAAGCGGATCACCCACCGGTCTTCCTTGCGCAGGACACGGACTGAGAGGACGCGGGGACTCCCACCGAAGCAGAAACCGTGCTCGATGGTGTTGAGCGCCATCTCCTCGACACAGAGGGCAATGTGCTTGCTGACGGTCGCGCTCTGGCCGCGCTCCAGGCAGAAAGCTTCTGTTCTCCGCGCGATCTCTGGAACTTCGTCAAGGCTGTGGATGTCCGCTTCCAACAGGTCTTCTTCCGCCACGCCGAAGTCTTTGCGCAGCAGGAGACAGGCAGTGTTGTCCCAGGGGTGCTGTCCGGTTTTGCGGCGGATAAAGAGCCCGAGGGCCAGCAGGGCTAGCAGTTCGCCTCCGGCATAGAATAGCCACACACCGGTTTGCTGCATGAAACTGCTGAAGACCAGGGCCACCGTTGCCGGAAGGACGAACCCTTCTATCACGGAGATACACTCGGTCAGCAGGACGCGTTCCGTGGCCTGGTAGACATTCTTGAAGATGGCGCACAGACTGGCCGGGATCAGGCCTAAGGCGAAGATACGCAGGCCCAGCGATGCCATCTCCCGGGCTTCGAGATCAGCCTTCTCCGGGGGCAGGAAGAGCCTTGCCGCCAAGGGAGAGATCGCTGCCAGCAGCAGTCCTGCCGCCAGCCCGAGGATCACGGCGTGGCGTGCCAGGAGCACGACAAGCTCCTGCAGGCCTGTTTTGTCCTCTTCGTTATAGAACACACCGCCCATGGTCAGCGATACGCCGCCGATGCCTGTGATGATGCAGCCGAAGGTATTCCCCACGGCGGTGATGACGGTGAGGGCGGCTACCGCGTCGCTGCCGAATGTCCGCAGGATACGGTTGAGGACGAAGACCAGCAGCACGGAGGAGGCCATCGCGAAACTAGCCGGGACGCCGTTCCTGAAAAGCTGCGCGATCTTGCGGAGCGAGACCTGCTTCCATGAGAAGCGGAACACGCACTTCCGGGAGAAAAAGTAGATCGCCGCGACGGCTATGGCCACGTAATAGCTCAGCGAGGAGGCCAAGCCCATGCCGAACATCGGGTTCGGCAGCTGCAGCAGCAGGAGATCCAGGACCACGTCCGAGACGGTCATGGAAGCCACTGCGATGATGAGCAGGTTGCTCTGTCCCGCCATCTGCATGAAAGGGATCAGCACGAGGGCACCCATGGAAGCCGGCGCGCCGATGCTGAAGCCGGCAAGATAGTCTTTTGTGTAATCGGAGACGATTCCCGAGTCTCCCGCGCCGAGCGCTGAGACGATGGACCCGCGGAATGGGATCACCACTGCTATAAACAGCAGTGACAAGCTTGCCACCGCGGCGATGGCGGAGGAGAACCCGCGGTTTGTGTCCTCGTGGTCGCCACGGGCCAGGGACTTGCTGCAACTGACCTGAATACCGGCGGCCAGCATGCTGCCGATCGCGCCGATCGCCAGGAGGATCGGGTTGGCGTATCCGTATGCCGCCATGGCATCCTGTCCCAGGAAACGTCCGATCATGATGCTGTCGATCAGCAGACACAGCGAAACGGTCAACGCGGACAGGGTTTGCGCTGTCAGCATCTGCCGTACCAGCTTGCGGATCAAAGACAACCCTCCCAGGCCAAGCGGGATTCTATTTCCCGGATTGTACTCTATTATACAGATTTACAGCACAAAACACAAGCCCTAAGACGGCATAAAAACAGGGAAGAAGAATGAAAAACCGTTAAAACCGCGCAAAAACCATTATAGAAGCGCTGTCAAGAGTGCTTTTTCCAGTTCATCCCGGCACAGGAACCAGTTTGCTGCGCAGCGGCGGGCGTCTTCTTCTTCGTCTAGGGTCAGTTGCAGTTGCAGACTGCCCGGATGTGCGGGCGGAAGCGTCAGGTGACCCGACTCGCTGACTGTCCGCTGTTCCCAGCGGACTTCTTCCGGCATTTTCTCCGGGATCCTGCCGTCCCCGTACAGAGCCGCCGTGATCTGACGCCAGAGTCCCGGCGCAGCGGCTTCCCATCGCTCCCGGAAAGCCGAGGGTTTCGTCCCCTCGGGCAGGGAGAGCGCGAATTCGACAAGGACGGTGCCGCTTTCGACCAGCATACAATAGGCACGCTTACCCTCGATCCGGCAGGGGGCCTGAAGGCTCCGTTTGAAGCGCGTTCGCCATTCAAGCGCCTGCGCCTCGATAGCCGCGCGCCGGCTGGCCGGGATCCGGTTCCGGAAGGCATCGAGGGCCTGCCCGCCATTCCCAGAGACGAAGAGCAACAGCCCCGCTGGGTGCCGCTCCCGTATGATCTGTTTCTGGTCGATCAAGGCAGCCAAGTTGACGGCCATGTCAAAGTAACCGATCAGGTCGAGGCGCGCCACGAACTCTTCCAGCTGGGCATCGGTCACCGGGCCCAGCTGATCCAGGCACATCAAAAGCGTCAGACGGCATTCCTCTTCTGGGAGCCAGAGCCGTTCCAAGCCGCGCACCTCCTCATCCCACAAAAAATGCCCCCGCATGCAGCCATCCGGGAGCACAGCCGTACCTTACGCCAGGAAAGGCTGAATGTCGGCTTCCAGAGCCTTCAGCACTTCGGGATCCGCCTTGTCCGCATCCTCGATCTCGAGGGTGATGGTGCGGCTCAGATCCAGCGAGAAGATGCCGAGGATGGACTTGGCGTCCACAACATGGCGCCCAGCCCGGAGATCCATGTCGAAGTCGTACTTGTTGATGATGTTGACGAAGGTTTTAACGTTCTCCGCCAGGGTCAGCCGGATGTCGTATTTAATCATGAACGACACCTCCTTATTTTGGTAGCTCCATTATAATGGCAAATGCACGAAAACGCAAGTGAGAAAACCGCCTGAATTCCGAAGATTGGATCGGAAGAACCAGGCGGCTTTGTTTCACACGTTGAAATCACATTGATTTACTCATCCCACTGCGATCCGCTGATGCAGGCACTTGTTTCCGGCTAACTTCTCGCTTAGCGCATCCGGCTGATGCAATCCGGCCCAAATGTCCCAATCACTGCCGGGTACGACCCGTTCTCCGGCGTCATTGACGACGGTGAAGGCATCGGGATTCAGGCGGACGGAAATTTCTTTTGATTCTCCTGCCGCGATGAAGGCGCGGGCGAAACCGGCGAGGACGGGATTGACAGGGGCATCCGCGTTCTCAACGGGCTTTACGTAAACCTGCGCGACCGTTTCGGCGTCCATCTTTCCGGTGTTGCGGACAGTGAGGGTTACGTGATCGCCCTCTACAGACAGGGCTTCCGGAGCAAAACGCGTATAACTCAGGCCGTAGCCGAAGGGATAGAGCGGCTCCCCGGTAAAATAACGGTAGGTGCGGTTGGTCATGGCGTAATCGGTGAACTCCGGCAGGTCCTCCAGGCCCTTGTAGAAGGTTACGGGCAGGCAGCCGGACGGGCTGACCTCGCCGAAGAGGATCCGCGCAAGCGCGGTGCCGCCGGCCTGGCCGGGATACCAGGCCAGGAGCTGGGCGTCACCTTCGGGGACGTTCAGGGAGGAGCCGACCGTCAGGACGGTGACCAGAGGTTTGCCGGTGGCGGCGAGCGTCTTCATCAGGCGCTGCTGGCTCTCCGGCAGGGAGAGGGAGACCTTGTCGCCGCTGGCGGAGAAGTTGCCGGTGTCGCCTTCCTCGCCCTCCAGGGTTTCGTCCAGGCCCACACAGGCGATGACCACATCGGCCTGTTCCGCACAGATGGCGGCCTCCGCCAGACGGTCATCCGGCTGGGCTAAGTTCTCCTGGCGGTTGATGACGCGGTCGCATCCGGCGGAATAGTACACGCGTACGCCAAAGGGCTCGAGATAAGCCCGGATGCCCTCGAGGAGGGTCACGGAGCGCGCGGCGGTGCCGTAATAATTTCCCTTCAGGACGAGGTCGCTCGCGGCCATGGGTCCGACGACGGCGACAGCCTTCAGCTTTCCAGCGTCCAGCGGCAGGAGGCCGTTGTTCTTCAGAAGCACCATGGACTTCTCGGCGGCTTTTTCGGCCAGGGCGTTGTGCTCGTCGGTGTCCACTTCGCTGTAGGGGACGGTGTTCCAGGAACAGGTTTCGTCAAAGAGGCCGAGCAGATAGCGCGTGGTGAAAAGGCGGATCGCGCTCTCGGCGATGTTTTCTTCCGTCACCAGGCCCTCCTGCACTGCCTGGAGCATGTGCAGGTAGGTGTTACCGCAGTTCAGGTCGCAGCCGTTGAGGAGGGCCATGGCGGCGGACTCCGGCGCGGTGTCGGTGACGTGATGGTTCTCGTGGAAATCCCGGATGGCCCAGCAGTCGGAGGTCACGTGGCCCTCGAAGCCCCATGCATCCCGCAGGATGTCCTTCAGAAGGGTCTTGCTGCCGCACGCGGGCTCGCCGTTGACGCGGTTGTACGCACCCATGACGGTTTCGACGTGGGCTTCCATGACGGCTGCCTTGAAGGCCGGAAGATAGGTCTCGGCCATGTCCTTCTTCGAAGCCGTGGCGTCAAAGGAGTGGCGGATGGCCTCGGGGCCGGAATGAACCGCAAAGTGCTTGGCGCAGGCGGCGGTTTTGAGGTACTCGCCGTCCCCCTGCAGGCCCCGGATAAAGGCAACGCCCAGCCGTGACGTGAGATACGGGTCTTCACCGTAGGTCTCATGGCCGCGGCCCCAGCGAGGATCCCGGAAGATGTTGATGTTCGGGCTCCACAGCGTCAGGCCCTTGTAGATATCGCGGTCGCCGTGGGAAGACTGGGCGTTGTACTTAGCCCGTGCCTCCGTGGAGATGGTGCTCGCCACTTCCCGGTGGAAGTCCTCGTCGAAGATGGCAGCCAGGGCGATGGCCTGGGGAAAGACGGTGGCGGTGCCGGCCCGGGCGACGCCGTGCAGGGCTTCGTTCCACCAGTTGTAGGCCGGGATGCCCAGGCGCGGGATCGCGGGGGCATCGAAGCGGAGTTGCGAGGCCTTTTCCTCCAGGGTCATCTGTGCCACCAGTTTCTCGGCGAGGGCGCGGGCTTCCTTGCGGTTCATGCGGTTTGTTCCTCCTCAGTGTAATTGCGATGCGATCAGTGGAGCATGGCGGCGCCGATGATGCCGGCGTCGGTGCCCAGGCGGGCGATCTCGATGCGGGGCAGGGGGAAGGCGTCCTTGAAGAGCGCGTACTTCGGGACTTCTTCGCGCACAGCGTCCAGCAGGAAGGCGCCGGACTTGCTCACGCCGCCGCCCAGGACGAACATCTCCGGGTCAAGGATGGCGGTGATCGTGTTGATGGCCTGCGCGAGGCAAGTGACATAGCGGCGGAAGATCTTGACCGCGCAGGGATCCTGTTCCTTGGCGGCGGCGAAGACCAGGCGCGCGTTGACGGCGCTCAGGTCACCCTTGCACATCTCCATCATCATGCTCTCGGGGTGGAACTGGAGGATCTGGCGAGCCTGCCGGATGATGGCGGTGGCGGAGCAGTAGCGCTCAAGGCAGCCCTTGTTGCCGCAGGTGCAGGGCTCGCCCTCGAGCTCGAGGGTCATGTGGCCGATCTCACTGCCGATGCCGTGCGCGCCGTTCCAGACGCGGCCGTTGATGATGATGCCGCCGCCCACGCCGGTGCCGAGGGTGATGAACACGCTGGAAGAGGTGCCGGCGCTGACGCCCGCGACGCTCTCGGCCAGGCCGGCCACGGTGGCGTCATTGTCGATGAACACGGGCCGCCCGCCGAAGTGCTTGCTCATCTCCTCACGGAAGGGGACGTTCTCCCAGCCCAGGTTGACGCACTTCGGGATGACGCCGGTGCGCTGGTCCGCCACGCCGGGAACACCCGCGCCGACGGAAGCCAGGTCCTGAAGCGTGTAGTTGTTTTTCTTCAAAAGGTTCAGGGCGCACTCCGACATCTGGCTGATCTGCTCCGAAAAGGGGATGTCGGTATGCGTGACAACGCCGTCTTTGGCCAGGATGACGCCCTGGTCGTTGACGATGCCCATCTGAATGCCGGTTCCGCCGATGTCCATGCCGATGCGAATCATGAGAATCCTCCTCTTGTGTGTCGGTCGGTGGAGTAAAGAGAGAACGGGTCGATAATGTGGAACGGGAAACGGGGATTACTCCTCTTCTTCAGCCCGCTTGCTCATCATCTCGTTCAGCCGGCGGTCCAGTTCGTGGGCCGCGCTGTAGCCCATGCGGCGGAGCGAGAAGTTGCGGGCGGCCACCTCGACGATGATGGCCATGTTGCGCCCGGGGCGCACGGGGGTGAGCAGGCGGGGGACCTTGACGCCGAGGATGGTCTCGTATTCCTCCTGCAGGCCGAGGCGATCGTATTCCTTGCCTTCTACCCAGCGCTCGAGGTGGATCACCAGGTCGATGGATTTGGACAGGGCTACCGAGCCGACGCCGTACATGGCGCGGATGTCGATGATGCCGATGCCGCGGATCTCCATGAAGTGCCGGACCATCTCCGGGCATTCCCCGACGAGGCGGTGTTCGTTGACACGTGTGATGTCGACCACGTCGTCCGCGACCAGCTGGTGACCGCGCTTGACCAGTTCAAGGGCGGTCTCGCTCTTGCCCGCGCCGCTGTCGCCGGTAATCAGGACGCCCATGCCGTAGACATCCATCAGCACGCCGTGCTTCATTGTGCGGGGGGCCAGGCAGCGGTTCAGGTGGTTGATGGCCGCCAGGGTGAAGGTCGTGGTGGACTGCCCGGTGAGGTAGATGGCTACGTCGTGCGCCCGGGCTGCTTCCGTAATCTCCTGGGGCGGGTGGATCCCCCGGCAGCAGACGATGCACGGGATGTTGTAGGAGAAGAAACGGTCACAGATGGCCTGGCGCTGTTCGGGCGTGCGGGATTCCAGGTAGGCCAGTTCCAGCCGCCCGATGATCTGGGGCCTTTCCCAGGCAAAATAGTCATAAAACCCGGTAAACTGCATCCCGGGGCGGTTCAGGTTGGGCGAAGTAATGTTCCAGCCCACGCGGGTGGTGGGGACATACACGCTCAGCTTGAGCTTGTTGACAAATTCGGCGGCGTTGATCATAAAAGCGTCTCCATAATGTCGAGCTGTTCACAGATAAAGTGTGCCGGGCCGTCCTCTTCGTTGCTTCCGCACACGGCCCGGACCCGGGCGCGGACATCCTCGCGGGCATTGGCCACGGCGACACCGAGACCAGCGGTTTCAAGCATGCTCAGATCATTGAGGCTATCGCCGAAGGCGAGCGCCTCCGAGAGATCGAATCCCAGCAGTTTTCCGCAGGCGACCAGGGCGTTGCCCTTGGTGGCCTCCGGCGGGTTGAATTCCAGGAAATAGGACTTGGAGCAGGTGACGGCGGCCTCCCCGGCGAAGCGGACTTTGGCTTCCGTCAGCATGCGCGCGATCTTGCGCTCGTCGTCCATCACCAGGATCTTGCACGTAGGATGCGCGGCGATGAAACCTTCCATGTCCGGGGTGAATTCGCCTTTCAGGAGGGAAGCGGAAGCGTAAGCCACGGCATAGTCGTTTTCGACCATATAATAGAATTGGTCCCCGGCATAGGTCTGAGCATAGCTGCCGTTCTCCCGGGCGAAGGCGATGATGCGCTGCGCGACGACGTCGGGGAAGAGCAGGCGCTGCAGGGATTCATGCGCAGGATTCCAGATTTCCGCGCCGTTGCAGGCGATATAACAGGCGGCGCAGCCGATCTGGTCCACAAAGGGCCGGATGCTGTTCCGCGCCCGGCCGCTGGCGGGAATGATCTTCACGCCCAGTTCCGCCGCCTTCCGCAGGACAGTGACGGTGAATGCCGAAAGGGTGCGGTCATCCCGGAGCATGGTGTCATCGAGGTCGAAGGCGATGGCGCGGATATTCAAGCAGACTCCTCCAATCATCACCAGTATACCACAGGCTTGCGGCATGCGCTATATGAAAAATCGCTCACTCTTGTTTCAAAATCCGCTCTTTTTGCTCATCTTTTTCTTTTTGTCGTGTTTTCTTGTGAAAAACAGTGACATAAATAACAAGGAGCCACCTGTTGAAGGCAACTCCTCAATTTGGGGATCAGGTTCGGTAAATCGTCGTGTAGCGCAGCGCGCTCGTATCGGACTGCGGGGTCTGGTAGCTGCCGGAGAGGCTGCGGTTCTTTGTGACGTTGAGCACCAGGCCGATGCCGGCGATGTTTGTGATCATGTTCGAGCCGCCGTAGGAGAGGAAGGGCAGCGGGATGCCCGTGATGGGCAGCAGGCCGGTCGTCATGCCGATGTTCTCAATGACGTGGAAGGTGAACATGCCCGTTACGCCGATGATGACCAGCATGCCGAAACGGTCGCGGGTGTAGCGCGCGAGCCAGAGCATCCGCAGGATCATCAGCAGGTACGCGGCCAGGACGCCTACGCAGCCCACAAAACCCCAGGCCTCACCGATCGTGGCGTAGATGAAGTCGGTCCAGTCGGCGGGTACGTAGTTCAGCTGGTACCAGCTGTCGTCGACAAAGGTGCCCCGTCCGCTTAGCCCGCCGGAGCCGATGGCGGTCATTGAGTGCGTCTGCTGATAGGCGCTCTCGGAATAGGCGTCGCGGTCAAAGAAGGAGAGGATGCGCAGCAGGCGGTAGTCGTCCGAGCCTGACGCCACGGCGTAGGCATAGATGGCCAGGACCAGCAGGACGACCAGGGCCAGCATCACGAACAGCACCCGGAAGTCAACCTTCGCAAACCAAAGCATGAACACAAACAGGAAAGCGATGACGAAGAAGGAACCGGTTTCGCCCGAGAGCATGATGACCACCGAGGGGAGGCCCAGCACCGCCAGGGTCCGGAAGATGTCCTTCCGGTTGCTCATCGGTTTTTCTTTGGAGGACATGATCCGGGCGAGCATCAGGATGATGGCCAGCTTGGCGAATTCCGTGGGCTGGATGGTGAAACTCATGAACAGGTCCAGCCACTGCTTCACGCCTGTAGCGCGGTTGAAGACCCACACGACGGTGATCAGGCCTGTGGCCAGCCAGTAGAGCAGAGCCGCGCGCTGCCGGTAGAAGCGGATGGGCAGCGGCACCATGATGGCCAGCACGATAGGGGAGATCGCCACATAAAGAGCCTGGCGTCGCGCCGAGGTGGACGACATGATGTGATTCAGCAGCGGCTGGTCCGGATCGGAGGAGGTGGAGTAAGTGGCGACGGCCACCGCGAGAATGCCGAAAAGGCTGAGCGCGTAGACGATCGCGATCAGCGGGATGTCAAGATGGGCGCGTGCCCGTCTGTTTTCGGCAATCAAGCCTTATACCTCCGTCAGTTTTTTCAGCCGCCGGCGTTCCAACCAGTTCAGGCGGTGGCTTCCGTACGCGGGCAGCTGGATTTCGTTGCCCCGGAGCCTTGCGGCGATGCGGGTGACTGCCTTGGCGGCTTCGCAGTCCAAATCCATGAACCGCCGGTTCGTCAGCAGGGCGCGGTAGATGTTCACATCTTCCGGCACCTCGCCGAGAAGCTTCAGGTGCAGTTCCCCGGCGATATCCGCGGCGGGCTGCATTTCCCCGGCCTTGATCAGAAGGGGATTGAGTCGGTTGACGATGAGTTCCGGGGTTTTGACCTTGCGTTCCTTCAGTACCTGGCAGAGGCGGCGGGCGTCCTTGATTGAGACTTCGTCCGGCGTGCAGACGGCGATGGCGCCGTCCACCTCGCTTGACGCCAGCACGCGGAGGCTGCGCTCGATCCCAGCCGGGCAGTCGATCAGCACGTAACCGAAGGTCGCTTTCAGCTCGCGGATGATACGTGCGAAGTCCTTGGCGTCCAGCTCTTTGGCGCGTGCGAACTGGGAGGCGGCCATCAGGCTGACGTCCTCCTCGCCGGGCAGGCGGACGAGCGCCTGGCGCACATTGCAGCCCTTGCGGGCTACATCCATCAGGTCATAGACCACGCTGTCGCTTACGCCCAGCAGCGTATCCTGGCTGCGCAGACCGATGTCCGCGTCCACGATGCATACGCTGGCATCCTTCCGTCCCAGCGCAATGGCCAAGGCGGAGGTCAGGGTGGATTTTCCGACGCCTCCCTTGCCGGAGGCGATCAGCAGGACCGTGCCCATGTCGGACTTCCTTTCCGCGCCGTCAGGGCGCCAGTGAATTGCCGTACGGCAGGTTATAATCCACGGTTCGCAGATTTTCGAGGTTCAGGTATTCCTCGATAAACTTTTTTGCGGCCAGGGACGCGTATCCGCCGGAGGCCCCGTGCGGGATGAAGACCGCGATGGCGATCTCCGGATTCTCGACCGGCGCAAAGCAGACGAACCAGGCGTTGTTCTCCAGGTCGACGCTTGTGACCTGCGCGGTCCCCGTTTTCGCGGCGATGTAGTTGTAATACTTCCAGTTTTTGAAGTAACTGGCCGCCGTGCCCTGGTCGTCCACCACGCCCTCCATCCCTTTGCGGAGCAGGCCCAGGTACTCAGGGCCGTTCTCCAGCTGAGTGACCAGCTGTGGCTCACGCTGGCTCAGCACCTGGCCGTCCGGGGAGATGATGGAGTCCACGAGGGAGACATTGTATACATAGCCGTTGTTGGCCACTGCGCAGACGTAGCGTGCGACGGCGATCGGGGTCAGGGTCGTCACGGACTGGCCGATGGCGGTCAGGATCGTCTGGCCGCCGCCCCATTTGACCTCGTTCATGTAGTTGTAGGTGTCGCCGATGATCTGCTGGGTGTAAACCATGGCCTTGGTCATCGAGAGCTCTTCCATCAGGATCGTGCGCATGTTGTCCAGCCAGTCGGACTCGTTGTAGTTCACGGCCATGTCCATCAGGCGCTTGGCGCAGACCGACAGGCGCTCGTCGTCGTACTCGATGCCCCGGGAAGCGCCGCAGTTCTTCAGATGCCGCTTGATGGAGTTGAAGGCGATGATCGGGATGGAGGTGTCCTGGTTGGCTTCGTTCATGGGCTTGGTGGGGTCGTAGAGCGTGTTCTGGCAGCCGACGACCGAGCGGACCTCGCCGGGCAGGTCGATGCCTGTGCGCGAGGTGAGGCCAAACAGGGTTGCGTAATAGTACAGGCGGTCCTCGCCAAGACGAGCCCCGCACTCGTAGAAGAAGTAATTGCACGAGTGGGAAAGACCCTCGACAATGGTCTGGAACTTGTGCTGCGATTCGCGGACGTTCGCCGTGGCCCAGCACTTGGGAGCCGTCGAAAGGTCCTTGTTGTAGCGTGTATAGTAGCCCATGTCGGTGATGTGCTCATTGGGCTGGAGGACGCCGTCGTTCAGCGCGCCGTAGCCCGTGACCATCTTGAAGATCGAGCCGGGGGTCCCGCGGGCATGGATGCCGTAGTTCAGGAGCAGGTTGCGCTCGTCGGCAAGGATGGCCACGGCGCTTTCACCGCCGGCGACCAGCGCGTTGAGGTCATAGGTGGGGTAGTTGGCGAGGGCCAGGACGCGGTCCTGCATGTCCAACACGACCATGCAGCCGTGGGTTGCCAGCTCAAGGGGATACTTGACCCAGTTGCGGTTGAGGATGTCGTCGCGGTTCTGTTCCAGCCATTTGCCGTTGGACATCTTGCTCTCTTCCTTGTCCCGGCACTCGTTGACATTGTCCCGGATAGCCTGTTCTGCGACCCGCTGCAGGGAGACGCGCAGGGTCAGTTTGACGGTGTTGCCGTCGGTGGGATCGACGTGCTCGAGCTCGCGTACCACGGTGGAGCGCTGGTCGCGGACGACCACGCGGTAACCCTGCCGCTGGGCGGAGTTCGGTGTCAGCCAGTCCTCCATGGAGGACTCGATGCCGTCGCGGCCGATCGTGTCATTGTAGGAATACCCCTTGGCCTGGAGCGTTTTCCACATGGACTGCGACGGAATGGCACCTGTGTAGCCGATGATCTGAGCGGCGAGCGTGTGGCGGGGATAGACCCGCTTGGTGCCCATCTCGATCTCCATGCCCTTAAGCAGCATGGACTTGGTCTCGACCTCGATGACGGTGTCGTAACTCACGTCTTTGGCGATGACAATGGGCTGCGAGTTGAAGATGTTCATCTGCATCTCGCAGTAGATCGCCATGACCTTGAGGATGCTTTCTTCATCCAGGTCGGGATCCACGGCGTCAAAGCAGAAGCGCTCTTTGAGCTTGTTGAAACAGGATTCCGCCGTGGGGTATTTGCTCTCGGAGAGGTAGTTATTGCTGCGCCACTGGCGCTGCCGGGTCGCCAGGACCGAATCGGAGACACCGGAGCCGAAGTTGAATTCCCACTCCTGGGTTTCTTCGTTGCGCCGGAGGTTGCCCTTGATGGCCATCTCTCCGCCTTTCTCCTCAATGATGGCGATCGTGTCGAGGATCGAGCGGGTGTATGTCTTGTAAGCTTCTTCACTCGTCTGCGTTGCGTCTTTATAGAAAGTGACGTTGTAGACCCATTCGTCCTCTGCGAGGATGACCGAGTCCGCGTCCACGATGTTGCCGCGCTTGCCGCGGAGTTTGATGGTCAGGGTTTTTTCGCTGTCCGCGCTCTCTGCGTATTCCTCCGAATTCTCGAGCTGAAGGCTCGCAAGGCCGGAGACGAGATACGCGAACACCAGCAGGATGACGGCAATGATAAAGAGGTAACGCAATTTCAGCCGCTTATCGCTGTCGTTCAATGCATCGGCCTCCTTTCAAAATATAAAGCAAGGGTCAGGTGTTTCTGCGGTAGGGAGCGGGCCTGAGGTTGCGGTTGGGATTGCGCACGGCGCGGATTCCGAAGAAGCGCCGCAGCGGCACCATCAGCACCAGGGCGAGCGCCGAGGTGAGCAGCACGTCGGTCAGGCCGCGCAGGATGTGGCTGAACTCGATGCTCGTGCCCCGCAGATAGACGTAAGCGATGTTCACGATCTCATACACCGCGGTCGCGAACGCGGCGCACAGGGGGGTGCGCAGCCAGGCGGGACGGTTGCGGCCCGGCTTGCCGAGGCCGCGCTCGTATTCCAGCTGCTGCATGCTCTTGTCGGAGAAAATCAGCATTGAGAGTGCAGCAATGATGGGGTAGAGCAAGAGGCTCAGCAGCGGGGTCGTGGGCAGCATGACTTCAAGCAGGATGCCCATGATCAGTCCGTACCAGAGCGTCTTGACCCGCTCGAAGCAGACGGCTACGACGCCCAGCACGGCGAGGATCAGGTTGGGGGTCACCCCGAGGATGCGGATCTCCGGCATCAGGCAGGTGTGGAGCAGGTAGGTCAGGAGCACTGCCAGAAAAAACCGGGCGGCGTTCAGGCCTGCGCTGAGCATGGGGTGGGAGAGTTTTCGCTTCACATCAACGTCCCTCCTTCATCAGTCATCGAAGGAGAAATCGTCGTTGGTGAGGATGATCTCCGGTGTCGGCGTCGGCATCGGGGTGGGGGAAGGCGTCGGGGTCACTTTGTTATACGGCTGGTAGATGTAAACGGGAACCGTGGGCCCTGTGCTTGGCTCCGGGCTGGGGGTCGGCGACGGCGTGGGGGAGGGCGTCGGGGTCGGTGTGGGGCTTTCCGAGGGAGCGGGTGTGGAGATGACCTGGGTCTGGTCGTTCTCGGCTGCCGGAGACGGACTCGTGAAATAGTTGCCCTCGCGGAAAGGCGGGGTCGACCGCTCAGGTTCCGGGGTCTCAAATACCATTGTGTTGCTCTCGCGGCTGGTGATGGGAAGCGGGTCGGGCTGGTAGCGCAGCACGATGACTTTCTCCAGGTGCTGGAAGTCGGCGGCCGGCTCGATGACCACGTACTGCTTGTTGCCTTCAAAACCGCGGGTAGACTCGCGGACGGTGCCGATCGGGATGCCCTGCGGGAAGGACATGCCCACGCCGGAGGTCACCACGGAGTCCCCGGGGCGGGGCAGGTGGTTGTCCGGGAGGTAATACATGCGGCACATGGCAGTGCCGTCCACGCCGAGGGTCCCGCGGACCGTGCCCTGGTCGCGGCTGGATTCGATGATGCCGGCGATCGAGGCATCGCTGTCGATAATTGTGCGGACTGTGGATCGCGTGGGAGTGACCGTCTCGGTGTATCCCACCAGGGCACCGCCCACGGTGACGGCCATGTAGGGCTCAATGCCGTCGTTGGAGCCCTTGTTGATCGTGAACGTGGAGAAGTAGTTGCCCTCATCACGGCCGATGACCGTGCAGAGAAGCGGGTTCATCTCGCTGAGGCCGCTGATGTTGTTGGCGGACATCTCCCTGAGAAGTACGCTGAGCTCTTCCACCTCGCGCTCCAGTTCCTTGACGAGCAGATTCTCATACTCCAGTTCTTCGTTGCGGGCGCGCAGGGCATTGTACTCTGATTCGATATTTGCCCGGAGCTTCAGGGTGCGGAAATAACCTGTCACCGCGTTGCTGGCGTAGGCAAACATGCTCTGGATCGGGGTCATGACGCCGGAGACGGCTTCACCCGGCATCTCGAGGAATCGGCTGGCGAAGACGCGGGAGAGGACCATCAGCACCACGACGAGCAGCAGGATCATCGTGAGTACCGTATTGATGAAGCGGCGCAGGCGCGGGTGCGCTTCCTTGAAGGTGCGCTTGCCCCTTGCGCGCTCATCCGCGAGCGTGTCGCCGAGGGGTTCCGCCTTGGGCTCGCCCTTCCGCTTGCGCTTGCGGTGGCCGGGGTTGAAATCAGGCTCCGGCAGATCGTTTTTTTCCTCGAGGAGGTCTGCCAGCGCCTCGTCGGGGGTCATCGAATGCGTGGGTTCATCCCCAGTGGGGAGACCTTCCAATACGGATTCAAGACTGTCCTCCGGGAGTTCTTCCTCCGGTGGCAGTTCGATGGATGCCGGGGTGGGGATCCTGTCTTTCTTCCGGAACATACGGGGCGCTCACCTCCTTTCCCGAGAAGTATCAAGTATACATTTCAGCTCAATTTGCGTTGATCGCGGAATGGGCCACGGAACCCAGCAGATCCTGGTTCTCGATCAGGTAGCCCATGCCCATGATTGTGGCGTCGCCAGGTTCGCGGGCCATCAGTACCGGGATGCCGAGCTGGGTCGCGATCAGCTTGTCCAGGCCCAGCAGCTGGGACGCGCCGCCGGTCAGGTGAATGCCGGAGCGCATCACGTCAGCCGCGAGTTCGGGCGGCGTGCGCTCAAGGACCCAGCGGATCGAGGCGATGATGGCCATACAGGGTTCGGTGATCGCGTCGTGAGCTTGCGCGGCGGTGAACTCGACATCCATCACGCGGGCTGCCAGCAGGTCGAAGCCCCGGACATGGGCCACGGTGTTCTCGCCGGAGACGGGTGTGGCGCAGGCCAAATCTTTCTTCAGGTCCTCGGCGGCCTTGTCGCCGATGAGGACGCTGGCGTTCTTCTTCAGGTAGTCAATGATGGCCTGGTCCATGCGCTCGCCGCCGACCTTGACGGACTGCGCCACGACCACACCGCCGAGCGCGATGACCGCGGTATCGGTGGTGCCGCCGCCGACGTCCACCACCATGGAACCGATGGGGTCATAGACCGGCAGGCCGGAGCCGATGGCGGCGGCCAGGGGCTTTTCGACAAAGAGGACTTCTTTCGCCCCCGCCACGCTGACGGCTTCCTTCACGGCCTTGCGGGAGACGCTGTCCAGCGACGTGGGGATGCTCACGAGGATCCGCGGCTTGACCAGGTGGCTTGAGCCGATGGCCTTGCGCAGGAAATAGCGGATCATGACTTCCGCCGCGTCAAAATCGGCGATGATGCCGTCCTTGATCGGGCGGATGGCGGTCATGGTATCCCGGGTGCGGCCCGTCAGGTAGCGGGCTTCGTCGCCCACCGCGCGGATCAGGCGGCGGTCCTTGGCTTCAGCCACTACCAGGGTCGGCTCGTTGATGACGATGCCCTTGTGGTGGACATAAAGCATGGTATTGGTGGTGCCGAGGTCGATCGCGACATCGGGCGCTTTAATCGGCAAATGAATCCCGTCCTATTCTAATCATTTATCAGTTCATTTCATCCCGTGACAGACAGGCCGCATTCGGCCAGAAGGCGGCGCGTCAGGGGCAAGGGCAGGCCGATGACGCCCGACGGCGTCCCCCGTACTTCCTCGATCCACGCGGCGGCTCCGCCCTGCAGAGCGTATGCGCCGGCCTTGTCCATGGGTTCCCCGGTGGCGATATAGGCGCGGATTTCCGCGTCGCTCATCTCACAGAAGCGCACGATGGATGTGTCCAGTCCCGCGTGGAGGCTGCCGTCGGGGGCGGCGCAGCATACACCCGTGTAGACGTGGTGCTCCCGCCCGGAGAGGCTACGGAGCATCCGGAAGGCGTCCTCTTCGTCCCGGGGCTTGCCGAGCGGAACGTCCTCCAGCGCCACCAGTGTATCAGCCGCCAGGACGACGCAGTCCGGGTGCAGGGCCGCACCGGCCAGCGCCTTGCGCTTGCTGAGCAATTGCACGGCGTCCCGGGCTCCCAGGTCGGTGGATTCATCCACCTCCGGGGCATCCACAATGAAGGGAAAACCCAGCAGCCGGAGGAGCTGCGAGCGCCGCGGAGAGGCGGACGCAAGGATCAGCTTTGGCAAGCCGGACACCTCCCTTCACAAATCACCAACTTATACTATACCACAAAAAACCGATCGTGAAAACCTTCCGACATAAAATTCACGAAAGCGTAATCTGTGTAACAAAGACAGAACCTCACCCCCGCCCCCTCTCCTTTCAGGCGAGGGGAGTAAGAAAGCGCCGCGGCGGTGAAAGAGGTTTTATTATCGAGTGTACTGCCTTCAAAGTGCAATTCCCCACAACCTGTTCAGGCAGATGACCCGCAGGGGTTTGCCCGAGAGTTCATACGGCAGGGCGAGGGTCCGTTCGGTTACGAGGACCAGGGCGGTGATCTGTTCACATGCGGCATAACGCCGGAGCTGCGTTAAGGCGCGCTGCCGTTCGGTCCGGCCCCGTTTAACTTCGATCCCTACTCCGTTACAGAGAAAGTCGATCCGGCAGCGCGGGGCGAGGGAGACTTCATGGTCGGAATGCAGGCCGGCGTGCTGCAGAGCTTCCCGCACCAGCGCGTGCAGGTCATATTCCCCGCGCTGAAGGGGAACGCGCAGGGTACGCAAGGCGTGCAGGACTTCGTCGAGAGCGGGCATCCCGGTCACCTCCTCATCTGTGGCGGGGAAACGCGGAGCGTCTTCCCGGGAAACATTGTAGCACCGTGCGACGAAGAGCGCAAGGCAGGCAATTCTGATCAAATTTCGTTCCGGCGGGAACAAATGGGGTTTGCCTTTCGTTTCATCTTTTGGTAGAATACCAAACGTATCCTCAGAAAAAGAAAAGTGAAAAGGATGCAAGGAACAATGGAGGAATGAACATGAAGACAACGATGAAACGCATTTGGACCCTTCTCGCGGCGATGCTGCTTTGCCTGACCCCGCTCTTCGGCGCCCTTGCCGACGGTGTGTTGGCGGACATGTTTGAAATCGGGCGCGAGCTGATGTTCGCGACGGAGAACGTAACGATCACCGGAAACGCGACCTTTGCGCTGGAGGGCGAGGCCTTCCGCGAAGCGAAGATTGAATACCGCCAGGACGGCGAGAACTCGTTCTATGACTTGACCTTGGTCAATCCCAAGAACGGTGTGATCAACGGATACACGATCATCGCCAACAGCGAAGACATTTATGTAATGGAGAAATACACCCAGGGCTTCTATCGCAGCGGCACAAGCGAAGCCCAATCCACCCTTGTCCGCCGGACTTCCCTGCTGGAGAACATCCTGAACATGGCGGAGCTCCTCGGCGGACAGATGGAGTTGGCGCTCGGGGACGCGATCAGTGTGTCGGAAGGCACCGAGGGGAAGACTGTCCGGATCGTCCTGGACAGCGCGCAGGCGAGCGGCCTGATCGACACCGGCCTGAACCTTGTGGCGGAGTATATCACCCAGCGCTATTTCGACACCGCGTATTTTGACCGCGGCTATGACGAGAAAGGCCGCTATCCGCTGGACCGCGCCAGCTATATCAGCACGGCCGCTTATCTGCTGGATACCACCAAGTATTATGTGCTGGATGACCTTGACGTGAGCTTTGCGATCGACAGCGAGAACCGCTTCACAGGCGTCACCGGCAAGGCCACGCTCCATGCGGTCGGCTACGACGGCGTTCCCCGCAAACTGGATATCACCCTTGACCTGGCGCTGACGGATTACGGCAGCACCCATGTCGGTATGTTCGATCCGGCGGATTACAATGTGGTGCCTTTCGTCCAGTGGGCAGAGGAGTACTATGGCTATGACATCTATGCGGATACCTCGGAGGACGAAGCGCTTCTGAGCTATTACCACCATCGGGCCATCACCCTCGGGCAGATTTGCGATTTCCGGGTGGACGAGACGACCAACAGCAGCACATCGTGCTATGACGACTTCGCGGAAGTTTTCCTGGAAGATGAATCGACGGGCGCAGCTGTGTTCTTCGAATTCACCCGGTCAGACGACCGCCTGCTCTCGATGCAGGACCTCAACGCGCCGTGGTCGAACGCCGAACTCAAAAAGGCTGAAGGGCTTGACGAAGTCATGCCGGAATGCATCAACTGCGCGTTCAGCTTCCTGAATATGGAACATCCCAATGCTGACCAGGTCAAGCTGATCTGCGAGGGCATGTATACTCCCGAAGAGGGTGTTGTCTATCTGCTGTTCGAAGACCTGAGCGTTGACAATTATGTGTACATGGTTGTCCAGGCCCAGCCCTATGTCCGGGTGGTGTATTACAACTGCACGGTTGGGTGAAACGTGTCTGATGTCTGATAAGGATTTTTCCCTTTTCAAACAGAAGGTTTTGTGATAAAATACCCATGATCAAGACATGGAGGTTCCGCCGATGACGTTGCGCCGCCGCCTGGCCTGTCTGCTGGCTGTGCTGTTGCTTGCCTGCACGCTGTTCCCGGCGGCGTGCGCGGACGGACCGATCCAGACCGTGCGCGTGCTCCTGCAGAGCCTGGCCCTGACGGACCGTTGCGACCTCTGGACGACGGGACCCTATACCGCCGAGTGCGAGGGCACCGAGGTCTACCTTCCCGCCGGCGTCCACGCGGTGGCCATGCTCCGCGAGAACGCGATCTGGCTCTTCGTTGACAACGTGAGCCTGCGTGCCGGGAAGAACGTGACCCTGCGGCAGAATGCCTCCGGAAGTTACGGCTCCGGACTGCGGCTGAGCGACGGCGGGAACCTGTATCCCGGGGACCTGAAGCTCACGATCGCGGACGGAAAGCTCCGGGCGATGCTGACGATCGGCGTCGAGGACTATCTGCTCGGTGTCGTGCCCTACGAGATGGCGGACAGCTTCCCGCTCGAGGCGCTGAAAGCCCAGGCCGTCTGCGCCCGGACCTATGCCCTGAGCCACCGGAACACCGACCGCGAATGGGACATGACGGACACCACGGCCGACCAGGTCTTCCGCGGTGTGAACAGCGCCTATACCAATGCCGCGGCCGCCGTCATCCAGACAACGGGCGTTGTGGCCATGGTCAACGGCAACTTCGCCGTCTGCTACTATTCGGCTTCCAACGGCGGGCGCACGGAGCTCCCGCAAAACGTCTGGGGCGGGTCGGACGCGCCGTCCTGCTACGCGATCCAGGAGGACCCCTACGACCTGGCTAACCCGGAGAGCCCCGTCAAGCGGGTCCGGCTGCGGCAGGACGGGAGCGGCCTCCCGGAGAGCCTGCTCCAGCTGCTGGCCCAGCGCCTGAGCACAGAAATGCAGAAGCAGGGCTTTATGACAGGCGCGGAGCACCTGCGCGTGGACATGCTGACGGATGTCTCGCTCGGAGGCGGCAACGCGCGTTACCCGGCGACGACGCTCAGCCTGACCTTCTGGTGGTCCGGCCACAAGAGCACAGACCCTGCCATGTTCGTACCCGGGCAGGAGGCCGCCACCGTGACCGTGAACCTCTTCCCGGACGGGATCCAGGCGCTTGGCCTGTCGATCGCCGGGATGAACAACGAACAGGTCACCCTGGTCCGCGAGGAAGACGCCTGGCGGATCGAATCCCGGCGGTACGGGCACGGCGTGGGCATGAGCCAGCGCGGCGCCCAGTATCTCGCGGAAAACCAGCAGGCCAGCTTTGACCAGATCCTGGGCTTCTATTATCCTGGTATTCAGCTGATGGTCGGCGGGACGGCGCGGACAGTGCTGCCCACGGTCCGGCCTTCTCTCGCGGAGACCCCCGGCCCCGCGGCGACCGCGACGCCGCGACCCACGCTGATGCCGGTGACTTCCGCGCTGCCGGCAGGCGCGTACCTGGCTTCGGTGGAGGGTGTGGCGGAGGACTCCAGCCTCAATCTCCGGGCGGAGCCGAACAGCGCCGCGACGATCCTCATGCGGCTCCTGCCGCACCAGCGGGTCATCGTACTTGAGCTGTGCGAAGATCCAGTCTGGGCTCACGTCAAAACCGACACCGCGGAGGGATACGTCATGGTCTCCTTCCTTTCGCCGGTTCAGGATACCCCTTAATCATGGAACCAATGGCAACCAACCCCAATATACTATATGAAATGGAGGTCATCCCATGAAGAACTCTCTCACCAAACGGCTGGCAGCGATCGTGCTGACCCTTGCCATGCTGATCGGCTGCGCATCCGCCATGGCGGATACCACCGCCTTTGAGCAGAACCTGATGCAGCACTTCTACCAGACCGACCTGACGAATCAGCAGCTCGTGCTGACCGCGGATCCTTCCCTCTTCGGCAGTGAAGCTTCCCTGAGCCTGCAGGTGGTAGGCGGTCTTGCAGACTGCAAGATCCAGACTGGCGACATCAACGTGGAAGCCCAGTCGGACGGCCAGACCATCTGGGTCTCTTACGGCGAGGATGTCTACGCCGTGTCCATCGCGGACCTGCAGCACCTGATCCAGGACTTCCTGTATGTGAATCCCATCTACCGCCTGCAGAACGATCCGCGTTTCTCCCGAAAACTGAGCAACGAACTGTCCGGCCTTGTTCAGAAAGTCCTGCTCCCCGGCATCACGCTCGGCCGCGATGAGGACGGCAATACGCAAGTTACCGTGAACCTGACCGGCCGTCAGATTCTTGATGGGCTGGCCGACTGGCTGGATGCCGAGGTCGAGACTTTTGAACTGGATGAGCGCGAGATGCATGTTTTCGAACTGCTGATCAATGCCTACGCCACCGTACAGCCCTACAGCGGCTTCTCCTCTCCCGAGGATGCGCTGGAGCAGATCAAGACGGCTGTCCACGAAGCAGCCCAGCAGCTCCGCGAAACCGAAGTTGATCTCACCATTACCGGCACCATCACGATCCTGAGCAACGGCCTGAACGCTGCCCTGGTGCTGACCGTGGACGGACAGGCGGCCAACCTGGACATCGAAGCCGCCGAAGAAGACGGGAACGTCAACTTCAAGCTGGCTCTTTACGATGAGCGGTACGAGTACCTGACTCTGAGCGGCTATGTCGATTCTTCCGATGAAGGTACAGACGTGCACGTGGGCTTGAATCTTCCGATGAATGGCATTGAAGCTATCTTTGACGCCAGCATCAAGGACGATTCCATCGGCGCTAATCTCACGGTACTCAATTGGGGTGTTACGGTCTTCCATGCATCCCTGAATGCTGAGAAAACTGACGACAAATTCTACTTCAGCCTTAACGCAGAAGCTCAGGATAACGAGGTTCTGAATGTGAACGGAACTGTTTACTTTACAGAAAAGCGTGCCGTCCTGTTCATTGAGGTTCCGAACTTCAAACTTCAGGGCGAAGTGAGTGAAGACGAGCAGGGCCGTCATCCCTGGTCCGTGAACGTGACCAGCGGCAGCAGCTATTCTACGTCAACCTATGCTCTCAGCTGGGACGGCGAGACCTTTACTGTGGAAGACAGCGTAGACGTGCAGGGCTGGTACAGCATTAATACCGTTGAAAAATTCCACGGCCGTGAGATTTCGGACACGGAGTATGCCATCGACGTAACCATGATCCAAACCTATAAAGGAGAAGAGCCCGATGAACAGACCGCCGTGGTTCTCCTGAAGCTGACCGACGGCGAGAACGGTGCGTGGAAGCTGGATATCGACGCGGAGACGAATGGCGAGACCCAGCATGGCCTGACGCTTGAAATCACTGAGCAGACGGGCGTCGAGCCCCTGGCCAACAAAGTCACGCAGGCTCTGACCGAGCAGGACATCGTGAATGCGGTCTTCTCGCTGCTGATGCCGCGTCCGAGCTATTACTACGATTACAACTATTGATCCCCTGAGGCGGCGACCTGATCCAACATTCGCAACTGGAGGATTCATCTCATGAAAAAACTCGTCGCAACCCTGCTGGCCCTGGTCATGATCAGCACCTGCTCCGTAGGCCTGGCGAGCAACAGCAACATCAACAGTTTTGTCAACAATTTCCTGGACGCCTTGATCAACTTCAATATTGACAGCCAGGCGCTGCAGGTGGAGGTTGATAGGGTAAATACTAGTGAAGGCGCAATGGGTTCTGACAAGCTTGCGACCTTACTGTTCCAGAAAAAAGGCGGCATGTACCAGTTAGAATTTCTGTCCGGTACTCGCGGGAATGTCGAGGGCGTAACGGCGGAATTCAACGAGGAGCTGATCCGTGTACAAGTAATCGAAGGGGCTGATTGGTACACCAGTTTTGCCGCTGACGCAAATTGTAAGCGACAGACCTTCGAGCTCCGCTACGAGGACATCCAGGAGATGGTCGACAACGCCATGAGTCTCCTGGGCATGATGGGAACCATGGCCGGTGTGGATATTGATCTCGACGCGCTTGCTGAACTTGATTTTGAGACCATCGCCGATGCCCTGATCGAGTTCGTCAACGTTCTGATCCGGCACTGCGCCAGCGTGGAAACGGACGCCGAGGGTAACACGGTGGCCCGTATCAACGTCAACAATGTTGGCCTCCTGGAAGCTGCGAACGAGTGGATCGACCTGTTCCTGAACAACACCAAGTGGCAGGATGCGTTTGTGGATGTCGGCAGCACCGTCATCAACTCCTTCGGCTCCATGATGGGCAGCATCGACGAGGATATGTCGATCATCGGCGACCTGAGCCTGGGCGACCTGCTCAGCCGCTCCGGCCTGTGCGACGCGGTCCGCCAGCTGCGGGACACGGAACTCAAACAGATGATGGAGCAGGCGCAGGCCAATCCTTCGACAGCCATTGATTTCCAGTATGCGGTGGCGTCCAACGGCGATTTCGCCTATCTGTTCGTGGATGTGGCCGGCGCGTACAATCGCCTCGAACGGGCTCTCGATGTCCGCTATGAGGGCAGCGACCTGGTGATCAAGCTTGGCACCGACGGCTACGAGAAAGTGATCGTCTCCTCTACGGACGCTTCCCGGATCAACATCGAGTACAAGTACGGCGAAAATACCTATTGGACGGGCTACGCGAAGCAGACCGGCAGCGGCAACAACTGGGTGCTGGAAGTCTATGATACGTATTCCTTCCGCGGCACCCCGAACAGCGCCGAGCAGGTTCTGCTCACCGTGAAGACTACGGGCCAGCAGCCCTTTGAATCCCTGGCCAATGCCCCGGACATCCAGCGTATCACCTGGAGCTGGATCCTGCAGAACGCGTTCGGCAGCAGCGGATCGAGGTACGGATACTGAGCTATACGGTTTCTGATTCTTTCCCCCGGAGGGCCGCCCTTCGGGGGTTTTTCTGTGCTTGCTGTAAGCATAAAGATATGATAGAATGCACCGGGAACCCAAAATCCGTGAATCAACGGAGGAAGAATATGTCCGAAATCCTGCATGGAAATTTGGATGGCCTGCGCGATTCCGTGCTGGCGGAACTCCGGGCGCTGACCGAATGGGAGATCGCGCCGGATGAATTCCTGCCGCGGGACCTGATGCAGCGGCTGACGCAGTTGTCCTCAAGCTTTAACCGCGAGATCGCGGTCTATATCACCCGCGACGGCGGGCTCGTTGACGTGGCCGTGGGGACCGACAGCGACGTGGAACTGCGGGACTACCGCCTGCGCCGCAACCGCCGGCGCCTGAGCCGCGTGCGCTGCGTGCACACCCACCCCAACGGGGACGGTCACCTCAGTGACGTGGACCTGAGCGCGCTGAAGAGTTTCCGATACGACGCCATGGTGGCGGTGGGCTGCCTGAAAGGGGAGCCCACCAACGTACAGGCCGCTTTCCTCGGGCCGGAGGAGAGCGTCATCATGGAGCGGCCTTATCCCTGGTACAAGCTGCCGGAAGCCGCGTGGCTGCAGCAGATCGAGGACAGCGACGCCGTGATCGGCCGCGAACAGGCCGCGGAGACGGGTGACGAGCGCGAGCGCGCGGTGCTCATGGGCATCGAGAGCGAAGAGAGCCTCGCGGAGCTCGCCCGTCTCGCCGAGACCGCCGGGGCAGAGGTCGTGGGAAGCTTCCTGCAGAAGCGCGGGAAGCCTGATAACGCTCTGTTCATCGGCAAGGGCCGCGCGGAAGAGCTTTCTCGTGACTGCCAGGCCCTCGAGGCGGATGTGTGCATCTTCGACGAGGAGCTCAGCGGCATCCAGGCACGCAATCTGGAAGATATGCTGGGTGTCAAGGTCATTGACCGCACGATGCTGATCCTCGATATTTTTGCCCAACGCGCGTCCAGCGCCGAGGGCAAGCTCCAGGTCGAGCTGGCCCAGCTGCAGTACCGCTCGGCGCGGCTGATCGGGGCGTCCGGCGCGCTGTCGCGGCTGGCGGGCGGCATCGGCACGCGCGGCCCGGGCGAGAGCAAGCTCGAGATGGACCGTCGCCGCATCCGCGAGCGCATCGCGGATTTGCGCCGCCGCCTGGACGAGATCGAAAAGCAGCGCGGCGTCCGGAATAAGAGCCGCGAGCGCTCCGGCATTCCCGTGGTTGCCCTGGTGGGTTACACCAACGCCGGAAAATCCACCCTCCTCAACGTCCTGACCGGCGCCTCGGTATATGTGGAGGACCAGCTTTTCGCCACGCTCGACACGGTCAGCCGCCGGACGGAGACAGCCGAACACACGCCCTATCTGCTGACGGACACCGTCGGCTTTATCCGGAAGCTCCCGCACACGCTGATCAATGCCTTCCGGGCGACCCTGCAGGAAGCCGCGGACGCGGACGTGCTGGTGATCGTCTCGGACGGGGCCTCGGACCAGCTGATGCAGCAGCACGATACCGTCGAGCAGGTCCTGCGGGAACTGGGCGCCGGGGACCAGCCGCGGATCGAGGCCATCAACAAGGCGGACCTGGGCCGGGCGGAACCCGCGCTCCCCGGGGCCATCCTGATCAGCGCCCTGACCGGAGATGGCCTGGATGACCTGAACCGGGCGATCGCTGAGGCCCTGCAGAAGACCACGGTCACCGCGACGGTTTTCATGCCGTATGCCAAAGGAAGTCTCCTGCAGCAGATCCGCGGCATGGGGCGTGTAATCGACGAAAGCTATACGGACGAGGGAACGCGCCTCACGCTGGTGCTTCCCGCCGCGGACCGCGACCGCATCGCGGCGCGCTGGGGAGAAGACGTGTTTGTGAATTAACCGGATTCGGGCTTGCGCGAAAGGCCGGCTTGCGCTATAATAGGCGCGTCCGGTTTTTCGCCGGGAGGAATGGAGAGATTGCATATGAAACGGAAGATTTGCCTGCTGCTGTGCCTGACCCTTGCCCTGGGCCTGCTGACGGGCTGCAAACTGATCGTCAAGGACGAAGCTGTCGACGCTGCCACGACAGCGGTTGAGGTCAACGGCGAAGCCATCACCAAGGGTGAAATCAATGACGAGACCACCAATTACCTGAACTATATGAACATGATCTACCAGGCTTACGGCTATGGCGCGATCGATGTGAACGACCAGGAGCTGATTGCATCCACCCGCGAGAGCATGATCACAGAACTGATCGAGGACCGGGTGCTGAAGCAAAAGGCCGCGGGTTATGGCGTAGAGTATGAAGTGGGCAATGATGAAGCCCTGAAGCATGCCGCCACCGAGGGCAAGGTCGAAGTCGCTGAAGAGAAGCTGACGGAAGCCTTCCAGACCAAGGTGGAAGCTGATCAGGCTGCCTATACCGACCAGGCTTCCTATGCTGCTGCGGTCAACAACGGCACCGAGAGCTACTATGTGCCCGGCGAGATCCGCATGGTGAAGCAGATCCTCATTGCCTTCACCGACGAGGAGCAGAACGAGCTGAAGGCGCTGAAAGCGGAGATCAAGGAACTGAAGGCCACGGTCGAAGCGTCTGAGGCAACTCCTGCCGAAGAGACTGCTGAGGAAGCTCCCGCGGATGAGACGGCGGACGAAGCTGCCGAAGAAGAAGACCCAAAGGCCAAGCTCCAGCGGCTGGAAGAAGAGTACAATCAGAAGCTGGCTGCTGCCTGCGCCAATGTTCAGGAAGAAGTCGACCATGTCATGGAAGAGCTCCGGAACGGCGGCGACTGGGATGCCATCTGTGCGGAGCACAATGATGACCCCGGCATGACCGCGGGCCGCAAGACGGCGGAGACCGGATACGCGGTCTTCGAGGGCTATGAGGACTTTGACGAAGTCTTTGTGAAGGCTGCCATGGCCCTGGAGAGCCCGGGCGACTTTACCGATCCCACCGCGAGTGCTTTCGGCTACTATATCATCCGCCTGGAGCGCGATCTGACCGAAGGCGCAATACCGTTCGAAGATGTCCGGGATGCCCTCTATGAGACGGCTTACGAAGAAGCCGAGAAAGAGCTATTTGACCAGCTGGTCGAACAGTGGGTCAGCGAAGCCAACGTTGTCCGCCACGACGAGGTGTTCAAGTAAAACCATCACACCCTGCGCACACGCGCAGGGTTTTCTGGAGGAACCAAATGAAAGAAATCTATCTTGCCGGCGGCTGCTACTGGGGCGTCGAAAAGTACATAGCTTCCCTCCGCGGCGTCACCGCCACTGAAGTCGGCTTTGCCAACGGCCATGTGATGGCTCCCGCCTACGTGGAGGTCAAGCACGGCGACACCGGCCACGCGGAGACTGTCCGCGTCACTTATGACGAAACCGTGATCCCGCTTCCCAGCCTCCTCCGCCTGTTCCTGCGGATCATCGATCCCACCAGCGTCAACCGCCAGGGGGAGGATGTGGGTCCGCAGTACCGCACAGGGATCTATTGGACTGATGAGACGGATGAACCGGTCGTTCGGGCAATCCTTGCCGATCTCGAAAAAACGGTTGGCCAGCCGCTCGCCGTCGAAGCCCTGCCCTTACAGTGCTTTTATCCCGCGGAAGAATACCACCAGAAGTATCTGGACAAGAACCCCGGCGGGTACTGTCATGTGCCGTGGGCGGAGATCCAATGGGCGAAGGGGATTGACCCGAAAGATTATTGATGCTTTCGGGGAATCCAGCACAAAACCCAAACAATCCTCTCCTTGTAAAACACCATTCAATCAGGTATAATGATGCTGCCGTCAAAGGCGGCATTCATTTTGGCTGTCAAAAACAGGGAGGGATTCTCCATGGTTCAAGCGGTTGT
Source organism: Clostridia bacterium (assembly GCA_017552615.1). Taxonomy (GTDB): domain Bacteria; phylum Bacillota; class Clostridia; order Christensenellales; family Aristaeellaceae; genus RUG11272. The sequence continues at coordinate 101,281 of JAFZPI010000048.1, forward strand.
GGGCGCCAACTGGGGCGACGAAGGCAAGGGCAAGGTCACGGACCTGCTGGCGGAAAAGAGCGACGTAGTTATCCGCTTTCAGGGCGGAGCCAACGCGGGACATACGATCATCAACGAGTACGGCAAGTTTGCGCTGCATTTGCTGCCCTCGGGTGTGTTCCATCCGCAGGTGATCAATGTGATCGGCCCGGGTGTGGCCCTGAACATCGAAGCCCTGCTGCACGAACTCCAGGGCCTCAGGGAACGTGGCGTCCCGGACCCGCAGATCCGAATCAGCGACCGCTGCCAGGTGCTCATGCCTTGGCACGTGGATTTCGATAAGTTCGAGGAGGAGCGCCTCGGCAAGCAGTCCTTCGGCTCCACCAAGAGCGGCATCGCGCCGTTCTATTCCGACAAGTACGCCAAAGTCGGCATCCAGGTCTGCCAGCTCTATGACGAGGCCATCCTGCGCGAACGCCTGGCCATCGCCCTGGTGAAGAAGAACTGCCTGCTGGAGAACCTTTATCACAAAGCCCCGGTCGATGTCGAGGCCCTTATGGCCTACCTGAAGGACCTGGCGGAGAAAATCCGCCCGATGGTCTGCGACACCACGCGCCTCCTGCACGAGGCCGACAAGGCCGGAAAGGTCATCCTGCTGGAAGGCCAGCTCGGGACGCTCCGCGATCCGGACCACGGCATCTATCCCTACACCACTTCTTCCTCGCCCCTGGCGGGGTACGGCTGTGTCGGCGCGGGCTTGCCGCCGCGCAGCCTGACGGACATCTTCTGCGTGACCAAAGCCTATTCCAGCGCGGTCGGCGCGGGACCCTTCGTGTGCCGGCTCAGCGGGGATACCGCCGACGAGCTCCGCCGCCGCGGCGGGGATGCCGGTGAGTTCGGCGCGACCACGGGTCGCCCCCGCGACGTGGGCTGGTTTGACGCGGTCGCCACGCGCTACGGCGTGATGGTGCAGGGCGCGACGGAGGTCGTGCTCACGAACCTCGACGTGCTTGGCTATCTTGATGAAATCCCTGTTTGCGTGGCCTATGAAACTGCTGACGGGCAACAGATCACAGATTTCCCCGCAACGCCAGTATTGATGGGCTGCAAGCCCGTCTATGACAAGCTTCCGGGCTGGAAGAGTGATATCCGGGGCATCAAGCGTTATGAAGACCTGCCGGAGAATTGCCGGAAGTATGTTGAATACATCGAACGTCAGGTCGAATGCCCCATCCGCATGGTTTCCAACGGCCCGAAGCGGGAGGAAATTCTATACCGGTGAGGAGGCCAGCCATGATCGCTATCATCGACTACGGCATGGGGAACCTGCGGAGTGTGCAGAAAGCCTTCGCGTTTCTTGGCGCGGACGCACGGATCACCGATGATCCCGCCCTGATCCGTGAGGCCTCCCATGTGGTGCTGCCCGGTGTCGGTGCGTTCCGCGACGCCATTGCCCGTTTGCAGGAAACAGGCCTTGACCGGGCGTTTGCGGAGGCTGCGCAGGCCGGAAAACCGGTTCTCGGGATCTGCCTCGGTATGCAGCTGATGTATGAAGCGAGCGAAGAGAACGGGTATTATAGGGGCCTTGGACTTTTCCCGGGAAAGATCACGCGCATTGAGGCGCCTGGCCTGAAGATCCCGCACATGGGCTGGAACACGATCCGGACCCGGGCCTGTCCACTCTTTGATGCGGATCAGGAATTGTATGTTTACTTTGTTCATTCCTACTGCGCCGGAGAAGTCCGGGACGATGTGACGGCTGCGGTCTGCGAGTACGGTCAGCCTTTTACGGCGGTGGCCTGTAAAGATAACATGATGGCGACCCAGTTCCATCCCGAAAAGAGCGGAACGGTGGGCCTCGATATGCTGCGCCGGTTCGCAGCGCTGCAGTGAGCGGGAGGTGAGGGCATGCTGACCAAACGCATCATCCCCTGCCTTGACATTCGGGACAGCCGTGTCGTGAAAGGCATCCAGTTCCTCAACATCCGTGATGCCGGCGATCCCGTAGAGGCCGCGGTCCGCTATAACGAAGCCGGGGCGGATGAGCTTGTCCTGCTTGACATCAACGCCAGTCATGAGGGCCGCGGTACCATGCTTGACGTGGTGAGCCGCGTGGCGGAGCAGGTTTTCATCCCGTTCACTGTGGGCGGTGGGATCCGGAGTGTGGAGCAGATCCGCGAACTCCTGTCCCTCGGCGCGGACAAGGTTTCGATCAATTCTCCCGCGGTGCGGAATCCCGACTTTATCACCGAGGCTGCCCGGCGTTTCGGCAGCCAGTGCATCGTCCTGGCGATTGACGCCAAGGCACGTCCCGACGGTGGCTGGGAGGTTTACCTGAACGGCGGCCGCGTGCCCACGGGGATCGACGCGGTGGAGTGGGCGGTGGACGGTGTCCGGCGCGGTGCGGGGGAGATCCTCCTGACGAGCATGGACACGGATGGCGAGGGCGACGGTTTCGCCATGGAACTGACGCGCACGGTGGCCGATGCCGTACCTGTGCCGGTCATCGCCTCCGGCGGTGCGGGTAAACGCGAACATTTCCGCGATGTCCTCACCGATGGTCATGCCGACGCCGCCCTGGCGGCGACGCTCTTCCACTTCGGTATCCTGCCGGTGCCGGAACTGAAAGCGTGGCTCGCGGAACAGGGGGTACCGGTACGGATTGTATGAAACGCAGAACCTCATCCGTCACCTCGTGACACCTTGCCTCTGCTCTCCTTCGTCGACATCCCCACAGGGGAAGGCATGAAGCAAGAAAACCCAAAGCCTTCCCCTTTAGGGGAAGGGGGACCGCCGCGAAGCGGTGGTGGATGAGGTTCACCCGGAATCTGCTGGATGGAAAGGGTGAATCGATCATGCCCTATGAAAGCCAACTGGCCCTGTCCCTATCCCCCTATGTCGCCGGGGAGCAGCCCAAGGGACGGACATTTATCAAGCTGAACACAAACGAGAATCCCTATCCGCCTTCTCCAAGAGTCGGGAAGGCCTTGAACGGGCTGGCGGAAAGCCTTCGGCTGTATCCGGATATGGAAGCGACCGGGCTGAAAGAGGCTATCGCGAAGGTGAACGGTCTGAGCCCCGACCAGGTCTTCTGCGGAAATGGCTCGGACGAAGTCCTGGCCTTTGCGTTTGCGGCTTTCTTTGCCGGGAAGCGCCTGCTGGCCCCGGATGTGACCTACAGCTTTTATCCGGTCTATGCCCAGCTTTTCGGCGTACACTATGAGACCGTTCCTCTGCGCGAAGATTATTCGGTGGATGTAGACGGCCTGATGCAAGGCGCCCCGGTCGCGCTGGCGAATCCCAACGCCCCGACGGGGATCTTCCTGCCGCTGCCCGAAATCCGGAAGCTGGCGGAACATTGCAGGAAGAACGATGCCGTGCTTCTGGTAGACGAAGCCTATGCCGCTTTCGCACCGGAAACCGCGGTATCTCTCCTTAAGGAGTTTGATAACCTCCTGATCGTCTGCACTTTCTCGAAGAGCCATGCGCTGGCCGGAATGCGGGTGGGGTACGCGCTCGGCAATCTGCGGCTGATCGATGCCCTCCGCCGGGTGCGGGATTCCTTCAACAGCTATCCGGTGGATCGCCTGGCGCAGGCGGCGGCGGAAGCCGCAGTACTGGACACGGAGTACACGGAGCAATCCACCCGCAGGATTGTTGCGGCAAGGGACAAATGCCGTGAGGCCTTGCTTGAAGCAGGGATTCAGGTGCTGCCGTCCGCGACCAATTTCCTCTTTGTCCGGGCAGACGAAACGGACGCCGCGCCTGTTCAGCAGGCCTTGCGGAACGAGGGAATCCTGGTGCGGCATTTTACTGCTCCAAGGCTGAAACCGTGGCTCCGGGTGACCGTGGGAACGGAAGAAGATATGGAGAAGGTGACGGAGGCACTGATCCGGTTGATCCTGGGGAAATAAAGGATGGTTGACGCTGCCTGCGGCGAGACCCTTCCACCGCTGGAACCCTCTCTGTCAGCTTCGCTGACATCTCCCCCAGAGGGGGAGACAAGCAGTAGGTATCTTAAGCTCCCCATCGCAATGGGGAGCTCCCGCGAAGCGGGTGAGGGGTCTCCCTAGCGGGCAAAACCTTGACTTAAGCCTGATTTATTAACAAACATTACTGATGTATTCTTAAGCCAAATATATCCATTCACCCGGAAAGGAGGCGCCGCGCATGGCCTTTACCCATTTGCACCTGCACACCGAATACAGCCTTCTCGACGGCGCCTGCCGCATTCCTCGCCTTGCGGAACGCCTGAAAACGCTGGGGATGACCTCGTGTGCCATCACAGACCACGGTGTGCTCTATGGTGCGATCGACTTTTATGAGACGATGAAGGCGAACGGCATTAAGCCGATCATCGGCTGTGAAGCCTATGTCTGCAAGGACCATCTGGACAAGACGGCCAACAGCCGCGAGGCGAACCACCTGATCCTCCTGTGCGAGAACGAGACCGGCTGGCGGAACCTCTGCTGGCTGGACAGTGAAGCCTTCGTCAACGGATACTATTACCGTCCCCGCATGGACTATGACATGCTCCGTACGCACCATGAAGGCCTCATCGCGCTGTCTGCCTGCCTCTCCGGCGAGCTGCCGAGACTCCTCCAGCAGGGCCGGTATGACGACGCCGAGGCCCACGTCCGCATGATGCAGGACATCTTTGGCAAGGATAACTACTTTATTGAGCTCATGGATCATGGCCTCCGCGATGAGAAGACCGTCCTGCCGCGGCTGATCTCCCTTGCGCGGGAAATGAACGTCCCGATGGTTGCGACGAATGACTGCCACTACCTTCAGGAGGAGGACGCCGAAGCCCAGGAAGTGCTGATGTGCATTCAAACGGGCAAAAACCTGGAAGACCCGACACACATCAAGCACGAGACCACCAAGCTCTTTGTTCGCTCGGAAGAAGAGATGCGGGAGGTATTCAAAAACATTCCCGAAGCCATCGAAAATACGCAGGTGATCGCGGAACGGTGCAATCTGGAATTCACATTTGGCGAACGGAAGATCCCGCGCTATCCGATCGAGACGAATGAATCCAGCCTGGAAATGCTGACACGCCTGTGCGAGGAGGGTATCCGCAGGCTCTATCCCGACGCGCGGGAAGGCGACGAGCCCTGGACCCGCCTGAAATACGAACTGGACACGATCGCGGGCATGGGATTTGTGGACTATTTCCTGATCGTGTGGGACTTCATCAACTACGCGCGTTCCAAGGGCATCATGGTTGGGCCGGGACGCGGAAGCGCCGCGGGATCGATTGTATCTTATTCATTGGGGATCACTTCGCTGGATCCCCTGAAGTACCAGCTGCTGTTCGAACGCTTCCTGAACCCAGAGCGCGTCTCCATGCCGGATATCGACGTGGACTTCTGCTACGAGCGGCGGCAGGAAGTCATTGATTATGTTGTCCGCAAGTACGGCGCGGACCACGTCAGCCAGATCATTACCTTCGGCACAATGGCGGCGCGCGCGGCGGTCCGCGACTGCGGGCGCGTCCTCGGCATGAGCTATGCGGATACCGATACCGTGGCCAAGGCCGTGCCTTTTGAGCTCGGCATCACGCTGGAGCAGGCCCTGAAGATCAGTCCCCGCCTGCACCAGATGGATGTGGACGACCCGAACGTCCACCGCCTCCTGCAGATGGCACGGACGTTGGAGGGCATGCCGCGCAACGCTTCGACCCACGCAGCCGGTGTGCTGATTACAGATCGCCCTGTGACAGACTACGTGCCTCTGCAGCGGAATGACGAGGTCATCACGACCCAGTTCGGTAAGGACACGATCGAGCATTTAGGCCTTCTGAAAATGGACTTTCTCGGCCTGCGCACGCTGACCGTGATCCGGGACGCGCTTGACATGATGCGCGCCGTGGAAGGCGTGGATATGAAACCCGAGGACATCCCGCTGGATGATCCGGAGGTTTACGCGATGATCTCCGCCGGGGAGACCGACGGTGTTTTCCAGCTGGAAGGCAGCGGCATGCGCTCCTTCCTGATGCAGATGAAGCCTGGGAATTTCGAAGATATCATCGCCGCGATTTCGCTGTACCGTCCGGGCCCGATGGAATCGATCCCGCGTTATATCGCGGGGAAGCAGAACCCGAGCAATGTCACCTACACCACCGAAAAACTGCGCCCGATCCTCGACGTGACCTATGGCTGCATGGTTTACCAGGAGCAGGTCATGCAGATCGTTCGCGATCTCGCGGGATACTCCTATGGGCGTTCGGACCTTGTGCGCCGTGCCATGGCAAAGAAAAAGCACAAGGTCATGGAGGAAGAACGGCAGAATTTCGTCTACGGGCAGACGGACGGGGACGGGAACGTCATCATCCCCGGCTGCGTCCGCAACGGTGTGCCGGAGGACGTGGCGAACCAGATCTATGATGAGATGATTTCGTTCGCGTCCTATGCCTTTAATAAGTCCCACGCCGCAGCCTACGCGGTAGTCGCCGCGCAGACCGGCTGGCTCAAGCGCCATCATCCGGTCAGCTTTATGGCAGCCATTATCAACAGCGTTTACGGAAATTCCGACAAGGTTTCGGCCTACATCCAGTACTGCCGCGCACACGGTATCCCCGTCCTGCCGCCGGATGTGAACCATTCCGGGTGGAAGTTCTCAGCGGAGCGCGTGGAGAGCGGCGAACTTGGCATCCTCTTCGGCCTCGGTGCCGTAAAGACCGTGGGCGAAGGCGCAGTCGAAGCCATCGTCCGCGAGCGTGAGAAGCGCGGCCCATACCGCGATATCTTCGATTTCTGCGCGCGGATCGATCCCGGCGCGTGCGGCAAGCGCGTGGTGGAGAGCCTGATCCGAGCCGGGGCGTTTGACGCCTTTGGCGTGAACCGTCCGAGCCTGCTGGGCGTGTTTGAGGGTGAGATGGACGCCAATGCCCGTCAGCGCAAGGCGACGGTCGACGGCCAGCTGTCGCTCTTTGACCTGGCGGGGGAGGACGGCCCTGTCCTCGAAGCGCCGCACAGCATCCCCGCCATGCCCGATTACCCAACCCGTTACCGCCTGGCCCAGGAGAAAGAAATGACCGGTGTGTACATCACCGGCCATCCCTTGGACGACTACCGACCGATTCTCGATACGCTGCATTTCTCCACCGCCGATCTTGTGGATTTGGATGAACGCGCGGACGGTGGCATGAGCCTCGACGGCCGAGCGGTCGACATGGGCGGCATCCTGACCGAAGTCAAGGGCAAAGCCACGAAAAAAGGCGCATACATGGGCTTCCTGACGCTGGAAGACCTGACCGGGCAGATCGAGTGTCTGGTCTTCCCGAAAGTGTTCGAGCGCTACGAGGGCATGCTGAACACGGAGGACGTGGTTGTCCTCTCCGGCAAACTGTCCATCCGTGAGGAAGAAAGCCCGAAACTTCTTGTGGACCGTGTGACGCCCATTGAGGCGTGGACCAAACAGGACGCATCCGAAAAGGCATCCGCACCGCCTCCCATGTCCGATTCGAAGCTCGCCAATCTAAGCCCGAGGAAACTGTATATCCGCTTGTCACGGGATAAGCTCAGCGGCTGTATGGCGCTGCTCCGGCAGGCTCCGGGACCGGTGCCGGTCTACCTCCATTTCCCGGAGAAGAAGGAAACACTTCTCGCCCCCGTGGACGCCTGGATCAGCGCTGACGAAGCCATGCAGCGGCTTACGGCGGTCTATGGCGAGGAGAATGTCAAGCTGGTGGAGGCCAAAGCATGAGCGGAAAGAACGCGGCATCCAGGCCATTGATCATCTTCGATTGGGACGGCACCCTCGCCGACAGCATGGACATGTGTGTGGCCGGAATCGCCGGGGCCCTGGAAAGAATGGGTCTCCCGCCCGCCCCGCGGGAACGGATGATGGCCTGCAACGGCCCCTTGTATGAGGATTCCGCCGAAATCATGGGCATTGAGCTTGCGAGACGCCTGGAGTTCCTGCGCCTGCGCACCGAGTGCGAAGATGCGGCGATCTCTACCTACCAGAAACTATTCCCCGGAATCCGGGAAGCATTGGAAGAAATGAGCAAATGGGCTGATCTGGCCATCGCGTCAAACGGCAGGCCGGAATACCTGGAGACTTCGCTCAAGCTCCTTCACCTCGACCATCTGTTTACGGCAGTTCAGGGCCGGATGCCGGGGAAGGTCAAAGCTGAGTTAATCCAAATGCTGTTGGATCGCATGAATCCTCCTGCCTCCTGTGTAGTGGGCGATGCTCTGGGTGATATACGCGCCGCCCACGCTTGCGGGCTGCCTGTTGTGTTCGTGAATTATGGGTATCACGGGGCGGAGGACTGGAGAGAGGCGGATGCGATTGTGGAGACGGCGGGGGAGATTGCGGAAGCTGCGAGGAACCTCATCTGCCCTTCGGGCACCTTTTCCAAAGAAAAATGAGACGCATAGCGCTGGATGAGTCTCTTGACTGGGGAGGTACTTGAATATGGCTAGGATTAATGGCTTTATCATTTGGGATGAAGAATACGATACCTAGCATTTTACTCCGGAAGAGATTGAACAAAGTGACCTTGAAGTCGAACGGATTCTTTTAAGAATTGAAGTAGCGAAAGAGCAGGAAGAACCAGCACAAGCTTAGTATTGTAACATTTTACTTCCGATTTGCGGTATTATGCTGTTCTGAGAGCAGAAATGCTTCAAATCGCTTTAGAACGGCAAGGTTTTCAGGACTGAGATCGGCTTCTCTTTTGGTGACAAAAACAGGATCATCGGACTTTAGTCCGAGAAGATAATCAGAAGATACTTGGTATAACCCGCAGAGCGCTACGAGCAGATCATGACTCGGCGCGCTTTTTTCCTGTTCCCAGGATTGAATTGTGAATACAGAGACCGAGAGCTTATTGGCAAGGTCTTGTTGTGTATCGCCATGGTCCTTTCGGATTTCTTTCAAACGCTCACCGATCATAAGTATCACCTCATCACAATCATATAGAACTTACGATAAGAGAACGAAATGCAATAAGATAGTTGCTAAAATTGAGCAAATATGGTATGATACTTACGAAATTGAAAAGATTACAGGTAACACGAGGAGGATATGTATGAGTATTGTAAAGCGTTTTTCATGTTCTACACGTTGCTTGACCATTATGTTTGTTCTCTTGTGTACATGTGTACTGATTGGATGCGCTTGCGCGGAACAGGAAGGTTTGTACACATATCAGATCAACGATGACAATACAGTCACGATTACAGGTTTTGACTGGAAGAATAATCATGGGGATATTTATATACCTGAGATGCTGGGTAACAGGATGATTTCAACAATAGGTGATCAGTCTTTTGCAACGACTGGTAATGATCCTGTATCTATTACATTACCAGATAGCATCAAATCAATAGGAGAGCTTGCCTTCAATGGTGTGGCAATTAAGTACATCAACATTCCTACAGGGACACTGTCAATTGGTGACGGAGCATTTTGTCAATGTTCAGTTATGCAGTTTCGTGTTGCTGACGGTCATCAGGTATTTGCTACTATTGACAATGCCTTATACAATAAGCAGGAAAAGAAACTGATTGCTTGGCCAACAAACAAGGAAATCTCGCCAATTCCTGAAGGGATTGTTTCTATTGGTGGCTACGTTTTTGTTAGCAGATATATCTGGGAGAATAGTACGCCTTCGCAGTATTTTTTCCCGAAGTCGTTGACAAAAATCGGTGATTACGCATTTTACGGTTCGGACTTTACGGGGAATCTTCGAAATGTGAGAGTAATCGGTGACTATGCTTTTGCTAAAGGTTGGAAAGGTAGCAAAGAAGATTTAACATTATGGGCTGACTCACAGAAAGGTAAAAAAGGGTTTCACTTCACAGATATCGGTGCTCATGCGTTTGAGAATAGAAAAATGTACTTTGGTGGCAATGATTTTGATAGTGATAGAACATTTACTATTGGCGAATATGCATTCTATAATACCACGATTAGATCACATGAGAGGTTTGAATTAGGGAATGTGACGAGTATAGGCAGATATGCATTTGCAGACTTTACTTATGATGGTGTATTTGATAGCAGTATACTTAATCTATCTTCTTTGGCAAAACTCAAAGAAATCGGTGAATATGCATTCTATAATTGCAGGATAGAATCTGGAAAGAAATATTATGAGAGCTTTGAGATGTATATGAATCTTGAAACCATCTCTACTTCCTCCTTTGAAATCACAGGGGAAGATGCATGGATAGCAGGGGGTATTAATGTTACAATAGGTCCATCAACTGTCACCATTGGTGAGAGAGCTTTTGCAGGGAGAAGCTACATAAAAAGTATTACATTAAACGAAGGACTTCAAACAATAGGAAGAGAGGCTTTTAAGGGATGTACAGCATTAACTGAGATATGGATTCCTGCCACTGTTTCTTTCATTGATGATGACGTGTTTGCTAACTGCTCGTACAAGCTTATAATCACTGTAGAAGCAGGTTCCTATGGCGAAGTGTGGGCACGTACTTGCGGTTATTCATACAAAATCAATGGTAAAGAAGAAGATACAAGTTGGTTGGATGACTAAGGAGGTGTCATCATGTCAGAACAGACATCTCTTAGTAAGCAAGACCTATATGCTATCTTAATGACAAAGCTAAAGATTGCGTTGGACAAGGGGTTTAAAATGTACCCCGGAAAATGGACAGACGAAATTGTGACAATCCCATTTTGTGGACAGATGAAGAAGTGACAAACCCAAAGTGTAGACAGTAAGATCATGACAAAGAGATGGAGATTAGGAATCGGAGGTGATATAATA
>JAFZPI010000049.1 GCA_017552615.1 Clostridia bacterium
GGCCGGAGACCATCCACGCATACACATCCTCCGGCATCTACAATCCGATCCGTTACGGCGAGCGGCAGAGCTGGGACAAGGGCGGCAGCATCAACCTGCTGACCCCGGGCCGCCTCATCGGCGACTATGTGCCCGCCATGGCCCCCTACAGCTGCAACATCGACGTGGAGCTTGCTGAGCCTGACCCGAATTTCGGCCAGGGCTGGGAACACATCCTCGATGAAGTGGACAAGCAGCAGCTGGAGAGCCAGCGCCCGATCCGCACCAGCGCGGAGGCGGATCTGATCCGGGAAGATGAATACCCGAAGAACAAACAGGAGGTGGTCTGAGATGCTGAAAACCAAAATGAAACGCCCAGGGATCGCCATTAATTCCCGCCGATGCATGGCCTGCTACGCCTGCTTCATGGCCTGTAAGGACGAGCATTGCGGCTGGGACACCGCGCTCAGCAAGTCCGAGCCGGAGCTGGGGCAGTACTGGATGAACATTGTGGAATGGGAGCGCGGCGACAATGAGCGCCACATCAAGACCGCCACGGTCCCCACGCCCTGCGCCCACTGCGCCGACCCCGCCTGCGTCAAGGCGGCGAAGGACGGCGGCGCCTACAAGCGCCCGGACGGAATTGTCATCATCGACCCGGAGAAGGCCGTCGGACAGAAGCAGATCGCGGACGCCTGCCCCATCCATGCCGTCTACTGGAACGAGAAGCTGAACCTGCCCCAGAAGTGCACCATGTGCGCGGAGTTGCTGGACGACCCGGATTATCCGGGCTTCGAGCCCCGCTGCGTCGAGGCCTGTCCCAACCAGGCGCTGGTCTTCGGCGATCTGGACGACCCCGAGAGCACCATCAGCAAGCTGATCGCGGCCAACAAGGTCACACCGCTGGAAGGGCTGCCTGCGAAACCCGGCAACGTGGTGCATCTGAACATCCCCAGCGCTTTCCTGGCGGGTACCGTCGCCTACCCGGAGGAGCTGGAGGAGGTTTGCATCGGCGCAAAGGTCACCATCACCTGCGACGAGACCGGAGAGACCCACAGCATGGAGACCAACTGGGCCGGCGACTATGAGTTCGAGGATCTGCCGAAGGGCAAGACCTGGACCGTGGACATCAGCTTTGACGGCTTCAAGCCCGTGAAGTACACCGGCGAGCGCACCGATCACGACCACTACGTAGGGATCACCTATCTGGAAAAGGCCTGACCCGGTCGAAGATCATAACAACTGAAATCGTGTTTCCGTGCCCCTTGTCCTAAAGGTGAACGCCCATGGACAATCGGCCTGCGCCGTCCGAAGGGATATGCGCACGGGGTCATTGCCGGAAACGGCGTGGCCTTCCTGTTCGAGAAGGAGACATGGCATGAGGAAAGCTTCAGCGCACTTTGCGCCGGAGCTGGCCTCAGCATATTGATGCCATAACAAGCTGTAAAGCAGCGTTCCTTCTTCGCGAGGAACGCTGCCATTTTGATTGGGTGGAGTCAGATGAATGAATATATGATCCGGGAACTGACCGGATCCCCGGAAAAACTCTTCGCGCTGCTGGAAAGCGGCGGAATGGGCGTGCTGTATGACGCCGGGGGCTTCCTGTACGTTCTCCGGGGCGAAGCGGGGTGGTTCCTGCTTGCCCATGAACCGGGGAATCCGACTTTTGTAAAGGAACTCATGACCGATGACAGTGCACTGCGCCGGGCTGCCTGGAGAGCGGAGAACCTTTATCATGTGGACGGTTGGCTGCGGCACGACATCTACACGCTGATCAGCGCGCTGGAGGAAGAGATTCTTTCCCACAATCCAAATCTGCTTGCCCGGATGCGCAGCCAGAAGCAGGAAGGAGTACGGGCTTTATGAACTATGTTGGCGAAAACAAGCTGTTTACATGGTATCACACTGTCGCCAAGCCGCCGCGGCTCAGTGACGCGGCACTGCTGGCGGAGGTCCATCAGCAGTGCGTGGAGTTCCATGCGGAGGAGTATGTCCTGCCGCCGGAAAAGACCCTTTCCGGACGGGAGGAGCGCTATGCGTACCGCAGCGAGAACATCGGTGCCTGCGGCGCCAGCACGGGCTTTATGTACTTTTAGGCAATACCGCACAATTCCCCGTGCATGTCTTGCCGGAAAAACAAGCCAACAAATGCGTTGCTGTTTCTTGCAATACACAAAGTATTCCTGCGAAACAGCGCCTTTTTGTGGACCTGTTTTTCTCGGCAATCCACACATGTTGAATTATGCGGTATTGCCTTTGAGCAAACCCATTCAAAATACACGACCTTAAGGAGGAACAACAAGATGAAAAAGCGTATCACCATGCTGGTTTCCCTGCTGCTGGTCCTGGCCTTCTGCCTGGGCCTGGCCGGATGCGGAAGCTCCGGCAAAGCCAGCAGCGGCGGGGACAAGGACAAGGTCTATGAGTTCACTCTGTCCATGCACGATCCGAAGACCACGGCCAACGCGGTCTACATCCAGTCCTGGATCGACAAGGTGGCCGAGGTCACGGACGGCCATGTGAAGATCACCCTGTACGACAACGCGACCCTCTCTGCCGCCACCGACATCGGCGA
>JAFZPI010000004.1 GCA_017552615.1 Clostridia bacterium
ACTGTGGAGAAAGCTTCATGGATCGAAGCACCGATGGTCGCTGAATGTTTCATGAACCTTGAGTGCCAATATTTGTGGGAGAAAGAAATTGTACCGGGTGATGATCATGTTATGATTTGCCTTGAAGTCATAGGCGGGCATATAGAGAAGGATTATATGGAGAATATGTTCGGAGATAAAGGGGTTCTTTACAATGTCCATTATCCGATTAATCCGGAAGATGTGAAAGAAAAAGGTTGCGATTATGTAGCTGCACTTAGGAAAGTAAATCAATCCTACGAATATTGATCATATACAAGGCAACGCAATGCTAATAGTAGTGACAAATTCCGGTTTGACAAGGCTATATGGATAAAGCGATGACCGAAAGTCTTGCCCATGACGCATACGAAAAGGGCGGCTTTCCCCACCTGTCGGTTGGTCGGTCGGTCGCCCAATGTATGGGGGCTCTGTCATCTGCCGTGAGACCGGCCCCCTTGACGCTCCGCGACAAAGGGGCTCCTTATGGCGACAGAGAAGTTTCCCGCTATTTTCACATTTTCATCCAGTCCAGCCTCTGAATGGCTTCTTCCGTTTTTGCCTTCGAGTTGAACGCCGTCAAGCGGAAGTAACCCTCGCCACTGGGGCCGAAGCCTGCGCCGGGGGTACCGACGACCTGGCACTCGTTCAGGAGCTTGTCGAAGAAGGTCCAGCTGTCGATGCCGACAGGGGTTTTCAGCCAGATATAGGGGGCGTCCATCCCGCCGAACACCCGGAAACCGCGGGCGGTCAAGCCCTCACGGATGATCCGGGCGTTTTCCATATACCCGGCGATGACGGCTTTGATCTGCGCCTGGCCCTCCGCCGAGTACACGGCTTCCGCCGCTCGCTGGACCGGGTAGCCGACCCCGTTGAACTTCGTGGCCATGCGGCGCTTCCACATGGCGTTGAGCTCGACCGTTTCGCCCTTTGAGGTCAGGGCTTTGACTTCGTGCGGGATCACGGTGTACGCACAGCGCGTGCCGGTGAAGCCGGCGGTCTTGCTGAAGGAGCAGCACTCGATTGCCACTTCCCGCGCGCCTTCGACCTCGTAGATGGACAGCGGGATGCCGGGTGTGGAAATGTAGGCCTTATAAGCCGCGTCATAGACGATCAGGGCTTTATTTTCCCGAGCCCAGTCCACGAAGACCTTGAGCTGGTCCTTGGTCAGGACGGTTCCGGTGGGGTTGTTGGGATAGCACAGGTAGATCACATCGACCGGACGATCGGGAACGGGCGGAACAAAGCTGTTCTCCTCGTTGCATGGCAGGTAGACCAGGCAGTCCCAGCGCTCGCCGGTCCAATCGCCGGCGCGGCCGGCCATGGCGTTGGAGTCCACATAGACCGGGTAAACCGGGTCGGTGACGGCAATCACCGCATCGGGAGCAAAGAGCTCCTGGATGTTTCCCACGTCGGACTTCGCGCCGTCGGAGATGAAAACCTCGTCGAAGGCCAGGTCAATGCCCCGGGCGGCATAATCGCCCTGCCGGATCGCGTTGACGAGGAAATCATAGCCGAAGTCCGGGCCGTAGCCGCGGAAAGTCTCGCGCTGACCCATTTCATCGACCGCCGCGTGCATGGCGCGGATGACGGCGGGTACCAGGGGCTGTGTCACGTCCCCGATGCCGAGGCGGATGACCTCCTGTTCCGGGTGTTCCTGCTGGTAAACCTTGGTCCGGCGGGCCGTCTCGGCGAAGAGATAAGAGCCCGGGAGCTTCTGGAAGTGTTCATTGATTCGCAGCATAGCGTTCCTCCTGGATGGTTTCGGCCGGCCAGATGCCGTCAAAGACATACGACGCGCCGCCCTGCTGGTAGATGTGGCCGTCCGCGTCCCACCAGACACGGATCGTGCCGCCGGGCAGGGTGATGTCCGCGTCCCGCTCGGCGCGGCCAGTCAGCACCGCCGCGACCAGTGTCGCGCAGGCGCCGGTCCCGCAGGCCAGGGTCTCCCCGGAACCCCGCTCCCAGACCCGCATGCGGATATGCTTCCGGTCGGCTGAGACGGCGGCGAACTCCACATTTGTCTTGTGCGGGAAGGCCGGATGGACCTCGAGCATCGGCCCGATGCGGTGGACATCCGCCGTCTCGGGGTCGTCCACAAACAGCACGGCATGCGGATTGCCCATCGAGACACAGGCGGCGGTAAAGCGCTCCTCCCCAGCCTGCAGTGGCAGGGCGGACGGAGACGCGCCTGCCGGGACGATGACCGGGATGCGCTCGGGGTCAAGCACCGGAGCGCCCATATCCACGCGGACCAGGGTCACCGTACCGTCCTCAACCGTCAGCCAGAGGCGCCGGATGCCCGCGCCGGTCTCGAGGGTCACCTGCGTCCTGCGGGTTAAGCCACGCTCATAGAGGTACTTGCCGACGCAGCGGCAGGCGTTGCCGCACATCTCGCTCTCGCTGCCGTCGCTGTTGAAGATGCGCATCGAAAAGTCCGCCCGTTTCGAGGGGCCGATCAGGACCAGGCCGTCGGCGCAGATGCCGAAGTGCTGCCGCGACATCTGCTGCGCGAGGACTTCCGGCTGCTCGACCCGCTCCTCAAACAGGTTGACATACACATAATCGTTGCCCGTGCCCTGCATCTTGGTGAACCGCACTCGTGTCCGCCTCCTTTGCCGAAGCACGCTCAGTATACCGGTTTCCGCCGCGCAGCGCAAGCAAAATGCAGCGAAAGGACAAAACAGGCACACAAAAACGGAGGGGAGTCCCCCTCCGCAAGGGTTACGGTTACGCGATATACGCCTGCACCGCGCCGTCCGGCAGGAGCTCGGCCACGGGCTCGACCACAGCCTGCTCCGGCATCGGCTCTTCCCGGCGCAGCTGTTTGTTCAGCTCGCGCAGGCGGTCGATGCGGCTCTCCACGCGGCGGTTGGTCAGGGACTTCAGCTTGAAGCGGTCGAACAGCGCGCGCACGCCCATCGTGACCGGGATAGCGGGGAGTACACCCGCCGTAGCGACCACCGCCGCGCCGACGCCGAGGGCCGCACCGGTCTTGGCCATGCGGTAGGCGCCGTCCTTCAGGCCGGTCTTCCCGGGTTTGCGTCCGAGGATCACCTTCGTGCCTTCCGTGGCCGCGATGATGACAAACGGCAGCGCGCCGCCCACAGCGGAGGTCAGATCCGTCAGCAGGCCGGTTTCTTCGAGCAGCCCGGTCTCCACCGCAACTTCATCCGCGTAGGTCAGGCAGGTGGACAGCGTGTCCACCACGGTGGCGTTCTGGCGCTTGCGGTAAGTTTCGACGATTTCTTCGTAGGTCTTCATGGGAGTCACCTCCTAAGGCATAGGGCATGGTGTTCATCCTGCGTTATTTCACAATCGTGTTCATCAAGGTCACGAGCACCCACGCGCCGCAGATGATCGCGGCCAGCAGGGTCAGCTGGGCCAGCCAGCCCCATCCGGCGATGCCTTTTTTCTTTTTCAGGACGGTCTTGTCGAGCGTCCGCTCAACCGCGGCAATGCGGTCGGTCAGGGCGTCCAGTTTGCCGTCCATCTCCTTCTGCTGCTCGCGGAGGCTGGTCTCCAGCGCCTCCACCTCGCTGTCGAAGCGTTGGCGGCTGCGGTCCTGGCCGCTCTCCAGGTTCTCGACCTGGGCGCGGAGTTTCGCCTGGTCTTCACACAGGCCCTCGGCGACCAGTGTCATCTCGGCAGTAAAGTTCTCCACCAGGGTCTGGGTGGAATCGCCCTTGACGGTCTTCAGTGCGCTGTTCCAGAGTTTCTTTGGCATGCTGACTTCCTTTTCCTGTTCAGACATCGGTCTCCCTCCTTGCGTTCAGGTCTTGGGCGGTACCTCATCCACCACCGCTTCGCGGCGGTCCCCCTTCCCCTAAAGGGTAAGGCAATGCATATAAACCAGCGATCTTAAGGCTTCCCCTTTTAGAGGAAGGTGCCCGAAGGGCGGATGAGGTCAGCTTCGAAAGCTCCGCATTACCATTTACCATTTTTCCGTGAAGTGATTGTGAAGCGCCCTCACTGCCAGTACTTCTGGTCCAGTTCCCGGAACTGGATGGCCAGGGCAATGTCCTCGATGCCGATGGTCTCGCTCTCCCGCAGGTCCGCGATGGTGCGGGCGACCTTCAGGACACGCCCGTAGGCGCGCATGCTCATGCCGGTGCGCTCCACCGCCGTGTGCAGGAGGGCGGTGGCTTCCGGGCCGAGGGGACAGTATTTGCGCAGCAGGCGCGCGTCGAGCTGGGCGTTGCAGTGTATGCTGTCGTTTC
This sequence comes from Clostridia bacterium, assembly GCA_017552615.1. Lineage (GTDB taxonomy): Bacteria > Bacillota > Clostridia > Christensenellales > Aristaeellaceae > RUG11272. Next base: position 4,239 of record JAFZPI010000004.1, read on the forward strand.
GGTAGCGCTCCTGCTGGAGCTCCCGGCAGCGGCGCACACGCTCCGCCACGACCGCGGAGGATTCGGCGGGCTGGGCCTCGTTGATCTCCTTGACCGGCACCGCGTCGACCTCGATCTGGATGTCGATGCGGTCCAGGAGCGGGCCCGAGACGCGGTCGAGGTAGCGCCGGATCTCCCGCGGCGTGCAGCGGCACTTGCGCGTCCGGCTGCCGTAATACCCGCAGGGGCAGGGATTCATGCTCGCCACAAACATGAAGCTGGACTGGTACTGGGCCTGGTTGTGCACCCGGGTAACCGAGACCGTCCCGTCCTCGAGCGGCTGGCGCAGGGCTTCGAGCGCCTGCTTGGAGAACTCCGGGAGCTCGTCGAGGAACAGCACGCCGTTGTGGCTCAGGGAGACCGCGCCGGGCATCGCGTTCGTCCCGCCGCCGATCAGGCTCGCCACCGAGGCCGAGTGGTGCGGCGCGGAGAAGGGTCGGGTGACCATCAGGCCGTCCCCGGGGCGGAGCTTCCCCGCGATCGAATAGATGCGGGTCGTCTCCAGGGCTTCGGCAAAGGTCATCGGCGGCAGGATACCCGGCAGGCACCGTGCGAGCATCGTCTTGCCCGAACCAGGGACGCCGATCATCAGCATGTTGTGTCCACCGGCCGCTGCGACCTCAAGCGCGCGCTTGGCGGCGACCTGGCCGTGCACCTGGCTCAGGTCCATCAGCGGCTGCGCGCCGCTGACGATCTCGCGGTACGTCCGCTGGGTCTGCACGGGGATGCGCCGATTCCCGCGCAGGTGGCTCACCACCTCGCTGAGGTTCCGCGCTGGGTAGACGCTGATGCCCTGGATGCAGGCCACCTCCGCGGCATTGCCCTCCGGGAGGATCACTTCCTTCACCCCGTCCTCGCTCGCGGAGATCACCATCGGGAGCGCACCGCGGACGGGTTTCAGGGACCCGTCGAGGGAGAGCTCGCCGAGCAGCAGCACCCCGCCGAGGTTTTCCGCCGGGAGCTGGCGCGTCGCCGCGAGGATACAGACCGCGATGGGCAGGTCAAACGAGGGCCCTTCCTTCTTCGTGTCCGCAGGCGCCAGGTTGACCGTCAGCCGGGCCACGGGCATCGCAAATCCGCTGTTGGCGATCGCCGCGCCGACACGGTCGCGGCTCTCCTTGACCGATGCGTCCGGCAGGCCGATGATCTCCAGCGCCGGCAACCCGTTGGCGGCATAGACTTCGACCTGCACGGCATAGCCGGAGACACCGCTGAGGCCGTAACTCAAGGCTGTTGCGAGCATGGGTTGCATCCTTTCTTTGGGCAATGGGGGAAGCACAGGGTATGTTGTTTGTTGCGTCCCCTATAGATAAACCAACCAACCAACCAACCGACATTTCTTTCGCCTGCGGGGGAACCTCTCTGTCGCTGCGGCGACATCTCCCCTTTCAGGGGAGATTAGGGTTTATGCGGGTTCCCGAGGATATATGGCAGGGCAAGCGGCATTCTTACATGGTTTTCCTTAACCTCCCCTGAAAGGGGAGGGGGACCGCCGCAGCGGTGGAGAGGTTTCTCCCGCGTCCCCTATAGATAAACCAACCAACCAACCAACCGACATTTCTCTCGCCTGCGGGGAACCTCTCTGTTGCTGCGGCGACATCTCCCCTTTCAGGGGAGATTAGGGTTTATGCGGGTTTGCGACATGATTGGGCGCTCTTACACGCGGAGCCGCCATAACCTCCCCTGAAAGGGGAGGGGGACCGCCGCAGCGGTGGAGAGGTTCTCTCAGGCAACGGAAACCTTTTTCCTGCATTCTATCCTTCAGAAAGCTTTCTTTCAATCTCCCTGTTGATCGCTGCACACGTTGCAAAGAAGTCCTTGGTCACCTGATCGTTTGAGAACCGAATGACAGTCAAGTGATAGCACTCCAGAATGTCTGTCCGGATCGAATCATATTCTTTCCCGTCTTTAGTATAATGCTGCGATCCATCGAGTTCAATCACCAGTTTGGCGGACGGACAATAGAAGTCCACGATAAACTGGCCGATCGCACGCTGCCGATAAAACCGGTGCTTACTCTTACAGCAATACTGATACCAAAGCTGTTTCTCTGCCGGTGTCATTTCCCTCCGAAGCCTGCGGGCAGCGTCCAGATGCTGGTGATTGTAGCCGGTATAGGTAAAGTCCCGATCTGTATCCTGCTGCAAGCTCAATCGCCTCGATTCAACCTCTCGCCTCCGGGGGGGACCCTCTCTGTCGGTTGGTTGGTTGGTTTATCTATAGGGGGGTGCATCGAACGACAGGAAACCTCTCCGCCTGCCAGGAAACCAGACCGGGGTCGCGGCGCAGCCATTCCTCCGGGTCCGCGTCAGGACGCAGCCAGGCACCGGCTTCTTCCGGGGCAAGCGTGACCGGCATCCGGTCGTGCAGGTCGTGGAGCCCCTCGATTGCCTCCCGGGTCAGGATCGCGCATCGGGGGCCGTCGTCCTCCAGGCGGTACAGGCCCGCCAGGTAGAACCAGGAGAACGCCGACCGCCAGATGCGGTACTTCGTCATGGGTTTTTCGCGGTGGTCCCACTCGAACCAGGCGACCGCCGGGATCAGGCAGCGCCGGTCGCGCAGGCTGTCGCGGAACGTGGGCTTCTCCGCCGCGGTCTCGCTCCGCGCGTTGATCAGAAGCTTCCCGCGCATGGGGAGGCCCCAGGTCATCGGGAAGGCTTTCGCCTGCCGCGAAGCCCGGCTCAGGCACAGGGCAGCCACTCGCATCCCCGGGGTAATCTCGCCCCGCGGCAGGGGCTCCGGCGCGATGCGCTCCGCCTCCGCCATAAGCCTGGCTATCACTTCCGGCGCGTCATCCGCCGGAACATAAAACCGTCCGCACATGGGTTTCACTCATCTTTCTTGACCCGGTCCCAGTACGCATCCATCTCGGGGAGCGTCATGGCCCGCAGGTCTTTCCGGTCGGCGACGATGGCTTTCTCCATCGCTTCGAACCGCCGGATGAACTTCTCCGTGGCGGCATTCAGCGCCTCTTCCGGGTCCGCCCCGGCCAGCCGCACCACATTTACACAGGCAAAGAGAAGGTCGCCCAGCTCCTCGTCGGGGCTGCGGCCTGCATCGATCTCCGCGCGGACCTCCCCGGCCTCCTCGCCGACCTTGGGCAGGGCTTCAATTGCGCTGTCCCAGTCGAACCCGACCTGCGCGGCTTTCTTCTGCACCTTGGCCGCACGTGTCAGCGACGGCAAAGCCCGCGGGACATCCCGCAGGACTTCCGTCTGCGTCTTCTGCTGCCGCTCCTCGCGCTTGATGCGCTCCCAGTTGTCCGAGACCTGCTCGGCCGTCTCGCAGTGGTCGGCCCCGAAAATGTGCGTGTGCCGCCGGATCATTTTCCGGCAGATCGCGCTGGTCACGTCCGTGATGTCGAACTCCCCGGCAACCCGGCCGATGTCCGCGTGGAAGACGATCTGCAGCAGGACATCCCCGAGCTCATCCGCCAGGTGATCCATATCGCCCTCATCGATGGCGCCGGCGGCCTCGTAGGCCTCCTCCAGCAGATATTTGCGGAGGGTCTGATGCGTCTGGGCCCTGTCCCAGGGACAGCCGCCCTCCCCGCGCAGCCGCGCCATGACGCGCACGAGATCTTCAAACCCGAAGCGCTCGCGCTCCGTCATCCCCACCGGTGCGAACGCAGCGCAAACCGTGTGGTCATACGAAGGCTGGCGGTCGAGGTCGCAGAGTTGGATCTGAACAGGTTTTCTTGCGGTCTTCGCGGTCGAGGGGCAGAACATGACCGGGGCCTCATCCCCGTAAAACGCACTGAGCCGGAGCTTGACCTCGCCCGCGAGGATACGGTCATCGATCTCGGTCACCAGCAGGGGCCAGGCCGGGTCCGGCGTGACCTGCGCGATGTCGCTGGCCGGCACGATCAGCCATCCGTCGCCGGGGACGCCGGCTTCCGCCAGCGCCACGTCCGCCGCGGAGATCCCCGGCAGTACGCGGAGTTCCGCGTCCTCCGGCTTCGTCTCCCGCAGGCAGCGCACCGCGCCGTCGGTGGTGGCGTCCTGCACTGCAAAGGTCACAGGATGCTTTCCGGCTTCGTCCCACAGGGCTTCCGCCATGGCGCGATGCATGTCGTCGAAGGACTCGAACTGATCATAATACGCATCAAAATCCCGGAACGCCACGCCTTCCTCCCGCAGCCAGTCCGCCGTCTTGTGGCGGGCCGTGCGCAGGATCAGGTGACTGGCTTCGCGCAGGGCCTTCTCCGCCTGGCGCGTCAAGTAGATCGGATTGCCGGGACCGAGGGTGACGACGGTGAGCTTTCTCATGCGCGCATAAACCTCCGAATGATCTTCTGGGCCTTGGCGGGAAGGTTTTCGACGTTGACGGCATGGATCCAGAGGGCGGTGGCGACATAGACCGCGATGCCGGCCGCCACGCACAGCAGGATGCCGATGACCAGGATGAGACCGTTCAGGTGGCCGGGATCGCCGAAGAACGCGTTCCAGAGGATGTACACGGCTTCACCCATCAGCGCCGCGCAGAGCAGGGGCTTGACCACTACATCCGTCACGCTGAACCGGTAGCTTGTGTATTTGCAGACATAGTACAGGTTCGGGACCATGCTCACGGTATAGCAGAGCAGGGAAGCCCACGGCGCACCGTGAATATTGATCTCGGGATTGCGGACCAGCGTATAGTTCAATGCGATCTTCATCGCCACACCGACGACCAGCGTGATCATCGGGATGTACTGCTTGCCCGCGCCCTGCAGGATGCCGCTGGTAGCCTGCACCATCGTAAAGAGCACGATGGTCAGCGCTGAGATCTGCAGCAGCTCTGCCGCGATGTTCAGGTACTGGACTTCATAACCGCTCCGGTAGCAGAGGTACAGGATCGGTTTGGCGAGCATGCTCATGCCCACCGAGCACGGGAAGCCCACGACGGCGGCCATCTTCAGGCCGATGCCGGTCTCCTTCGCGACATAGGCCTTGTCGTTCCGCGCCAAACCCGCGGCGATATCCGGCACGAGGTTGGTCCCCATGGCCATGGCGATGGCCGTCGGAACGTTGATCAGCGTGATGACGGGACCGGTGTAGGCACCGTAGAGGATGCGCGCCACGTCCTTGTCGATCCCCGCGCCTTCCATCAGCGGGCGGATCATGTGGCTGTCGATGAATCCGGCCAGGGGCACAATGCACGCGCCGAGCGTGATCGGCACCGCCACCAGCAGGAGTTGACTGATGATCTTTTTGGTTGTCAGAGGCTTGGCGTTCGGGTCCTGCGGCACTTTCTCCAGCGCCTGCGCGGAGCGCCGGTGCTGGAAGAGCATGTAGATGAGCGAGACGCCTTCGGCGAGGGTCGAACCGAGCAGCGCTCCCGCAACGCCGAGCGCAATGTTCGGGGTGTCGCCCTGTCGCATGCCGACATAGGCCAGCGGCAGGGCGACAAACACGCGGCCGATCTGCTCGATCAGCTGGGAAATCGCCGTCGGGACCATGTTCCGCTGCCCTTGCAGGAAGCCGCGGTACGCGCTCATCGCACACACAAAGAACAGGCTCGGCGCGATCGCCATAAAACCGAGGCGGGTGTCCGGGTCGTTGTGGGATGCGGCCAGCGCGCCGGAAAGTGCCAGCATCAGCACAGCGGTCACCGCACCGAGGATCAGGAGGATCCGCAGGGCCGTGCGGAAAATACGCCGCGCGTTGTCGGGGTCCTCGCGGGTGATGTAATGCGCCATCATTCTTGAAATGGCCACGGGAAGACCTGCCGAAGAGATCGCCAGCAGCAGATTATAGGTCGGATAGACGGTCGAATAGACCCCCATGCCGTCCTGGGTAATGATATTGGTCAGCGGGATGCGATAGAGCACCCCCACCACCTTGCAGATAATGCCCGCGACGCCCAGGATCGAGACGCCGGAGACGATGGACTTCTGTTTTTGGGTCAAGCGATGCGCCTCCTCTTATCGCACTTCCCAGTGGCCGAATCGTCTGCCGTTAACACGTACAATGCGGCCGGATTCTTTCAGTGTGCTGATACTTCTATAAATAGTTCGACGCGAAACACCCAGTTGTTTTCCCAATTCATCTAGTGAAATGAAAGGTTGCTTGGTCAACACCTCGATGATTCTAAGCTCCAAAGTGCCATCCAAAGTGCCATCCAAAGTGCCATTTTCTTTGGCGCTTTGGCACTTTGGCGGTTTGGGCTGATCGACGAGAGCACTTTCCATTGCCTTGAAGTGAACACGCAGCGTATTTCCGATCAGCTCGTAAGTCGGCGGCTCTGCGCCGATTTCCTCACAGGCATCGCAGATTTTCTGGATTCCGCGTCCCCAGTGCTCAATATATCCCGCACGATAAAACACATTGGCGATGTCGGGATTATATGGTCTGGAACTGTGAGGCTTCATCAGGGTGTCAACCGTCCAGCCTTCCGGAAGAATGCAGCTGTTGCTGATGATCATGGCTTCGTCTTCGACCCGGATCTGGATGGGGCTTCCGAACATATAGCAGTTGTGAATGATGGCATTGAAGACCGCCTCGCGCACCGCATCCCTCGCAAACGGGTAGGTTTCCACACGCCGGTCGTGCTCGAAGGTGATTTTGGCCTTCAGGTATTTCAGGAAAATCAGGTCCACAACCTTATCCGCCGAGGTAAGAAGCGAACCCTCCAGCATGTCGTGATACAGAATGTCTGCGCCGTTCCCGAATCTGCCGATCTGTACATGGCTTCCGACCTGAACCGCCGCAGGATCGTGATAAAACAGGAGCACAGCTGAGCGTTTGAGTTTGCCGTCAGACATCAGATGCAGTTTGTTCAGGAGTTCGGCATTGGGGATATTGAGTTCCTCGCCGGACATCCGGTTCCTGCGGAGTGCTTCCCGGCGAAAGATTTTAAAGCTCTCGTCGTCCAGATCATCGACTCCGATATGATCGACTGTGGCATCTTCCCAGCGAAAGCCGGTTTTCTGCATGATGAACTCCGATAACGCCATCCCCGTGAGCTGCTGTTTTGTGCTTCCGCTCCGATAGTGGAATTCGCCGTGATAGCTGATCGGGAATGTGCTAGGATGAACCCTGATTTCCAGGTAATCCAACCCGTCTTGGGTCAGTCGGTTCACATCCGTCATGATCCCAAGCCCGGCCTGAATCTTGTTCGGGATGTCTTCCATCAGTTTATCGATATTCCGGACACCGACAACTTTCCCGGAATCGTCCACTCCGATAAAGATCGATCCGCCCTGCGCATTGGCAAAGCCGCAGATCCATTTGAGGTATTCATCACGCCAGGATTCTTTGTATTCAACATTCTGGTTCTCAGCCATTGCGGACCTCCTCTCTGCAATCGGTGCCGTGTGATCCCGTATTACGCCCGCCGCCAGGCATCGCGATGGAAGAAAGCCAGAATCGGGAACAGTTCAAGCCTTCCCGCCAGCATGAGAATACTCATAACAACTTTGGAAAAGCTGCCGAACTCGGAGAAGCCGCTCGCGCCGGCACCGAAGCAGGGACCGATATTGCTGACGCAGGTCAGGGACGCCGTGAAATTGCTGATGAGGTCGAATTTGCCGTCAAAGGAAATCAGCATAGCACCGACCAGCACCAAGCCCACATAGACAAAGCAGAAGACCGCCACCTGGTGGAGCATTCCCTCGTCGATACCGCGGCCCTCAAAACGCACGCGCTGGACCCGGCGGGGGTTGAACGTGCGGCCGATCTCGCGTTTGCTCTGCTTGAGCATGAGCGCGACGCGCATCGTCTTGATGCCGCCGGCGGTCGACCCGACGCAGGCACCGCAGAACATCAGGCACAGGATGATCCCATGGGCCGCGATTGGCCAGTAGTTCGGATCGGTGAAGCTGTCGATCGTGAAGCCGGTGGTGGACATGACGGTCGCCACGTTGAAGCAGGCATGCCGCAGCGCGTCTCCTGCGTTCCCGCTGTAAACCGGCGCCAGGACGATGCCTGCGATCACCAGTGCAGAGCCGAAATACATGAAAAGGAACCATTTCAGTTCCTCGTTCCGGACCACGTCGCGCCAGCGGCCCGTGACCAGGGCGAAATACAGGGCCAGGTTGGTGCTGAAGAGCACCATGAAGACCGTGATGACAATCTCGGCAGCCGGATTGTTGTAATACGCGATGCTGTTTGCCCGGTTGCTGAAGCCGCCGGTCCCCGCGTTGCTCACCGCGTGTAGTGCCGCGTCATAAGGCTCCAGGCCGCAGAGCATCAGCGCGACAAACTCGAGCAGGGTCAGGACACCGTAGATGATGTAGAGGATCTTGGCCGAGTCGGTCATCTTCGGCGCGATTTTGGACAGGGACGGGCCGGGGCTCTCGGCGCGCACCAGATGCGCGGAGCGTCCGGTGAACCGCGGAAGCAGAGCCAGCGTCAGGACCAGAACGCCCATGCCGCCGATCCAGTGGGTGAAGGCGCGCCAGAAACCGATCCCGTAATCCATTCCGTGGACGGTCTCGCTGTTGAACTGGCCCGCGGTCAGGGTTGTCGCGCCGGTCGTCGTGAAGCCGGACACCGCCTCGAAAAAGGCGTCAAAGAAGTTGGGGATGAACCCGCTGATCATGAACGGCAGCGCCCCGAAAAAGGACATCAGCAGCCAGGCGAGCGTCACGACAAGGAATCCCTCGCGGGCGCGGAGATTGGCGGACTGGGGCTTTACCAGGAAGCGCATGGGTAGGGCACACGCGGCGCAGGCCAGCATGGAAACCAGCAGGGCGAACCAGCTGTGCTCCCCGTGCGCGATCGCGAGAATCAGCGAGGGGAGCATACAAACCGCTTCGACCAGCAGGATCGACCCGAGCATGCGCAATATCAGTTTCTTGTTCATTTCCGGATGACCTCGTTCAGATCCGTGAGACCGCTCTCACAGGTGATGATGACCACGCTGTCTCCTTTCTCGATGGTGTCATTGCCATGGGGAACAATGACCTTGCCCCGGCGGACCATCAACGCCACCAGGGAATTCGGCCGCATAGTCAGGTCCTTCAGCGGAACACCGATGTAGCCGTCGCCCTCCCGGGCAATGAACTCCAGCGCCTCGGCTTTGCCGTCGATGAGTCGATAGAGTTTCTCCACCTTGGTGCCGTGGCCGCCGATGCGGGCACGGACATAGCGCAGGATATAGGCACCGGTGATCTGCACCGGGCTGATGATGGTGTCCAGGCCCATGCGGCCGATGACGTCGGCGTAGTTGACGCGGTTGTTCTTGACGATGACCTTGGGCACGCCCTGGGTAGAGGCGTACAGACCCGTCATCAGGTTTTCCTCGTCCCGGTTGCACAGGGCGATATAGGCATCCATGTTCTGCAGGCCTTCCTGCTCGAGAAGATCCTGGTTGGTGCCATCGCCGCAGAGCACATTGACCTTGGGCAAGTCCTCGCTGAGGACGGCCGCCTTCTCCGGATCTATCTCGATCATGGTCACGCGCATCCCCACGGGGGCGATCATCCGCGCCAGGTAATAGCTGATGCGGCCGCCGCCGAGGATCATCACATTGCGGATCGCGTGCGTGTCCCGGCCCAGATAGCGGAAAAAGTTCGTAATGTTGATCGGATCCCCGGCCACATAGACCCGGTCTCCGGCCTGGATGACGAAATCACCGGTCGGGATAGAGACCTGCCCGCCGCGCTCCACGGCCGCGAACAGCACTCTGGGGAGCCCCGGGAGGCGGGAAGGCATGTCGCGCAGCGCACACCCGGTGACCGCGTCCGCGGGCTGGGCGCGAAACTCCACCATTTCCACCAGGCCACGAGCAAAGGACTCAATGTTGCTGGCGAAGGGGAATCGTAATAAATGGCTGATCTCCAGCGCGGTCGCCCGCTCGGGGTTGACTGCCAGGTCGATGCCCAGCTCGTGCTGCAGGAGCGTCAGACTCTCGTTGTATTTGGGGTCGCGGATGCGGGCAATCGCGTACTTCGCGCCGAGGCGCTTGCCGATCAGGCAGCAGAGCATGTTGATCTCGTCCCCGGCTGTCGCCGCGATCAGGATGTCCGCGTGGTCCACACCGGCATCGATCAGGGTCTGGGCATTGGCGCCGTTGCCCTGCACGCACATAACATCGTAGAGGTCCTCGCAGCGGCGCAGGACGGTTTCGTCGTTATCGATCAACACCACGTCGTGCTGTTCCTGGGTCAAGCTTTCCGCTAGTGTCTTGCCGACTTTGCCGACACCCACCACCAGAATTCGCATGGTTTCTTTCCTCGTTTCCGTTCACGGTATTTACATACAGCCAAAAGAGCGGTATGCACCAAATAGCATTGTATCACAAAAGACAGGTTTTTCAAGATGAATGGCTTCACGAAATTAACTCGCGCCTCTTCCCAATCGGAGAAAACAATGCTATCATGAAGGCAGTCTGATCCGGCACCATGAAAACAAGGAGGTTCCTCTTATGCAATTTACAGAAGACCACGGCGCACTCGTCTGCCGCCGCGGAGGCGAAACCCTGCGCATCGAGCCCTGGGGAAAGAATGCCCTGCGCGTACGCGCCACCATGTTCCCGGCCTTCCAGGACGAAAACTGGGCCCTGACCGAGGCGATTGAACCCTCGGAGGCCACCATCACCTACGGCACGGATCCATGGCGGGAGGGAGACGGCAGCGTCACCCGATACCCAAACGCTGTGATCACCAACGGTCGGATCAGCGCGAAGGTCAATAAGTCCGGCGTGCTGACCATTTTCCGGGACGGGAAACCTATTCTCCACGAGCAGTACCGCTTCTATGACGGTCTGGTCACACGCGAAAGCCACTGCCAGAAAAAGACCGCCCGCGAGTGGATCCCTTATGTGGGCGGGGATTATAAGCTCTCCGTGCGCTTCGAGCCCAATGACGGTGAGAAGCTCTTCGGCATGGGCACCTACCAACAGCCCTACATGGACCTCAAGGGCTGCCTGCTCGACCTGAGCCAGAAGAACAGCCAGACCACGGTCCCCTTCGCCGTATCCAGCCTCGGCTACGGCTTCCTGTGGAACAACCCGGCCGTCGGCCAGGTGACCTTCGGCAAGAATATGACCGAGTGGGTCGCGCAGGCCTGCAAGGACATGGACTACTGGGTCACGGTCGCCGACATCCCGAAGGAACTCCTGTACAACTACACCGCCGTCACCGGCCGCGCGCCGATGATGCCGGAGGATGCCATGGGCTTCTGGCAATGCAAGCTCCGCTACCGCACACAGGAGGAAGTCCTCGCTGTCGCCCGGAAATACAAGGAACTCAGCATCCATCTGGACACGATCGTCATCGACTTCTTTCACTGGACCGTCCAGGGCGACTGGAAGTTCGACAAAACCTACTGGCCCGACCCCAAGGCCATGATCGACGAACTCCACGCCATGGGCACCAAGGTGATGGTCTCCGTCTGGCCAAGTGTGGATCGCCGAAGCGAGAATTTCTACGAGATGTCGGAGCGCGGCCTGCTGATGCGCACCGAGCGCGGCGCAGCCCAGACCTATGATTTCCAGGGCGACTGCGTACAGATCGACCCCTTCAATCCCGAGACCCGCGCCTATGTATGGGAAAAGTGCAAGGAACACTACTATGACCTCGGCATCGACTATTTCTGGCTTGACAATTCCGAGCCCGATCTGACCAAATACGACTTCGACAACTACCGCTACTGGGCCGGTCCGGCGCTGGAAGTCTCCAACCTCTACCCGCAGTGGTATTCCCGGGCTTACTATGAGCCCATGACCGCGCTTGACAAGCCTGTCGTCAACCTCCTGCGCTCCGGTTGGGCCGGAAGCCAGAAGTACGGCAACGTCCTCTGGTCAGGCGACGTGCCCTCCTCCTGGGAGTCCCTGCGGGACCAGGTGCAGGCCGGCCTCAACATGGGCCTGGCGGGTATCCCCTGGTGGAACACCGACATCGGCGGCTTCATGGAAGGGAATGTCAACGACCCGGACTTCCGCGAGCTGCTGATCCGCTGGTACGAGTGGGCGGTCTTTGAGCCCGTCATGCGCCTGCACGGCGACCGCGAGCCCTTCACGATCCCCGCCCTGGACAACCGCGAACGCGGCGGCGGCTACCTCCACACCGGCCAGGACAACGAGATGTGGTCCTACGGCGAAGAGATCCAGTCCATCATGGTAAAGCATTATGAGCTCCGCCGTTCTCTCCTCCCCTATCTGAAGGCCATCTATGCCGAAGCCCACGAAAACGGCAGTCCCCTGATGCGCGCAATGTTCTACGAGTTCCCGGAGGACGAAAAGTGCTGGACGCTCAGCGACCAATACATGTTCGGACCGGACTACCTCGTCGCCCCGGTCCTGACCCCCAACACCTTCGCCCGTGAAGTCTACCTCCCCGCCGGCAAGTGGCAGGATATCCGCACGGGAGAAATTCTAGATGGCGGACGAACCGTCACAGCCAATGCGCCGATCGATTCGATCCCGGTGTTCAGGAAGGTCGGGTAAGGTCCCACCATCGCTGCGGCGGTCCCCCTCCCCAGCAAAGCTGGGGAGGAAGGGTATATACACCGACAGCCGCGCCTTTCATTGCGAAGGCGGCGGCTGTTGGTTTGTTTTTTGGGTTCTTGTCTGGTGAATTTTCGTGAATCTTTAGCTTTTGGTGGAAATCAAGCCCAAAACCTTTACTTTTTTGCTTGTATCAGGTAAAATATCTAAAGGTTCAGTAGTGGAAGGTGTGAGAAGATGATCTCTTATGAAGGACTCATTCAAATACTGAAAGATAGGAATCTGACAAAAACCGATCTGTCTGCCCATCTTGGCATTTCCTCCGCGACCATCGCAAAAATCAGCAAAGGTGAACAATTGTCAAAAGCAACCCTTCAGAAAATCGCGGATTATCTAAACTGTGACACGCATTCTCTCTGTAGAAAAGTATCAGAAAATGCTGTTCTTCAAATTCTCCGTGATGAAAAGACCGCAAAAATCTCCGGCGGTCTGTATCATGAGCTGCAAGTCCGCATGACATATAACTCCAACCATATTGAAGGCAGTAAGCTTTCAGAAGAGCAAACCCGGTTGATCTTTGAAACAAATACCATTGACGCCGGCGACGGCGTCCCTGTCGATGACATTCTGGAAACCGTTCATCACTTCCGGGCCATCGACTATGTGATCGATGTTGCAGAGGAAGAACTGAGCGAAGAAATCATTAAGCGTCTGCACTACATCCTGAAACATGACACCAAAGATGCCCAGCTTCCCTGGTTTGCCGTCGGCGATTACAAAAAGCACGCAAATGTAGTCGGCGGCCGGGATACCGCAAAGCCGAAAGATGTCCCGGCACAAATGCGGGATTTACTCCAGCGGTATAACGCAAAGCAGCCCATAACCATCCATGATGTGATTGCATTTCACGCAGAATTTGAGCAAATTCATCCCTTTCAGGACGGAAACGGAAGAGTCGGCCGCCTGGTTGCGCTCAAAGAATGCCTGCGACACAACATCATTCCGTTTATCATTGAAGATTCCAAGAAACTCTTCTATTACCGCGGGCTCATGGAATGGCACAGTGAAAAAGGCTGGCTGACTGATACTTGTCTGGATGGACAGGATACGTTTGTTCGGTTGTTGGATATGTTGGAGATCCCATATGGAAGATAACCAGTAATAATACCCGCATCAAGTTGAAACAGTATATTCAGCTTTCCAGAAATTGTAACGTGCATTTCTTGCACATTGCTTCGATTCCTTTAAGTCGTTTGAACCGAGAGCAAGGGATCACGCTGCGCATCAAGTAGATGGTCCGTAAGTTACTCTTTGTTTGTATCACAGGGTATTGTGTTCCATTCCTGCTAGTTCAATATACCTACAGCCAGCAAGTATATACTGTTCAATACCTCATCTTCAATTCCTCAATCACATGCCCCACGCTCGCTTCGACCGTTCCGGGCTGGAAGGGATTGAGCAGGTTGCCGACTTTGAGGAGGTCAAAGTAGCCCTTGGTGCCGCCGGCGCGGCAGAGGCGCAGGTAATCCTGCCAGGCCGCGCTGCGGTCCTTTTTCATGCGGCCGTAGAACTGGAAGGCGCACATCTGGGCCAGGGCATACTCGATGTAGTAGAACGGGTAGAGGAAGATGTGCTGCTTCTGCATCCAGAAACCGCCTTCTTCGAGGAAGGGCTCCCCGTCGTAATCCCGCCATGGCATATAGGTTTTCTCGATCTCGCGCCAGACCTTCCGGCGGCCTTTGGCATCCATCTGCGGATCGGCGTAGACCCGGTGCTGGAACTCGTCCACGCAGACCATGTAGGGAATCACGCCCAGCGCGTCAAGCAGGTGATTCGTAAGATACTTTTCGCTGTTCTCGCCGAAGAAGCTCTCCATCCACGGATAAGCAAAGTGCTCCATGGACATCGAATGGACTTCGTTGATCTCCGCCGTGGAGCCGCACAGCATCCGAACGGGGATCGAACGCATAGCCAGGTAACCCTGGAAAGCGTGGCCCGCCTCGTGGGTCAGGACGTCCACATCCGCGCTGGTGCCGTTGAAATTGCTGAAGATGAACGGCGCCTGATAGGCCGGGAAGCTCGTCATGTAGCCGCCCATGCGCTTGCCATGGCGGGTCTCAAGATCAAAGAGGTGGTACTTCGCCATGAAATCGAAGAACTCGCCGGTCTCCGGGCTCATCTCGCGGTACATGGCCTGGGCCTTTTTTACGAGGGTTTCCATGTCACCGATGGGATTTGCGTTGCCCTCCGGGAACTTCAGCGCCTCGTCGTAGTAGCAGAGCTTGTCCAGGCCCAGGCGTTTGCGCTGCTTCTCGCGCAGTTCGGCCACGGCGGGAGTGATGATCTCTTTCACCTGGCGGCGGAACTCCGCGGCGTCCTCCTGGGTGTAATCAAAGCGGCGGCGGCTCAGGTAGGCCAGGTCGGTGTAGCTGGCGAAGCCGAGTTTATGCGCCATGCCGTCGCGGATCTGCACCAGTTCGTCGAACTCCGCGTCCAGCTTGGGGCTGATCTCCTCATACAGCTTCGCCCAGGCATGATAGGCCTCCTTGCGCTCCTGCCGGTCCGTGGACTCCATGTGCTTCAGCAGACCGTAGAAGTTGCACTTCTCACCCCGGAAGTCCGTGGTCGCCATGGCGCTGTCCTTCTCATAAGCCGTGGTGAGCTCGCCCTCGCGGATCGTGTCCTGGATGATGCGCTCGTCCGTGGTCTTCAGTCCGGCGTCGACGAGTTTCATCAGTTGCGGGCCGAATTCGGCGTCAAAATCCGCCCGGAAGGGACAGTCCGCCAGCGCCTGGCGGTAGGCCTTGCGCAGGGGGATCAGGGCCGCGTTCTGCTCCCGGAGCCACTTCTGCTCCGCCTCATAATAGGCGTCCCCGGTATCGATGGAGGCGCGGACGTGGCACAGGGACATCATCGTGCCGCTGTCTTCCTCCGCGTCCTGCAGGACAAAGAAGGCCGCACGGGCCTCTGCATAATCCTTCGCGCTCCGCAGTTTTTCTGTTGTTGCCTGATAAACCGATCTCAGGGCCTCCATGTCCGGCCGCACATAAGGCATCTCGCGGAAATCCACCATCTGCATAATCTTCGTTCCTTTCCCTTTCAGTTTTTTCACAGCATAGCAGGAATGTGCTCCTCAGTCAAGACGGCTGATGAGCCGCCCGTAAACGTCATAGAGGATCGCCGCGTCGTCCTTGCTCTTGTGCCAGACATTCTTCTGCGACCATGTAACATCCGTTTCGGCATCTGTCGTCAGCGTCCCGATCGTCAGGCTTTCCCCTGCTGCCAGCACGGTTCCTTCCGGGAGGACATAGATCTCCAGGCCCCTCTCCGAAACCAGGTACCACCCGGAAATATCCGCCATTTCACTCCCCGTATTCCGGATCGTCACAACATCCGCTTCCGCGTCCTTGCCTTCGAGAACAATCCCCGTCTGCACCGCAGGCGGTTCCGGCCAGCCGACCAGCTTGCTGGACACCTGGCCTGCCGTGATCGTCACCAGCACCCCGCCGCTGGCATTTTCCGTCAGGGCAATCTGGGCTCCCACGGCTTTGAGAAGTTTCAGCACGCGCTTGGAAGGCGTATCCGGCTCCTCAATCGAGTTGGTGGATATCACCGCTACCTTGGGCTGAACCGCCTGGGCAAAGGCCTCGGAGGTCGCGTCGCCCTCGGCGTGGTGACCCACTTTCAGCACATCGGCACGAGGCACCAGTCCCGCCTTGAGCAGGAGCTGTTCCGCGGGTTCCTCCATGTCCCCCGCCAGGATCATGGAGCCACCCGCCGCCACGGCATAGAGCACAAGCGAGTTGTTGTTCTCCTTGTCGTCAAAATACTGTGTAGGACCCAGTACCGTCAGGCTCCCGTCGGCAAAGGGCAGGTTGTCCCCGCTCTTGAGCCAGACCACTTCTTCCCCGCGCATGGATGCCGCAAGCACAGCCGGATGATTCTTTTCCTTCACTTCGCAGTAATACGCGGATGCGTACCACCCGCCCACCTCGATCGAAGACGTAGCCAGCGCCAGGATACCGCCGGCATGGTCCTTGTCGGTATGCGTCAGGATCACCCCGTCCAGGGCGGTGATTCCGTTGGCCTTCAGCGCCGCCGAGACCGCTCCCCAGCTCTCGACAGTGCCCGTGTCGATCAGGTACGCTTTGTCTGCATAGCAGAGGAGCAGGCAGTCCGCCTTGCCCACATTGATGGCCAGCAGGGACATCCCGCTGCTTTCACTCTCCCCTGGCGCAGTGACCGGTATCAGGGCCAGAACCAGACATAACAATAGAATCCTTTTGATCATTTTTCATCATCCTTCCAATCGGTCCCCCGTCTCAAAGAGGGTTCCACTGTAAGTTTTCTCCATGGATGTGAAAAAACCTTGCACATTCGGTGTGCATCCTGTAAAATGATTGTAAATTCTTCGGGAAAGGCAGGAAGTTCCATGACGGATGAAGCGCTGATGCGCCTGGCGCTAGCGGAAGCCGAAAAAGCCCGTGCCGAGGGTGAGATTCCTGTCGGCGCGGTCATTGCCAAGGACGGAAATGTTCTCTTCTCTGCCCACAATGAGCGGGAAGCCCTCCACGATCCCACCGCCCACGCGGAAATGGCCTGCTTGCGCGGCGCGGCCGCAGTTCTCGGGGACTGGCGGCTGCGCGGCTGTACGCTCTATGTGACGCTGGAACCCTGCCCCATGTGCGCCGGAGCCATGGTCATGAGCCAACTGGACCGCGTGGTCTTCGGCGCCGCCGATCCCCAGCGCGGCTGCTGCGGGTCAGTTTATGATCTGCCGGGAGATCCGCAGCTGCAGGGCAGGACTGCCTGGCGGGCCGGGGTACTGGAAGAAGAGTGCAAAGATGTGATCGATGGGTTTTTTGAGAGAATACGCACATAATCAGTTAAGAAAGGAAACATCAAAATGAGTAAAATCAGCATTCAGCCCACCAATGATTTCTGCCCTCAAACCCTTTTCCTCTACGGAACCTATGACGACCAAGGCAAGGCGGACTTCGGCCTTTTCTGCTGGTTCAGCTATATCTGGGACGGAGAGCTCGGCGTCATGGCGTGCATCGGAGGCAACAAGCTGACGAAAGAGAACATCCATAAAAGAAAAGTGTTTTCTGCGAATCTGGTCACCGAAGCGCTGCTGCCGCTGGCGGATTATCTGGGAAACATTCCGGGCCACAGCCCGGAGAAAATGAAACGGAGCATCGAAACCGAAATGGGCCGGGTACTTCCCGTTCCGATTCTGACCGCATCGCCGGTGGCCTTTGAGCTGGAGGTCAAACAGTTCATTCCGTTGCAGGACGGAGAAGTCATGCTGTGCGCCATCCGTAACGTCCTCCAGGATGAAAGTCTGGCAAAGAATGAAGGCAGTTCTTCGGAAAAGCTGAATGCGATCGCTCCGGTCCATACAACCTGCAGGCATTATTACAGTTGGGACGGAAAAGACCTCGGAGCATGGGGCGAGCCCATGTCAAAAGTTGGCGGGTAAGATCCTATTCCCGGATGTAGCTTCTATTCTTTTATAAAACACCATATCCCTTTCCCAAAATGTGTGGCTTACTTTACTGCATCAAAATCGCGTAATTTGAGGCAGTAAAACGGTCCACATTGAGATTGATCGCAAAGAAAAAGTGACTATTCCATTCAGCAAGAACACTGTTTTATGATGCTCGCCGCCTCATCCGTCTCGTCTTCCGTAAACACCGGAATTCCGCGGGCTTTGAGCATCGCCGCAAACACCCCGTCACCCGATACCAGCGTACCGGAAAAGCTGCCGTCATAAATCCAGCCTTTCCCGCAGGAAGGGCTTCTGGCTTTCAGAATGGCAAAATCAATTTGTTTGCCCTCACACAACGCCAGGCACTTCTGCGCGCCTGCGCGAAAAGCGGCGTCCACGTCCTTACCGTCCCGGGCCATGACGCGTCCGTCCCGGATTTCCGAGGGCTGGCGCGGGACCGGGAGACCGCCGGCAACTTCCGGGCAGACCGGGATGGCCTCATGTCCGGCACACAGGGCAATCACCCGTTCATTCCGGTTGTTCCCGCCGTCCCATTTGCAGTTTTCGCCCAGCAGGCAGGCGCTGACCAGAATCGCCATCAGATGTCCTCCAGGGATTCCTTGATCTCCCGGCCCTCGCGCAGCATGCGGCACAGACCTTCCGCGTCACCGTCGCGCAAGGCGTCCCGGTATGCGCCGAGGCGGTCGATCAGGCCGTCGACCTCGCGGAGCAGGTTCTCGCGGTTGTCCATAAACAGCTCGGTCCACATCGTCTCGTTTAAGCGCGCCACACGGATCATGTCCCAGAAAGAACTCGCGGAGAAGCCCTTGTGGCGGCTCGCGAGCGAGCCTTTCACGTAGGCGTTGGAAACGATGTGCGCCAGCTGCGAGGTGTAAGCAATGATCTCGTCGTGGATCGGCGGCGTGGTAAACTGTACCCGGCGGAAGCCCAGGTCCATAAAGAAGTCGCGCACGCGCACCAAGATCGGCAGTTCCTCCTCCGGCATGGGCGTGAGGATCATGCTCGCGTTGTCGAAGAGGTCGTCCCGCGCGTAACGGAAGCCGCTGTACTCGCGGCCCGCCATCGGATGCCCGCCGATGAAATGCCAGCTCTGCCCGCGCGCGATCGGCGCGACGCCCTCCATCACCGTCTGCTTGACACCGCCGCAGTCGATGACCAGCGTGTCCGGCGCGATCCGGGCGGCATTCTCCTGCAGCCACTGGACAATGGCCGCTGGCGGCAGGGTAATCAGCACAAACTGGCAGCCCCGCAGCTTCTCATTGTTCAGTTCGCCGTCGATGGCGCGCATTTCCGCCGCCAGGCGCATCGTTTCCGGGTCCCGGTCGGCGCCGAAGATCCGGTGATCCGTCCGCAGTTTGATGGTACGGGCCAGCGAACCGCCGATCAGCCCAAGCCCGATGATCGCGATATCCATAAAACCATGCCTCCGTATCTCTCAGCCGCGACTGCGCGGTCGCTTGTTTTCCATTAGAGATGATAGCACATTTGGGGGGTGGATGCAATCTCCGGAAAGAAGAATCCCCCAAGCGGCCCAATCACCGCTCAGGGGATTCTTTATATTTGAGGTTTTTCGCCTTACCAGCTTTCCTCCCGCGGCAGGCGCTCGCCGTAGATCGCGCGGTAACGGGTCGGAGTACAGTTCTTATGCTTCCGGAAGAGGCGGTTGAAGGTTGCGACGCTCCCGAAGCCGGCGTCCTTCGCCACGTTGCCGATGGGCTTGTCGGTGTGGATCAGGAGGCTCGTCGCCTCGTTGATCCGCTTGACGAGCAGGTAGTCGGAGAAGGAAATGCCGAAGTACTTCTTGAACGTGCGGGAGAAATAGTACTTGGAATACCCGGCGAAATCAGCGACTTTCTCGAGCGAGACGTTTTCCATGTAATGCTCGCCGATATAGTTGATCGCCATGTTCATGATCTCGGGATCGATGCTCTGGTGCTCCTCTTCCGGGTCTCCATCGGAGAGCTCCGCGTATTCACCCGCCAGCAAGGCATAGACCTGCAGGAGGTAGGAATAGCACATCGTGTTCCACATCGGCCGCCGCTGGAAATAGCAGTCCGCCAGCTGGTGCAGGAGCTTGCTCACCTGCTGATGGACCTCGGAGCGGTCCTGCAGATAGATCAGCCGCTGGGTGATCGGTGAAGCCTGCTGCATGTCCAGGAGGCTGTAAAACGGCGTCGGTTCAAAGAGGATCAGGTAGCGCAGGACGTTGTCGTCCTCGACGAGTTCATGGGGCTGGTTGGAGGGGATGAACAGAATCTCTTCCGCCTCCACGCGGTATTCCTGGTCCGCGATGCGGTAGGTGCAGGTGCCGTGGCTCGGCAGGATGATCTCCACCGCGGAGTGCATGTGGGTCTCAAAATGGCTGGCCTGGTCCGACGGCCAGACGCGGACGGAGGAGTGCTCCAGGTAAGTGATGAACTCCTGCCTCCCCTGCAGCACACGGAATCCGTCCGGAAAGCGTTGGTTTTTCCTCTCCCCTTCTTGTTCTCTCCATGCAGGCATTCTTCCTCACCTCCTGTCGGTTGGTCGTCCGTTGTTGGATTGCGGTATCGATTAGCCTTTCACGCTGCCCAGGGCCATGCCGGTGACAAAGTAGCGCTGGAGGAAGGGATAGATCACGAGGATCGGAAGGGCGGTGACCACGGTCGTGGCGCACTGAACGGTGCGGGAGTTCAAGGTCGTCTTGGCCAGGTCGGTGGCTGCCGCGGAGCTTGTCTGCGCGAGGTTCACCGACTGACCGGCTGAACTGACCTTCTGCATCAGCACGAACTGCAGGGTGCGCAGTCCATCCGTATCCGCGTACAGCTTGGTGTCGAACCAGGAGTTCCAGGCTCCGACAGCCACGAACAGGGCGACCGTCGCCAGCACCGGGGCACAGAGCGGGAAGATGATCTGCCAGTAGATCCGGAAGTCCCCCGCGCCGTCGATGCGGGCCGACTCCACCAGCTCACCCGGCAGCGAAGCAATGTAAGTCCGGATCACGATCATGTTGAAACAGGAGAACATGGTCGGGATGATGTAGACCCAGAATGTATTCTTCAGGCCGAGATACTTATAAATCAGCAGGAAGTTCGGGATCATGCCCGCGTTCACATACATGGTCAGGACCATGATGATCGTGATGAACCGGCCCAGTACATACTCCTTGCGGGTCAGCGTGAAGGCCAGCATGCCGGTCCAGAAGAGGTTCAGCAGGGTCGTGATGACCGTCTTTGCCACGGAGATCCCGAAAGCGCTGTACATTTTCTCATCCAGGATGTGCTGATAACTCTTGGTGGTGAACTCCTGGGGCAGCAAACCGATGTTGCCGCGGCTCGCGGCGTTGCCGCTTGAGAAGGAGTAGGCCACGGTGTTCAGCACCGGGTAGAGCGTAATGATCATCAGCACGATCAGGATGGCAGTGTTGAACAGCGGGAATCCGATATCGCGTTCATACCGGAAGTAGTACAGCAGGGCGAAGAACACCGCGACCAGGAGGATCATGGCCGCGTAGGCGATGATGCGCCAGGCGCCGGTATTCCGGGACGCTTCCGTTGCCGTTGCGACCCTGTATGTAATGATCTCCGTCGGATCGATTCTGTTGCCGTTCTCATCTCTGGCGGGCGTGGTCCGCTGAACGCCCTTGCTGTCGAGGAGCGGTGTCTCACCATCTGTATACGCGTTGACTCGTATGTTCCTGCCAGTCTCCTCGTCCTTGATCGAGAATTGTATTGGGTTTCCGTTTTTGTCCAGCAGCAGTGTTTCTCCGTCCAGATACAATGCCATTGCCGGGTTCAGTATCTGGCTGGTCATAAAGCGGAAAGCAATGTCCTCGCCATCGCCAGGCTCCGTGACTGCCTGCTGCTCTTCTTCGGATTCAACCACGGTGGCATAGTAACGGCTGCTGATCGTGTTCAGCTTGTCATTCTGCGCCGTGGACTTGACAGAGACAAACACGAGAGCCGCCGTCAGCAGCACGGCCACAGCCAGCACAGCCAGACGAACCACTTTCTGCTGATGGGGATCCTTGGACAGGAAGTTGCTGTTTTTCAGAGTGTAAACCAGCACGCCGGCCGCAATAATCAGGAACACGACGAGCACGACAAGGATGACCTGCAGTACACTGTTGTTCTGCCTGACAATCGCTTTCTCCGCGTTCGTGCCCGTGACGAGCTCAAGATCGGTGTTTTTTTCGTTGTACGAATACTGAATGAACAGGAACCGGTTCAGCATTTCGTCCAGCAGGGACGTCTCCCCGCCTTCACCGGCTGCTTTTTCCGTTTCTGCGTCCAAAGCATGGCCGACCATGTTGTTGAAGCGGACAAACTCCGTTTCAATGCCGGCAGAGGCAAGCATTTCCGTGATCGTTCCGCCGACATCATTCTTCTTTGCCTTAAAAATCCAAAGTGTCTCATCGCCTTCGGATTCCAGGGGGATCAGGCTGGAGTTGATCTTTTTCGTTGTGAATACCTTTCGGCATTCTTCGGCCTGTTCCGGAGTGAAAACCGTAAACCAATAGTCTTCCTCGTCCAGACCGGATCTGCGCAGTATGATGACCCGGCGGCCGTCTTCAAGGTACTTTGCCTCGCCGCTGGCGCCTTCACGCAGGACAAGGCCCGTGCCATTGTTAATGATATCAATATACTCGGCACCCGTCGCTTTCTTCAGCACAGTCGCGTCATCATTGGCCGACAAGATGCTGTCCGCCCTGTTCTGGGCGAAAATCATCAGCGCCGCGATGAGGACGATCAGGAGGCCTGCGCAGAACAGGGACAGGCGAACCTGGCGTTTGCTCATCCTGGCGTGGCGACGAAGGGTGTCCGGGATCTCCCGGATGCCGCGTTCATCCTTCCGAATGCCGATAGGTGTATCAAGTTTCTGTTTCTTGCTCATTTTTCTTCGCCTCCTCCATCAGATCAACGAGTCTTCGCCGAGCCGTCTTGAGATGAAGTTTGCGCCGGTGAGCAGGATGATCGCGACAATGCTCTTGAAGATACCGGCTGCGGTGCCAAGGCCGATTTCAAGGTTCTGTGTGCCGTACTGGAACACATAAAGGTCGATGGTGTAGCGGACCTCGTCAATGAGGCCGCTGCCGAGAAGATACTGGATTTCAAAGCCGGTGTCCAACAGGTGGCCGATGTTCATGATCAGCAGGATCACGAAGGTTGACTTGATACCCGGCAGGGTGATGTGAAGGATCCGCTGGAACCTTCCGGCGCCGTCGATGGCGGCGGCTTCATACAGGTTGGGGTCGATGCCGGTCATGGCGGAAATGTAAATGATGGTGCCCCAGCCGACTTCCTTCCAGACGTTTACAACGCCTACGATCCACCAGAAGTAACTCTTCTCCCCCAGCCATGCGATATCTTTCCCTGCTTCCGCCAGTCCGAGGCTCTGGACAAGGTGGGTGATAACGCCGTCATTGGAGAAGATGATCTGCGCGATGCCGACCACGATGACCATGCTCAGGAAGTGAGGGAGATAGGTCACGGTCTGCACGGTGCGCTTGAATGATCTTGTGCGGACTTCGTTGAGGAGCACGGCCAGCACAACAGCGGACACCGTGCCAAACACAAGATTGATCAGGCTCATGGCCAGCGTGTTCCGGATCGTGGCCATAAAACTGACCAGGCTGTTCTTGGCGGGATCCGGGTTCAGGCCAAACAAATTCTGGAAATTGGTGTACCACGGACTGCTCCATGCGGCAGGCTCGCCGTTCAGGTAAGGCATTGCGGTGCCGCCCTGATTGCTGATGTCCCTGAAGGCGTTGACCCAGCCAATCAGCGGAGCATAGTTAAACAGGAAAACATACAGCAGCATCGGCACGGACATCAGCACCAACTGCCATTGACTGCCCAGCTGACTGAAAAAGCCTCTTTTCCGTTTCAGCAGCATTTCGGTTCCGCGATCGTTTGCGACACTGGTCATGCCCATTGCCCCTTTCTGAAAAACCAGAGGGGAGAGAAGATCCTCTCCCCTCTGGCCTGTATGTTTACCTAAGGATTAGTCGGCGTTCTGGAGGACCTTGTTGGCTTCCTCGATGACGGCGTCCTGCATATAAGCACCGAACGCGTCAGCATAGGGCTGGATCTCGGCCACGAAGGCGTCCCACTTGGCGTCGAATTCTTCCGGCGCGCACATGATCAGCTCGGGCAGGCGGATATCCTGAACCTTCAGGAAGTTGTCATGCTCGGCTTCCACGGGCGTGTAGTTGATCTGCCAGGCTTCTCCGTAGGGAGCCAGCTCGATCGGGGGATTCACGAAGTCCGCGAACTTGCTGTAGCCATAGGCCGCCAGGAAGTCCTGGTCATAGTCGTTCATCAGGCCGAAGACGATCTCGTCCTGGTTGCCGGGCTCCCAGCAGTTGCCGGCCTTGATGACGGTGCCGCTCGGCAGGGTGATGTCGTTCATGATCCAACCCTGCTTCTTGGGGCTGGACTGGAAGATGGCGTCCGCCTTGTTGGCGAGCTTCCAGGTGGCGTCCAGGGTGTGGGCATACTGCTCTTCGGTCATGTTCAGGCGGCCGTTCTCGTCCACATAGTAGTCTTCGCCTTCAATGCCCCAGTTCAGGATGATCTGCCACTCGTCAGAGAGCAGAGCTTCCCACATATCCACGATCCGCTTGGGATCCGCGCAGTTCACGGAGATACCGAAGCCGCGGCGGACATTCGGCAGAGAGCCGTTCAGGTAGTGCTCTTCGATCTCAACGCCGTTCACGTCGGAGGGATCATACACGAGGCCCAGAGCCACATAGGTGCGGTCATACTTGCCGGCATCCTGCAGCGCGGAGGTCGCAGTGCCGAAGTCCCAAGCCTGGTCGAACATGCCCAGGACGATGCCGTTGGACAGGTCGGCGATGTACTGGTCATAGCTCATGGTGAAGGTGCTCTGCTTGATCAGGCCAGCATGGAAAGCAGCGTTCAGCTTCTGATAGTAGGCCTTGGCATAGGGCTTGTCGATGAAGGTCTCGGTCGCAAAGGGCTGAGCGGGATCGTTGCCGGTCACTTCATAGTTCTGCTCGGTCACGCAGATGTAGACTTCGCCGTCGTTGGGGCGGCCCATCAGGTGCTGCACGGGGTTGATCAGGCAGAAGTGACGCCAGTCTTCGCACAGGATGGCAA
>JAFZPI010000005.1 GCA_017552615.1 Clostridia bacterium
CCCTGCTTTCTTGTCAGATGTCATGGCCGTTGCCATGGACATGAATGCCTCCTATCACTTGCTGGTCAAAAAGTACCTTCCTGATACAAAAATCGTGTATGACCGTTATCATATGCAGGCTCAATACGGAAAGGATGTCCTTGGAGTAGTCCGCCTCACAGAGGCGAGAGCACACAAGGAAAAGTCTAACTCCATAAAGGAATCAATCAGTCATCTTCAGGGCGAGGATCGCAAACGCGCAAAAGAAGAAGCCCGGCAAGAGCAGCAGCAATATAGGCAGATCAAACAAGCCCGATGGGCATTGCTGACAAAAGCAGACTCCCTTTCGGAACACAGGGCGGCATATCTGACTGAAATCCTCAATGCACATTCTGACTTGGCTGTATGCTATGCGATGAAAGAAGAAATGTGTGCTCTCTTCAATCTACGTGATCCGTCTGCTGCTGAATACGGTTGGAAGAAATGGTTTACCGCTGCTAAAGAAAGCGGCATTCCAGCTCTCGTCCGATTCGCAGAACTGAAAGAAAAACGGATAGATGGCCTTATTGCCCACGCCATCTATCATATCTCGACTGGTAAACTTGAGGGATTCAATAACAAAATCAAAGTGGCCAAACGTTTGGCTTACGGATACCGTGACAACCACTTCTTCTTTACACTGGTTAGATTCTTATCAATACCTTTCCCTAACTTTCCGTGAAGAACCAGAAGAATTAAAATCATATGAATACCGGACCGGAAATGGTTATGTGTCCTGAATGGTCATGTATCAAAGCATTGGCAATGATTCATGGCACTTGATCGTTACGGAACAGTGTGCTACAATCACATCATCCACAAGCGATCAGAGTTTTTCGTACGGAGGAATGTTATGAAAACATTGTCAAGTATCCAAATTGAAACAGAGTATGGGGTAAAGAACCTCTCTGTTCTCTGTGGGGACATCCGGGAATTGCGTGAGCCCCTGGATGTGATGACAGTATCGGCATTTCATCGGAACTATACTCCGCTGCCACAGACGATGATCGGCGCCTTGAGCGACAAAGGTATCTTTGTTCAGGATCTGTCTGTCGCTCCTGCTGTGGATCTGCGGGATCTGTGCGGGGTCTGGCTTTCTGAAGAGATAACTGCCGTTGGAATTCCCATCCGGCGTGTTGGCTGTATTGAAATCCTCGGTTTTCCCAATAATATGAGAGCTCATCAGCAGAGCGGTTCACCATTTCTGAAAATTTTTAGGGCATACTTCCATCTCCTCGATCTGGCTGTGGATGCCGGCATCGAAATCAGGACGCTGGGATTACCTGTTGCAGGCACAGGGAATCTGGGAATTTCTGACTCGTTAATCATAACGCCGTTCCTCAACGAGTGTATTCAATTTCTCAGACGCAATGCATGCATTCAGAGTATCTGCTTTATTGAGAAGGATCCTGAAAAGGCTGCCAGAATTGTTGACGTTCTTTCTGGTTCCTATTCTCTCATGCGCAATACCCGCAGAGACCTGCAGCCTGTTCAAGAACAAAAAGAACGTCCGTTGGCATTTATCAGTTATTCAAGTAAGGACAGAAACGTTGCCGACAATCTATGCGCCAAACTGGAAGCGAGCGGGATCCGCGTTTGGTATGCACCGAGAAATGTGGACATGCCGGATTATGCCTCAGCGATTGTCAAGGCTATCGATCGCTCGGCTCTTTTCATTGTGATTCTCAGCCAAAACAGCCTGGGTTCCAGCCATGTCCTCAACGAAATAGACTTGGCTTTCCAGAGGATCGGCCATGGTATTCGCTTCTGTCCGTTGAAACTGGACAATGAGGAAATGGGCCCTGCATTCAGGTATTATCTTTCCAGACAGCACTGGAAGGATGCGACGGTTCCGCCACTTGAGAGACGGCTTGAAGAATTTGTGGTAAAGATCATACGGGAGACGGACGGATGACAATCAGATCAGGCGTGTTATTCACAGAGAGCTTTCGAATAGCAGCAAACAAACCAACAAAACCCTTGTGAACACTTTGCTCACAAGGGTTTTCGGCTTGTTTTGTCTTTACTTGTTCTTTGATATCCGTTTGATCGTGTAGATCGCCAGCGCGATGGAGAACACGATGCCGGCGGCGGAGATCAACGGCTGACCGTCCGGTGTCTTGGGCTGGATATCGGTCGATGCCAGGACGGTGGAACCGATAAACAGCACACAGGCAAAGAGCGCCAGAACGATGTTCTTGACTGATTTATGGACTTTGTCCAGGATTTCCTCGTAACCGGTCAGTTCGATGTTGACCTTCGTCCGGCCTTTGACGACGTTGTTCAATGCGTCATAGGCCATCGCAGGCATCTTGGAGACTTTCTTTCCGAGCGCCAGCGCGTCTTTGCCCACGGCTGTGAGTTCCTGTTGGAGATCGAAGTTCTTCTTGGCCCGGTCCATCAGCTTGTCGCTGATCATCGTGAACAGGTTCAGGGTGGGGCAGAGCTGCTCGATCACGCCCTCGATCGTGGCGATGGAGCGCACCAGCATCGTGAACTTCCCGGGCAGAGAGATGTGATGCTTGTCCGCCAGGTCTGTCACTTCTTCCAGGAGCGTGGTCAGGTCGAGATCGTCCAGGCTGGTGACGTTCATGTACTTGTCAAACATCGTGTCGGCGTCTGCCATCAGCTTGCTGCGGTCGGTCTTGGGAGACGTCGCGCCCATGCTCATGATGGCGTTGACCATCTGATCCAGGTCGCGTTCGACCAGGGAGAGGATCAGGGACTGCAGCAGGTTGACGTCCGCGTCGGAAATACGCCCGATCATACCGAAATCGATCCAGACCGGCTTTCCGTTGCTGACCATGATGTTGCCCTGGTGCGGATCCGCGTGGAACGTACCCATGTCCAGGACCTGATGCATATAGTTGTCGAGGATCACGGCGCCGATCTGCTCCGGATCATAGCCATCCTCGATCAGCCGGTCTCTCTTGGAGATCGAATAGCCGTCGACGAAGGTCATCGTGAAGATGCGCTCGGTGGTCAGCTCATCGATCACGGTGGGGCAGGTGATCTTTTCCTCGTCTTCGATGCAGTTTTCCTTGAAGAAACGGGTGTTCTCCGCTTCAACCCGGAAATCCAGCTCTTCGTTCGTCACCTTTTCCAGCTCGTCAATGACCGATACCAGGTCGATCATCTGGCTGTCGTCTTCATCGGCGGAACCGACCATATTGATTGCCGAACCCAGCTTTTTCAGCAGGACGAAGTCCTTGCGCATCATATCGGCGATCAGCGGGCGCTGTACCTTGGTCACGACCCTCGTGCCGTCCTTCAGCACGGCATAGTGAACCTGGCCGATCGACGCGGAGCCCAGGGGCTTGTCCCGGAACTCCTGGTAGATCTCGTCGATTTTCTTCCCGGTCTCCTGTTCGATCACGGCGCGGGCGAGCTCGGGATCCAGCTCCTTCACGTTCTGGCGCAGCTTTTCGAGTTCTTTGCAATAGCTCTGGGGCAGCAGGTCCACGCGGCTGGACATGATCTGGCCGATCTTCACATACGTTGGGCCGAGGTCTTCCAGGGTGGTGCGCAGTTCCTCGGGCGTGAAGCCGTTGGCGTAGAAATTGTGCTTGGCGAAAACGGCCAGGATCTCGGCGCCGCGCGTCTTCTCCCGCTTCTGCATCGACTCCAGATCGCCGGAGAGCAGCTGCTTCATCTTCGTGCTCAGCTCGGCCGTCGTATGCACCAGCGCCTGCTTGCGGCGCTCAAACTCCGCCTGGCGCTCTTTCCGGCTCGCGGTGATGGCATCCTTCCGCTGCTGCTTTTTCTCTTTCCGTTCGGCCTGCTTGGTCTGCTTTTTCTGGACGGCCAGGGTCTTTTTCGCCTCGGTGATTTCCTGGCTTGCCCGGATGAATTCCTGCTTGCTGGCTTCAATCTCTTCCTGGGCCTTGTCGACCGCCTGCTGGGCCTCGGCGAGACGAGCCTTCTGCAACTCGAACTCGCTGACCGGCTGTACAGCTTCCGCCGATTCTTCCTGAACGGGCACCTGGTTCATGTCTTTGTCTTCTTTTTTCATCGTTCAGTCCTCACTTTCCTCGCCTGTGATCGGCCAGATGATCAGCAGGCGCACGATGCTCACCACGGAGGTGATGAGGAGCGCGGCGCCGATGACATCAAACAGCTGTGCGGTCTCGCGCCACCACGGGTTGATCAGGATCAGCAGGCCGCATGCGAGCAGCAGCACGGCGAGCAGAATCAGCACCCACCAGCCCTCGCGCTCGGCGCGGCGGACATACATCCATGTGTTGACGATGCGGTTGAGGCTGACTACGATCAGCACCAGACCGAACACGATGCCGATCAGCAGGACAATGTTTTCGTAGACCAGCACGCCGATCCCTACCAGCAGCAGGATCAGGGCGCCGGTCAGGTAGATATAGTTGATCAGCGCTTTCTTGCCGGATATGAAATCCAGGATCAGCACGACGGCCAGCGTGACCATCCCGTAGCCGAGCACCGAAACCAGCGAATCGATGTACTGCTCGGGACACATCAGGATCACGATGCCGAGCGCCAGCAGGATGATGGACGTCATGATGGATGTTCGCTTGATTTTCCCCAGTTCTTCAAAGAGCATTTTCATTCCTCCCGATGATCCATGGTGTGCGCCGGTCGCACACCGGTTTTTCCGCCCGGAACAGGCAAAGCGCGCCAGCCAGGAACCGACGCGCTTTGTGATCCGGAGACAGATCCGTTATTCAGCAGTCTCGCCGCCAAAGCGCTCTTCATACTCCTGGAGGGCATCCGCCACCTGCAGGAACGAGAGCTGTGCATCGGTAATCAGCATGGCTGCGGTGTTATAGCAATCGAGGATGTACAGGATCTCGCTGTCCATGAAGTTTTCGAGGGCCCGCTGATCATGGGCGTCTTTGAGATCCTCGATCTTGGCCTTCGCGGTCATCCGCGCCTTGAGCAGCGCGCTCCTGATCTTGCTGCCCTGCTCTTCCTGCGCCAGACGGGCGTTTTCCTGCATCGCGGCCAGATCGCCCTTCGCCGAGCTGATCTTCGCCTCAATGACTTCCTGGGCCAGTTCATGATAGGCCTTCGCGTCGCCGGCCGCGTCCTTTGCTTTCTGGCTCAGTTCATCCAGCTTTGCGCTGAGGTCTTCAAGTTTCTCGTTCCATTTCGTTGCCATGGCTATGCTTCCTTTCTTCTCTTCAGATACAGAATGGGGTTTCTGCCAAAGCCGATTGATTCGGCAGAATACTGGGGAAATTATAACAAATACAGAGCAAAAGGCAAGGGGTTTGCTGAATTTTTCCCTTCTTACTCCGCCCCGATCAGCCGGGCGAAGTTATAGAAGCCCAGGTACCAGACGCCGAAGTCGTGGCCGCCGGGGACGTACTGGACGATGAAGTTGTCCTCGTTCAGCTTGTCGGTGAGCGGGGCGATCTGCTCGATGTTCCGGAAACCGGTGACGACGCTGTCCTCCGTGCCGCAGATGCTGTAGAAGACGCGGATCTCAAGGTCCGAGGCGTTCAGCGCGGCGGCGACGGTGGCCGGGGTGCCCGTGGCGCCGGAGAACACGCCGTAGGCGCTGAAGAGGTCCAGGCACTTCTCAATGCCGAGGCTGATGGTCTGCATGCCGCCCATACTCAGGCCCGCCATGGCGCACATCTCACGGTCGGTGATGTCCACGGCGTAGTGCTCCGCCAGGGCCGGGAGCAGGTCGTAGCGCAGCTCCTGGTCGAACACATAGAAGGAGGAGGTGTCCGAGGTCCGCCCGCCGCGGCCGTTGGGTGTCACGACGATGAAGGGCCGGATCTCCCCGCCCTTGATCAGGTTGTCCATGATGCATTTGACCCGGGAGGACGGGCCCTCGTCCAGGCCCCACTCATACTCGTTGCCGCCGACGCCGTGGCAGAGGATCAGCAGCGGGTAGGTCTGCTCCGGGTCATAGCCGTAGGGGAGGTAGACGCAGGCGGTCTTCTCGTAGGCTTCCTTATCGTTGGCGTAGTCGTGGGCCTCATAGGTGAAGCGCTCCACGGTGCCTTCCTGGTCGCAGCGGACCAGATAGCGGGTCGGGATGGCGTCCTCGTACTTGCCGGAGTTCTCGGCCCGGATCGCGGCCTCGATCTCCTCCATGGACGTGAAGACTTGCCAGCCGGAGAAGGTGCCCTCGCCCTCGAAGGTGATGGTGACGTCATGGACGCCCTCCACGCTCACCGGGACGCGGCCTTCCTTCGTGATGGGGGTGAAGAACACGGTGGCCAGGGCCGGGCCCTCGGTGCCGTCAAGATAGAACTTGACCCCGAGGCGCCCCTCGGCCGGGGCCTTCGCCTGGATGCGCAGGATCGCCGCGCCGGTGGCGAAGTCCACATTGTTCACCGTCAGCACGGACCCCGTATGGACCGCCACCGCCCCGTCCTCGGTGATCTCCGCGTCCGTGACGGTCATATCCCCGATAAAGATTGGGAGAAACGCGTTGATGGGGGAGGTTTCTTCGGCGAGGGATAAGGATGTTAAGAAGAGAAGGCAGAGAAGAAGAGGGATGATTAGCTTTTTCATGGGGGAGTCTCCTTTTTTGGTTTTTCGGCCTGCGGGCGGGAACCTCATCCGCCCTTCGGGCACCTTCCCCTACAGGGGAAGGCTTTTGGATACATATCTACCCGTTATAGCCTTCCCCTTTAGGGGAAGGGGGACCACCGCGAAGCGGTGGTGGATGAGGTCAACGGAAACCTCTCTGTCGCCTGCGGGCGACATCTCCCCTTTACTGTGAAAATGCGAAGCATTTTCATTCATCGTGAACAATAGTACTTCGTACTATTGATGTGTATTTCAGGGGAGATAAGGTTTTATGCGGGTTCGCGGGTGTGGAGGGCGACCACATAGGGTCGCCCCTACAAATCGGATACGGTAGGGGCGACCCTGCGTGGTCGCCCGTTCACGCGGGTTCTCGGGTAAGCGGGGCGCAGCAAGCGGCGCCCCTACACGGGGAGCCGCCCTAACCTCCCCTTCCCCTAAAGGGGAAGGCATTCTTTGTGCACCATCTTTAAGCCTTCCCCTTTAGGGGAAGGTGCCCGAAGGGCGGATGAGGTGTCCCGTGTTATTGCACCCCCTCCTCCAGCGCGCTCACCCGATACAGCTTCATCAGCACCTCTTCCACCATCGCGGGATTCTCGGAATACAGGTCCTCGAGGAAGGGGCGCTCGGCGTTGAGCAGGCTGTCGAGGGTGATGCGCCAGGCGGCGATCAGCTTGCGCTGGTCCTTGTCGGCGGCGAGGTAGGCCGGGTTGACGATCTCGTCGAGGGAGGCCTGCCAGAGGATCTGACCGCGCTGGAAGACGTTCTCGGCGTCGTAGACCTTGGCCGCGCTGAGGAGGCTCCGCACGTCCTTCAGGGCGCGGGCCGCGGGACCGGCGTAGGTCTCGGTGACGGGGGCGTCGCTGCCATCCAGGGCGCCGATCTCACGGCTGTTGCCCTCGACGTCGGTGATCCGGCCCAGCATCTCGGCGTACACGCCGGTGAGGCTGTCCGGAAGGGTCTCGGGGAAGGTGTGGATCATGCAGCAGAGCTCGGCGGTCTTCAGGCGCAGGGCCTCGGCCGCGGCCTCCTCGCCCGCCAGGGCTTCGAGGGTATCCACATAGGCGAAGTACTGCTCCCGCTCCCAGAGGAGGTCGGCCTTGGCCTCGTCGGAGGCGGCCTCGTAGAGCGTCTCATAGAGGTTGTTGACCTCGGCGCGCCAGATGGGGGAGGCCGAGTCGCCGTTCAGCACCGCGTCCTCGGCGGCGCGGGCCAGCTCCGTGTGGGTCTTGCAGGAATGCAGGGTATACTGCGCGGTGTCGTCGCCCATGACCTCCAGGGTCAGGGCGCAGTGGTCGTCGCCCTCGCCGTGGAGCAGTTCCGGGTCGAAGGGCGGGACCCCTTCCTCGTGGTCGCTGAGCTCGCCGCAGTAAACCTTGCACTTGTTGCTCGGCATCGGCGTGCCGGGGATGCCGCCCAGGAAGGTATAGGTCAGCGTCGCGCTGTTGACCACATAGCCGTGGTCCACGTTGGGCTGGGTGACGGTGTACTTGTAGGTGAAGGTGTGGGAGTCGCTCACGGCGAGCGTCCCCAGGGTGTCGATGGGCGCGAAGCCCGCAAGCGAATCGTAGAGCTTGAGGTTGTTCAGCTCGCAGTCGCCGGTGTTGGTGACGGTGATATAGAACGTGACCTCCTCGTCCAGCTCATAGTACGAGCCGTTGGCCGGGCCCGCGTCGGTCTTGACGATGGACACGGCGGGGTTCACCCCGTGGACCGGCCCCAGCGGATCGAAGCCGCCGCCCGGTTCGACGGGCGGAGTGACCTTCTTGGTCGGGGCCGTCGCCGTGTTGGACGGATACGTCCGCTCGACGCCCAGCAGGTCGGTGCC
This sequence comes from Clostridia bacterium, assembly GCA_017552615.1. GTDB lineage: Bacteria > Bacillota > Clostridia > Christensenellales > Aristaeellaceae > RUG11272. The sequence goes on from JAFZPI010000005.1 coordinate 8,366, forward strand.
AACAGCCATGGCGTAATTCGTCACATGACCGACGACCACCGCGTCGTACTCGGTGACCGTATAGCTCGGCACGGTGCAGTTCAGGGTTTCGCCCGCTGCGATCTCCGCAGAGGTCCCGACGGTCGCACCCTTGTCCGTGACGGTGACATTCGTGATGGGTTCCTTGCTGGTGTTGGTCGCGGTCAGCGTCCAGTTGATCGGCTCGCCGACCTCAAAGTATTCGCCGTTGGCGGGGGTATTGTAGTCCTTCTTGAGCAGGAGGCCGGTCTTGGAGATCACCGGGATATTCCAGACATTGGAATACGCCTTCTTCTCTTTCCCGCTGTCCGGGTCGGTCCATGTCACATAGGCGCTCATTTCGATGTAACCGCGCTGGACGTCATCTTCGGCAATTCGTCCATAGAATTTTACTGTATACGATGCGTCCGGAGCAAAGTTTTCCAGCTCGTATTCTACCCAGTTCGATCCGCTTCTTGCATAATAATTTACGGTGTACTGTGTATTATACGTATTTTTATCAATATGCAAAACGGGTTGAATGGCATCAACGGGGCCCGGATTGGACACTATAATGTACGCGGACCAATATTCGTCCAGTTGATAACCCGCGGGGTCAGATGGAACATAGCTTGGATGCGGATTCGTGCTTATGTCCACCTTCATCTGGCTCTCCTCCGGGATTTCCCATCCCGCGGGGCCGGGTTTGGCGAACTTGTAGTTAAAGTCTACTGCATTGCTTTCGCAGATGGGGGTTGTGAGGCCTTTGTCATCCGCGGCATAGCCATAGC
>JAFZPI010000006.1 GCA_017552615.1 Clostridia bacterium
ATGCCACCTAACGGTCACGCGCTTCTTTCCGCTTCATCCTCAGACCGCTGGCTCCATTGCCCGCCATCAGCACGGCTGTGCGAGACCTACGCGGACAAGGGCAGCGACTACGCAGCCGAGGGCACTGACGCCCATACGCTCTGCGAGTACAAGCTCCGGAAGGCGCTGGGTATGCAGGCTGAAGATCCCACGGAGAACCTGACCTGGTTCAATCAGGAGATGGACGACTGCGCCACCGGCTATGCCGCCTACATCCTTGAATTGGTAGAGGCCGCCAAGGAGACCTGCGCCGACCCGGTGGTCCTGATCGAGCAGCGGGTAGACTTCTCCCGCTGGGTGGAACAGGGCTTCGGGACCTCCGACGCGATCCTGATTGCGGACGGCACCATGCACGTCATCGACTACAAGCATGGCCTCGGCGTCCTGGTATCGGCGGAGGACAACCCGCAGATGAAGTGCTACGGCCTCGGCGCTCTGGAGCTGTTCGACGGCATCTACGACATCGACACGGTGTCCATGACGATCTACCAGCCCAGACGCCAGAACATCAGCACCTTCACGCTTTCCAAGGATGACCTGTACCGGTGGGCGGACGAGGTTCTGAAGCCCACAGCGGATCTGGCCTTCGCCGGTGACGGGAACTTCCTGTGCGGCGAATGGTGCGGCTTCTGCAAGGCGAAGAACGACTGCCGTGCAAGGGCCGAAGCCAATCTGGAACTGGCCCGGTACGACTTCAAGCTACCGCCCCTCCTGACGGACGAGGACATCGAAGACATTCTCTCCCGCGTGGACGATCTGGTCTCATGGGCCTCGGATATCAAAGAGTACGCCCTGCAGCAGGCGATCAGCGGGAAGGAATGGCACGGCTGGAAGCTTGTCGAAGGCCGGTCCAACCGCAGGTACACCAATGAGGCCGCTGTCGAACAAGCAGTCACGAACGCGGGCTTTGATCCCTACGAGCGCAAGCTCCTCGGCATCACCGCCATGCAGAAGATGCTCGGCAAGACCCGCTTCGACGAACTACTCACGGCTTACATCGAGAAGCCGCAAGGCAAACCAACGCTCGTGCCGGAAAGCGACAAGCGTCCGGTCATGAACACGGCAAAAAATGATTTTATGGAGGATTTTGACAATGACTAACAATGTAAAACCCAGCAACCCCATGAAGGTTATCACCGGCCCGGAGACCCGTTGGAGCTACGCCAACGTCTGGGAGCCCAAGTCGATCAACGGCGGCACGCCCAAGTACAGCGTTAGCCTGATCATCCCGAAGAGCGACACCAAGACCCTGAAGAAGATTCAGACCGCCATCGAGGCCGCCTACAAGGAGGGCGAGGCCAAGCTGAAGGGCAACGGCAAGACCGTCCCGCCGCTCTCGGCCATCAAAAACCCGCTGCGTGACGGCGACACCGAAAGGCCTGACGATCCGGCCTATGCGGGCTGCTACTTCGTAAACGCCAACGCCACCTCGGCTCCTGGTATCGTGGATGTGGACCGCAACCCGATCCTGACCCGCTCGGAGGTCTACTCCGGTGTGTACGGTCGCGCCAGCATCACCTTCTACGCGTTCAACAGCTCCGGCAATCGCGGCATTGCCTGCGGCCTGAACAACCTGCAGAAGGTCCGCGACGGTGAACCCCTCGGCGGCAAGGCCAGCGCTGAGTCTGACTTCGCCACCGACGAAGACGAAGATTTCTTGGATTAATGGAGGTAAAAGACAATGAACGAGATCATGATTTCCACCGTACTCTGTAACATTCTCATCGGCTGCTTCTGCGTCGTCGTCCTGTCTTGGGCGGTGGTCGCCATCCAGACCGTGATCAACGACTTCCGGCGCGAGAAGCGTGAGGAGAAGAAGGCCGCGCAGGATGATGAGTACCATCAGAAGCGCATGAGCGAACTGGTCCGCTGACAACACGAATGCGGGTGGCGGGAGAAATCCTGTCACCCGTGTTCCTTATGGAAAGGAAACGCCAATGAAAACCCTCAGTATAGATATCGAGACCTACAGCGACGTGCCTCTCCAGAAAAGCGGTGTATATCGTTACTGCGAATCTCCCGATTTTGAAATCTTGCTCTTCGGGTACAGCGCCGACGCAGGCCCGGTGCAGGTGGTCGATCTGACCTGCGGCGAGAAGATCCCGGATGATGTGCTGGATGCCCTGACCGACGATGCTGTCACCAAGTGGGCCTTCAACGCCAGCTTTGAACGGATCTGCCTTTCCCGGCACCTGCGTGATCTGGGGATCAGCCTCGATCCCTTCCATGACAACCATCCTCTGTCACAGGAGATGGCCCGGTTCCTGAATCCGGAAAGCTGGCGCTGCTCGATGGTCTGGGCAGCTACGATGGGACTGCCGCTTTCGCTGGAAGGCGTCGGTGCCGTTCTGGGGCTCGAAAAGCAGAAGCTCACCGAGGGCAAGGACCTGATCAAGTTCTTCTGCCAGCCCTGCGCTCCAACGAAGACAAACGGCCAGCGCACCCGGAACCGCCCCTTCCATGCGCCGGATAAGTGGGAATCCTTCAAACGGTATAACCTGCGCGACGTAGAGACCGAGATGGGCATCCAGCAGAAGCTGGCCAAGTTCCCGGTACCGGATCAGGTCTGGGAGGAATACCACATCGATCAGGAAATCAACGACCGTGGTGTCCGGCTTGACATGGAGCTGGTGCAGCAGGCGATCAAGATGGATACCCGCTCCCGGCAGGAGCTGACCACGGCGATGAAGCGGCTGACGTCACTGGAGAACCCCAACAGTGTGCAGCAGATGAAGCATTGGCTCTCCGACAACGGCATGGAGACGGAATCCCTTGATAAGAAAGCCGTGGCTGAGCTTCTGAAGGATGCGCCGGATGAGCTCCGGGAGGTCCTGTCCCTGCGGCAGCAGCTGGCCAAGTCCTCCGTCCGGAAATACCAGGCAATGGAGAACACCGTCTGCTCCGACAGCCGCGCCCGTGGCATGTTCCAGTTCTTCGGCGCTGCCCGGACTGGCCGGTTCTCCGGAAGAAACATCCAGCTGCAAAACTTGCCCCAGAACCACCTTCCCGATCTGGCGGAGGCCCGCGCCCTCGTCCGCGCCGGTGATTTCGACGCGGTAAAACTCCTCTATGAAGACGTGCCGGATACGCTCTCGCAGCTGATCCGTACCGCGTTCATCCCCAAGGACGGCAC
>JAFZPI010000001.1 GCA_017552615.1 Clostridia bacterium
CAAAGGAGGCTGATCCCCGGTGTACAAGAAAGTTTCCACCGACATGAAATTCGTCGAGCGCGAGCGCGAAGTCATGAAGCTGTGGAAGGACAAGGACATCATCCGCCGCTCCTTCCATCTCCGCGACGGCGCACCGACCTGGACCTTCTACGACGGGCCGCCCACGGCCAACGGCAAGCCCCACATTGGCCACATCGAGACCCGCGTCATCAAGGACCTCTTCCCGCGCTACAAGACCATGAAGGGCTTTTCTGTCACCCGCAAGGCCGGCTGGGACACCCATGGCCTGCCCGTGGAGCTGGAGGTCGAGAAGCTGCTTGGTCTCGACGGCAAGGAGCAGATCGAGCAGTACGGCATCGAGCCCTTCATCGGCAAGTGCAAGGAGAGCGTCTGGAAGTACCTGCACGAGTGGGAAGACATGTCCGACCAGGTCGGATACTGGGTAGACATGGAGCACCCGTACATCACCTACCAGAACCCGTACATCGAGTCCGAGTGGTGGAGCCTGAAGAAGATCTGGGAAAAGGGCTTGCTCTACGAGGGCCACAAGATCGTCCCCTACTGCCCGCGCTGCGGTACGGCGCTGTCCTCCCACGAAGTCGCCCAGGGCTACAAGAACGTCAAAGAGACGTCCGCTTTCGTGCGCTTCAAGGTCAAGGGCGAGGAGAACACCTGGCTCCTGGCCTGGACCACGACGCCCTGGACCCTGCCCTCCAACCTGGCCCTGTGCGTGAACCCGAACGACACCTACGCGAAATTCAACGCCGACGGCGACACTTGGATCTTGGCAAAGGCGCTAATCCCCGCAGTCTTCGGCGAAAAGCCGGTGGAGATCCTGGAGGAGAAACCCGGCCGCGAGCTCGTCGGCATGAAGTATGAGCCTCTGTTCCACTTCCAGGCGGGGCTGCTTCCGGAAGACACCAACGCCTGGCAGGTCATTGCGGACAACTATGTCACGATGACCGACGGCTCCGGCATCGTGCATATTGCCCCAGCCTTTGGCGAGGATGACAACCGCGTCTGCCGCGAAAACGGGATGCCGTTCCTCTGCCTTGTGGACACCAAGGGATGCATGACGAAAGACACCGACTGGCCCGGCGTCTTCGTCAAGGACGCGGACAAGCTGATCCTCGAGGACCTGAAGCAGCGCGGCCTGCTCTTTGCCGCTGTGCCCTTCGCGCACGACTATCCGTTCTGCTGGCGCTGTGACACGCCGCTGATCTACTACGCCCGCCCAACCTGGTTCATCCAGATGACGAAACTTCGCGACAACCTCGTGCGCAACAATCGCACGATCAACTGGATGCCGGACAACATCAAGGAAGGCCGCATGGGCAACTTCCTCGAGAACGTCATCGACTGGGGCCTCAGCCGCGAGCGCTACTGGGGCACACCCCTGCCGGTCTGGCGCTGCCCGGAAGGTCACCTGCACGTGATCGGCTCCATCGCCGAGCTGCGCGAAATGGCTGTCACCGACCCCGGTCCTGACATCGAACTCCACCGTCCCTACATCGACGCCGTGGAGATTACCTGCCCGACCTGCGGCAAGGCCATGCACCGCGTGAAGGAAGTCATCGACTGCTGGTACGATTCCGGCTCCATGCCTTTCGCCCAGTGGCATTATCCCTTTGAAAACAAAGAGGTCTTCGAGGCCAACTACCCGGCCCAGTTCATCTCCGAGGCCATCGACCAGACCCGCGGCTGGTTCTACACGCTCGAGGCCATCTCCACCCTGCTCTTCGACCGCGCACCGTTCGAGAACTGCATCGTGCTCGGCCATGTGCAGGACGGCGAGGGCAAGAAGATGTCCAAGCATCTCGGCAACGTGGTCGATCCCTTTGACGCACTGAACAAATACGGTGCGGACGCCCTGCGCTGGTACTTCTACGCCACAAGCGCCCCCTGGCTGCCCACCCGTTTCTCCGACAAGGGCGTTATGGAAGGCCCGATGCGCTTCCTCGCAACCCTCCAGAACGTGTACGCCTTCTTCGCCATGTACGCGGAGATCGACGGCTTCGACCCTGCCGCGCATCCGCTGGACAAAGTCGAACTGACCCTGATGGACCGTTGGATTCTCTCCCGCCTGAACACCCTCGTGAAGAAAGTAGACGACGACCTGGCCAACTACCGTGTCACCGAGCCCGCCGCCAGCATCGAGGCTTTTGTGGACGACCTGAGCAACTGGTATGTCCGCCGGAGCCGCGAGCGCTTCTGGGGCAAGGGTATGGCCGGTGATAAAGAGGCCGCATTCGCTACCCTGTACCATGTCCTGCTGACCCTCGCGAAAGTCTGCGCACCCTTCATTCCCTTCATGGCGGAAGAGATCTGGCAGAACCTGGCCGTGGGCAAGCTCCGCGGCGCGGAGGAATCCGTGCATGAATGCTTCTTCCCCGTGGCTGACGAAAGTATGATCGACCCGGACATGGAAGAGCAGATGGCCGCCCTGTTGGAAGCTGTCCAGCTGGGCCGCGCGGGCCGTGCCCTGGCAAACCTGAAGGTTCGCCAGCCCCTGGCCGCGATGTACGTGAAGGGCGCCCGTTTCGGCGAGGCTTACCAGTCCCTCTGCGAGGACGAGCTGAACGTGAAGAAGGTCGTCTTCGTGGACGATGCGAGGGCCTTCACCACCTACAACCTCAAGCCGCAGATGCGCACCCTCGGCCCGAAGTTCGGCAAGCTCCTCGGCGCAATCCGCCAGAAGCTGACCGAGCTCGACGGCAATGACGTGGTGGACGCTTTTGCCAAGGGTGAAACCGTGAAGTTCGATGTAAACGGCACCGAAGTCGAACTGGCCGAGGCCGACGTCCTCACCGAACCTGCCCAGAAGCCCGGCTTCGTCGCGCAGGAGGACAAGGGTGCCACCGTCGTCCTCGACACGAACCTGACGGAAGCCCTGATCAACGAGGGTTACGCCCGCGAGGTCGTCAGCAAGCTGCAGAACATGCGCAAGGACGCGGGCTTCGAGGTCACGGACCGCATCGACGTTCGCTACACCTGCGGCGACAAGCTCGCCGCCGCCGTCGAGGCCGGCCGCGATATGATCACCCGCGGCACCCTGGCCCTGACCCTCACCCGCGAACCCGCCGACGAGAGTTTCGTCTCCGCCGACTGGAACATCAACGGCGAGGACGCGACACTGGCTGTGCGCGTGGCGAAATAAACGCAGGCAATTTGACCATCGGAAAAGGCCGCGCGCAGCGGCCTTTTCCATATCTCAAAGCGCTCATATCTCCGACAGATAATCCGGCAGTCTGAACAGCGCATACAGCGGGACGCTCCACAGTCGGGTGTTTTGCAGTTCCACGCAGCCGACGTTTTTCAGTGATGTCTTGACCGCAATGGATGGGCAGTATCGGTCACAGAACAGTTTCAGGCTTTTTGCTTTGGTGTTGTCTGCTGATTTCACTTCGACCGGAATGACACCCCCATTTTTCTCCAAAAGGAAATCAATCTCCGCATTGGCACCGGAACGCCAGTACCATGCATCCATCCCCAAAGCCTTCAGCTGCGAAAGCACATAGTTCTCCGTCAGAGCGCCTTTGAAATGGATAAACTGTTCATCCCCATCTAGGATCGTTCTGTAATGAATCCTGCTTCTCCGGCACAGGAGCCCCACATCTGCCAAATACACCTTATAGGAGCTGTAATCCGCCTCGCCAGAAAGCGGCATCTCCGGCTTTTGCACCAGATACAGCGGCTCCACAAGTCCGGCATCGGTCAGCCATTTCAGTGCGTCTTCCAGGTCTTTGGCTCTTCCGCCTGCTTTCACACGAGAAAAAACAAACTTCTGGTTGTCTTTTGCCAATTGGCCGGGAATCGCGTCCCAGATCAGACGAATTTTGGGCAATTCAGAAACCGGGGCGTGTTTCCCGAAATCATCCGCATAGTCCTCCAGAATCTCATCTTGTTTCCGGAGAACTTCCTCAATTTGATGGCTGTCAACCCATTTCTGTACAACTTCCGGCATCCCGCCAATAATGAAATACAGTTTCAGCCAGCGAGTCAGTGGTTCTGTATAGATTTCAGGCAACGCCCGTTCCTTCTCTGACCTGTGGATCCCCCGGATCAGGTTCTCACCACCGTCAGCGCAGACGAACTCTTCAAAGCTCATCGGTCTCAGCCGGAGCCGGTTGACCTTCCCCACCGGAAAAGAGATATCCCTGTTTCCAATTTCAACACCCAGCAGCGAGCCCGCGGCAATGACATGCAGATCACGCTGATTCTCACAGAAGTATTTCAGGCTGGTCAATGCTCGGGGACATACCTGGATTTCATCGAGAATCAGCAGCGTTTTTCCGGGAATGATCGCTTTCCCGCGAATCACATTGCCCAATTCGTCCAGGATCCGTTCAACTCTCAGATCTCCGCTGAAAACAGACGCGAGCGTTTCATTCTCTTCAAAGTTGAAATAAGCCGTATCCTCAAATGCAGTTTCTCCAAATTGCTTCAAAAGATAAGTTTTTCCGCATTGCCGTACACCCGTCATCAGCAGCGGTTTTCTGTCCGAAGCATCTTTCCAGGCCATCAGCTGTTCCATCGCAACGCGCTTCATCATTCCCACTTCCCTTCTTCTTATCTGCATTATACATTTATTCGATCGAAAAAACAAGATGAAACGCATTTTTGCGATGGAATAAATGTTGTTCTTTGCATTTTTTCGATTGAATAAATGAAAAAGCAATCATTCAGCAGAAGAAAAGGCCGTCAACACGGCCTTTTCTTCAGGCATTGATCTCACTCCGCTTCGGTGTTTTCTTCTTCTGGTAAAGCGTATTTTTCCTGCAGCGCCTGGTATTCTTCTTCCGTCAGGGGATTATCTGGGCGGGTGAGCACATAGACATACCGGCTGTCAATGCTAACACCAGGGTCATCAAGGATTATATCATCAATCAGCACAATACGCTCACCCTCAATAGCAACCTGCATCCAACCGTCACTTGTCCCAAGCATGAACGAAACAATTGAATTCGTTGGGAAATAAAGGAAACGGTCTGTGTAGTTCCAGCGGATACGAAGAACTAAGTCACTTCCGTCGAGATCTATATGGATCTCAGCCGTTCTATCCCTATTATACACAATGCGAAGCATTAGAACACCATATGGCGAATACATATCCCATTCTCCCAGGAAGAACTCCGCCTCAGGACTAGGCTCTTCCTGCTCGGTTTCGGGCAGACCGTTCACACGTGTATATTCGGTTACAACTCCGCTTTCTTCTGTGAGGGTCAGGCAGTCTCCTTCCATCATGACCTGCTGTTCCACAGCATTCATACCTGGAATATCTAGCGTCAGGATATCTCCTTCTAACTCCCATTGCAGGTCAAAAGCAAAATCTATCATTCCAAGCTGGCCGGTGCCATCTTCATTCAGAACAAGCAGCCCAGTATCGTCCTGATACAGTTCAACTGGGAATGTCCATACACCGACCAGAGCATCCCGGTCAATGGTTGACTCTTCTGCATTTGCAAAGCACACTCCGGCTGTCATCGTCAGAAGTATGATTGATGCAAGAATCTTCAGAAGAGCCTTTTTCATCGTTGTTCCTTCTCTCAGTAAATCGGTTTGAGATGAAATCGTTACCGGATCTGTCCGTCCCCGGTAACAATATACTTGCTCGTGCAGAGCTCGCGCAGGCCCATCGGGCCGCGGGCATGGAGCTTCTGCGTCGAGATGCCCATCTCGCAGCCGAGGCCGAACTCCCCGCCGTCGGTGAAGCGGGTGGAGCAGTTGACATAGACCGCGGCGCTGTCCACTTCGCGCACGAAACGGGCGGCGGTCTCCTTGTCTTCGGTGACGATAGCGTCGGAGTGGTGGGTCGAGTGCGCACCGATGTGCCGGATGGCCTCCGCCGGACTGTCCACGATCTTCACGGCGAGGATATAGTCCAGGAACTCGGTGTCGAAATCACTCGGCCCCGCCGGTGTCCCGGGAATGATCGCTGCCGCGTGGGGATCCAGCCGCAGCTCCACCGTCGGCTTGCCCGCTTTTTCGCGATTCTCCGTCAGCAGGGCCTTCAGCTTCGGCAGGAACTCCCCCGCCACCGCGCTGTGAACGAGCAGCACTTCCTCCGCGTTGCAGACGCTCGGGCGGCTGGTCTTAGCGTTCTCGACAATCTTCAGCGCTTTCTGCAGGTCGGCGGCAGCATCCACATAGACATGGCAGATGCCGGTGCCCGTCTGGATACAGGGCACGGTCGCGCGCTCCACACAGGCACGGATCAGGCCCGCCCCGCCCCGCGGGATCAGGCAGTCCACCAGGCCGTCGGCATGCATCAATTCGTCCGCACTGGCACGGCTGGTGTCGTCAATCAGGTTCACCAACCCCTTGGGCAGCCCGCAAACTGCCAGGCCCTTCCGCAGGGCCACCACGATGGCTGCTGCAGACCGGTGGGCTTCCTTGCCCCCGCGCAAGACGCACGCGCTGCCGGCCTTCAGGCACAAGGCCGCCGCGTCGGAGGTCACATTGGGCCGGGATTCATAGATGATGGCAATCACGCCCATCGGCGCGGTGACCTTCTCGATCACCAGCCCGTTAGGCCGCTCGATGTGGTCCAGCACCTTGCCCACGGGATCGTCCAACGGGATCAGCGCACGGATGCCCTCCGCCAGGCCGTGCACCCGCCCGGCGTCCAGGCTGAGTCGGTCGATCATGACCGGGTTGATGACGCCCCGGGCCGCGGCCACGTCCTCGGCATTGGCGGCAAGGATGGCCTCAGTATCAGCCTCAATGGCATCGGCCATCGCGGCGAGGGCTTTGTTCTTGGTTTCGGTCGTCAGGTTCGCCAGCGTCCCGCGGACGGCATTGGCTTCGGCGAGGATTTCGGATGTTGCGTGCATGGGGGGACCTCCTTTGGGAGTGAGTAGTGAGTAGGGAGTAGAGAGTAGTTTGTCGTGGTGCTGGTTGCTGCCTGGAAGCCGTTTCGGTTGAAGCCCCACCACCGCTGCAGCGGTCCCCCTCCCCGGCAAGCCGGGGAGGAAAGAAAGGGCTGCCTGTACGGCGATCCGGGCTCGGACGCAGGCTTATTATCCTTTCTCTCCAGCTTGCTGGGGAGATGTCGCCGCAGCGACAGAAGGGCAAACCTCGCAGTACTGAGTAGTTACAGTCAAATCAGTTATTCAGCCAGTCAAGGGCATCCGGATAGGTATAGTTATACCCAAACTCCTTGCAGTACTCAGCAGCATAACTGTTACGTTCGACATAGATGGTCATTGCGGTATTGCGCTGGAAATCAAGGGTATCGAAAGCACAATTCCCGATTTCGGTGACACTGCTGGGAATCGTGATGGACGTCAGGCTATCGCACCCAGCGAATGCAAACATGCCAATGCTTGTTACCGTTTCCGGAATCACAATTTCCGTCAGATGGTCACAGCGGAAGAATGCACTGGCCCCGATGCTGGTGATTCCTTCCTCAAGGACCACGCCCGTCAAGCTGCTCCTGATTTCCGGGCTCTGTGAATACCGCATATCTGCCGAAACAGTCGCAGAAAACAACCCAGCCTCAACGCTGCCGATACTGCCGGGAAGCACGATCTCAGTCAGGCCGGAGCATCCGGCAAACGCGGCTTCCCCGATTTCCGTCACACTGTCCGGGATGACGATCCCAGCCAGGTTCGTACAACCCTGAAATGCTCTTCTTCCAATCCGGGTCACATTTCCCGGAATGGAGATCGAAGTCAGGGAAGTACATTGCAAAAATACATATTCCCCAATGACTTCCAATGTATCTGGGATCGTAATACTTGTCAGGTTTGAGCACCCGGCAAATGCACCGAAACTGCCGCTTTGCAGATATGGATCATAATTCTCATATCCAATCCTTTTGAGTCCTTGCGGAAGAATAATCGTCCTCAGTTCGGAACAGTTACAGAATGTTCCCTGTTCAATCGCAGTCAATCCATCCGGAAGCGAAACATACATCAGATCCCTGCAGCCCATAAACGCGCCTTCTCCGATGCTTGTCACACTGTTCGGAATGATCAGACTGACCAGCCCTGTGCCGCCAAATGCATCCTGACCAATACTGGTCACACCCTCCTGGATGATGACCTGGGTCAGGTTCTTGTGTTGATAGAACGTAGATCTGTCTATCGACTCGACACTTCCGGGAATAAACAAGCTCGATGGTCCGTGATAAACATTAATATACATATCATATATGCTGTCATACTTCATCCCTGTGCCAGGAAAAGCAGCGGAATCTATGATCCGGATCCCATCCGGGACCGCATACTCCTCGCGCTCCAACCCGCCGGGATAACAGACCAGCCGCTTGTCCGCCTTGCTGAACAGCACCCCATCAATGACCGCCAGGCCTTTGCAGTCCGGGGATACATGAATCTCTTTCAGATCAAAACAGTCGCTAAACGGATTTCTGCCAATCTCAACAACGCTGTCCGGGAGATCGATTGTGACCAGGGCACACTCGTAAAACGCATCATTGCCGATACGGGTAACTCCCTCCGGAATAATTACTTCCGCCAGATTTTCGCACTTTGAAAAGGCACCAGCTCCGATGTCCGTAATCCCTTCCTGAATGATAACGCGCGTCAGTTCCCTGCACTTCGCAAATGCTCCATCCCCGATTGCGGTGACGGTTACGCGCGTTTCTCCGCTTTTCTTCGTCTTCTTCACAAGCTCTGCGGGGATTTCCAGTTCCTCTGTTTCCACGCCGACATAACCCGTGATTGTCGCGGTTCCATCGTCGTTGAGGGTGAATTCAAAGCCCCCCAGTTGGTCCGCCGCGGCGCAGGCAAAAAGCAGAACGCCCACAAACAAAGCGACCAAGAACAGATGAATGTGCTTCACGGTAAAAGACCTCCTTTGAATGCTTGGCGTAATTGACAACAACCATGGAATGTGCTATGATTTCCTTACAAGTAAGGAAATCAAGGAGGATCGGGTATGGAGCTTGCAAAAGTCACCTGCAAGGGACAAATCACGCTTCCAGTAGCCATCCGGCGGGTTCTCGGCCTAAAAGAGGGCGACAAGGTCGCTTTTGTGGAACAGGGTGGCCAGTATTTGCTGATGAACAGCAATGCACTCTCTTTCCGCATGGATGACGAACTGGACAAGGCAGATGCCGCCGCACTGGCCACCGATGTGCGATACACTCTCGATGAAGTCGAACAGAGAATGAAGGAGAGGGTCAGGAGCTATGCAACCAGTCAGCGTCCGAATTCTACCGCTGTTTGAAGCCGAGCTCGCTGAAATCCTTGACTACATTGGTCTTCATCTGCAAAACCCGGACGCCGCCATGCGGTTGGAAGAGGATGTCTTCGCGGCAATCCGGGAAAGAGCAGCCAGCGCGACTGCGTTCCAACCAATCCCTGTTATGCGGAAGCATTCAGAGGTTTATTATCCCATCCGGGTACGGAACTACACCATTGTGTATGTGGTCCTTGGCGATGTGATGGAAGTCCGACGCATCTTCTATACGCCCAGCGACTGGCAAAAGCGGCTGTAATCATGTTAAACTGCGGGACAAACCGGATAACAGATTTGCTCGCAGTTTTATTCTTCCTTCAAAAACCTTGTCCCAATCTCCTTCCCCTCCACGATATCATACAGCGTTTCCGGCCTCGCGCCGTTGGCGATCACCATGTCAATCCCGGCCTGGGTCGCGATTTGGGCGGCGCGGAGTTTGGTCGCCATGCCACCGGTACCGAGGGCGGAACCGCTGCCGCCGGCCATGGCCAGGATTTCGTCGGTCAGGGCGGGGATCGTGTGAATCAGTTCGGCGTTCGGATCGACATGCGGGTCCGCGGTGTAGAGACCATCGATATCGGAGAGCAGGACGAGCAGGTCAGCACGGGCCGCTGCTGCCACATAAGCGCTGAGCGTGTCGTTGTCGCCAACGCTGAGCTCTTCCGTCGCCACGGTGTCATTCTCGTTGATGACGGGCAAGGCACGGAGTTCCAGCAGACGGAACAGCGCCTGCTCAAGGTTGGCGCGGCGGTCCGGGTGCGTGAAGTCATCCGCTGTTAACAGAAGCTGGGCAACGACATGGCTGTACTTGAGGAACAGCCGGTCATAGGTGTACATGAGCTCGCACTGGCCCACGGCGGCGGCGGCCTGTTTCCCGGCCACATCCCGCGGACGCTCGGTAAGGCCGAGCTTGCCCGCGCCCATACCGATGGCGCCGGACGACACCAGGATCACCTGATGCCCGGCGTTTTTGAGGTCACTCAGAACCTTGCACAGGTGCTCCACCTGGCGGATGTTGATCAGCCCCGTCCCATGGGCAAGGGTCGATGTACCGACTTTCACGACAATACGCATACGCTTCCGCTCCTTAATTTCCGGTAACATTCAGGGTGTTCAGTTTTTCCTGCACATCCCCAAAGTAATACTCCACTTCCACGTCCGTCAGTTTCATGCGTTTCGCGAGCCAGGCGACAACTTTCTTCGGGCGGACACGGGCATAATACTTGGTGGCGTTGACATTCTTGCGCCAGTTGGTCATCTTTGGGGAACCCCAGCGCTCGATGTGCCGCGGGAGCAGGGGCTCGAGGGCGTTCTCCATCGCGAGGAAATGCTCCTCCACATAGGGCCAGAGGAAGCTCAGTTCCAGCACCTCCGCAAAGCGTTTCAGGAAGCGGTCGCGCATCTCCGGGACGGCCAGCAGGGCGTTCAGGGGCTCGTGCCGGAAAGCCGCGTATTTCGCGGAGACGGACTTGATATAGTTGTCCAAGGGCGTGGTGTCCGAGTCCGAACCGGAGCCGAAAGAGGCCTCCACATCGAAGAGGACATACTTCCATTTTCCGCCGGGCACCCGGTACATCCGCACGTTGGTGATGTCGTCGTTCCCCGAGATGATCTGGTAAGCCGAGAAGGTGAACAGGTTGTCCACGTCGATGCGGTCCGTGACATACTGCAGGTTTTCCGGGACATTCAGATCCTTGGTTTTGCAGAAACTGCACAGTTCCAGCCAATCCGCGTTGGACCCGTTCTGCACATAGTCATCGGAACCCGTCCGGGCCAGGAGATCAATGGCGTCCACGGTCTCCTCGTCGTCCAGATCAATGCCTTCCCACTGGGCCACGAAGTATTTGTTGATCTTTTCGCGGAGGTTGTAATGCCCCCAGTATTCCCCGTTGATGAACACCACGATCACTCGCGCGTCCTGGTAACACAAGTCCAGCGGCGCGGCCAGGGAAGAGAACACGACATCCCGGAGGCGTTCGGAGAAAGCGTCGGAGTTCGTCGAGCGAAGAAGAAGGGACTTGTAGTGCGTGTAATCGCGGTTCGGGAACGGGTTATACTCAAAGTACTCGGGCCCGTATGCTTTGCGCGCATGGAGGGCAATGGACTTCTGCGGGTTCTGCCGGGCGCTGTGCCCGGAGGCGGTGAAAGACCCCATCTGGTTGATCCGGCAAACCCCATCCTCATCGAAATACTCAATGTTCACCGGGTACTCATAAGGCTTATCATAGTTCGGGACAGAGCCGGTTCCCTTTACCAGGGCGCCGTTCTTTTTGCTGAACATATAGTCGCTGTCAGTGGTCAGGCATACCACCGCGACTGGGAGGTCCTCGCCGATCAGATAGGTCGCGCTGACGGGAGCCGACGGCACGGCGTCGTTTCGGAAAGCCGCCACGCGCAAGGGAGTCGTTTTCGTCAGGGTCAGCCCTTCGGCCGGAAAAACCTTGGATTTCTCGGTCGGGGTATCTCCATTGGTGGTGTAACGAAGGGTATCCCCCTCGGCACAGTGGGCGAAAACTGTGACCTTTCCGTCATAGAAGCCCCCGGCAGTATCGATGGCCGGCGTCTCCGCCCGAGAAGCATAGACCGTGTTTCCGTTGACTTTTCCGGGTGTCCCGGACGGGAAATAGCCGTATTCCGCCCCGCCCTTGGGCAGGCCCCAGCTGATGTTCCCGTACTGTTGGCCGAAAGTGATGTGCGCCTCGGTCACGCCATCCGGGTCGGTGAGCACCACGTCATCCCCGGAAGCCGAGAGTTTGAACGGCGCGTAAAACGTCGATCCTTTGCCCGGGGCCAGGGATTCATCTCCGGTGCAGTAGATCAGCACATAGCCGTCCTTCTTGACCGTGGTTCCTGACGGGAAAACGAACTTGCCGGGTTTCTTCGGGCTGTCGGACAGCATCCATCCGGAGAGGTCAAGGGTCTTCCCGGATACATTGTGCAGTTCCACCCAGTCATAGGCGTGCGTATTGGTCCATGTGCCGTTGCTGGCCATGACTTCGTTGATAACGATACGCTCGCTTTCTGCCTGCGCGAAGGAAACAAAAAGCGCAAGCACCAGAACCGCAACGAGCAAGAAATAGATTCGTTTCACAGGGTTCACCTCGCTTCACCGTTACGGCGTCGGGGTCGGGGCTGGAATCAACTCGTTCTTGAGGCAATATGCCTCGGCGGGGCTTCCCGCAGGCACATCCAATACAAGGTTAGGGCACTCGAAGAACACATTCTCCCCGATGGTCAGGTCACCTCCGGGAAGCGCCAGCGCGCCCAGCGCCATACACTTCCGGAAAGCGCCGTCCCCGATCTCCAGCAGGCCTTCGGGCAGATTCACGGTTTCCAGACGGACACAGGAGGCAAAGGCGTCCTTTCCGATCCGGGTGAGGCTCTCCGGAAGCTTCGCTTCGGTCAACGCCGTGCAGTCAAAGAATGCCATATCACCGATGGTCTCAACGCCTTCCGGGATCTCGATTTCGGTCAGACTGCTGCAAAACCGGAACGCACGCTCGCCGATCTTGTTCAGTCCGGAGGATAAATGTACGGTCTGCAGCGCGGTACATTCCTCAAAGGCGCCTTCGCCGAGAACCGTCACGCCGGCCGGCAGTGTGATTTCTGTCAGCTTTTCACTGCGGGCAAACGCGCCTTCCCCGATTGCGGTCACCGGCGCGCCGCCGAGCATGGCCGGGACCACCGCGTGTGCGCCGTTCCCATGGTATTCCGTGATGGTCACGGTGCGGGTGACGGCATCGGTGTCGGGGTCTTTTTCCTCGATCGTCACATAGGTGAAATCACCGTGGGCCGTCGGCGTCGAGCGCGGTGCGTTCGGTCCGCTGACACCTTCGAGAAGCAGTCCGGGCCACACGAACAGCATGATCGCCGCCACGACCACCGCGGTGATCGCAACCAGCACCATCAGGCTCTGTTTCTGATTCTTCATGGTTTTTCCCTCCGCCATGTCACTGCAGCACGACCGTCCGCGTGTTCTCCTCGCTGAGGGCATTGTTCAGGTAAACCCGCATCAGGGTTTCTCCCTCGATCCAGCTCACCAGCTCGATCTCCTGTTCCCGGTCCGCATCGGCGTCGAAAGTGCCTTCATAAGCCAGCACCTCTCCGCCGCCGATCTCCAGCGTCACGCGGACCGTCTGGCTTCCGTCGGACTGCGGCAGCGACAGGGTCACCAAAGTCCGGCTGAGCTCCGAAGGCCGTACGTAGATCTTTACCCGGACTTCAGCGTTGATCCGCATGGGGGTCCCCGGCGGATCGCTCTGCCAGGCTACCCGGTTGCGTCCGTCCGCGTCCTGGTTCTCTTCCGTCTCAACCTTTTCAGACAAGCGGAGGTTAACTTCCGCGAGCTTTTCCCGCGCCTCAAGCAGGGTCATGCCTGTCAGGTCGGGGACTTCCGCCCGGCCGCCCGAGATCGTCAGCGCGACCGTCCGGTTGTCGGGAACATCGGCCCCGGCCGCCGGGGACTGGCGGAGTACCTGGTCCACCGGTTCGTCGCTGATTTCGACCGAGAAGACCGAATAGTTCAAATCATCCTGCGCCAGTCGGTCCCTGGCCTCATTGACGGTGTAGCCCGTCACGTTGGGCACACGGCTGGCCTTCTGCGTGTCGCGCCCCTTGGAGACGGTTACGGTGATCGTGTCGCCCTTGTTTGCCGAGCTGTCCGCCGCCGGCATCTGCTGGAAGATCGTGCCGGCCGGGCGCTCGTCATTCGTGGCTTCCTCCACGCGCAGCTTCAGTTCCAGACTCCGGGCCCGGGCCTCGGCGTTTTCGCGGGTTAGGCCGATCAGGTCCGGCACCGTCACCCGGGTCTGTGCGCTGTTGAAGATCGAATACACCCCGTAACCGAGCGCGCCGACCACCAGCACAACTACAAGCGCTGTGAGGATCCACCACAGCCAGTTCGGGCGGCGACGGGGCTTCTGGCTTCCGGGTTCGCCTCCCGCTGTTCCGACGGAGAGCTTATCCTGCTGCGTCCCGTTCTGCGGAAGATGATTTTGCATGACCTCCATCCGGCCTTCGATCGCGGCGCGCAGATCGGCGGCCATCTCCCGGGCGCTCTGGTAGCGAAGGTCAGGGTTCTTGCTCATGGCCACCATGCACACGTGGGCCACAGCCGGGGGCACATCCGGCGCGTACGTCGCGATGGGTTCCGGCTGCCCGCGCAGGTGCAGCATGGCAATCGAAACCTGGTTGTCCGCGTCAAACGGCACACGGCCGGTCAGCATCTCATAGAGCACCACGCCGACGGAATAGATGTCGGAGCGCTCGTCCGCCTCGCCGCCGCTGGCCTGCTCCGGGCTGAAATAATGCACGGAGCCGACCACGGTGTCGCTCTGGCTCAGGGTCCGGGTATCGGCGATACGGGCAATGCCGAAGTCCGCCACCTTGATCAGCCCGTCCTCATTGACAAGAATGTTCTGGGGCTTGATGTCCCGGTGGACAATGCCGTTCTCATGGGCGTGCTGCAAAGCCGAGAGTATGCGAATGGTCACCGCCACCGCGATCTGCGCGGGAAGGCGGCCCTTCTCCTGGATCACCTGCTTGAGCGTCTGGCCCGGGACATACTCCATCACCAGATAGCGGTTGTCCCCGTCCATGCCCACGTCCAGAAGATTGACAATGTTATGGTGGGTCATCTTCGAGGCTGCCTGGGCCTCCCGCTGGAAGCGGCTGACATATTCGGCGTTCTGGGCCAGTTCCGGCCGCAGGAGTTTCACGGCCACAAAATGGCCTGTACGGCGGTCCTCCGCCTTGTACACAATGGCCATACCGCCGGAACCGATCTGCTCCAGCAGCCGATAGCGCCCCGCCAGGATGCGCTGTTCGCTCATGCCTTCACCTCCCCGCTGCCGATCCGCACCAGCACAATGCTGATATTATCATGACCGCCGGCCGCCAGGGCCGCGTCCATCAGCTGCTGGGCTTTTTCGGTGTCCGGGGCATCCCCGCCGAGAATCGCCGCCATGTCCTCATCGCTGACCATGCCGTGCAGACCGTCGGAGCAGAGGAGCCACAGGTCCCCGTCCACGCGAGGGAAGGTCATCAGGTCTGTTTCCACGTCCGCATCCGTGCCCACCGCGCGGGTGATCACGTTCCGCATCGGATGGACCGCGGCCGCCTCGGCGGTCAGCACACCGGCCCGGACCATCTCCATGACCATGGAATGATCGTCGGTGACCTGGGTGAGCGTCCCGCTGGAAAACCGATAGCAGCGGCTGTCGCCCACATGCGCCAGAAAAAGCTCCTTGTCCCCGATCCACATCACGCACAGGGTCGTACCCATGCCATGGACGGTTACGTCCTCATTCGAGCGCTCGAAAACCGCCGCATTGGCGTGTTCTACGCCCTGCAGCAGGATATCCCGGTCGGGTGTCTTGCCCCGCAGGTATTCGCAAAGGGTATCCCGGCAGAGCGACGAAGCCGTCTCGCCGCCGAGATGTCCGCCCATGCCGTCCGCCACGCCTGCCAGGCGGCCTTCGTGGATCAGGCTGTCCTGGTTGGAGCGGCGAACCATGCCGATATCGGTCAGCGCAACCACAGTAAATCCCTGCGCTTCCGTCTCCTGCTGCTTTTCTGCCCGTTCGCGCATGCTGTCAAACCCCTCAATGCGGTCCCGGCTTTTCCGGTTCATGTGGAATTTCATGGGAATCCCTCCGGTCAATTGACTTGGCTAGTCATATTGGATCGTCTGTCGATCATAATCAATCAAGAATACTTCTACTGCATCCTGAACCCATACTGCGAGCAATACGTCTCCCCGAAACTTCCCGACACCACCGTAAAGATGATGTCCATGTTGGGTTTGTATTCAACAAGGCTGTAAGTATGGAATGCGGCATCACCGATACGGGTCAGGCTGGCAGGGAGGACAACCGAGCAAAGATTGCTGCAGTTCGTGAAAGCCAGATTCCCGATAGTTTCGGTACCCTCGGCGATTTCCGCATACACCAAACCGCTGCAGTTGAAGAACGCACTGTTCCCGATGCTCCGCACTCCGGACGGAATATAGACCGTGGCCAGGCTGCGGCAGCCCATGAACGCTTCGTTCCCGATGGAGGTCACACTTTTCGGAATGCTGACCTCCGTCAGGTTCGTACAGAAGGAGAAGGCGGATGTGCCGATGACGGTTACGCCTTCGGGTATGCTCACTTTGGTGAGGCTTTTGCAGCTTGCAAAGAGCGATTCCGGGATCTCTGTCAGTGCTTTGGGAAGCGTCACATGGGCCAGCGCTTCACAGTTCGAAAAGGCCGAGGCTCCGATCAATGTCACGCTGTCAGGAATTGTGACCTCCGTCAGGCTGTTACACCGGAAGAAAGCCGAATCGCCGATCGCGGTCAGTCCATCCGGCAGGGTGATGGCGGTGAGTTCCGTGCAGCCGGAGAAGGTAGAATTGCCGATGGTTCTCAGCCCGTCCGGAAGGATAACGGAGGTAAGCTTCGAGCGCTCCTTGAACACGCCGTCCCCTAAGGCGGTGACTGCATGGCCGTCAACTTCGGACGGAACCGTTACCTGCGTGTTTCCGCTCAGTTCCCAGCGGAGGGATGCCGTCCCGTCCTCCAGAAGGTTATACTGCCATGTCCCGGTCTTGTCCGTCAGCCGGACCTCGTCTTCCCGCGTCTGCGGTGGCTCGCCTGCCTCCTGTTTCTCGACACTGAACGCCCGCACCAACAGGAACACAACCAGTGCGATGGCGAGGACAAGGGCGATCTTTTTGATCCACCACCAGGGACCGCGGACAGTCGGGTTTTCCTGTTCAGTCATCATGATCCTCCGTTTCACTCGTCCGGTTGATCTCGCGCCGCCGCAGCTGCCCGCAAGCACCCTCGATATCGTCCCCCATCTCACGCCGTCTCGTCGCCGAGATGCGGTGCTCCGTGAGGGTATCCAGGAAGCGCTTTACCTGCGCTTCCGAAACCCCCTTCAGTCCGCGCTCGGGAACATCGTTCAGGGGGATGAGATTTACATGGCACTGCAGGTGGCGCAGGCGGGAGGCCAGCTCAACGGCCTGCGCGGGATCCGCGTTGACGCCGTCCACCAGCGCGTACTCGAAGATTACCCGGCGGCCGGTCTTCTCGACATAGTTCCGGCTGGCGGCCAGGACCTGGTCGATCGGCCAGCGGTTGGCAACCGGCATCAGCTTTTTCCGGATCCCGTCGTTCGGCGCGTGAAGACTGACCGACAATGTCACCGGCAGGCCTTCCTCGGCAAAGCGATTCATCCGGTCCACCAGGCCACAGGTGGAAAGGCTCACCCCGCGGAGGGAAAGATTTACACCCTCCGGCTCCCGCAGGAGGCGCAGAAAGCGCACGGTCTCGTCATAATTGTCCAGCGGTTCGCCGCTGCCCATCAGGACGACATTGTGCACCTTCGTGTCCGGTTCGCCACTCTCAACCAGAAAGCGGTTGGCGCAGAGAATCTCGCCGAGCATCTCCCCGGCTGTAAGGTTCCGGACACAACCCTCGAGGGTAGAAGCACAGAACGCGCAGCCCATGCGGCAGCCCACCTGTGTCGAGATGCAGAGCGTGCACCCATGGTGATAGCGCATCAGGACGCCTTCGACACAGTTGCCGTCAAGGAGGGCAAAGAGGAACTTCACCGTGCCGTCAAGGGCAGAAACCCGCGTCGTGCGGATGCTCACCGGCTGTGCGATAGCCTCTTCCTTCAGGTTCTCCCGCAGTGATGCGGGCAGATTGGACATCCCGTCAAAGTCCACACCCCGGTGAATCCACTGGAAGATCTGCTTCCCGCGGAAACCGGGCAGCCCCTGGTCTTTACACCAATCCGTCAACTCAGCCGGATTCATCCCGGTCAGTTCGGTTTTCAATGCGCCACCTCCTTTCGGTTTACCTCATCCACCACCGCCTGCGGCGGCGGTCCCCCTTCCCCTAAAGGGGAAGGCTTTGGTTGGTTTATTACGCATACAGCCTTCCCCTTTAGGGGAAGGTGCCCGAAGGGCGGATGAGGTCCTGGGGTTCACCGCTTCCTCTTCATCCTGCACACATAGAATCCGCCCACACCATCGCGGTGTGCCATCAGCTGCAGACCCAGGGTTTCATGCTGGCGCAGAGCTTCCGGAATCGTGACGGGCAGCTTCTCCGGCTCAAACTCCGGGTGCCGCTCGAGGAATGCCTTGACCTGGTCCTCGTTCTCCGCTTTCAGCAGGGAACAGGTGGCATAGACCAGCACGCCGCCGATCTTGACCGACGGGCAAACCGCGTCCAGCAGTTCCGCCTGGGTGCGGATCAGCGCATCGACGTTTTCTTCCTTCAGGCGGAGCTTGATGTCCGGCTTCTCCGCCATGTCCCCGGTGCCGGAACAGGGCGCGTCCAGCAGCACCGCGTCGAAGGTCATGTCGAGGTCTTCGCGGTAGACCGAAGCGTCCCGGTGGATGGGCCGGACGTTCTCCAGATGCAGGCGCTTGGCCTGAGCCGTGATCAGATCGACCCGGTGCTCGTGCTTGTCCCATGCCTGGACGCGGCCGCCGCCATTCAGGAGTTCGGCGATATAGGCCGTCTTGCCGCCCGGCGCGGCGCAGCAGTCCAGCACTTTCCACCCGGGACGCACGCCCAGCGCCAGCACGGCACACTGCGAGCCCTCGCTCTGGATCGAGTACATGCCGCCCTGCCAGTCCGCGTCGGCAGTGATATCGATCATGCCCTTCACGCGCACAGCGTGGGGCATCATGGCAGGCTCGTGCTCCCAGACCTTTTTCTGCAGAAGCGTCTCAAACCCCGCGTCGTCCAGGCGCATAAGATTGGGCCGCAGGATGATCCCGCCACGCTTGTCCCGCCAGCGCAGGAGCTGTTCGGCGGTCTCCTCGCCCCAGTTAGCCTGCAGTCGCCGGATCAGCCATTCGGGCGTACTGGTTTCCACCGACAGCGCCTTCACCAGGTCTTCCGCCGGATCAGGCCATTGGATCCCCTCGCCGTCACGCTGGCGGATCAGGTTTCGGAGAATTCCGTTGCACACGCCGACGAGCCCTTCCAGGCCGATCTCGCGGCAAAGGCGGACAGCGGTGTCGGTGGCGGCATTGTCCGGGACACGGTAGCCCAGCAGCAGCTGGCACGCACCCAGCCGCAGGACATTCACCAGCCGGATATCGGTATCCGGCCTCGCCATGACCTGGTGCAGCGCCCAGTCAAGTTTGGCGATGTTGTCCAGTGTATCGTAAACCAGCCGGGCCGCGAAGCGTCGGTCCGCCGCGGAGAGCGTGCAGCCATGGAGCTTCTCGTCCAGTGCCAGCGACGCATACGCGCCGTTCTCGGTGACCTTGCGGATCACGTCGAGTGCCAGCCGCCGCGCCGGCATGCCGTCGGTCGCGCCGGGACGGACCGCATTCGGCGCCTGTCCAGGCCGATTCTGGGCTTTTCCTCCACCCACCGCACGGTCGAACGATCTCTGCGCGTACCCGCTTCCACTTTTGCCGTGGTATTCGCGATATTTGTAACCACCATTCCCACCTTGCGGCTTCGCCGAAGACGTTCTGATCCCCTCTTCGCCACTCTGGTGCTTAAACTCCGAAGGTTTGGCGCTGTTGTTCCCACCGGAAGCCTCGTTTTTGCGCCATTCCTGTCTGTCGCTCCCACCGGATGCTGTATTTTCACCATTGCGGCGGCTCTTCCAGGTGCCGTGGTGGATCAGCGCCCCACCCTGGGGCCGGGAACCGGATTGTCTGTGTTCGCCGACAGGGCCAAAGTCGTTGCGGCGGGGTTTGTTGGTATTGCGATCGTAACTCATGGGGTGTCTCCTTTGCTGGGTGAATGGGGTCAGTCGGCATAGGTGTAGGGAATGTTGTTGTCAATGGCATATTGTTCGGCAACACTGCCCTTGGAAACAGTCAGCGTCAGTTTTGAACAGCCTTCAAAGGCATCTTGCCCAATGGCAGTGACAGACGGCAGGATGGTGACGCTTGTCAGTCCATACCGATTGCAAAATGCTTTTTCTCCGATTTCAGTCACGCTTTCCGGAATGGTAATTTTGCTGACCAGCAGTTGGCTTTTAGTCGCACCCGACGCATTAAAACCAAATGCATTATCCCCAATCGCCACCACCGGATAACCTTCCAGTTCCGCCGGAATTTCCACCGTTTTTGCCTGGCCGTGATAGCGGGTGATCGTCAGCGCCCCGTCCTCGAAGACTTCATAAGAATAGTCCCCGCTGGTTCCTTCTACGGCGCTGAACACCTCGCCGGGCGTATCCGGATAGGTGTAGAGGATGTGGTTTCTCCGGCAATACTGCGCCAGATCGCTGTTGTGTGCAATCGTGAGGATGAAGTCCTCCCTATTGGGAAAAGCATTCTCTCCAATCTCGGTAACATTTTCGGGCAAGGTAACGCCGGTCAGTTTCCCGCAATCGCTGAATGCGCTCCTGCCAATGCTGGTCACCCCTTCCGGAATGGTGATCTGCGTAAGACTTTTGCATTTGGAAAACGCTGCTTCCCCTATACTCGTAAGGCTGTTCGGAAGAACAACACTAGTCAGATTCTCACAACAGCTAAAGGCTTCATAGGCGATGTCAGTTACCCCTTCAGGGATGATGATCTGCGTCAAGCCTCCACAATTGTAGAACGCCAGGTTCCCAATGCTTGTGAGGCTGCTCGGAAGGATGATTTCCGTCAATGCGCCGCAATGGGCAAATGCACCGGATCCAATCCTGGTTACGCTCTCCGGAATCACGACTTCTTCGAGACATTTACAGCCTGAGAACGCATAAGCCTCGATTTCGTTCACACCTTCTTCGAGGATCACGGATTTCAGTAAATCGCATCTCGTGAAGGCACCTTCACCCATTGCCATGTCCCTGTTTAACCTTCCTGCACCAAATTCGCTTACCCCGACAATGCACACACTTCCCGGGATGGTCACTTGCACAAGATCGTCACATTCCTTAAACGCTTCGCTCCCGATGGCAGTCACCGGATGTCCGTCCAGTTCCGTGGGAAGCACGAGCTCGGCCGTGTCTCCTGAATACTTTATAATCGTGACGGTTCCGTCATCGTTCAGGGAATACTCATAGTCCCCGGACGTCTCTGCCATCACACAGCCGCAAATGCAAAGCATGACGAGGATGATCAAAGCCGCAAGCAGAAATCTGGTTCTCATGGCAATGCCTCCTTATGTGTCAGTCCAACTTCTTGATAGTTTCAACTGCCGACGTAAAGACCCTTCTGGCCTGCGGGCCACCTCCCCACTGCGGTGGGGAGGCAGGGGTGTTTGCAGGCTTTAGCAGGCGCGTCACTCTCAAGGAACCCGATGCTTCAAGGTGCTCCGTTTGGCTCCCCATCGCAATGGGGAGCTCCCGCCGCAGCGGGTGAGGGGTTCCCTTATCCCCACTTATGTCCTCTCAGCCAATCCTTCGCCTTCATGGCCTTCCCACCGGGCGCTTGCAGCTCGGTGATCTCTACCGCGCCTTCGCCGCAAGCGAAGACCAGCCCTTGTTTGGGATCAGCCGCGAGAACGGCTCCCGGCTCTCCGCTGCCCTCAACTGCCTTGGCCCGCAGCAATTTCAGCCGCCCCTCGGGGATGTCGATCCCACAGCAAGGCCAAGGATTCAGGCCCAGGATGCGGTTTGCAACGTCCTTCGCTGGCTGGGTGAAGTCCACGACGCCCATTTCCTTGTTCAGCATGGGGTCATAGGTCATGGAAGCTTCGTCCTGAGGAATGGGCACCAGTGTGCCTTCCTTCATCTTTCTAAGCGTTTCTATCAACAAGTCCGCGCCGATTTTTGAAAGCCGCTCCGTCATCTCGCCGCAAGTCTCTTCGGGGTTACGTGGTGTTTCCGTTTTGAGGAGCATCGCGCCGGTGTCGATTCCCTTGTCTGTCAACATCGTGGTGACACCGACGGTTTCGTCACCCTGCAGGATCGCCCAGGCGATCGGTGCGCTGCCCCGGTGCCGGGGAAGCAGGGACGCATGGACATTGACCGTGCCACGGGTTGGGATGTCCAGCACTTCCTGGCTCAGGATCTGCCCGAAAGCCGCGGTGACACAAACCTCGGGGGCCAGGGCGCGAAGGTCCTCGACTCCGTCCTTACGGATGCGTAAGGGCTGGAAGACTGGAATGCCGTGAGCCTCAGCCAGCTTTTTCACCGGGGAAGCCTGCAGCTTTTTGCCGCGGCCCGCCGGACGGTCAGGCTGGGTGAAAACCCCGACAACCTCGTGGCCCGCGTCCAGCAAGGCCTGCAGCGACGGTACGGCAAACTCCGGCGTCCCCATAAAGACGACTCTCATTCCTTGTTCCCCTTTTCCTGGCGCTTGTTGTCCGCCTCGATCTCTTCCTTGGACATCTCGCGGTCCATCACGTCGATGTAGACCACGCCGTCGAGGTGGTCCAGTTCATGGCAGATCGCCCGGGCCAGCAGGTCTTCGGCTTCAAGCTCAAAGGGCTCGCCATGGCGGTCCTGGGCCTTGACCTTGACCTTCTTGGGCCTTGTGACGATCCCGGCGCGACCCGGCAGGCTCAGGCAGCCCTCGCGGCCGCACTGGGTTTCCTCGCTGCGCCAGATGATCTCCGGGTTGATAAACTCGATCAGCTGGTCCCGGTTTTCGGAAATATCGATCACCGCCACGCGGCGCAGGATGCCCACCTGCGGCGCGGCAAGACCCACGCCCTCGGCCTGGTACATGGTGTCCGCCATGTCCTTGAGCAGGGTCCAGAGGCGGAGGTTGAAGCTTTCCTGAGGTTTGCTGGTCTTGCGGAGGGTATCGTCACCGAGCTTGACAATCTTGCGAATGGCCATGTTTCTGTCTCCTGTTCTTTATTCTCATTGCATTTTACATCATTGTCACCGGGTTGTATTCAAACCACACTTCCGCCAGATCGGATCGCGGTTCTCTCGCCAGATCGGTCAGGGCGGCGCAGAAGCGCTCGGCTTCCGGGGAAGCGGAGAGCTTCAGGAGGACGTGCCAGCGGGCCTTTCCGCGCAGGTACCGGGCTCCGGGCTGATCCACGATGCGGGTCAGCACGCGGCGGTTCCAGTCGGGATGCGCCGCAAGCATCTCTTCCACGCGCCGACCCAATTCCTCGGCACATCGGCGGGCGGTATCCTCCGAGGGAGACTCCACCAGGAGCCGCGTCAGCACCGAGAAGGGCGGATACCAACTTGCGCGCCTCCGGGCCAGTTCCTCCTCGAAGAAGGCGCGGTAGTCCTGCCTTGCGGCGGCGGCGATCACAGGATCCTCCGGCTTGTAGGTCTGGATGATGACCCGGCCAGGTTCCTCGCCGCGCCCCGCCCGGCCCGCCACCTGGGTCAGGAGCTGGAAGGTGCGCTCCCGCGCCCGGTAGTCCGGGAGGTTCAGGCTCATGTCGGCTGCCATGACGCCCACCAGCGTCACCCGGGGGAAATCCAGCCCCTTGGCGATCATCTGCGTCCCCACCAGGATCTGCGCCCGGCCGGAGCGGAAGATATCGAGGAGCTTCGCGTGTCCGTCCTTACCGGAGGTGGTGTCCACATCCATGCGGACGATCCCGACGCCGGGGAACATGGCTTTCAGTTCCTCCTCCACCCGCTGGGTCCCCGCGCCGAAGTATCGGATGTGGGGGCTGCCGCAGTCGGGGCAGATCGTGGGGACCGGCACCGCCGCGCCGCAATAGTGGCAGTGGAGCCGACCGTCCGAGCCGATCATGTGGTAGGTCATCGAGATATCGCAGTTCGGGCATTTCACGGCCTTGCCGCAGGTCCGGCAGCTGACGAACGAGTGGTAGCCCCGGTGGTTCATCAGAAGCATCGCCTGCTGTCCTTTGCGGACGGCATTCATCAGGGATTCCCGCAGGGCCCGGGAAAAGATCGAACGGTTGCCGCTGTTCAATTCGCGGCGCATGTCCGTCAGTTCGACCTCGGGCAGGGGCCGGTCAAAGACCCTCCGCGGCAGTTCCACCAGACGCAGGCTCCCTTTCCGTGTCCGCGCAAACGACAGGATCGACGGCGTCGCGCTCGCCAGCACCAGGGCCGCGCCTTCGCGGTCGCAGCGCTTTTCGGCGATCGCGCGGGCGTCATAGCGCGGATGCCTGTCCGAGAGGTACGTGGTCTCATGCTCCTCGTCCACAATGATGACCCCGGGATTCTCCAGCGGCGCGAAGATCGCCGAACGCGCACCGATGACCACCCGGGCGTCCCCGCGTCGGATGCGCCGCCACTCGTCAAAGCGCTCTCCCGGGGAAAGCCGCGAGTGCAGCACCGCCGCCACCGGCCCAAAGCGACCCATGAACCAGTCCACCATCTGCGGTGTCAGGGCAATTTCCGGCACGAGGATGATCGCACCTTTCCCGCGCGCCAGGCAATCCCGCACAATCCGGATGAAGACCTCCGTCTTGCCGGAACCGGTCACCCCGAAAAGGAGAAACCGTCCCTCCCCGCGCCGGGTCGGTGGCAGCATGAGGTTCAGGGCTTCGCGTTGCTCATCGGTCAGCGGGGGATCAGCTTTTTCCGGAGCGTTCAGCGCTCCGTTCGGCCGCCGCAGCACTTCCCGCTCGCTCAGCCTCACCAATCCGGCTTCTTCAAGCTGCCGCAGAGCTGGCAGGGGATCTTTAACCAGAAGCGCTAATTCCGCTACAGGATGGATTTCCCCGTCACTGAGCAGCGTCAGCAGCGTCCGCCGCTTCATCGACCGGCCCTGTTCCGACGCCGCTTTTTCGGCCTCCTGCGGGGAAACCGCCAGTTCCGCCACAGTTTCGGTCTTTACCCGCACCCGTCCCCCGCGCATCTGTGCCGGAAGCATCAGCCGCAGGGTTTCCGCCAGCGAAGCATGGGTCTCTTCCGCCATGTCCGTGGCCAGCGTCAGGAGTTCCGGAAGGATGGCAGGATAGTCTTCCAGGCGTTCGGTAATGGACCGAACCTTTTCGGGCGGAAGATCGCAGCTTTCCGTGAGGGACAGCACCACGCCTTCGATCGTCCGCTTCCCGAACGGCACAGCCACACGCCAGCCCGGGACCAGTTCCATGCCCTCCGGCACAAGGTAGGTAAAGGTGCGCGCCACGTTTTCGTGCACGATGTCCACAATCACCTGCGCGTACACACCCTCGCCTCCTCCTGCATGGACATAATCCACCATTATCATTATACCGCATTTGGCGGGTGTTGGCAACAGGATTGAAGCTCCACAGACAGTTGATTGTTTCAGAAAAGTGATGTATAATTTTGTTGAGCGACACAGAAGGAGGCGGCTGTAATGAGCGAAATATACTCTGTTGCACAACTGCAAAACGTGCTTAATCCGATTTTTCGCAAAAACAACGTGCGAAAAGCGATTCTATTTGGCTCTTACAGCAAAGGAAACGCCACACCTCACAGCGATGTAGACCTTATGGTTGACAGCGGGCTTCGCGGTTTGGCCTTCTTTGGCCTCGTTGATGATGTTTGTGAGTCTCTTGATTGCGATGTGGATATCATGGATATCACGGATATCATCCCGGATTCCAAGGTAGATCGCGAAATCAAACAGACAGGAGTCGTCATCTATGAGCAGGAGCAGGTTTGATGACATTCGTGACAAAATCATCCGTCATATTGAACATACACTGTCCTACTGTGAAGGCATGACACAGGATGATTTCGACACAAATCTTATGTTTCAGGAAGCTTGTATTTTCAATGTCCTTCAAGTCGGTGAACTGGCAGCCAAAGTAATTGACCTTGAACTGGATACCGAGTATCCGGAAATTGAATGGCGCCAGATGCGCGGAATGCGGAACAGAATTGTACACGACTATGATGGCGTTCATATGGATATCGTATGGAATACTATCCAAGATGATTTTCCAAAGCTGCTCGAACAGCTCAGCTCCATATAAACTACAGATAAATCGATAAAGCCGCCATCCAATACGGGTGGTGGTTTTTCAAGACAATCCTATCGGTGCGCAACTCATTATTGAAAAATGACCCGTTTTGCGCTACAATCCCCT
This sequence comes from Clostridia bacterium, assembly GCA_017552615.1. Classification (GTDB taxonomy): domain Bacteria; phylum Bacillota; class Clostridia; order Christensenellales; family Aristaeellaceae; genus RUG11272. Next base: position 26,106 of record JAFZPI010000001.1, read on the forward strand.
CTGATAACAAGATTCCTGTACAGGAGGGACCCCCATGAAGGAAAAGCTCCGTGACCTGACCCGGGACATGTGGAACATCCCCAACGCCCTCACCATGTGTCGGCTGGTGATGATCCCGGTCTTTGTACTGCTGTACCTGAACGGACAGCTGTACTGGGCGCTCGGGGTCTTCTGCCTGGCCAGCATCACGGACTGCTTTGACGGCCTGCTGGCGCGGAAGCTGAACCAAATCACCAACTTCGGGAAGCTTTTTGATCCCCTCGCAGACAAGCTGATGGTAGTTTCCGCGCTGACCTGCCATGTGATCAAGGGCGTTTTCCCCTGGCCCGCGCTTGCCATCATCGCGGCAAAGGAATTGCTGATGATCATTGGCAGCACGGTGCTGCTGAACAAAGGCCATGTGGCTTATTCCAATATATTCGGCAAGGTTGCGACCGTGGTTTTTATGGCCGCACTGATCCTGGGATTTTTCAAGGAACAACTGGATCAGGCCGGGGCACCGGTTTATCTGTGGCTGCTGTGGACGGCAGTGGGTCTCTCGCTCGTGGCGTTTGCCTCCTATGTGCGGTTTGCCCTTCAGAAGATAAGGGAAACAAACACCTGAAAAACAAGGTTTGCGTTTTATGTAGCCTTTGTGTTTGACTTGACTAACCCTGCAAAAACATTATAATAGAAAGGTGCAAAAGCAGGCCGTTTTTTCCGCGCCTATGAACGGGCGGATGGCATCCCGAAACGGGTTTCTGCAAAGACAGGAGGAGGTTTCCAATGGCTGTCAAAATGACCGTTGACGGCAATACCGCCGTCAGCCACGTCGCGTATGCATTCAGCGATGTGGCCGCAATCTACCCCATCACGCCCTCGTCCCCCATGGCCGAGGTTGCCGACGTATGGGCCGCCGAGAACCGCAAGAATCTCTTTGGCCAGACCGTCAAGATCCAGGAAATGCAGTCTGAGGCCGGCGCTGCGGGCGCTGTCCACGGCGCGCTTTCCGCCGGTGCCCTGACCACGACCTTCACCGCGTCCCAGGGCCTGCTGCTGATGATCCCGAACATGTACAAGATCGCCGGCGAGCTGACCCCGAGCGTCTTCCACGTGAGCGCCCGCGCCCTGGCTTACCACGCACTGAACATCTTTGGCGACCACTCCGACGTCATGGCCTGCCGCCAGACCGGCTTTGCGATGCTGGCCTCCAACTCCGTCCAGGAAGCCCACGACATGGCGCTCGTCGCCCACATCGCGACGCTGAAGAGCTCCGTGCCGTTCCTGCACTTCTTCGACGGTTTCCGCACCAGCCATGAAATCCAGAAGATCGACGCCGTCGATCCCAAGAATGACTACGAAGAACTCAAGACCCTCGTGCCCTTCGACAAGATCGCCGAGTTCCGCGCCCGTGCCCTGAATCCGGAGCATCCGCACCAGGCCGGCACCGCCCAGAACTCCGACATCTACTTCCAGGGCCGTGAAGCCTGCAATGCCTTCTACAATGCCGTCCCCGGCATCGTGGAAGAAGTCATGGACGACGTGGCGAAGGTCACAGGCCGTTCCTACAAGCCCTTCCAGTATGAAGGCGCCCCGGACGCCGACAAGGTCATCATCGCCATGGGTTCCGGCTGCGACGCCATTCATGAGACCGCCAACAAGCTCAACACCATGGGCTACAAGGTGGGCGTCGTGAAATGCCACCTCTATCGCCCCTTCTCTGTGGAGTACCTGATGAAGGCCATCCCGGCGACCGTCAAAAAGATCGCCGTCCTGGACCGCACCAAGGAATCCGGCTCCCTCGGCGAGCCACTGTACCTCGACGTCTGCGCCGCCCTGATCGAAGCCGGCCGCACCGACATCAAGGTCGTCGGCGGACGCTACGGCCTGGGCAGCAAGGAATTCACGCCCACCATGGTCAAGGCTGTTTATGACAACCTCGACGGCGAGATGAAGAACCACTTCACCGTGGGCATCGAAGACGACGTGACCGGCACCTCCCTGAAGCTCGGCGAAACCTTCGCCGCCGCTCCGGAAGGCACCTCCGCCTGCATGTTCTACGGCCTCGGCTCCGACGGCACCGTCGGTGCCAACAAGAACTCCATCAAGATCATCGGCGACCACACCGACAAGTATGCGCAGGCTTACTTCTTCTATGATTCCAAGAAGTCCGGCGGCCTGACGGTCTCCCACCTGCGCTTCGGCGACACCCCGATCCAGAGCCCGTACCTGATCGACGTGGCCGACTTCATCGCCTGCTCCAACCCCGCCTATGTCACGATCTATGACATGGTGACGGCCCTGCGCGACGGCGGCACCTTCCTGCTGAACTGCCAGTGGAGCCCCGAGGAGCTGAACGAACGCCTGCCCGCGAAGATGAAGAACCTGCTGGCGAAGAAGCACGCCAACTTCTACATCATCAACGCGATCGACCTGGCCATCAAGGTTGGCATGCGCGGCCGCACCAACACGACCATGCAGGCTGCCTTCTTCAAGCTGGCCAACATCATCCCCTACGAAGACGCCGACAAGTACATGAAGGAAAAGGTTGTCGCCTCCTACGGCAAGAAGGGCCAGGACGTCGTCAACATGAACTTTGCGGCCATCGACGCGGCGCTTGAGGGCCTGGTGAAGGTCGATATCCCCGCCAACTGGGCTACCACCACCGAAGGCGCCGAGCCCGTGAAGGTCGCCGGTACCACCGAGTACTTCGATACTTTTGTGGATCCCGTCCTGAAGCAGGAAGGCAACAAGCTGCCCGTCTCCATGCTGGATCCCCGCGGCATCGTGCCCACCGGCACCACCAAGTTTGAGAAGCGCGGCATCGCCGTGGCCGTCCCCGAGTGGCAGCCCGACCTGTGTGTGTCCTGCGGCTACTGCTCCGTGGTCTGCCCGCACGCCGCCATCCGTACGATCTATTCTCCCGACGGCATGGAAGTGCCGGAAGGCTATGTGACCAAGAAGGGCATCGGCAAGGAGTTCACCGGCATGCAGCTGCGCGTGCAGGTCTCCCCGCTGGACTGCACCGGCTGCGGCAACTGCGTGGACGTCTGCCTTGGTAAGAAGAAGGACGATCCGACCCAGAAGGCCCTGGTGCTCAAGCCCCTGGATACCCAGCGCAAGGAAGAAGCGAACTGGGAGTTCGCCATGACCGTGCCCGAGGTCAAGACCGTTGTCAACAAGGGCACCGTCAAGAACAGCCAGGCCCTGAAGCCCCTGTTCGAATTCTCCGGCGCCTGCGCGGGCTGCGGCGAGACCCCCTATGTCAAGCTCGTTACCCAGCTCTTCGGCGACCGGATGATCATCGCGAACGCGACAGGCTGCTCCTCCATCTACGGCGGTTCCGCCCCGACCTGCCCCTACACCACCAATGAGAAGGGCTTCGGCCCCGCCTGGTCCAACTCCCTGTTCGAGGACAACGCCGAGTTCGGCTTCGGCATGAACCTGGCTGTGACCCAGCGCCGCGCCAAGCTGGCCGAGACCATCCAGAAGGTCACCGAGGTCGGCAAGGACGAAGCCATCGTCGCTGCCTGCAAGGAATGGCTTGAGAAGAAGGACGACGCCGAGGGTTCCCGCGCTGCCGGCGAAAAGCTGGTTGCCCTGCTGGAAGCCAAGGATCACGGCTGCGGCCTGCGCGAGTACATCCTGGAGAACAAGGACCTGCTGACCAAGAAGTCCATCTGGATCTTCGGCGGCGACGGCTGGGCCTATGACATCGGTTACGGCGGCGTGGACCACGTACTGGCGCAGAACCAGGACGTCAACATCCTCGTCCTCGACACCGAAGTGTACTCCAACACCGGCGGCCAGGCCTCCAAGGCGACGCCCACCGGCTCCGTGGCGAAGTTCGCCGCTGCCGGCAAGCGCACCAAGAAGAAGGACCTCGGCATGATGGCCATCTCCTATGGCTATGTCTACGTGGCGCAGGTCGCCATGTCCGACCCGGCCCAGGTCATCAAGGCCATGCTCGAAGCCGAAGCCTACAACGGACCGTCCCTGATCATCGCCTACGCGCCCTGCATCAACCACGGTCTCCGCGCCAAGGGCGGCATGGGCAAGGCTCAGGCCGAGATCAAGAAGGCCGTCGAGTGCGGCTACTGGCAGACCTACCGCTACAATCCCACCCTCGAGAACCCGATGCATGTGGACTCCAAGGTGCCCACCGGCGACTATCAGGAGTTCCTGAAGGGCGAGGTTCGCTACACCTCCCTGGCCCAGCAGTTCCCAGATGCCGCCGCGACCCTGTTCGCGCAGCAGGAAGAGGACGCCAAGGTACGCCGCGAATCCTACGTGAAACTGGAAGGCAAAGCATAATTCAATCCAAAACAACTTGTCCCCCTGCCGTGAGGCAGGGGGATTTTGAATGGTTGCGAATTGGTATGGAGTTTTTCCCTGTGATCAATTTTCCCGTACCAGCGTCCCCGCGATCCAGCCCCAGGTTCCGTCTACATTGACATAGTACCACGGATGATTGTTGGTGCCGATCTTTGTACCGTAGAAGGGGAAGACGTTGTAGCTCTGGGCACGGGCAACCCAGTTGGAGGCTGTGTCAGCCTTCGCGCGCACCAGGCACTGGTCGCCAATGACCGTTACAGTACCCTGGAGAGCGCTGCCGTCGGGAGCTGCCTGCGGGAAGGTGCTCAGGTCCGGGATATCAACCACGGTGCTGTCCGTGCGAAGGATCTCCGTGCTCCGGGGGATGAAGCCGCGGGTATACTGGCCGTCGATCTTACATTCAATATACCACCAGTCGCCGTAGTAGGTGTACTTCGCGAGGATGGCATACGTGCTGCCCTGAGGAAGGATGGCAAAGTAGTCGCTCTTGCCCATGGGATTGTCCGTGATGCCGATATGGGTCGTGGCTTCGCAGGTGATATAGCTGAAATTCAGGTTGTTCTTGGCGGTGAAGGAATCGACCTTGCTGCGCGGGATGTAGCCTACGCGGTCTGTCCGATTGTTGGTCATGTAACGGACAAGGATCCACCCGCTGGCGTCTCGGCCGGCGACATAGACTTCGCTGTCCGTGTCACAGCTTGCGCGGCCGACCCGGTAGGCGTCGGTACTAGGCGCGGTATAGATAGAGCAGACTCCGCAGCCGATGCCGTCCTTATAGTGGCGGAACAGGAATTCGGGGACCTGCTCCAGTTCCGGGTCTGTCTGGTTTTCAGCGATGGCAACACATGCTGTGAAGAGCATCACGGCAGCCGCCAGCAGGACGAAGAGTTTCCTGAACATATTGATCCCTCCAGATACTGATCTCAATATTGAGGCGGAAGGTATGTTGGATTGCATATGGGCGATTTCCGTCTCTGGCCAGAGTGTAACATAAGCAGGAAGAAAACACAAGGTAGAGGTTTGCGTTTCTTGCTTCCACCACATGGAGAAAATGACATGCATAGAACTCAAAGAGCCAGGTTGTATATGTAACCATGATAATACCCGCCATATGATGTGGCGAGATTACTGTAATGCGACTCTATTCGGTCTGTCAGTTGTACGCTGTTTTATATGTTCCATCACGTCTTCGACTTTGCAGTCGAGGATATTGCAGAATGTGTCAATCGTATGGGTGCTAACGCTTTCGTTGCGTTTTAATCGTGTGATCTGGGCTGGACTGATATGGTAGATGTGAATCAATGCATATTGGCTGATGTTTTTTCTGCGCATGGTTTCCCATAACGGGGCATAGGAAATCATGCGCCACACCTCCTCATTGCTTGAATTACCTGTTGACATAATAACCGAAATCGGTGTAGAATGTGATTAACCGAAATCGGTTATCATGGAGGAATGCATCATGGAAGAAAGTATCATGGAACCAAAGCGCAAAAAAACAGGCGTTATCATCACGGTTGTTGTATTGGTACTCTGTGCTGTTGCAGCAGTTCTCTACTTCACTGTGATTGCTCCAGGAAACCAGCGCTCAAAGGCTGATGAATTGCGAGCACAAGGCAAGTATGTTGAAGCTGATGCAGTTTATGCAAAGCTTGGACAAACCAGCGAAATCCAAGGGATTAGAAAGGATCTGTTCTATGAATCAAGAGTTTTGCATTGTGCATTATTACTGAAAAACACTCTGATTGTGCCCGAATCTTTGAAAATACGGGAAGCACTAGTTATTGACATACCAATAAATACTTGTATTTTAACACAATCTGTGTTATAATGTTTATGTGGAAAACGAACTGAAATCCGATGCACTGAACATCGGGTCAAAAGGGCAGCACGACCTCCGCAAAACAATCATACGGATGCTGA
>JAFZPI010000007.1 GCA_017552615.1 Clostridia bacterium
ATCCACCAGGATGACCTCGGCACCCATCTTCACGAATGCATCGCGCACATAGGCCATGTAGGCATAGCCTTCCACCGCGCCGTGCACGTCGTTGCTGTGCAGGATGACCGTCTTCCCCGCATAGGGACCGGCAGGCTCTTCGGCGGGCGCTTCTTCTACGGAAGCTTCTTCGACGGGAGCTTCCTCAGCCGTCTCGGTCTCGACAGCGGGAGCTTCCTCTTCGGGCTTCTCCTCAGCAGGAGCTTCCTCAACGGGAGTGACTTCGTCTTTCACTTCCTCGACAGGAGTGACTTCCTCTTTCACTTCCTCAACGGGGGCAACTTCCTCTTTCACTTCCTCGACGGGAGCAACTTCTTCTTTTACTTCCTCAACGACTTCCTCAACGGGAGCAGTCGTGTCGGTCGCTTCGTCAGCCGTCTCCGTGGCGACTTCTTCGGTGTTCTCGACAGGAGTCTCCTCGACGGGGGCTGCCTCTTCCTCGACTTTCATGAGCATCGTAGGCATGTTGTCGACGGGGACCGTGATGCAGCCGTTCTCGATCGCGGGTACATCCAGGACCTGGCCGTCCAGGGCAAACACGCCGTCATCCGAATACGTCCAGAAGCCGCTGTACTCATGGCCATGGTACAGCAGCTTGTAGGTGCCTTCTTCAATGGTCACCACAACGTCGTCGGTGGTGTGGTCGCCCACAACCGCTTTCCAAGTACCCAGGTAGGAAGGAATGTCAACCAGGACAATGTTCTTGGCGGTTTCTTCACCCTCGTTAACAACAGTGGGCTCTTCGCCGCCGTTGTCAGCGGTCTCGGTTTCCACTTCGCCATTGTTCTCAACGGTGGGAGCGTCAGCGTCCTCGGAAACGGGCTCAACAACCGCTTCGCCGTTGTTCTCAACGGTCGGCGCGTCGCCGTTCTCTGGAGCCGGTTCACCGGCAGTCTCACCGCTGTTTTCAACGGTCGGAGCGTCGGCGTTTTCCTCAGTCGGTTCGCCTTCGGTTTCGCCGGCAGGTGCTTCTTCGGCTGTTCCGTCTTCAGCTGCGGCAGTCGTTGCAGTCGCATCAGCCGTCTTTTTGTCGTCTTTGTTGTTGTTGCTGATCCCGTATACGACGAAGAACACAACAACAGCGATCAGGACAAGAAGAGCCACCAGGACCTTCTTGTTTTTGAGTAGTTCTTTCATTTCGTGAACGTCCTCCTTTACTCGGCTTCCCAATGGGCAGCCTGAATCATGGTGATTATACCACCGCTCTGCCGCAAATCAAACAGAGGCCGAGGGAATTCATCGAAACACAAAAGAAAATTCACGATCTTAACGAAATTGTAACATGACAAAAGAGGCCCCCCGATTGTCAATCTTCCGGGAGCCTCTCCGAATCGATTCTTACTTGGTTCCGAACAGCCGGTCTCCGGCGTCGCCCAGACCCGGAACGATGTAGCCGTGCTCGTTCAGGTGGTCGTCCAGCCCTGCGACGAAGATGTTCACGTCCGGGTGATCCTCCTGAATGCGCTTCACGCCTTCGGGAGCCGCGATCAGGTCCACCAGGCGGATGTGAGTGCAGCCGCGCTGCTTGATGAAACGGATTGCCGCGCTGGCGCTGCCGCCGGTGGCCAGCATCGGATCCACCACGATGATCTCCCGCTCGGTGGAGTCGGCGGGCAGCTTGCAGTAGTATTCCACGGGCTCCAGGGTCTCCGGGTCACGGTAGAGACCGATGTGTCCGACCTTCGCGGCGGGGATCATGTTCAGGACGCCGTCAACCATGCCGAGGCCGGCGCGGAGGATCGGCACCACGGCCAGCTTGCGGCCGCTGAGCTTCCGCCCCGTGCATTTGCAGATCGGGGTCTCGATCTCCACTTCCTCAGTCTCAAGGTCACGGGTGACCTCGTAGATCATCAGCATGGCGATCTCTTCGAGGAGTTCGCGGAATTCCTTGACGCCGGTGTTCTTATCGCGCATGATAGACAGCTTGTGCTGGATCAGGGGATGGTCGAAGACAACGAGATTGCTCACGGTGATATCCTCCTTGCTGTGTCCTCAGATGGGAGTGATTTTTCATGGGCATTATAGACCAACTTGCCCGCCGGCACAAGACCGGAGTGAAGAATTTTCAGGAATCCGTTTCCGAAAGCCAGTCCCGGTCCTGGATCCCCGCCGCCCGAAGCCCCTTCAGAAAATCCTGCGGGATTGGTGCAAAGAAAGTCATCCGTTCCCCCGTCACAGGATGGGTAAAGGCCAGGCTCCTGGCATGGAGCATCAGCCGCGGCACTTTCAGCCCCTTCGGGTGGCCGTAGACCGGATCCCCGCAAACCGGATGCCCGACAGACTGCAGATGCACACGGATCTGGTGCGTGCGTCCCGTTACGATATGAACATCCAGCAGGGTCGCCTGATTCCCGCGTTCCAGCACCTTCCAGAGCGTCAGGGCATCCCGTCCCGCCGGGTCGATCGCCATCTTTTTCCGGTCTTTCTTTGAGCGTGCGATGGGTTTCTCGATCCACCCCTCATCCTCCCGGATGATGCCTTCCGCCAGCGCCAGATAGTGCTTCTCCATCATCCGCGCCTGGAGCTGGTCGCTGAGGGCCTGCTGCGAACGGTCATTCTTCGCGACCAGCAGCAAGCCCGAAGTGTCCTTGTCCAGTCGGTGGACGATCCCCGGCCGGGTCTCACCACCGATTCCCCCGAGGGAGTCCAGGGCCGCCAGCAGGGCGTTGACCATGGTTCCGGTCTCGTTCCCGGGAGCGGGGTGGACAACCATGCCGCATGGCTTCACGACTACGGCGAGGTCTTCGTCTTCATAGAGGATGGTCAGGGGAATGTCCTCGGCTTCCGGCACGGCGGGTTTGGGCGGCGGGATGGTCAGGCTGACCTCTGCGCCCGGTGCGGGGCAGAAAGAAGCTTTCGTCTGGACTTCCCCGTCCACGCGGCAGTGTCCCTCGGCGATCAGCGCCGCCGCCCGGGAACGGGAGAGGCCTTCCCGCCCGGCGAGAACGACATCCAGCCGCCGTCCATCTCCCTGTATTTGGATGATCTGTTCTGTCATTTCACTCATGGCGCGGTTTCCATTCATCGGGTCGGAAAAGAATTGAAAGAATCAGCAGGCCGCAGCCCACCGTCAGGGCAATATCGGCGGCATTGAAGACAGCAAAGTTCACGAAAAGGAATTCGATCATGTCAATGACAGAACCTTCAAATACTCGGCTCAGCATGTTGGAAAGCGCGCCTCCCACGATCAGCATTGCGCCGGTGAGAGACAGTGCACCCAGACGAAAACGCCAAAGCAAAAGACCGCCGATTACCAATACAACACCCGACAATACAGTCACAAGCACAGGGCTCCCGCTCAGCAAACTGAATGCCACACCGGTATTGCGTGTCAGCCGCAATCCCAAAACCCCGGGAATCAACGTCACCGGGGTTTCCAGGGACAGGGCCAGGCGCTTGGTGACCTGGTCCGTGGCGATCACCAGCAGGGCGATCCAGCCGTACTTCCAGACCGTTTTCATGATGGAGTTTCCTCTTGTGCGTCATTGACAGCAGGGTGGCAGCCGGGTATAATCGTCCCGAACACCGCCGAAAGGAGTCCAAACGAATGAATACTGTATTGAAATCCGCCAATGCACCGGCCGCCATCGGTCCTTATTCCCAGGGGATCCAGGCCGGAAATACCGTTTATGTCAGCGGGCAACTTCCCATTGTCCCCGCCACGGGTGAACTTCTCGAAGGGAGCATTGCTGACCAGACTCGGCAGGCACTCCGCAACATCGAGGCCATCCTCGCCGAGGCAGGCTTCACCATGGCCGACGTAGTTAAGACCACCGTTCTGCTGCAGGACATTGCCGACTTTGGCGAGATGAACGCCGCCTATGCGGAGTTCTTCCCGGAAAATGCACCGGCGCGGGCGTGCTTCCAGGTCGCGGCGCTGCCGAAAGGCGCGAGGCTGGAAATTGAGTGCATAGGGCATAAGGCACAGGGCTTGACATACATGGTATAATAGGTCGAGCGGTGAAGCTCGGAAAAGGAGAAGGAAGACTTATGGAAATCACGAAAGATACCACGATGGGCGAAATGCTCCGTTATGACATGGGGATCGCGGGTGTGTTGATGCGCAGCGGAATGCACTGCGTGGGCTGCCCCTCCTCCGTCATGGAATCGCTGGAAATGGCCTGCATGGTGCACGGCCTCGATGTGGACCAGGTGCTGGACGACATCAAGACCTACCTGGAGTTCAAGCAGGGGAAGACAGAAGAAGCTTGAGTGGACAGATCAGCCGGGCCGGGGACGGGAGTTCCCGGCTTTTTGAACCTCATCCGCCCTTCGGGCACCTTCCCCTAAAGGGGAAGGCTTTGGTTATATTTCTACGCATAAGCCTTCCCCTTTAGGGGAAGGGGGACCGCTGCCGAAGGCGGTGGTGGATGAGGTCATTTCCCTTCCCTGATCTTCCCCAGCGCCCTCAACGCCGCCTCCTGTTCGGCGGCTTTTTTGCTGCTGCCGGAGGCTGTCGCGAGGATTTCGCCGTTGTGGAAGACTGCCACGGTAAAGACCGGCGCGTGATCCGGGCCGGTGCGGCCGAGGAGCTTGTACTCCGGGAACGACTCGCCTCGGCCCTGCAGGACTTCCTGCAGCTCGTTCTTCGCGCCGGTCAGAGGAAGAACAGTATCCTCGGTGCGGGGCCAGAGGCGCGTGACTGTTTCACGGGCTGCCTCCATGCCGCCGTCGAGGTAAATGGCTGCGAGGATCGCTTCCATCGCGTCGCAGAGTACCGAGGGTTTCTCCCGGCCGCCGGTGTGTTCCTCGCCATGGTTCATGATGAGCCTGGCGCCGATGCCGTGCGCCTTCGCGATCGCGCTCTGGGCTTCCTCGCAGACCAGCTGAAGGCGGCGGCGGGTCAGCTCGCCCTCTTGGGCATTCGGCAGTTCACGAAACAGGCGCTCGGAAATCAGGTACTCCAAAATGGCATCCCCGAGAAACTCGAGGCGCTGGTTGTTCCGGGGACCGGCGGACGGATGGGTGAGCGCCAGCCGCAGCAAGTTGGGATCCCGGAAGGTGTAACCGAGGATTTCGCTGGATTCCTGCACGATGCGCCTCCGCGACAGGGTGATCAAGGGATGATGAGACAAAGCGCAGCCTGAATTCCGGCTGCGCCTTATGGATGCGGGGAGGCTTACTTGTGGGCCTCGATGTAGTCGGCCACATCGCCGACGGTGCGCATCTTCATGATCTGGTCGTCCTCGACCATGATGCCGAACTTGTCCTCCAGGTCCATGATCATGACCATGATGTTGGCGCTGTCAGCCTTCAGGTCCTCCACCAGGCGGGTATCCCGGGTGATGGTGGCCTCGTCGGCCTTAAGCTGCTCGGCAATCAGTTTCTTGACGGTATCAAACATTGTAGTTTCCTCCTGTTTTTCGTTTTCCGAATCGTCTTATCATGCAAATCCGTTTTCACGGAGAATGCGCTTGTTATGTTGCCAGACCCGCGGCAATGATCTGGGGGACCTTGCCGTTGATCATCTTCACGCACTGGCCGATGGCGCAGGCAAAGGCGTGACCGTTGGAAGAGCCGTGGCCCTTGACCACCGCGCCCTGCACACCGAGCAGCGGCGCGCCGCCAACTTCGGTGTAGTCCATGGCTTTCTTTACGCGTTTGAAAGCAGGTTTTGCGATCGCGGCACCGATCTTCGAGCGGGTATCTGCCAGGAGTTCCTTCTTGATGATGCCCATCAAGGTCTCGGCAACGCCTTCCGTGTACTTCAGCACCAGGTTGCCGCTGAATCCGTCGCAGACCAGCACGTCCGCAATGTCTGCCAGCAGGTCCCGCGCCTCCACGTTCCCCACGAAACGATAGGGAGCCTGCTCCATCAAGGGATAGGTCTCCTTCACGAGGGCGTTGCCCTTCTCGGCTTCGGCGCCGATGTTGATCAGGCCGACGCGCGGCTCCTTGATATCCATGACACCCTGCATGTAGGCGCTGCCCATCAGGCCGAACTGCACGAGGTAATCCGGTTTGCAGTCCACGTTCGCACCGCAGTCGATCAGCAGCGCGCCGCGCTTCCCGTTCGGCAGGATCGGGGCCAGGGCCGGACGCTCGATGCCGGGGATACGGCCCAGCCTGAACATGCCGCCCGCCAGCGTCGCGCCGGTCGAACCCGCGGAAACGAAGCCGTCGCACTCGCCGCTCTTCACCTGCAGCATGCCGATGACGGTGGCAGAGCTCTTCTTTGTGCGGACGCCCATGACCGGGTGCTCGTGGTTCGTGATGACCTCCGGCGCGTCCACGAGCGTGATGCGCTCCCGCACGTCGTCACAGTCTTTCAACAGCGGCTCGACCTCGCTGAGCACGCCGCCCAAGGCCACGGCGAGGTCCGGAAACCGGCGCAGCGCCTCGATGACGCCTTCCACCGGCGCCTGCGGGGCATTGTCGCCTCCCATGGCATCCACAAAGATCCGCAACGCGAATCGCCTCCCTCCGAGAATCAGCCGTATTGTAGCAGAAACCCGCAGGGAATGCAAGCCTTGTACAGTTTTCATACAGCATACGGCTTGACAGGGGCCTTCCGCCGTGCTATCATTCGGGCCACAGCATGTTTGCAGCCGTAAACCTCTGCCTCGAAGCACACCGGGCGGAGCTTTTTCATACTCCGGATGCATAAAGGAGAGCACCATGCAAACACAGGAGAACATCATCGAAGTCAGCGGGCTGACCAAGCGTTACCGCCGCTCCAAAGGCGGCAAGGGCTTTCTCGGCCTGTTCAGGCGGGAGACCGAGATCATCGAGGGCCTCACCGACTGCTCTTTTTCCGTGAACCGCGGCGAGATCGTGGGCCTGCTGGGTCCAAACGGTGCGGGAAAGTCAACCACCGTCAAGCTCCTGACCGGCATTCTCACCGCGGACAGCGGGGATTGCCGGGTTTTCGGCCTGACCCCCTGGCTGGAGCGTCGCAAGGCCGCCGCCCACCTCGGCGCGGTCTTCGGCCAGCGGATGCAGCTCTGGTGGGATGTCCCGATCCTCGATTCCTTCCGGTTGCTTCGGGATATCTATGCAGTTCCCGAAGGAAAGTGGAAGCGCAGATTGGACGAACTGACAGACGCCCTGGAACTACAAAATCTCCTCCAGACCCCCATCCGCCAGATGAGCCTTGGCCAACGGATGCGCGCGGAGCTCTGCGGTTCCCTCCTGCACGAGCCCGAACTCCTCTTCCTCGATGAGCCGACCATCGGCCTGGACGCCGTCAGCAAGCTGCGCCTGCGGGACTTCCTGAAGCGCGAAAACGCGGATCGCGGCACCACGATCCTGCTGACCACGCATGACATGTCCGATATGCTGGCCCTCTGTCCGCGCGTGCTGGTGCTGGGCCGCGGCCGCCTGCTCTACGATGGGGCATTGGACGCCCTCCTTCGCCGCTACGACACCCTGCACACGCTGCGTTGTATCTTTGACAGGGAGACAACCCTGAGCGGCTTACCCGCTTCAGTCAGAGTCCAACGCGAAGATGAGGCCTGGACGCTCACTTTCGCCCCCGCGGAAATCCCCGTCGGCGAGGTTCTCGAGAAAATCCTGTCCTCAGGCAAAGTTCGTGAGCTGACCCTAAAAGAGCAGGACTCGGATGAGCTCGTGGCGAGGATGTACGGGGACATGAAGCTGGCATAAGCAAGGCATAAGGCATAGAGAAAGAAGGGAAGGGCTTGAACTTTCGGGCTTACAGGACGGCCTTTGCCGTGCATGCGCGGCAGGTCAGCCGGTACCGCGGCGCTGCGATCGGCGGCATGGTGACGCAGGCCTTTTTCGGCGTCATGTTGGTCGCGCTGTACTCCGCGCTGGCCGGGGAAGGTGAGCTCCTGCGGCAGACCGCAACTTATGTCTGGCTGCAGCAGATCTTTTTCCGCGCCTTCTTCACCACCGGCGGCGAGATCAACGAACAGATCATGTCCGGAAGCGTCTGCTACAGTCTCCTGCGGCCGATCGACCTGCATTTCTGGTGCGTCTGCCGGGAGATGGCCGCGAAGATCGTCGGCGTCTCTATGCGAATCCTGCCGATGTTCCTGATCCAGTTCATCCTTCCGGAGAACTGGCGGATGCTCCCGCCGAACAGTCTTGTCGGGTTCATCCAGTTCTTTCTCTCGCTCCTGATCGGTTTCTGTGTGATCGCACAGGTGAACATGATCACCGCCGCCGTCACGATGCGGACGCTGGACAACAAAGGCTTTTCCGGCCTGATCAACCTCGTGATGATGATTCTCTCCGGCAACATCATCCCCCTGACCCTGGCTCCCGAGCGGTTGCAGGCCATCCTGCGCTGGCAGCCCTTCGCCCAAATGCTCGACGCCCCGATCCGCATGTACCTGCACACCGCGTCGCTCGGGGAATGGGCCCTGAGCTTCGGGGTACAGCTCGCTTGGCTCGTCGGACTGACGCTCTTCTCCCGGGCGCTGTGGGGACACAACATCCGCCGGATCGAACTGCAGGGAGGCTGACCATGCGATACGTCATCAATGCTATGCGGATGAACCTGCGCCGGGCCGCGCAGTACCGCGCCTCCTTCTGGATGCAGACCCTAGCCCAGCTCGTGATGACCTTCGGCGACCTGTGGGCGATGCTCCTTCTGGCCGAGCGCTTCGGCGGGATGGCCCACTGGAGCCTGCACGAGGTCATGTTCTTCTTCGGCCCGATGCAGATCGCCTTCGCGATCACGGAGATGATCAACCGCGGCTTCGGCCACATCACCACGCTGATCCGCATGGGTAGCCTCGACACCATGCTGACACGTCCAAGGGGCATCGCGGCCCAGGTGATCCTCTCCGAGCTCGACCCCCGCCGCATCGGCAGTGTCGCGGTCGGCTTGACCGCGCTCATCGTCGCGACGAGGGAGCTGGGCGTATGCTGGACGCTGCCCAACATCCTGCTGATCCTCTGGGGCATGGCCGGAGCCATTGCCCTGATGATGGGTCTCTTCATGCTCGAAGCCGTCGTCTGCCTCTTCTCGGTCCAATCGGTCGAAATCGTGAACGTCTTCACCTACGGCGGACGCCAGACCTGCCAGTACCCGCTTGATCTTTACCCCCAATGGCTCCGGATCACCTTCACCTTCGTGATCCCGGTCGGTCTTTGCCTGCAATACCCGATCTGCCACATCCTCGGCAAATCCCTGGGCGGTGTGGAGGCCAGAGCCTGGGTCTGGCTTTCGCCCCTGGCCGGGCCCTTCTTCCTCGGGCTGATGTGGCTACTGTGGCGGTGGGGGCTGAGGCATTACAGGTCTACGGGGAGTTAAACAAAACGCCTCTTCCAAAGAAGAGACGAATACCAATCAAACTATAGGATTATAACAATTCAATTATGGTATTATCCGGCTTTTTGAGTAGGCGCTTTGGTATATTGCTCAATGACTTCCAGCGGAACAGCCGACAAGGCGATGCCGTGCTCCCTTGCATATTGAATCACAGCGGCAATGTCAATCCCAAGATCCGATGATTCATACACATCATGACTTTCCAGATAGGCGTCCACGACAGAATCATCAAATCTCTTCCTCGTATCCGTAGTATTCATAAGTGTATTCCTCCCTGATCCGTTTCATGGGCTCTGTATCAATAATGATCCGATACGGGTGTTTCGGCATCCCGTATGGGAAGTACTCTGCCCCGTAATTGGCGATATAATGCTCCATAATCGCCTGGTCCATGGCTTCACCATATACCAGGCCGCCATATCCGAGCTTTACGGAACGATTACCCACAATCGCAAACAGATGACCGCCAACGCCGGCATAAAGCTTCTTCCCATAACGATATACATTGTTCTGCGGAGCAGCAACCGCCCACAAGATGTGAACCGCTTTGCTCTGAGGCGCATCTTCGAGGGCGATCAGGCCCTGAATATCCACAGTCCCTTTGATAACCAGTGCGTAAATCTCTGCGTCAGCATGAAACTTGCTCCAGTTCACATACCAACCGGTACGTTGATTGTACTTGGACAAAAAACTCTTCCGCCGGAGCCGGATCACTTCTGTCTCAACAATTTCGCCTGTTTCCATGTTTTTCAGGCAGGGAGTAAACTCATCGATAGTGACGACAATCATTGAATCCCTCCTCGCTCAGTGGTATTATACCACAAAAACAGATTGCTCGCAATCATGCATACGCAAACAACAGCACCCTTTTCCGCCTTATCCACGAAAAAAGCTTGCTTTATATCTCGCTTTCCTGTATAATTCATTTTGTCCATGACTGCATGGGCTTTATGGTGTTGCTCAGTAAGGAGGGACCGAGCGGTATGGAATGCAAGGTCAAGAATGATATCGGGACCATCTTCATCACCGAAGATGTACTATTGAAGGTAGCCGGGTACGCGGCCCTGGAGTGCTACGGGATCGTGGCCATGTCCTCCAAGCGCGCCACGGACGGCATTGTGGAATGGCTCGGGCGTGAAAACCTCGCCAAGGGCGTGCAGATCCGCAGTGTGGATGACGTGCTGGAAGTGGATCTGTTTATCATCGTGGAGTACGGCATCTCCATCGCGGAGGTCTGCAAAAACATCGTGGACACCGTGCGCTATAAGCTGGAAGCCATGACCGGCATCACCGTCCGCAAGGTAACGGTGACGGTCGAGGGCATCCGTGTGTAAGGACGAACGGGGGATACGAACTTGATTGAAATAAAGACGATTGACGGCCTGATGCTCCGGGAGATGGCCGTGGCTGGCAGCGCCCTGCTGGAAGCCAACCGCGCCGAGGTGGACGCGCTGAATGTGTTCCCCGTGCCGGACGGCGACACAGGCACCAACATGTCCCTGACCATGCAGAGCGCGGTCCGCGAAATCAGCGCCAAGGAATACCTGCGCGCGGACGAAGCCTGCGCAGCCCTGAGCAAGGGTGCGCTAAAAGGCGCCCGCGGCAATTCCGGCGTCATCACCTCCCAGCTCCTGCGCGGTTTCGCCAAGGCGCTGAACGGAATCGAACACATCGGTCCCGCGGACTTTGCACGCGCGATGAAGGCCGGCTCCGACCTGGCCTACAAGGCCGTGATGAAGCCGAAGGAAGGCACAATCCTGACCGTGGCGCGCGTCATGGCCGAGGACGCCCTGAAACAGGCGGAACAGACGCCTGACGATTATGACGCCCTCTTCAACACGATCCTGAAATCCGGCGCAGAGATCCTGAAGAAGACCCCGGACATGCTCCCGGCCCTGAAAGACGCGGGCGTGGTGGACTCCGGCGGACGCGGCCTGCTCTACATCTACACCGGGTACGCCGCGGTGCTGCGGGGCGAGTCCATCGAGGATCTGATCCAGAATCAGGCCGCGGCAGACGGCACCTTCCTCGATGACCACGACGCCATCGCGGACTTCGAGTACGACTATCACGTGTCCTATACGCTGCAGAATCTCAGCGCGGACTACACCGCGGAGGATGTGGAATCCCTGCGCCGGCGTCTCAACCGGATCGGCAACATGGTCAATGTCGAGGGCGAGGAAGCCCCGTGGAGGATCCATGTCCACACCAACAATCCCGGCGGCGCGCTGTCCTTCGGCGTGGAACTGGGCGAAGTGACGGAGATCGAGGTGCTCAATATGCCCGCCGACCGCCGCGCGAAGAACCCACCGCCCGAGCCCGAAACTCCCGCGGAAGAGACACTCCCGGCAGAGCGCAAGCCCAGCGGCATGGTGGCGGTCTCCCTCGGTGACGGCTTCTCCCACATCTTCCGGGATCTGGGTGTGGACGTGATCGTGGAGGGCGGCCAGACCATGAATCCCTCGATCGACGACATCCTGCAGGCCATCAACCGCTGCAACGCCGACACGGTCTACGTGTTCCCGAACAACGGCAACGTCGTCATGGCGGCAAACCAGGCAGCGGAGATCGCCGAGTGCACTGTGTTTGTAGTTCCCACGAAGAACGTCGCCATGGGCATCGCCGCAGCCGTGGCCTACCAGCCCGACAGCGACAGCGAGGCCAACGTCCGCGCCATGACCGAGGCCGCGGAGAACGTGAAGACCGCAACGGTCACCTTCGCCGTTCGCGACAGCGAGAACAACGGCGTCACGATCCATGAGGGCGACTACATCGGTCTGCAGAACGGCCAGATCGCCTGCGCGGGCAATGACCTGGAAGAGGTCATCGGGACCACGATGAACGCCGTTATGACGGATGATGACGAGCTGATCACCGTCTACTACGGCAGCGACGTCTCTGAGGCCGACGCGAAGAAGACCGCGGATCACATCGCGGACAGCTACCCGGACTGCGACGTGGAGTGCCTGGCCGGCGGCCAGCCGCTCTACTATTACCTGATTTCGGTGGAATAAGGCATGGAACTGTCAGCCATCAAGGGCATTGGCCCGTCGCGGCTGGATGCATTGCGCGCAATGGGCATCAGCTCATTGCGCGATTTGTTATACACCCTGCCCTTGCGCTATGAGGACCGCACAACGCCGCAGCCCCTGTCCACGCTGGTCCCCGGCCAACCCTGTCTGGTGGCGGGCACGGTGAATGATTCGCCGAAGTTCAGTGCTTACGGCGGCCTGACCCGGGTCAGCGCGAGCCTCCGCGCGGAGGACGGCCGCCTGTCCCTCGTATGGTTCAACCAGCCCTGGATGATGCAGAACCTGCCGGTCGGCCAGCCCATCATGCTGTACGGCCGTCTGACAGAGAAGAACGGCCGCCGGACCTTGCAGAACGCTGCCGTCGTGACCCGCCCGGAAATTCTGCCGGTCTACAAGGCTGTGAAAGGCATCCCGGCAAAAAGTTTCCGGGAGATCATGCAGCGGGCCCTGGCCTCGGTCGACGACTGTTGTCCGGAAACCCTTCCCCACAGCCTGCGCCTGCGTCACGGCCTGTGCGAGCTGAACTTCGCCATCCGCCAGGCACACTTCCCGGACAGCTTTGAATCCCTGAAGCTCGCGAGACGCCGCCTGGCTTTCGAGCAGATGCTGATGTTTCAGGCCGCCCTGTCCGTAGCGAGAGGCAATCGCGAAGCGGGCGTCCCGTTGGATATCCCCGAAGGGGCGGAGGCGGCTTACTGGCAGAGCCTCCCCTTCCCGCCCACCAACGCGCAGAAGCGGGTCCTGAACGAGATTGCAAGGGACCTGCGCCAGACGACTGCCATGAGCCGCCTGGTTCAGGGGGATGTGGGCTGCGGCAAGACCGCCATCGCCTTCGGCGCGATCGCCCTCTGCCACGGTGCAGGCAAGCAGAGCGCCATGATGGCCCCAACGGAGATCCTTGCTCGCCAGCACTACGAATCCGCCTGCCACTCGCTGGAATCACTGAGGATCCGCTGCGGCCTTCTGATCGGCAGCATGAAGGCTTCCGAAAAGAAAAAAGCGCACGCAGCGCTGGAGAACGGCGAGTGGGATACCGTCTTCGGCACCCATGCCCTGATCAGCGAAGGCGTACACTACCAGCGCCTCGGCTTGGTTATTACCGACGAGCAGCACCGCTTCGGCGTCCGGCAGCGCTCCACCCTTCAGGAGAAGGGAAAAACAGGCGCCGAAAGCCCACATGTGCTGGTGATGAGCGCCACACCCATCCCCCGCACCCTCGCCCTGATCCTCTACGGTGACCTCGATATCTCCGTCGTGGACGAACTGCCCCCGGGCCGCACGCCGGTGCAGACCCGACTGGTCCCAGAAGAGAAACGCGCCGCCCTCTATGGCTTCCTCCGGGAAGAAATTGCCAAAGGGCACCAGGCTTATGTGGTCTGTCCCCTTGTAGCGGACAGCGAAACCCTCGATGATGTCCGCTCCGCACAGGCAACTTGGAAAGCTCTGACCGAGAATGAGCTGGCCGGCTTGCGCGTAGGTCTGACCTGGGGGGACCAGTCCCCAGCCGAGAAAGAAGAAACCTTGCGTGCCTTCGCCGCCGGAGAGATGGACGTGCTGGTCTCCACCACGGTCATTGAGGTGGGCGTCAATGTGCCCAACGCGACAGTGATGGTCGTCGAGAACGCCGAGCGCTTCGGCCTCAGCCAGCTGCACCAGCTGCGGGGTCGGGTCGGCCGCGGAAACGCGGAGAGCTGGTGCTTTCTCCTGGCGGAAGGTTCGGAGAAACTGCGCATCCTCACCCGCACGAACGACGGCTTCAAGGTCGCGCAGAAGGACCTGGAGCTTCGCGGACCCGGCGACCTGATGGGCACCCGCCAGTCCGGCGAGGCCATGGCGGGTTTCCTCCTCGACGGCGACGTACTGTTGCTGGAGGAAGCCGTTCGCTGCATGCGGGAACTCAGGGAAAAGCCGGAGCTGGCTTCGGAACGGGAAATGGTTGAACAAGCCGCTCGGAAGGACTGGGCTGAGCGGATTGGGCAGATGGCGAGAAACTAAAAAGCTCAGTTCATAGTATAGAGTCTTTGCCGAGATGGTTCCTAATTGATACGCAGTTCGTCTACTTGACAAACCCTATGCTATAGGGTATCATATGAATGGGAGGAGTGATTTCGATGACACGTGAATTTATTACACTTCCATCATTTGATGTGAAATGGAAGAGTCTGGGCTTGGATGAAGATGACAAGTCACGCCTCGAGCAGGAGTTACTAGACAATCCGAAGATTGGCCCTGTCATGCAGGGAACCGGCGGTGTCCGAAAGATGCGTTTTGCTTTCCGGGACCGCGGAAAAAGCGGTTCCACCCGTGTGATCTATGTCGATTTCGAAGTCTATGAGAAGATTTATCTCATCGACGTCTATCAGAAGTCCGATAAGGACAATCAGACCAAAGCCGAGCGGAACGATATGAAGAACATCGTTGAACTGATTGAGCTGAGTTTGGAAACAGAAAAACAGAGGAGGGAGAAGCATGAGCAGGTATAATGAAATCATGCAAGGACTGCAGGAAGCCCTCGCCTATGCACAGGGTGACCCGACTGTCAACGCGACTGTTCACAGAATGTCCGTCTCTTCTGTGCCTTCCACTTTCACTCCGGATGAGATCAAGGAAATCCGCCTGAACGCCAAGATGACGCAGAGCATTTTCGCTTCTTGCATTGGTGTGACCAAAAAAGCCGTCGAAGCCTGGGAAGGTGGACGAAGCAAGCCTGATGGAGCCGCCAGAAGAACACTGGGATTATTCAAACAGAATCCACGCTATGCGGATGATGTTGGAATTATCGTACGGTGAATAAAGGAGTTGATCTTAGAATGAAGAGATCCTTTTCTATGTTTCTTGCTTTAGTTTTTATATTCATGTGCGGATCCGTGTTAGCTGAAAGCAATGCGAATGTTTCGACCATGCAGTTGTCTGTGGATTTATTGTTGGGTACCTGGAAAGTGGAAAAGGTCGCCATCAATGAGTATATGACCACAGTGCCGATAACCGTTTTTGAACCTGTTCTCGGGGAATCATATTCACTAACGGTTGAATTCAAAGATGATGGTTCCTGCGTTTTCACAACCCATGCAAATGGAAATGCCGAAGAACAAGTAGGTTCCTATTCTATTGATAATCAGACGATCACCAGAGAAGGTGTCATCTATTCATTCAGCATGGATGACACAGGTTTGATCATTCAAGGGTCAGCCACGGGTATCGCTTATCCGGACGGATATGAACTCTTTGTACGGGAAACAGATGTTGAACCGACTATAGCCGACTCGAAGGAAGAACAATCCAGTTTAGACTCTGCAGTTGACATCCTATATCCTTTCCCAACAGATGTCGAAGGGTACACATTTATTTCATTTCGTGATTCCAGCATTCCCCTTTATGACAACAATACTGCGTTCTATGTCTTCAAGCAATATTGCGAACAAGCCTTTCCAGATCTCGATCTGGATATACTAAAGGACTTTATCGTCGTATATGGTAACGATTACGGAGTTAATGAGACTTTTGCTCGGTGTGTAGGCGAAGGAAAACGATCCTACTATTTCCGTACATTTCATTTCTATCATCCATTGGCTGACTATGATACATGCATTGATGTATTGATTTCAGATGGGTGGCGCTGTGCTTTCATTACGGATCCGCCTCTTCACATGGCTGATTATTTGCATGAGTTGGAAACAGCGCCAGTTTCTTTTGACGAAGCACTTACAATTGCCAAGCAGACATATCAAGCACTATTTGCGGATAACAATTTGCCTGTACCTGACGAAGCAACGTTGTCCTCTATGTTAGTTCGCGGAGGATATAACATCTCATACAATGAAAACATAAAATACTGGTCGGTGAGTTTCTTTATACCGCAAACACCTTACGATTATGTACTGGACTGGACACGCGGGGTATTTTTTGTTTTTATTGATGCCTATACTGGTAAAGTTTTCGATTATGAGTGGATTCAGGCAACGCCGCAAGATGCATTCCTGAATATACTGGAAAACAACTGATTTGAAAACTTGATGGTGACAAACGAGAGAGATTTCGAAACGTTTCAGCGGTAAATACTCAGCTGTGGAGGTGCCCCATGAAAACCAAGTCCCTATACGAAAACCGGGAACTGAGCTGGCTGCGCTTTAATGAGCGCGTGCTGGAGGAAGCGGAGGACAGCCGGGTGCCGCTGTGCGAGCGGCTGAACTTCCTGTCCATTTTCCAGAGCAACCTGGACGAATTCTTCATGGTGCGCATCGGCTCCCTCTACGACCAGAAGCTCGTGGACCCGAAGGCGAAGGACAACAAGTCCGGCATGACCGCAGGCGAGCAGATGGAAGCCGCGCTCAGCGTGGTACGGGATCTCTGCCACCGCAAGGACAGGGTCTATGCGCAGATCTTTGAACTCCTGAAGGAGCAGGGGATCTCGCTGGTGGATTTCCACACCATCGGCTCCAAGCAGGAGAAGAAGCTGGCCCAGCGCTTCAAGAAGGAGTTCCAGCCCTTCCTGTCCACAATGATCGTGGGCAAGAAGCAAGCCTTCCCCTTCCTGGCGAACAAGGAAATCTACGCCGTAGCCGTGCTGGCCACCCGGCAGGATAAGGAGCGAATCGGCATCGTGCCCTGCACTTCCCCGGTCTTCAAGCGGCTGATCGAAGTGCCGGACAAGCCCGGCTGCTTCATGCTCGCGGAAGAACTGATCCTGCACTACATGCCGCTGTTGTTCCCGAACTTCTCGGTGGAATCCAAGTCGCTCGTGCGCATCACGCGCAACGCCGACATCGATGCGGATGCCATCTATGACGAGGAATTGAACTATCGCGACCACATGGTTGAGGTCATCAAGCGCCGCATGCGCCTGGCCCCGATCCGCGTGGAGCTGAGCCGCACGCTCGAAGCCCCGGTGATCAAGCGTCTCTGCGATAACCTGAATCTGAAGGAAAACCAGCTTTTCTCGAGCGATTCCCCGCTGGAACTGAGTTTCCTGAGCGACCTGCGGGATCTCCTGCGCACACGGGCGGAGCTCTTCTACGCGCCGCGCCGGCCCCAGGACAGCCCGCAGATCGACCTGACGAAGCCGGTCATCCCACAGGTGATCCAGAAAGACGTGCTCCTCCACTTCCCCTACGAGAGCGTCCGGCCTTTCCTCGCCCTGCTGAACGAGGCCGCTCGCGACCCGAAGGTGACGCACATCTGCATGACGCTGTACCGCCTGGCGCCTCACAGCAAGGTCGTGGAAGCCCTCGCGGACGCCGCGGAGAACGGGAAACAAGTCGATGTCCTCGTGGAGCTGAAAGCCCGTTTCGACGAGGAGAGCAACATCGAGTGGTCACGCCGCCTGGAGCAGGCCGGCTGCCGCGTGATCTACGGCGTGGAGCACCTGAAAGTGCACTCCAAGCTGTGCCTGATCACGCGCGAACTGCCCGAAGGCACGCAGTACATCACCCAGATCGGCACCGGCAACTACAATGAAAAGACCAGCCGCCTATACACCGATTTCTGCTACATCACCGCACGGCCGGAGATCGGCCTGGAATCCTGGGAAGTCTTCTCCGCGCTGCTGGAAGGCAAGACCATGGACCACACCGACACCCTGCTGGTCGCACCGAATTGCCTGCAGAACCGGCTCGCCGACCTGATCGACGGGCAGATCGCGCGCGCCGCCGAGGGCAAACCCGCCCACATCCGCGTGAAGATCAACAGCCTTTCCGACAAGGTCCTGATCGACAAGCTGATCGAGGCCGGGAAGGCCGGCGTGAAGGTCGAAATGATCATCCGCGGTATCAACTGCCTGCGCTCCGGGATTCCCGGAGAGACGGACAACATCCGCATCATCTCGATCGTGGGCCGGTACCTCGAGCACAGCCGCCTCTATCTCTTCGGCGACGGGGAGGACCGCGTCTGCTATATCGGCAGCGCCGACTGGATGACCCGCAACACGCTCAAGCGCGTGGAGATCGCCTGCCCGATCAAGGACCGGGATTCCCTGGACCGCCTGGAGGACATCTTCACCCTGATGTGGAGCGACAACTGCGCCGCAAGGCTCCAGCAGGCGGACGGCACCTACAAGCGCCTCTACCCCGGCATCTCCGCCCCGGTCCGCAGCCAGGAACGCCTGGCGGAAATCGCGGTGAAAGCCGCGGAGAAGGCGGCAGGGAGCAGTCAAGCATAACCTCTCCACCGCTGCGGCGGTCCCCCTCCCCTTTACTGTGAAAATGCGAAGCATTTTCACAGTAAAGGGGAGATGTCGCCCGCAGGCGACAGAGAGGTTAATGATGGCAAAGAAGATTCAATAAAACATTGCACTCGAGGTGGATCAAGATTGACTGACACCAGACTGAAACGCATCCGCAATTTCTGCATTATCGCGCATATCGACCATGGGAAGAGTACGCTCGCGGACCGGATTCTGGAGACCACCGGCGTGTTCCAGAAGCGCGAGATGGTCGAGCAGATCCTCGACAGCATGGAGCTCGAGCGCGAGCGAGGCATCACGATTAAGAGCAAGGCCGTCCGCATGAACTATACGGCTCTGGATGGGGAGACCTATGAGCTGAACCTGATCGACACCCCCGGCCATGTGGACTTCACCTATGAGGTCAGCCGCGCGCTGGCGGCCTGTGAAGGCGCGCTGCTTGTCGTGGACGCAACGCAGGGCATCGAGGCCCAGACCCTCGCCAACTGCTACATGGCTTTGGACCACAACCTCGAGATCATCCCTGTCATCAACAAGATCGATCTTCCCAGCGCAGAGCCGGAGAAGGTGAAGGCCGAGATCGAGGATGTGATCGGCCTCGACGCCTCGTACGCGCCGTGCATCTCCGCCAAGACCGGCCAGAACATCGGCGACGTGCTGGAAGCCATCGTAAAGTACGTTCCGGCACCGACAGGAGACGCGGATGCACCGCTGCAGGCGCTGATTTTCGACGCCTTCTACGACAACTACCGGGGCGCGATCTGCTTCGTGCGCGTTAAAGAAGGCACCGTCAAACCCGGCATGCGGATGCGCCTGATGGCCACCGGCGGCGAGTTTGACATCGTCGAAGTCGGCACCTTCTCTCCGGGATACGAGCCCTGCGAGGCCCTGATGCCCGGCGACGTCGGGTATATCGCCGCCTCCATCAAGGACGTGCGCGACACCCGCGTGGGCGATACGATCACGGACGCCGCCCGCCCCGCCGCCGAAGCCCTCCCGGGCTACAAACAGGTCACCCCGATGGTGTTCTGCGGCATCTACCCCGCTGACGGCGCAGACTATCCCGCCCTGAAGGACGCCCTCGAAAAGCTCCGCATGAACGACGCTTCCCTGACCTTCGAGCCGGAGACTTCCGTGGCCCTCGGCTACGGCTTCCGGTGCGGGTTCTTGGGATTATTACACATGGATGTAATTACCCAGCGGCTTGAGCGGGAATTTGACCTCGACCTCGTGACCACGATCCCCGGTGTTGTGTATCACATTCACAAGACCGACGGCACCGAGCTGCACATCGACAACCCGACAAAACTCCCGCCGGTCACGGAAATCGCCAGCACCGACGAGCCCTTTGTCCGGGCAGAGATCTTCACACCGCAGGCCTATGTGGGCACGCTGATGGACCTCTGCCAGGAGAAGCGCGGTATCTTCATCGACATGCAGTACGAGGGCAGCCGCGTCAAGCTCAATTACGACATGCCCCTGAATGAGATCATCTTTGATTTCTTTGACACGATCAAGAGCCGCAGCCGCGGTTACGCCTCCTTCGATTATGAGCTGAAGGATTACCGCCCCAGCGACCTGGTCAAGCTTGACATCCTCCTCAACGGCGACCTCTGCGACGCCTTCAGCCAAATCGTGCACCGCGACCGGGCCTATCCCCGGGGCCGGGTGCTCTGCGAGAAGCTGAAGGAAGTCATCCCGCGCCAGCAGTTTGAGATCCCGATCCAGGCGGCCATCGGTGGGAAGATCATCGCGCGTGAAACGGTCAAGGCCATGCGAAAGGACGTGCTCGCCAAGTGCTACGGCGGCGATATTACCCGAAAGAAGAAGCTGCTCGAAAAGCAGAAGGAAGGCAAAAAACGCATGCGCCAGTTCGGTACCGTTCAGGTGCCGAGCGAAGCC
>JAFZPI010000008.1 GCA_017552615.1 Clostridia bacterium
AAAGGTCAGATATGAGAAAACCGCACCGCTCAGACAGGGCTTGCCCGCAGCACATCGGCCTAATGCTTACTGCTGCTGCCTCTCGGCCCTGACAGGGTTCACACCGGCAAATCGCACGGGACCCGGTCTTCATCACGGATACGGCACGCACAGTATAGCGCATTCAGGGGGAAAATGCAAGGGTGGGATTTAAGAAGGAAACAGGATGGAGAATGTGTGATTTCCACAGAAAGAGTTGAAATTCACTTTTTCCACTATAAATGTAGCGGAAATTCCACCTTTTCCGTTGACATTCAGTGAATTTTCCGCTATGATAGTGAAAAAGTGGAGGAGGGCATGACCATGAAAATCGAAACGGAGCATATGGAATTCAAATCCCGGGTGACGGATGAATTGTATAAAGAAGTTATTGCTTTTGCAAACACCGAAGGCGGAGAGATTCTCGTGGGTGTGGATGACCATGGACAACCGATTGGTATGGCTGATATCGATGAGGAGTATACACGGATCACCAACGGTATCCGCGATGCGATCGCACCGGATGTGACCATGTTCGTGCGCTATGCGGTAAAGGATCACACCATCTCTATTACTATAGCCGAAGGCGCGAATAAACCATATTATCTGAAAGGTAAAGGCTTGAAGCCCAGCGGCGTTTATGTTAGACAAGGGGCTTCCAGCGTTCCGGCCTCTCCGGAGATGATTCGTCGGATGATCCGGGATAGTGACGGGGATATCTTTGAAGAAATGCGTTCACTGAACCAGAATCTGACCTTTGAGACGGCGACACAGTGTTTCATGCATGCAGGTGTGGAATTCAAGCCAGAAAAATACAGGACTTTGGGAATTATCCGGGCGGATGATGGTTTATATACGAACCTGGCACTGCTTTTGTCAGATCAGTGTGCCCATACGGTCAAGATTGCGGTTTTTACCGACAAGAGCAATACAATCTTCCGGGATCATCGGGAATTCTCCGGATCAGTTTTTACACAGCTTGAGGAAGCATATCAATATTTGAACCTTTGTAACCGGACACCTGCTGTAATTCACGGATTGATGCGCGAAGGGCATTCTGACTATCCGGAGGCGGCTGTACGCGAGGCATTACTAAATGCGGTGATTCATCGGGATTATAGTTACAGCGGAAGCATTATCATCAATGTGAATGATCAGGAAATGTCCTTTGTCTCGCTCGGCGGCCTTGTTCCTGGTTTGACGCCGGAGGATATCCGGAGCGGAATTTCCCAGCCGAGAAATCAGTTGATGGCTGCGATCTTCTACCGACTGCGAATGATAGAAGCCTACGGGACCGGGATCCGGAGGATCTATGACCTATATGAGGATTGCCAGAACCAACCGAGGATCGATGTAACAGCCAATACTTTCCGGATCACACTGCCCAACCGCAACAGCCTTCAGGCAAAGCACCCCCAAAAAACACAGGAGGAAACGCTTTCTCCGCAGATGTATACAGTGCAGAATCACATCCGAACCAACGGCCCTATGACGTTCGACCAGATTCAATCCCTCCTCGGTGTTAAAAAGACGCGTGCATACGCCATTACAAAACAGATGCAGGATATGGGAGCGATCGTCAGTTCAGGAAGAGGAAGCAGTCGAATTTATAGTCTGCAATAAGAAGATTTGCAGAGGTATCAAATCTTCTCATTTTGCTAGAACTATGCTATACATTCAAAGTGAATATGAGAATCGCCTACGGGCAGAAAAGAGGAAACGAATATGGAAGAACTGTGTGCACGGGAAAATGTCCCCGTGGAACAAACATGGGATTTATCCCTGATTTTTGCGGAAGAGAAGCTGATGTGGGAGGCTTTGGAGAAGACCAAAGCCGATGTCAAGCAGTTTGTCGAAACCTATGCGGGCAAACTGACCGACGCGGAGACGATCGTCAGGTGCCTGGACGACAGGGAGCCGATCGATCTGGCGATGTCCCGGATCTGGTCCTATTCCGGGTTGGCCCTGGAAGCGGACTACACCGATAATGAGCTACGCGAACGCGAGGAAAAAGTGGCGGACGCAATGACGCGCTTGGAGAGCGACATGGCCTTTGTGGACAGTGAGATCCTGCTGGCGCCGGACGAAGAACTGCAGGCCGCCGTGAAAATCGCCAAGGGATGCCGCGTGTATCTGCAGGACCTGATAGCAAAAAAGGCGCATATGCTTTCCCCGGAGACGGAGAAGACACTGACCGCGCTTGGCAGGGCCCTGGATGTCCCCTATAACGTATACAACACAATGAAGCTCGCGGACATCGCGTTCGATCCCTTCACCGTGGACGGGAAGGAGTACCCGCTCGGCTACTCCCTCTATGAGGACAACTATGAGCTCGAAGCGGACACCGCTGTGCGCCGCGCCGCTTTCCGCGCGTTCTACGACACGCTGAAGAAGTACAAGAATACTACTGCGACGGCTTATAATGCCTGCGTGACCCAGGAAAAGACGATGTCGGAGCTGCGCCGGTTCGGCAATGTGTTTGACAGCCTGCTGTTCTATCAGAAGGTCACGCGGGAGATGTACGATCGCCAGATCGACCTGATCACGGAACGCCTGGCTTCGCACATGCGCCGCTATGCGAAACTGCTGGAGAAGAAGCACAATCTTGACAAAGTGTCCTTTGCCGACCTGAAGGTCGCGGTCGATCCGGAGTATGACCCGAAGGTCACGATCGAAGAGTCCCATCAATATATCCGGGACGCGCTCGCTATCCTCGGCGAGGACTATGTGGAGATGGTCGACCGGGCGTACAGGGAACGCTGGATCGACTTTGCCCGGAACATTGGCAAGAGCACGGGCGGCTTCTGCGCGGACGTGTACCGCCAGAACTCGTACATCCTGCTGAACTGGAACGACCGCATGGCGGATGTGTTCACCGTCGCGCACGAACTGGGGCACGCGGGCCAGTCTATGTACGGCGACGCGGCGCAGTCCTATTACGACTGCGATCCCTCCACCTATCTGGTGGAGGCGCCGTCCACGATGAACGAACTGCTTCTCGCACATTACCTGACGCACACCAAGGAAGACAAACGCTTCCGCCGCTGGGTGCTTTCCAGCCTGGTCAGCAACACCTACTATCACAACTTCGTCACGCATCTCCGCGAGGCCTGGTACCAGCGCGAGGTCTACCGCATCATCGATGAGGGCGGCAGCGTGAACGCCGACGTGCTCAGTGACCTGTTCCGGAAGAACCTCGAGCTGTTCTGGGGCGATGCCGTGGACATCCCCGAAGGCGCGGAACTCACCTGGATGCGGCAGCCGCACTACTATATGGGCCTGTACTCCTATACTTACAGTGCGGGCCTCACGGTGGCCACGCAGGCCATGCTGCGCATTGAAAAGGAAGGCGCACCCGCGGTCGAAGACTGGAAGAAGTTCCTCTCCGCCGGCGGTACGCAGGATCCCGTCGGCCTAGCGAAGATCGCCGGTTTCGACATCACCACGGACGGCCCGCTGAACGCTACGATCGACTATATCGGTTCCCTGATCGATGAGATCTGCAAACTGACAGAGGAGATTGACGGGATCAAGGTGTAAACCCTCTCTGTCAGCTTCGCTGACATCTCCCCCAAAGGGGGAGACAAGAATGAACAGGGATCTATGGTGATTGAACGAATTGTATCATGTAGAGGCGCCGCTTGCTGCGCCTCTTTCTCAAATTATCAACAGGCTCCCCATCGCAATGGGTTCGAAGCGCCTGGGAAACTGTCTGGTAGACAGTTTCCAGCGGAGAACGGGCGGCAGCCCCGGAGAGCTCCCGCGAAGCGGGTGAGGGGGTTCTCTTTGCTGACTGATGAATTTTGCTTTCTGTTTTCGAATATTCCCGAAATACACCGAAAAAACCAACTACGCCTTTCACAGGCTTGTTTTCCCAACCGTTCCTGTGCTATAATCCCCGTGACCCCACATCACAGACGGGAGGCATGGCTCTATGAACAAGATCCTTGAGAAACGCTCCCTGAATCCCACCGTGACGCTGATGAAGGTGGAAGCTCCGCTGGTGGCCCGCAAAGCCGAACCGGGGCAGTTCATCATCCTGCGCGCGGACGAGAACGGTGAGCGCATTCCGCTGACCGTGGCGGATTATGACCGCGAACAGGGCACCGTAACGATCATTTTCCAGATCGTCGGTGCGGCTACCGAAACGCTGAATCACCTGCCCGAGGGCGGGTATATCCACGATTTTGTCGGTCCGCTCGGACGGCCGACCCATACCGGGGGCCTGAAGAAGGTCGCGGTCGTGGGCGGCGGCGTAGGCTGCGCGATCGCGTATCCCGTGGCGAAAAAACTTCACGCCCAGGGGACCGTGGTGCACTCGATCACGGGCTTCCGGACGAAAGATCTTGTGATCCTCGAGAAGGAGTTCGAGGCGGCGTCGGATCTCGTCTGCAAGATGTCGGATGACGGCTCCTGGGGCGAGAAGGGCCTTGTGACCGACGCGCTGAAGAAGCTCATCGAGTCCGGCGAACAGTACGACGAGGTCATCACGATCGGGCCGCTGATCATGATGAAGTTTGTCTGCGCACTGACGAAGCAGTATGGCATCAAGACCGTGGCAAGCATGAACCCGATCATGATCGACGGCACAGGTATGTGCGGCGGCTGCCGCCTCACCGTGGGCGGGGTGACAAAGTTCGCCTGCGTCGACGGGCCGGAGTTCGACGGCCATGAGATCGACTTCGATGAGGCTATGGCCCGGGGCCGCATGTATGCGGACTTTGAGCGCCATGCCTATGAGAAAGCCTGCAATCTTTTCCGGGAGGCGAAATAAGATGCCCAATATGCGTATGACAAAGAACCCCATGCCTTCCCAGGACCCGCAGGTCCGCAATGCGAATTTCAGCGAGGTCGCTCTTGGCTATACCAAAGAGATGGCGCTCGACGAGGCACAGCGCTGCCTGAACTGCAAGAACAAACCCTGCGTTTCCGGCTGCCCGGTGAAGATCGACATCCCGGCCTTCATCCACGAAGCGGCCCAGGGTAACTTTGAAGAGGCCTACAAGGTCATTTCCCTGTCCTCCTCTCTGCCGGCGGTCTGCGGACGCGTCTGCCCGCAGGAGAGCCAGTGTGAGGGCAAGTGCGTCCGCGGCATCAAGGGGGAACCCGTGGGCATCGGCCGGCTGGAGCGCTTTGTGGCCGACTGGCATAACAGCCATGCGACCGAAGCCGCCGAAAAGCCCGCCTCCAACGGCCACCGCGTCGCCGTGATCGGCTCGGGCCCCTCCGGCCTGACCTGTGCCGGCGACCTGGCGAAGAAGGGCTACGAGGTCACGGTCTACGAGGCCCTGCATCTGGCCGGCGGCGTGCTGGTTTACGGCATCCCGGAATTCCGTCTGCCGAAGGCCATCGTGCAGAAGGAAATCGACGGCTTGAAGGCGCTTGGCGTGAAGGTCGAGACCAACGTCGTCATCGGCCGGATGCTGACGATCGACGAACTGATGGGCGAGATGGGCTTTGAGGCCGTATTCATCGGCTCCGGCGCGGGCCTGCCCAAGTTCATGAACATCCCGGGCGAGAACCTGAAGGGCGTCTATTCCGCCAACGAGTTCCTCACCCGCATCAACCTGATGAAGGCTTACCAGCCGGATTCCAACACCCCCATTCAGCACGGGAAGCGTGTGGCGGTCGTGGGTGGCGGCAATGTCGCCATGGACGCGGCCCGCTGCGCGAAGCGGCTCGGCGCGGACGTAACGATCGTCTACCGCCGGACCGAGGCCGAGCTTCCCGCCCGCCGCGAGGAGGTCGAGCACGCGATGGAAGAGGGTATTCATTTCTGCATGCTCTCGAGCCCCGTCAGCATTGCCGGGGACGAGCAGGGATGGGTCAAGTCCGTTCGTGTCCAGCACATGGAGCTCGGCGAACCTGACGCTTCCGGGCGTCGGCGCCCTGTGCCCATCGAGGGCAGTGAGGAAGACATGCCAATGGACTGCGTGATCATGGCTCTCGGCACGAGCCCGAACCCGCTGATCAAGTCCACCACGGAAGGCCTCGAGACCCAGCGCTGGGGCGGTATCATTGTTGCCGAGGACACAGGCAAGACCAGCCGCGAGGGTGTCTACGCCGGCGGCGATGCGGTCACCGGTGCGGCGACGGTCATCCTGGCCATGGGCGCGGGTAAAACCGCGGCGGCGGCGATTGATGAATACCTGTCCGGGAAATGAACCCAAGCGAAAAGGAGCGAACCAAACCGCTCCTTTTTGCGTGGACGCATTACGCTTCGACGGCTTTTGAAAACTGTGTCTCGTAAAGCCCCTGATAGGTTCCGCCCGCGTGCACCAGGTCCTTGTGCTGGCCGCGCTCGACGATGGCGCCGTCGCGCACCACGAGAATCTCGTCCGCGGCGAGGATTGTCGACAGGCGGTGGGCGATGAGGATCGATGTACGCTCATCGATCAGGGGATCGATGGCTTGCTGGATGGCGGCTTCGGAGATCGAGTCGAGGGCGGAGGTCGCCTCGTCGAAGATCAGCAGGGCGGGGTCCTTTAGCAGGACGCGCGCGATGGAGATACGCTGCTTCTCGCCGCCGGAGAGTTTCAGGCCGCGGTTGCCGACCTCTGTGTCCAGGCCCGCGGGTTGGGAGGAGATAAAGTCCCAGATGTTGGCCTTCTTGCAGGCCTCGATCATGTCCTCTTCGCTGGCGTCCTCCCGGGCGTAGCGGAGGTTTTCCCGGATCGTGCCGTTGAAGAGGTAGGTCTCCTGGGTCACCACGCCGATCTTGCTGCGCAGGAAGTACAGGTCGAGGTCGCGCACGTCATTACCGTCGAATCTCACGGAACCGTCACTGACATCCCATAAGCGGGGAATCAGGTTGACGATCGTCGATTTGCCGGAGCCGGATGGCCCGACAATGGCGATCGACCGCCCGCTCTCCAGCGTGAAGGAGATGTCTTTCAGGATTTTACGTTCCCCGTCATAGGAGAAGTCCACATGCTCGAATTGGACCTCGCCGTTGGCAGTGGCGGGAACCAGCGCGTTCTCCTTGTTTTCGATCTCCGCCGGCATGTCGAAGTATTCAAAGATACGCGTGAACATTGCCATGGAGCGGATCCAGTCCACCTGGATGTTCAGCAGGCTGTTTACCGGGCCGTACATCCGTCCCAGCAGAGCCACAAGCACGGTGATATCGCCGACCGTCAGGTCCATGTACCCATAGTTGAACATCAGCAGGCCGCCGACCAGATACAGCAGCATCGGTCCGACGGAGGAGAACGTGGACAGGACCACAAAGAACCAGCGGCCTGCCATGCGCTCGCGGATGTTCAGCTTGACCATTTTGCCGTTGGCTTCTTCATAGCGCATGTATTCGTCCTTTTCCCGCCCGAAGAGCTTCACCAGCAGCTGACCGGAGACGGAGAGCGTCTCGTTGAGGATCCCGTTGACCTGGTCATTGCACGCCTGCGCCTGGCTTGCCAGCTTCCAGCGGGTGCGGCCCGCCATTCGCGTCGGCAGGACAAAGAGCGGCACGACCGCGATGCCGACCAGCGCGAGGATCCAGTTCTTCTGGAACATCGCGACCAGCGCGACCACCAGCGTGATCAGGTTGGAGAGGATGCTTGTAAAGGTCCCGGACACCACGCTCTCCACCCCGGAGATATCCGAGGTCATGCGGGTGATGATGTCGCCCTGGCTTACAGAGGTGAAAAACCGCTGGGACATCTTCTGTAGGTGCCGGTACATCTGGTTCCGCATGTCATAGGAAATATGCTGCGAGATCCAGGAATTCAGGTAACTTTCGCCGACGCCGATCAGGTTGGACACCAGCAGAAGCCCCAAGGACAGCAGGATCAGCTTGATCAGCGCCGGGATCCCGCTCCCGATCCACGCGGGCAGTTTCTCTGTCTTTCCCGCCAGAACATCGACGATGTTGCCGGTGAGGATCGAGGGGAAGATCGAGCACACCGTGCTGACCACGATGCACAGCAGGACCAGGAATAATTGCTTGCGGTAGGGGAGGATGTAGGAGAACACGCGCTTCAGCAGCGCGCCGGTTACTTTCGGCTTGTTGGCCTTCTCCTCATCGGTCAGAAATTTTCCGCCGCGTCCGCCTCCTCCGGGTGGTGGCATGGGATCACCTTCCTTTTGCATAAGAATGAGACTTGACTTTCCGGGCTGAACTCATATAATAAGAGATGAAGAGCAACGCTTAACGGCTGCTCCTCAAACAGGGTTTGGTATTAAGCGATCGGAAGACCGCAAAACGCCGTCACTTGCCAGAGTGGCGGCTGTTTTTTCGCTGCGGTCTTCTGACCTTGTATGCCGTTTTGTCCGACGGACCGTGATGGTCACGGAGAACTTCCCGACATGGAAAGTGAAAGACAGAGGCAACGCCATCACCTCCTTTCAGAAGTGATGGAGCAACCGCCAAGCGCGTGTGTTACTCTTCATCCCACCCCTTGCGGGGCAGGATGATTGTATTGGGTTTAGCGGGTAGTGTCAAGACTATGAACAACGCTGAACAAACAAGTTTCAGATCCGCAGTATTCAACTTCATCTGCTGAGAAGCCAAGACGCAAGGAATGCGGGATCATGTCTCTCCAGAAGTCCAGTTTTACAGGCGGCAAACAGGGCCTGAAATAATCATGAATCTTTCCGGCTGTTTCGCCGGACAAGGTATTCATATCCGGACTTGCACAATAACAGATATTGCCGTTTGGCATCTTGGTGATCTCATCAAAAGTTTCTTGCTCTTTTGTCCGCTTGTTGATCAGAGAAACCTGACTGCTGTTGATGAGCGTGCACCAGCTGTAGCCGGTTATATAATTCTGAAAGAATCTTCTATGCAGAAAGGTATGTGCTTGGTCATCATACCATGTGTTTCCGCGGTTGATGAAATGTCCAGGCGGGCAATCCATGCCCATTGTTCCAAAGCATACCTGGTATTGCCCACCGAGGTTCAGCAAAGCCTGATACCATTTCTGCTGAATCCGTTTCTTTTTTTCCTCTGCCTGAACCAGGAATCTAGGAATGACAATGCGCATCTGATAATAAAACACAGGAGCCGTTTCATTGCCGTAAGGCGAGATGATTTCACAGACAAGATGCTTTGGCATCAAGCGAAGCGATGCAACATCTGCGCGATAAAGAGCCAACTCAAAAGGTGTACAGTTTCTCAAAGCTGTAATCGGTACACTGATGTCGCCGAGATCATTCGTTGGACAATTCAGAAAGCGGGTTATGGTCGGGATGCTTTCCATAAACTCATCGTTTGTAAAAGTTGGATTCCGATGAACGGCAAACCATTTATCATAAAACTTGCTGAAGCTTGAAACCTTGGTCGCATAACGAACGAATTCGTTTTTGATCTCACCACCATCAAGGATAAAACCATGAAAGTCATTATCTTCGAGTTTCGCGAGAAGGGAATCGAGTTTTTCTGTGGTTTCGGATAAGGGAACAAGGCTGGAACCAATCCAGTGGAAATATCCGTCGGGGTAACCATTTGGGCCGCTCGAAGAGCAATAGCTTTTCATCATCCCATCGCAAAGATAAGGTAAGACGATAGGCTTCAGATCACGGACGATCTGTGCAAAAGAATCCTTTATGATGCTTTCCCGGGATTGATCTGCGACACATGAGAAGTGAAGCTGATAGCAAATCGGATCAACATACTTTGGCATACGCTACCCTCTGATTTCCTTTGGTTCAGGAGCAGAATTCCCTCTTTTCACCATCACATCATAACACAGAATATCCCCTTTATCCGTGCTGATCGTGTGATAGGACTGTTCCACATATCCCCGCATCAGATAGATTCGTTTCGCCGGGAAGGAAGCGTCCAGTTCTGCTTCCGGATACTCCGCAAAGACCTTTGCTTCGGCAAAATCGAGAAGGGCTCGTCCGTATCCCTTGTGCTGATATTCGGGGAGAACAAACAATCTGAGGATATGGTTTTCATTGACCGTGACTGTCCCGACAGGGGTTTCATCTTCATAAAGAATCCAAACCAAGCCGTTCCGGATGTCTGCTTCAATCTTCTCTGTGCTGTGATGAGCCTTAAAGAATGCGACGGCTCCGGCAGGGTAATAGTCCGGATAGATCGTGTCAATGGTATCCTGTGTGATCCGATAGGCCGTTGACAGCATCTTCGGCGAAGCCTGCTCAATGCGCAATGAGTTCACCTCCCGAGATATAGGTTATGCTTCTGCAAGCACCGTGTAACTGGTGCCCCAACATTGCAGAATGCGCACATCCGTGAATCCTGCCTCGCGCAGAACTTCCGCCTCATGCTCCACGGTCAGGGGCGTGTCATAATGGACAACCACACCGTCCTGGATTCCCTGCTCTTCGCGGAGCTGTGCCAGATTCCGGAAGTATTCGACTTCGAGCTCTTCCGATTCAGCGAAATAATCCGTGAGGACGAAGGGAGCCTTTGGTTTCAGCGCTTTATGGAGCTTCTGATAGAGTGACAGTTTCATTTCTCTTGGGAAATGGTGAAGGGACTCCACTGAGACAGCACCATCGTAAATGCTCTCGCCAAAGGGCACATCGAAATACGAGGCATTGATCAGCGTGATGGCCTTGTCCGGGAATTTGGCCCGGAGGGCGTTTAGCATATCGGGTGAAAGGTCGATACCGGTGACTTGTGCGCCGGGATTCAGCGCGAACAATTCTTCCAGCTCCAGCCCTGTTCCGCAGCCGAGGTCCAGGACTTCTGCGCCGTCCTCTCGGGGCAGAAGGGCCGCGGTGTATGCGTAAAACGCAGAAGCACCCTGAATATTCTGCTTCATGTGCTCGTCATAGCCATCCAGGCGAGCGGCAAAGAAATCGTCCATACGCTCAAGCATGATAGGGTACCTCCGAAATGATGTCTCCCACCGCCATCAGGTTGTCTTTCCCCATCCCGCACACATACGGATTCGAGTCAAACCTATAGCAGAAGTCGAGGAAATCCTGCCGCTGCTGCGGGTCGTTCATGATCTTTACCAGAATCTCCCGTGGAATGGTTCGTCCATATGCCCCGGGACCGGAAAGGCGGATGTTCTTCACGCCGTTGACGGCCAAGATACGTTCCAGTTCATCCGGCAGGAAGGTATAGGTGATGCACCAAGGCGCACCGCCGCGCTCATACTCGGCGATCTCGGCTTCGCCGCCCATCAGGCCGTCCGTCCAGAGCTGTTCTGCGTGCGCTTTGTCAAACCGGAAACCTTCGATCATCTTCTCCCGGTTCTCCACGCACCAGCGGACAAAGGGATCATCCGCCTGCTCGTCGAGGAAGAACTGGTTTTTCTGGATCGGATTGGCGAGATAGGGGAGGCTGCCCAGACGGCTGGACACACTGAGCATGATTCTCTTCCGGGCAATGCGGACAAGTTCCGCGATGACCTTCTCCTGGTTGGGCCAGGTATAGGAAACCGGTGCGTCGAAAGAGATCACCAGGTCGAAAGAGCGATCGGCATAAGCTCTCAGATCCTCTAATGCGCCTCGGACAAAGGTGATTTGATCAAGCACGTTTTCCTTTTCAGCCAGCTCTTTTGCCTTGTCGATCATCGGCTGGGAGATGTCAAAGTGCGTTACACGGCAGCCCTGCTTTGCAAGCAGGATCGAAAAACGTCCGCACCCGGCCCCGCCGTCAAAGACGGTTTTGATGCCGTCGAGGTTCTCGAGGAGCTTTCGCTGCAGGTGGCCCTTCTGGATGATGTCATCGATATAGGTGGCTTCGCGGCGGCTCTCTAGTTCGCCTTTGTCGGGGAGGTTCCACTGCCGTTCGGCGATTTTTCGGCTATAGTCCATGGGATCCCTCATTTCTGTTGCTCCGGATTCTTCCACTTCATCAGGTGATACTCCGGGATGTCATCCGCAAAGCCGACGGCTTTGTATAAAGGATAGCCGTCCTCTGTCGCCTTGAGTTCAATGCTGCAAAGCTGCATTTCCATCGCTTCCGACAGCATCTTTTCCATGACAGCCCTGCCATAGCCGCGGCGGCGGTATTCCGGACGTGTATAGACGTTCAGGACCATGCCGGTCTTTCCGTGCAGGAAGCGCGGGCTCATGGGTTTCTCAATCACAAGAAGAAACGCGCAGGCCGCGATCAGGCCATGATCACGAACAGTGTAGACAAATAAGTCCTTGTTCAGATGGGCTTGGAAATACGCGGGGAGAGCTTCCCGAATGGCAATCGCATCCGTTTTGCTGATCTCGCCGAGGTCTTCGGTGAGGTAGAGGATGCGCAGTTCGGTGAGTTCGCGAATATCATTTTGTGTGGCTCTTTCGGCTTGCATAAGGAATCCTCCAGTTCACTCATGTTTCCGATGTACCAAATCGGTTGAACCAGGCCCGTTCCGCAAAGGGTTTCTTTCTGGGAACAGCGGGTTCGCCTTCCGCGACGCCCACCGGCAGGAAGCAAACCAACTCATAGCCGTCCGGGACGCCGAGGATCTCTGCCATCTTGTCGCCGATGCGGTCAAGGTCCGTGATGTGGCCCTCATACCAGCAGCTCTGGTAACCCAGGGCGACGATAGCCAGGAGCATGTTCTCAATGGCCGCGGCATAATCCTGCACGGCAAAGCAGCGGTCGCGGTAGGCGTTGATCCGTTGGGTCAGCACACAAATTGCGGCCGGAGCGGTTTCTGCCACAGGGGGGTCAATGACTGCGCGGAGTTTTTGCAGGACTTCCGGGTCATCTACCGCAATCAGGCTCGTGGTTTGCTTGTTGCACCCGGAAGGCGCGGCCAGTCCGGCCTCAAGGATTGTCTTCAGGTCTTCACGGGGAACGGGAGTATCCGTGAACTTGCCCCGGTAACTGTGCCGGTTAAGAATCGTTTCAATCGTATTCATCCTTCTTCCTCCATGATCGCATTGATTGTGTCTTCCGTCGGTACGGGCTTCCAGTGGCCTTCCACGCATACGGTTGCACCGGTTTTTCGAACGGTATCCGCCAGCTTGCGCGCGAGGCCCATATCCTTCTTCCAGTGCGGAAACGCTCCGCCTTCAGCGTCGCCGATAAAGAGAACGCTTTCGCTCGGTACATGAATCAGCGTGGAATCGTCCGTATGCGGAGCCTCTGCCTGGAAGATCCGAATCGGGCAGTTACCCGTGTCCAGCTCCATTTTCCCGGTGAAGACCAAATCCGCCAGTGTTACGATGACTGGTTTTCCGTCTTCATACTCCCGCCGGATGCTCTCATGAAAAGCAAGGAAAGACTCCGGCCCTTCGCGGGCAATCTTCTCCCGTATATCCCGAATGTACGCATTGGTCTGGGCATTCGCCAGGCACAGGCCGTGTACTGCGTGCATCGCGAAAGTATGATCCCAGTGCCAGTGGGTCAGCACGGTCAACTGTGGTAATGGGAGACCATTCTTCTCCAGTGCTGCGTAGAATTCCGCGATGTGTTCCGCGGAGTGGCCCGCGTCTACGGCAAGGCTCCATTTGTCCCCGCGGATGTAGCCAAGGTTCGGGCGGTCTCGCAATTCTTCGAATGGATAGACCCAGATGCGTTCCGTTAGCTGAAAGAGGTCTCCTCCGGTGTGTTTCATGGACTGTCCTCCTCTCACACTGTGAACTGATAGGTCACCTGGTCTTCCTGCCGGTTCTCATGCCCCGAATCCACCTTGACAACCGTTCCGCCCATATGTTCATAGAACCTTCTTGCAGGGGTGTTGTGCTCGTTGCAGTTGCAGGTGAACCCGGGTATTCTGTGATCTCTGCAATATGTCTGTATGAGACCAATTGCTGCTTTCCCGATGCCCTGTTTCTGGTATTGCCGGAGAACATACAGCGATAGGATATGAACCTTTGGCGAAACGGAGAACGAGAAATAGCCGATGGGTTCCTCCCCGTCCCGAATCAGGTATACGCGCTGCGATTGATCCTGGATCTTTGCAAGATCGCGTTGGGTATGCGCAGTCAGATCATAATAATCGATGGTGACGTCGGGATAGATCCCGCGGTAAGTGGTGGACCAGATTTGCTGGCGGAGGGAGGCGATAGTGGGGGCGTCCGAGGCGACGGCAGGGGTAAAGCGGATGGACATTTCAATGCGTTCCTTTCGGGGAAAGTCAGATAACCATTTCAGCTCACCGTCACCCGGAAACTTACCGGCATCACACCTTCACCCTTTTCCGTCCGGATGATCAGGCTGTTTTCGCCGCGTTCCCATGTGCAGGGCTTTCCGTCGAGGCGCTGTACGTCCAGTACCAGACCGTGGAAACGGGCGTGGCCGTCCTCGTTCCTGGCCAGGGTCGGAGCGCGGTAGGTGCCGTCGGGGGAAGGAGCGAGGAAAGTCGCGTAGAGACTGTCGCCCTTTCTCGTGTAGCGAACGTCTTCGTGGGTGAAACCTTTGCGCTCACTGTCGGAGAAGTGGCCTTCCTTGACCTGGGTCGGGCCTTCACCGAAATACTTCCAGGGGCGGGTGTCGTAGATGGCTTCACCATTCACGCGCATCCAGTCGCCGATGGCGGTCAGGACGGCTGTATCCTCGTCGGAGATCGTGCCGTCGGGCTTCGGGCCTACATTCAGGAGGAAGGTGCCGTTTTTGCTGACCACGTCGACGAGGTCACGGACGAGGTCTTCGGCAGGTTTGAAGGCGTTGCCCTCCGTCCAGCACCACGAGTTGTAGGCAATGGCGGTGTCCGTCTGCCAGAAGAAAGGCTTGAGCTCCGCAAACTGGCCGCGCTCGACATCCGGTACCGCGCAGCCGAAGGGGAAAGCGTCGTGCTTGTAGTTGATAACAGCCTGGGTGCCGCGCTCAGCCGCGCGGTTGTAGTAGTAAGCTGCAATTTTCGCGAGATACGGGCGGGCGCTGACCTGCTGGATCCACCAGTCAAAGTACAGCATCGCGGGCTGGTAGCGGTCAATGAGCTCGCAGGTCCGCAGCATCCAGTCCTCGAGGTATTCTTTCGTGGGCTTCAGGTCGTCCAGGGCGTTCATGTTGAAGTTGTCGGGTTCCGTGACGCTGGGCCAGTATAGATCACCCTTCTGCGGGTCCTTGATGTCGCTGTCAAAGGTGCGGCCTTTGCCCTGGAACCAGAAGTGCTCGATGCGGTGGGTGGAAGCGCCGGTCTGCAGGCCATTAGCCCGGCAGGCGGCGGAGAGCTCGCCGAGGACATCGCGGTGCGGGCCCATCTCATAGGCGTTCCAGTGGGAGAGTTCCGACTTGTACATCTGGAACCCGTCGTGGTGCTCCGCGACGGGGATCACGTACCGGGCTCCGGTTTGACGGAACAGGTCAGCCCAGGCGGCGGGGTCGAACTTTTCGGCTTTGAACAGGGGGATGAAGTCTTTGTAACCGAAGTCTTTCTGGGGACCGTAGGTCTGGATGTGGTGTTCGAACTCGCGCGTTCCGGGACAGTACATACTCCGGGGATACCATTCGTTGGCAAAGGCGGGGACGGAGTACACGCCCCAGTGGATAAAAATGCCGAATTTCAGGTTCATGTACCATTCGGGGACATGGTACTGCGAAAGGGACTCCCAATTGTCGGTGTACGGACCCTTGGTGATAACGCGTTCGATTTCATTCAGCCGTTCCTGCTCTGTCATGGAGAACACTCCTCTCCCGCCGAGGGCGGTTTCTATCCGCATGATAACACAAAAGGCGCGCCTTGGAAAGCACGGTTGACAAAGAAAATCGGGCAGACTATAATCGAAACGTCTACACCCGAAGGAGGTTATCTGCATGAAAAAAGCTCTCTGGCTGTGCCTGCTCCTGGCCCTGCTGCTGACGGCGGCCGCGGCCCTGGCGGATGGGGAACCCAAGGTTTCTTTCTCTTCCACCACCGGCAAGGTGAACGGCCCTCTCGATTATACGATCGAACTCAAGTCCACCGCCGCGTTTTCCGAGACGACGGATGTCACGCTGGTCTGCAACACGGATAAGACGACCTATACCGCCACGTTTGCCGCAGGGGCGACCCAGGCGTGGGTAACCGTCCCGACCGTGGAAGTCGAGAAGCGTACCAATTATATCTATGATATCCAGGCAGGTTCCGGCTATCAGGTGGCTTCCAAATCGAACCGCTTTACGCTGCAGGTCTTCCCCCTGCCGCATGTGCGGTTTTCCTCCAGTGCTTATATCGGGTACGTTGGGAAGTCACTGGCGGTTACGGTTTCCTGCTCCAACGGCAGTTCCGTGGTCAGCGGCAAGCACTTCCAGCTCCGCGACCAGACCGGACGCTTGTATGCCGAGGCGGACTGGAAGAACACGGGCGGCAAGCTGACCTTCCGCATCGATGTCACCTCCGACATGGAAGGCGCGCGGTTCTTCTCCGTCTGGTGGAACGGCTTCCGGGTGACGGAGATCGGCACGGGCTACGCGGCCATCACCGACCTGAGCCGGAAGGTCATCAAACAGGTGAACACCGAAGAGCCCTATATCGCCATCACCATCGACTGCTGCTATTATGATGCCAATACCGACAAAATCCTTGATGTGCTGGATAAGTACGGGATCAAGTGCACATTCTTCATGACCGGCTACTACATCCGGACCTTCCCGGAGAGTGCGAAGAAGATCCTGGCGCGGGGCCATGAGATCGGCAATCACACGACCAACCACCGCAAGATGACCCAGTGGAGCAACGTGAGCCAGCAGCTGAGCCAGATGCACACACCAGTGGTGGAGATGGAAGAGCTGATGGGCATCCGCGTGCGGCTGTACCGTCCGCCCTACGGGGATCACAACGATAAGCTGACCGCCATGGTTCGCTCGGACGGCATGGAAGTCATCATGTGGACGATCGACAGCCACGACTGGGATGACGAGTACAAAAACAAGCCCGATAAAGTCATCGAACGCGACAAACGCGGCGTAGGACCGGGCTACATCATCCTGCATCACCTGGGCGGTTATCACACCGCCGAGATCCTCGATGTGGTCATTCCCTATTACATGGATGAGCTGGGCCTGCAGCCCGTGACCATTACCGAATTGATGGCTCTCGAAGGCCGCACTGTCCCGGACCTCCCGATCGAAGATACCCTGACGCAGATTCCTGAGGGTATGTAAAAGCCCAAATAAACCGGATGCCATTCCCAATCATTGGGTGTTACGGCATCCGGTTTTTGGCTGGTCAGGTTTCGGAAGGTTCCCTCTCCACTTCATCCGTAGCATTCTCACCCGGTACGAAACTGTCGAAAATCTGGAGATCGTACCGGCTTCTCAAACTGTCCATCTGTGCCTGGCTTCTGACCGTCCAGGCGACCGTGTGGGCGCCGAGCAGGTGCATGGCACGGAAGAAGGGATTGCGGTCTGTGGCAGCTTCCTGGGCCACAAAGTCGGGGCGGGAGAGAACATTGCAGACCATAAGCCCGAGAAGGAGCGTCTTGGGACTTTTGCTGCAGACGCTTCTCCGGGTCGGAAAGGCGGTCAGCTGGCCACGGATGCGCTGGGGACGATTTTTGCGGAACCAGCGCACGATCCGGGGATCGAAGCTCTCGATGCAGGCGGTGCCGGGATAGCGCTGCAGGAGCAGGTCGACCTTGCGACAGAGCTCTTTGGAACGCGGGCCCTGCTTGAGCTCGACGATCAGCGGGAC
The DNA here is from genome assembly GCA_017552615.1 of Clostridia bacterium. GTDB lineage: Bacteria > Bacillota > Clostridia > Christensenellales > Aristaeellaceae > RUG11272. The sequence goes on from JAFZPI010000008.1 coordinate 17,493, forward strand.
GGCGCCGTCCACGGTACGCAGGACTTCCGGGAGAGTGGGGATCGTCTCGGGGGTGTCCAGCAGCGGATAGCCGCGCAGCTCGGCAAGCGTGCAGTCGGAAAGGAGCTTGCGCACGCCGCACATGCGGTCCAGGCTGTCGTCGTGGAAAACAGCCAATTCCCCGTCTGTCGTGAGCTGCACGTCCAGCTCGATGCCAAAGCCCGACTGCACGGCGCGGCGGAAGGCTGTCAGTGAATTCTCGGGCCGGTAAGCATCCCAGAGCCCGCGGTGGGCGTAATCCCAGCCCTCAAAATCGGACATGGAGCGTGTCGGCAGGTGGGGCAGGGAGCAGAAGAGCCACAGCAGGGCAAGAAGCAAAATGACAAATAGGATCCAGAGCATGGACAACCTCCGTTCACTCGGCTATGGCTTCGGTCTCCTGCAGGCTGTAGCGCATCATGGCCTCGATCAGTTCCGGCCAGTACCATTCAAGCGTGCGGCGGTTGATGATCGCGAAGTTCTCGCCGTTACCCTTGTAGGAGCCGTTGTCCCACCAGGCGATCGGGATGTTCCATTGCATCGCCGCGGAGGCATACAGGGAAACATGATCGACCCGGGCCTGCAGGTTGTCCTTGTTCAGGGAGCCGTACTCGCCGATGTAGGCCGGGATGCCCTTGCTGATCCAGCGGTCATACATGGCCTTCAGGGGCAGCATCACGCTGCTGCGGTCTCCGGGCTTGTCCATATCAAACTCCGCGGTGCCCTTGGTGTCCAGGGCGAAGGAGTAAGGTGTGTAGGCATGGACCGCCACGATCAGCTTGTTGTCGGCGGTGTCGGTGGGCAGGACGAAGTAGTCCGGGTTGCAGCCGTCGATGCTGGCGGCGTAACCGGGGACTGAGAGATAGCGCTCTTCGTTATAGCCGCCGGCGGCTCGTACCGTGTCCACAAAAAGCTGGTTCAGCTCGTTGATGCACTCGGCAGCTTCCTTGACCTCGAGCATCAGCGGATTGAAGGACCACTCATAGATCGTACCCTTCAGCCGGGGCTCGTTGAGGCTCTCGAAGACCAGGCGTTCGTCGTAGTCCGCAAACCGCTCCGCCACCTGCGCCCAGATGCGCTCGACGAAAGCCCGGGAGGTCTCCTCATGGGCGCGGTCCGGATAATAATACTTCTCGCTCACGTCGTGATGGGTGTTGATCAGGACGATGAGCCCGGCATCGAGGGCTGCGTCCACGATTTCCTGCACGCGGTCCAGCCAGACTTCGTGAATTGTGAAGTCCGCGTCCAGGTGGCCGCTCCAGGTGATCGGGATGCGCACAAAGCCAAAGCCCGCATCATGGATGGCCTGGAAGAGTTCCGGTGTGGTACGCGGATTACCCCAGCTGGTCTCGGTATTCAGCTCATTCCCGCCGGTCCAGCCGCTGGAGGCGTCCAGGGTGTTGCCCAGGTTCCAGCCGAGCCCCATGCGCCGCAGGAACGCCATGGCCTCGTTGTCCGGGATATCAAAACTGCCGACAGTCATCTCAGGGATGACGATCTCCTCCTCGGCGAATGCCAGGCAGGGCAGCAGCATACACAGCGCCAGAAACAGCGCGGACAGACGCTTGGTCATAAAGGATCCCCCTTTTCGCATAAAAACAATAGAACGGTATGTACTTTCCAAGACTATTGTAACACATCTTCCCGCAGAAACAAGGGGAAAACGAAGATTTGCAGTTGTGGCAGAGATCAGCGATATGTCTATGAATGTCCGTTGAAATTTCTTTCTCAGCATTGCGTAGAATTCCAAAAAGGCGTAAAATAGAAGAAAAGATGCCGGAGGTGATGGCGGTGCAAGCGTGGACATCGAAAATGATGAAGTTGGCTCCCGGGGTAAAGATGACTCCGGACGCGCCGCTTTCGGCCTGTACCACGCTGCGTCTTGGCGGCCCGGCGGATCTGCTTGCGGAACCCGCGAACGCCGATGAACTGGCCAAATTGTTCCGCACGGCAGCGGAACTCGATGTACCCGTCACCGTCATTGGCAGGGGATCGAACCTGTTGGTGCGCGACGGTGGTATCCGCGGCCTGACGATCCGCATCGCCCAGGGAATGCGAAAGCTCTCGGTGGACGGGTGCGAACTCACGGCTGAAGCCGGGGCATCTTTGGCTGAGGCAGCGGCTCTGGCCCAGCGCAACGGGCTGGCGGGCTTGGCCTTCGCTTCCGGGATTCCCGGTGCGGTGGGCGGCGGCACGGTCATGAACGCAGGAGCCTATGGCGGGGAACTGAAGGATGTTATCGCCAGGGTGGAGGGTATTCGGCCGGACGGCAGTGCCTTTTCCTACAGTGGCAATGAGATGGCGTTCGGTTACCGCACAAGCCGGCTGCAAAGCGAAAAAGGTGTTGTGACCCGTGTGACCTTTGCCCTGACACCGTGTGATCCGGCTGCGATTGCGGCAGAGATGAACGAACTGAACGAGCGCCGCAGGGCCAAACAGCCCCTGGACGTTCCCAGCGCGGGGTCCACTTTCAAGCGCCCGGAAGGACATTTCGCAGGGGCGCTGATTGAACAGTGCGGACTGAAAGGTTTTGCGATCGGCGGAGCCAGGGTCAGCGAAAAACACGCGGGATTCCTGGTGTCGACCGGTGGGACGGCCGCGGACTTTGAAGCGCTGATGGCGTACGTGCGGTGTGTGGTATGGGCGAAGACAGGCGTCCGGCTGGAGCCGGAAGTCCGGGTGATCGGCGAGGAGGCGCAGCGGTGAGATACTTGTTGCTGACGGGCATGAGCGGAGCGGGCAAGACCCTGGTCCTTCGCGACCTGGAGGACCTGGGTGCGTTTTGCGTGGACAATCTGCCGCCGAGCATGATCCCGGGCCTGATCCGCAGCTGCGAAAACGCCGCGATGGCGGCCCCGGTTGCTGCTTTCTCGGTCGATGTGCGCTCCGGCGCGCTCTTCGATGCCATCGGGACGCACCGCCTGATCCGGGATGCGAACCAGCTGGAACAGCCGGTGGAGATCATCTTTATCGAGGCGGAGGACGATACCCTTGTGGCGCGGTTCAAGGAGACCCGCCGCGAGCATCCTCTTTGCGGCGACGGCGTGACCCTCACCGAAGCCATTGCCCGGGAGCGCGCCTTGCTGCAGCCCCTGCGGGAATCCGCCAGCTACCTGATCGACACGACCGGTCTGACGCCCAAGACTCTGAAAACCCAGCTGAAGGCGATTTATGACGAGTATACCGGAGACACTGCACAGCCCATGCGGGCCGAAGTGATGTCTTTCGGCTTCAAGCGCGGGCTCCCGCGGCAGGCGGACCTGGTCTTCGACGTGCGCTTCCTGCCCAATCCCTTCTACATCCCGGAACTGTGCCGTCACAGCGGCCAGGACGCGGATGTCCGGGATTTCGTGATGGGCCATCCCGCAACCCAAACCTTTATGGAGAAGGCCAAGGATATGCTGGCTTTCCTCCTGCCGCATTACCAGGAGGAGGGGAAGCGGCGGCTCGTCATCGCTGTGGGCTGTACGGGCGGCGCGCACCGCTCTGTGGCCATCGCGGAAGCGATCGCGGCCTACCTCCGGGAAATTGGCTGCCTGGTGCAGCTTGAGCACCGGGACATGGCCATGGAGCAGGCCCGCTGGGCGACCCCGACCTGACGGAGGTGAGGACATGTCCTTTTCCGCGGACGCCAAAGCGGAACTGATCCGGCTGCCCTTCGAGCGGAACTGCTGCATCGTCACGGAACTCAGCGCCCTGACGCAGACGACCGGCAGCCTCTCTTTCCATGGCGGCGGGCGGATCAGCGTCACCTGGCAGGTGGAAAACGCGGCCCTGGCCCGGCGCATTTTCCGGATGCTGAAAGATGGTTTCGGCTTTGCCCCCACCCTGCAGTTCGTCCAGCACGCAAGACTCGGCGGGCGCCGTACCTGCGTCTTGACCGTGGGGGAGGACGAAGCGCCGAGATTGCTGACCATCCTGCGGATGATGGAACCTGGGGAGGACGGCCAGCCGGTCCTTCGCCGTACGCTGCCAAGACCGCAGGTGACTAAAGCTTGCTGCCGGAGGGCATATCTGCGTGGTGCCTTCCTTGGGGCAGGTTCTGTCACGAGCCCGGACCGGGGCTATCATCTGGAGATCGTCTGCCGTGATGAGGGACTGCGCGAGCTGGTAATCAAACAGTTGGAGCATGGCGGAATCCATGCCCTTCAGCGCGTGCGCAGAGGAAGTGCTGTCCTCTACCTAAAAGAGGCCCAGGCTGTGGCCGATGCGCTGGCGATGATGGGCGCTTCCCAGGCGGTGATGAAGCTCGAGAACGTCCGCATCACCCGACAGATGCGCGGCGAGGCCAACCGAGCCTCCAACTGCGACGAGCACAACACCGAGCGCCAGCTCACAGCTTCCCAGGAACAGGTGGAGGCCATCAAACTGCTGGCGATCCATCAGGGACTTTTCACTTTGCCTCCCGCTCTCCGGGAGATGGCAGAACTGAGGTTAAGCCACCCCGAAGCTTCTCTCGAGGAGCTCGGTCAGCTCCGGGAACCGCCTTTGACCAAGAGTGGCGTCAGCGGACGGATGCGAAGGCTGATGCGGGAGGCGGAGGAACTGACGAGAAGACTGACAGATCAAAAAGAGTAAGAAGACGATATATGAATTGGTTTTTTCAATATTGAAGATTTTTCATGATATGATATAATCAAGTGAACAAAACAGACAAAAGTGTACTTACTGAAAGAAGGTGATCCTATATGAATCGGTTAAAGGTTTATCTGGATACTTCGATTATCAGCTATCTTGATCAACAGGATGCACCTCTGAGAATGCAGGAAACAAAACGCTTATGGGAACTGTTTCGAGATGATAAGTATGATGTCTATATTTCTGATATCGTTATCAGGGAAATCAACCAATGTCCACCAGCAAAACTTGAAGTCCTGAATCAGGTTCTTGATGAGATCAGTTACACCGTTATTGAAACGGACGAGAACACTCTGGCACTTGCGGAGAAATTCATTGACTTTGGCATTCTCAAACAGAAGAGCATGGATGATTGTCAGCATATTGCAGCGGCTATCCTTGCAGGCTGCGATATCATTACATCCTGGAATTTCAAGCATATTGTCAATGTCAGGACCATTCGCGGAGTGAAAGTCATTACAACACTTGAAGGATATAAAGATCTGCTGATCTATCCGCCTTCCATTCTGGTTGAAAGTGAGGGAGAAGAGAATGGATAAGCTATTTGTCAGCGAACGCTTCGATCTGGATGATATCAGAAGAATCAGGGATAATAATTCTTCGCGCCATATGGAGATGACACATGCTGAAATTGTCGCAGACATTCACAACGGTGCAGCAAAACTAATGAATGATATCATCAATCGTCCAACACGGAAACCCATTACGATTCTCTCAGGTAATCACAAGACTGTAATCAATCCGATTACGCCTAAAGCATAGTTTTAAGTAACTGATACCTCAAGAAAGGAAGATGCCTTATGTCCAATCCCATCACTCGCCAGCAGCTCCAGGCCTGGAACGAAAAGTACCGCGCCGATGCCGTACGGCAGCTGGCTGCGCATGCCCTGTCCGCCACGGAACTAAAAGATGTGGCCTATTCCCAGCAGGCCGCGAACCGGATGCACCAGCGCTTCTCGCTGGAACTGGAGACACTGCCTGTGGCCAACCAGCAGCACAGCGGACGGTGCTGGCTCTTTGCCGCGACCAACGTACTCCGGGAGGCCATCGCGAAGGCCTGCAACCTTGAAAACTTTGAGCTTAGCCAAAGCTGGTTGGCCTTCTGGGATAAGTTTGAGCGGGCCAACTACTTCCTGGAACGTATCATTGAGACTGCGGACCTCCCGGCGGATGACCGCACGGTGGCCTTTATCCTGGAAACCGGCGTGCACGACGGCGGCCAGTGGACGATGTTCGTGAATATTGTGGAGAAGTACGGCATCGTACCCAAGGATGCCTATGACGAGACTTTCCAGTCAGCGAATACCCGCAGCATGAACTATCTGGTGAACCGTGCCCTGAAGGCGGCGGCACCGAAATTGCGGGCCATGGTTCGCGCCGGGGCCAAAGCCGAAGAGGTCCAGGCAAAGAAGAATGAAGTCCTTGGCAAGATCTACGCCTTCCTCTGCTCTTGCTACGGTGAGCCCCCGGAAACCTTTGACTTTGAGTACACGGATAAGGACAAGGCTTTCCATGCGGAGCGCGGCCTAACACCCCTGGCCTTCGCTGAAAAGTACGCCGCGCCGATCCTGAAGGAATCTGTCAGTGTGATCCATGCTCCGACCACGGACAAACCCTTCCACAAGACCTATACCATCCGGTATCTCGGCAACGTCGAAGGCGGCAAACCGGTTACACACCTGAACCTTACCATGGACGAGCTGAAAGCCGCCATCATCCGGCAATTACAGGCCGGCAAGGTTGTCTGGTTCGGCAGCGATGTGGGACACGACGGCGAACGGAAGAAGGGCATCTGGGATGACCGGTGCTTCGGACTCGAACTCGTCTCCGGACTGGACCTGGAGATCAGCAAGGAAGACGCGCTGGACTACGGCTTTGCGGCCATGAATCACGCCATGTGCCTGACGGGCGTGAACCTCGTGGACGGGAAACCCAACCGCTGGAAGATCGAGAACAGCTGGGGTGATGAGAACGGTGCCAAAGGTTATTACGTATGCTCCGACACCTGGTTTGACCGCTATGTCTTCCAGGCGGCCATTGAGCGGGAGTACCTCGGCGACCTGGCGGCGCTTGCGGAGCAGGAACCGTCCATGCTCGAGCCTTGGGATCCGATGGGAACGCTGGCGGACTGATATGCGGGTACTGTGCACAGCGATCATCACCGCCTGTCTTCTGCTCCTCTGCATGGCGGCATCGGCAGACGAAGCCGACTTCACCTGGCAGGAACAGGGAGACGGAACGGTGATCATCACAGCCTGGACAGGTACCGGTGATCAGGTGACGGTGCCGGAAACGCTGGGTGGACATGAAGTCAGCGGCATCGCGAAAGGCGTGTTTGCAAATAAACCCAATCTGACGATCACGCTTCCGGACGGAATCACGAATATCGACAAGAATGCCTTCGGAAGCGTGCTGAATGGCGGGATTCCGCGCGTTTTATGCAACCGTACAAGCACGACAGCGCAGCATCTGTCCTGCCAGTTCTATGATCCCACAAACGCCGAACAGGTTCTTCGTTGGCAGAACGGACTCCTGAAACTGGTTCGTTACGAAGGCGAACCGGGAAACGTAACTGTGCTCAGCGGCGTCCAGTACATTTCGGACAGTGTGTTTGAGAAAATCGGTGATTGCTGTATCATCCTGCCGGAAAGTGTGACGGAGATCAGCAACTATGCGTTTGCGAGCACCTATAAGCTGACCGTCTATCTGCCGGACCATGTGACAACTTTCCTCAACCACACTCTGCCCTTTGGTGGAAACGGCCAGTATTATCTGGCCAAAATCTTCTGCGATCCCGAAAGTGAAACAGCCGCGCTGCTGAATGTTCCCTTCCGTGCACCGGAAGCTCCGGCCTGTCTCCTGTCTTGGGTGGACGGAACGCTGACGCTGACCGACATAGAAACAGACGGCGGGCCTGTGGTTCTGCCTTCTTTCGAGATCAGTATTCCACCGGAAGTCATGAATACGCTTCCCTGTTTCACACTTCCCTCGGACACCGTGAGGATAGAGGCAGAAGCCTTCCGCGGATGCGGGGAGAATCGAATCATTGTTCCGGCGGGTGTGGAGAGCATCGGGGCGTATGCCTTTGCGGACAGCCCGAACCTGCTGATGATCCGCTTTCCGTCCGGAGAGATTTCGATTGACAATACGTGTCTTTCCAATTGTCCTCATGTGACGGTTTACGCTCCTGCCGGAAGTGCCGCGCTGCTTTGGGCACAGGGCAGGGGGCTGGAAACGGTCGCGGAGTAGAAACCGAAGAAAGAAGAACAGAACAAACATAACGAGGACAGAAAAGAACGCCGGGTCATGACGATCCGACGTTCTTTTTGCTATGCTGTGGCTTATGAATCAGTTGTTGGATTCCCGGCGCGGGGGACGGCGGTTGCCGCTGCCCTCGGTGCGGCGGGGGGCGGTGTTCTCGTAGACGATGTCATTGCGCACCAGGTCGATGCCCTTCGGGCCGATCTCGCTGACGCGGACTTCGAGCTCATCGCCGATCTTGACGACGTCCTCGACCTTCTCCACGCGGTGGTTGGCCAGCTTGGAGATGTGGACCATGCCGTCCTTGCCGGGGGCGAGCTCCACGAAGGCGCCGAAGTTCATGATGCGGACCACGCGGCCGGTGAACACGTCGCCGACCTGGATGTCGCGGGCAATTCCCTCGATGATCTTGCGGGCCTTCTCGGCGGCGTCGGTGTCGGGGGTGGAGATGAAGACGCGGCCGTCGTCCTCGATATCGATCTTCACGCCGGTCTCCAGGATAATCTTGTTGATCATCTTGCCGCCGGGGCCAATGACCTCGCGGATCTTTTCGGGGTTGATCGTGAAGCGGACGATCTTCGGCGCATACTGGTTCAGCTCAGCGCGCGGCTGGCCGAGGCATGAGAGCATTTTGTCGAGGATGAAGAGACGTCCCTGGAGCGCCTGGTTCAGCGCGGTCTTCAGAATCTCCCGGCTGATGCCGCCGATCTTGATGTCCATCTGGATCGCGGTGATGCCGTTCATGGAACCGGCCACCTTGAAGTCCATGTCGCCGAGGAAGTCCTCAAGACCCTGGATATCGGTCAGGACGGCCAGCTTGTCGGACTCGGTGTCCTTGATCAGGCCCATGGCGACGCCAGCCACCGGCGCGTGGATCGGAACGCCCGCATCCATCAGGGACAGGGTGGAGCCACACACGGAGGCCATGGAGGAAGAGCCGTTGGAGGAGAGAATCTCGCTCACAAGGCGCAGGGCATAGGGGAATTCCTCTTCGGAGGGGATCACGGGGATCAGGGCGCGTTCCGCCAGGGCGCCGTGGCCGATCTCGCGGCGGCCGGGGCTCTTCAGACGGCCCGCTTCGCCGGTGGCGTACGGCGGCATGTTGTACTGGTGGATGTAACGCTTGAAGGTCTCGTTGGACAGGCCGTCCAGCACCTGGCCTTCGCTGACCGGGCCGAGCGTGGTGACGGTCAGGGCCTGGGTCTGGCCGCGGGTGAACACGGCGGAACCGTGAACGCGCGGCAGGACGCCGACTTCGCACCAGATCGGGCGGATCTCGGTGAGCTTGCGGCCGTCGGCGCGCACGCCCTCGTCGAGGATGCGGCGGCGCATGACTTCTTTGTTCAGGTAGTACAGGGCGTCGGCAATCTCATCCTCGCGGCCCGGGAACTGTTCGCTCAGGGCGGCGATGGTCTCAGCTTTCACCTGCGCCTCGCGCTGCTGGCGCTCATAGCGCTCGAAGGTGTCGAAAGTCCACTTGGCCTTGTCATAGGCGTATTGGCGGACGGCGGCCTTCACGTCGTCGCCGGTCTTAATCAGCGGGACAACGACCTTTTCCTTGCCGATCTCGCTGACGATCATGTCCTGGAATTCGACAAGCTTCTTGATGGCTTCGTGCGCAAACATGATGCCGTCGAGCATCACGTCTTCGCTGAGCTCGTTGGCGCCGGCTTCGACCATCATGATGGCTTCCTTGGTGCCGGCCACGTACAGGCTCATGTCGGAGACCTTGCGCTGCTCCTCGTCGGGGTTGAGGATGTATTCGCCGTTCACACGGCCCACATGGACCGCACCGGTGGGGCCGCCCCACGGGATGTCGGAGACGGCGATGGCGATGGAGGAACCGATCATGGCCGGGATTTCCGGCGGAACGTCCTGCTCCACGCTGAGGATGGTCACGACGACCTGGACGTCATTGCGCATGCCCTTGTTGAAGAGGGGACGCAGCGGGCGGTCGATCAGGCGGCAGGTCAGGGTCGCCTTGTCGGTGGGACGGCCTTCGCGCTTGATGAAGCCGCCGGGAATCTTGCCTACGGAATACTGTTTTTCTTCGACGTCCACGGCAAGGGGGAAGAAGTCCACACCCTCGCGGGGGGTGGGGGCCATGGTCGCGTTGACCATGACGACGGTGTCGCCCAGGTGTACCCAGACGGAGCCGTTGGCCTGTTCGCAGTACTTGCCGAACTCAAGGGTCAGCTTGCGTCCGCCAAGGTCCATGCTGAATTGTTTGCTTTCCATTTGATTCGTTTCTCCTCTCACTCTCGTCCATGCCTCCGATGCTCCTCTTGGGAGGGAGGCGATGCCTGCCCGCCGGGTGCTATCATCCGGAAACCGGGGTACTGATTTCAGGAGGATAACATCCGCCGGGCTTCCAATGGGGTTTCCATGCCGTATCCGCAAAATCGGCCGCCGTCGGCGGTATTTCCGCACGGCGGCGGCCAAATTGCGCATCCGGCCCGACCGATTACTTGCGCAGGTTCAGGCGGGCAATCAGGGTACGGTAGCGCTCGATGTCGGTCTTCTTCAGGTAGTCGAGCATGCCGCGGCGGCGGCCGACCATCAGCAGCAGACCACGGTTGGAGTGGTGGTCGTTCTTGTTCAGCTTCAGGTGCTCGTTGAGGTGGTTGATACGCTCGGTGAGCAGCGCAATCTGCACCTCGGGGGAACCGGTGTCGCCCTCGTGCAGGGCGTAGGCCTGGATGATCTCCGACTTGGTCATGAGTATTCCTCCGTTTTACTGTCCGCATGGGACGTATTTCGTGACTCAATCGCCGTGAGCTCAGCGCGCCGTCGGAGTGATCGGCAGCCCGGGCCAGCGGTTCATCAGAGTCCGCAGGCTATTGTAACAGATTGCAGACGGTTTGTAAACCGTTTCGGAAGCTTTTTTCTGAGAATCGATAGACAAATGCAGAAGAAAATGATATGATAGGCACAGACAACGGGGAAAAAACGTAACTTATGGTGAACCGAAATGAGGGAGGTATCTTCATGAAATACGCAAAATGGCTGTTTCTCCTGCTGGCGCTGATTGTTTTCGTTGTCCCCGCGCTTGCGGATACGATGTATGTGCACACGGACGGCGGCGCGGACCTGAGCCTGCGCGACGAGATCACCAACGAGGTGATCGGGTCCATCCCGGACGGCACGGCCCTGTCGCCCGACCCTCAGAAATCGACGGATCTGTACGCTTATGTCACGTATCAGGGCAAATCGGGCTTCGTGCTCTGGCGTTACCTGTCCTATCAGGCACCGGACGGTGCGGGACAGACCAATCAGGGAAACACCGGGACTACCAACAAGCCCGAGCCTCAGGCTGCAAGCGGTGACGGTGTGACCGTCAACGGATTCACGATCTCGGTGACAGGCGCGTCTGCGATCCTCAATGAGGACGGAACGGCCAAAGTTACTGCGGAAAGCCAGGAGGTCGCGTACTGGGTTTTCAACGGCGTTCGCTATGACTTCAGCGATCCCGTGACCGAACTGACCGTGAAGGATGCTGATCGCGACTGGGCTATTGAGGCTGTGGCGCCCAATGCCGAAGCAAAGACGCTCCTGACCGAGGAACAGATCCAGGCGGCCCGCACCGGCGAGACCCTGGTCGCCGAGGGCATTCACGCGGAGATGAGCCATATCGACGCGGCGGGCAATCCGGGCGGCGGCTGGCGAGTTTCCTTCAACTTTACCAAGGATTATCAGAACCAGAAGACCCGCTACAAGGAACAGGGCGGACAGATCAGCCTCAAGGTCCGCGCCGTGATCCCCGCCGGCAAATATGTGCTCGGCTGGAAATTCGGCGAGACCGAGTTTTACCCGAACGCGGTGATCCCCACCTTCGTGGTCCGTCACCTGAATACCTCCCTGACCTACGAGCCGATCTTTGAAGGCGATCCGAATTATGTCCCGCCGGAGATCCCCAAGGTTACGGTTACCTGTATCAACTGCACATTTACAGGCGGAGACTATAGCGGCGCAACCTACGGCGAGGTCCCGGTCGGCACGATGATCACGGTCAAAGGTGAAGGCGGTTACGGCTCCTGGGAGGTCAACGGCTCTTTCCTGAAGGATTCTCACGGATGGTATCTTGAGAGCTATACGATCACGCAGGGTATCTATGTCAACACGGTCATCAAATTCTATCTGACGATCAACTGATCTTGTCCGTTCACGGGGAAGGAGGTTTCGATATGAAACGCTTCAGATGGCTGCTTGCGCTGTTTGCGCTGATCGTGTTCACGGTACCGGCGCTGGCAGATACTTTCTATGTCCAGATCGAGGATGGCCTGGCACTCAGCATCCGGGATGAATTCACCAACGAAGTGCTGGGCTATATCCCCTCCGGCACGGCGGTGGAGCCGGATTCGCAGAAGTCCACGGAGCTTGCGGCGTTTGTCACCTATGAGGGAACGTCGGGCTTTGTGCTCTGGCGGTACCTGACCCGCACCGCACCCGGCGGAACGGTGTCTGTCGAGGTTGAAGCCACCCCGGCTCCGACCCCGACGCCCGAACCCGTGGTGGAGGAAGTGGACCTGGACGACGGCCTGTACGATATCACCGTCACCGGCGGGTACATCCAGCGCGCCAACGCCAAGAACAACAAGGCCGAAGGCGAAAAGATGACCGAGATCACGGTCACGGCCGATGACAACATCATCATTGCCGCCGAGATCCCGAAGGGCAAGAAGATCGACTACTGGGTCATCAACGGCATCCGCTATGACTTCGACCATGTGCCGAAGAATTTCCGCCTGACCCACGCGGATCATGACTGGGACTTCGAGATCGTCTATACGAAGAGCACCGCCCAGACCCTGCTGACCGAAGAGCAGATCCAGGCGGCCCGCACCGGGGAGCAACTGATCATCAAGGCTGTGGATGCGGAGATCTGCCACATCAAGTCCGGCACGAAGGGCGCCGGCGGCTGGATCACAGAGTTTGAGTTCACCGAGGACTACCAGAACCGCGCGACTGGCAAACAGGAAAAAGGCGGGCAGATCACCGCGAAGGTCCGCGCGATTTCCCACAAGAACAAGAAGGTCAGCGGCTGGAAGTTCAACGAGACCGAACTCTACCCGAGCACGGAGATCACCTACCTGGTGCCCCATATGCTGAACACCTCCATGACCTATGAGCCCATCTACGGCAAAGCGGCCACTGTCACCGAACCGCCGATCACCCCGGCACCGGTCCCGGCCCCGATCTATTACACTGTGACCTGCAGGAACTGCACATTCACGGGCGGCGGATACAGCGGCGCGACCAGCGGGAGTGTGCCCGCCAACACCAAGATTACGGTGAAAAACACCACGAGCTCTTCCGTCGCGCACTGGGAGGTCAACGGAGCCTTCCGGGTGGACAGCAACGGCTGGTATGTGGAGTCCGGAAGCATTACGCTTACGATCAACAGGGATACCAATATTGTAGCCTATGGTGTCGTCAACTGACGAAAGCTTGCGTAACATCTTATGACAGAAGAACCCCCGCGCAGAAATCGGTCTGCGCGGGGGTTTCGGTACATGGGTTACTCTTCGGTCTTCAGAGCTGCCACCATGTCGATGCGGCGATTCTTCCGGGCGACCATCAGACCGACCACCAGTGAGACGCCGAAGGTCAGGGCGATGCTGGTCACATACGTCAGCGGGCCGATCACCATTTTCATCTCGTATTCGGAGGCCAAGGCCTGGATGAGGTAAGCCAGGGTCAGCATGCCGAGGGGCACGCCGAGCGCCACCCCGAGTACGGTAAGCCATAGGTTCTGGCTGATGAGGAGGTGGCCGATCTTCCGGTCCTTGAATCCTACGACTTTCAGCGTGGCCATTTCACGGTACCGCTCCACATAGCTCATCACGCCGAGATTGTAGAGCACCACCACGCCCAGAAGGCAGGCCGCCACGACCAACAGGATCACCATCAGGTCCATCAGTTCCACAAAGGTGTCGAAGCTGTCGATGATGGCCTGTTTGGACTGGATGCTGGCGATGCGGCTGTCCGCCGGGATTTCCGCGGCTTCCCGGTCCGTGTAAATGCATGAGATGCTGTAGGGAATGCCCACTGTGTCGGCATAAGCATCCGTCATCACGATGCTTTTGCCGAGGGTCCGGAGTTCCCCTGCGACTTTTACTTCGTAGTGGTCATCAGTGCCGTAGGGGGAGAGAACGAGCGTGTCACCGGTTTTGAGACCGTTTTCTTTCGCGACACGGGAACAAATGTACACGCCCTCGTTACCAAGCGTTGTGAAATGCATATCGTCGTCCAGGAAGCGAACTTTGTCCCGCGTGACGTGATAGACTTCCACGCTGATGGGACCGCCGCCCAGTTCGACGCTGAGCGTGCCGCTCCAGTCGCCTTCGAGGGTGTCCGCTAACGCTTCGGCTGCAGTCCTGCTCTCGGCCGCTTTCCGGGCTTCCTCCGCCTCGCTGTCGGCGCCCTTGAGATAGCTGCTTACCATTTCGGCGATGATGTTGCCCTCCGGGCCGTTGCCGATGTTCACGCGGTTCCGGTAATGGATGGCGCCTTCATAGAAGCTGTTCACAAAAGCGTCCATGGTATCCCGCATCCCGAGACCGCCCACCAGCAGGATCGTGCAGCCGATGATCCCGAAGAGGGTCATGGCGGTGCGGGACTTATGCCGGAGGCAGTCGCGCAGGTTCCATTTTGTGCCGAAGTTCAGCGCCTTGAAGTGCCTGGACTCCTCGATGCGGAGGTGTTTCATGCGCTTGGGCGTATAAGGGCGCAGGGCGTCGGCGGCGGTGCCCGTTAGCATCTGCCGGACGGACAGGAAGCCGATCAGCAGGGTGAAGAGATTGATGCCCGCAAGGACAGCCCAGCAGAAGGGCGGGACGTACAGATCCCATTTGGGCATATCGAGATAGGTGCCCATGGCGCCGCCCGGGTTCATGATAAACCAGCCCACGAACCAGCCAAGGCCCAGGCCGAGAACGGTGCCGATCAGGCTGATGATCAGCGCGTAGCAGGCATAATGCCGGATGATACGCCTGTCCTTGAAGCCCAGGGCTTTCAGTGTACCGATCTGGGTCTTTTCGCTCGCGGTGATGCGGTGCATGGTGCTGACCATGGTCAGAAGGGCAATCGCGAGGAAGAGCACAGGCAGGATCGAGCCCATGGTCTTGCCCTCATCCACTTCGCCCATGGCTTCGGACCAGGAGGCTGTCTCCTCGCGGGAGAGGACAAGCATTGTGCGGCTGAGGGCATGCTCCGCCGCGGCGGCAAAGTTTTCCTTATCCAGTCCGGAGATCACATTGATCTGGAAGTAGAAATCAAGATCGTCTTCTCTCACTTGAGAGAGACCCATACGAGTCAGGAAATCCACCTGCTCGCTGTAGTCCTGGACACCCTGGTAGACGCATGACCGGAGCATCGCCGGAGAGATGAAGGCGAAGCCGAAACTGTTGAAGTCGGGCATCAGCTGGGTTTCATCCGGGAGGCATATCAGATACTCGCCGCATTTGACCAAGCCGCGGACGGTACCGGAGAAGATCAAGCCCCGGTATTTGACCGTCAGCGGATCACCGACTTTGACGCCGTTCTTCGCAGCGTACTGATCGGAGAGCCAGAAGCCGTCCGGGCTTTCCGGGTCGTAATCCTCGCCTTCGACCTTATAGAGCGAGGAGACCGTCATGTTCTCGTTAATGGAAAGGGCAAGCACATCCGTATCCCCGTCCACAATGGTGTTCACGGAGAGAAACCTCGTGGCGGCGCTGACGCCGTCGAGTGCGAGGATCTTCTGCAGATCCTCTGCTGTAAAACCGTTCTCCGAGACGATGCGGTAGTCCGCGAACTTTGTCCGGTCAAAGATGTAGCCCGTGTCTTTTTCAAGACTGTACCACTCCATGTTGAAGCCCACGAACATCCCGATGCCAAGGGCGATCATGATGACCATGGAGAAGAACTGAGCTTTGTAGCGCAGGAGGGTGCGGAAGGTCTTTTTCAGCAGCATTACCAGTCCACCTCTTCCACCGACAGCGGTTTCTGCTGTTCCTCACAAGCCTGGATATGGCCGTTTTTTACGCGCACGACCACGTCCGCCATTTTCGCGATGTTCTGGTTGTGGGTCACGATGATGATGGTCTTGCCCATATCCCGGGCCATGGAGAGCAGGAGCTTGAGCACCATGACGCCGGTCTCGGAATCCAGGGCGCCGGTGGGCTCGTCGCAGAGGAGGATCTTGGGGTTCTTAGCCAACGCCCGGGCAATGGATACGCGCTGCTGCTCGCCGCCGGAGAGCTCCGAGGGGAACTGGTGGATGTGGTCCGACAGGCCGACTGCGGCCAGCATGTCGTGGCTGGACAGGGGATCCGGGGCGATTTCCTTGACGAGAGCTACGTTTTCGATTACGGTCAGGGTGGGGATCAGATTGTAGCTCTGGAAGACGAACCCAACGGTCGCAGCCCGGTAAGCGGCCAGTTCGTTCGCGGTCAGGGTGGAGATGTCCTTTCCGTTTACGGTGATCGTCCCGCCGGTGGGGCTGTCCAGACCGCCCAGCAGGTTCAGGAGCGTGGATTTGCCCGCACCGCTCGGGCCCAGTATCACGATGAATTTGCTTTCCTCCAGCTGGAGATTCACATGGTCGAGCGCCTTCTGCTCATGTTCGCCGTTGCGGTATACCCGCGATACATCCTTGAATTCCACGATATTCATATCCTTATCCTCCGCTCCATGGAATCGATATTAGTTAATTAAAACTAACGAATGGCATCATAATCCTGTTGTCCGGAATTGTCAAGAGGAAAACGCAAAAACAGAGCGGCTTTGGAGCCGCCCTGTAAGGACAAATCACATTCGGTTATGTCAGTTCGGCCCAGGCCTGCTGCAGACCGTCGATGATGGACAGGTGCTGCGGGCAGGCCGCCTCGCAGGCGGCGCACTGGATGCAGTGATCCGCGCCTGCATCGTGCTCGCGGATCATGCGCAGGCCCCAGTCCCACTTCGGATCAATATCATAGAGGGAGACATTGTTCCAGGAGGAGAAGATGCCGGGGATGTTCACGCCGTTCGAACAGGGCATGCAGTAGCGGCAGCCGGTGCAACTGATCTTGGTGCGGCTGATGTACGCGGCGCGCACGTCCTCGATGAGCTTTTCTTCTTCCGGGGTCATGATGCCGATGCCCACCGTGTCGAAGATCCGCAGGTTCTCCTCGATCTGCTCCGGCTCGTTGCATCCGGAGAGCACCACGGCGATTTCCGGGTGGTTGCACAGCCAGCGGAAGCCCCACTCGACAGCGGAACGCTTGACCGGGAAGGCGTCATAGAGCGCCTGGACATTGGACGGTGCCTTGGCCAGGCGGCCGCCGAGCAGGCCTTCCATGATGACGACCGGGATGCCGAGCTTCCCGGCCAGCTGCAGGCCCTTGGTGCCTGCCTGGTTGTTGATGTCCATATAGTTGTACTGGATCTGGACCATGTCCCAGTCCCAGTCCTGAATGATGTACTCGAACTCCTCATAGGAGCCGTGGAAGGAGAAGCATTTGTAGCGGATCTTCCCGACTTTCTTCATGTCGTCGAAGAATTCCGGCGCGCCGATGGACTTGAAGTACTCCCACTTCTCCTTGTTGATCCCATGCATGAGGTAGAAATCGATGTGGTCGGTCTGCAGCTTGCCGAGTTCCTCTTCCAGCAGGGCTTCCATCTCCGCGCGGTTGTGCACGGCTTCGGCCGGCATTTTCGTGGCGATGGTCACGCGGTCGCGGTACCCGTCCTGCAGCGCCTTGCCGAGCACGATCTCTGAGGTTTTTCCGAGATAGACGTAGGCGGTGTCCAGATAGGTCACACCGCCATCGATGGCTTTGCGAATCAGGGAGATGGCTTTCTGCTCGTCGATGGTGCTGTCGCCGGACGCGGCGCCGTTAAAGCGCATGCAGCCCAGGCCAAAAGCAGACGTCTGGATACCGAGCTTACCCATGGTGCGGTACTTCATAAATATCGATCCTCCTCAGTTTTGATGCAGTGTCATGGCGTTGAAACAGGCGGCGACAAAGATGGCAGGGGAGTTCCAGTAGATGGCGATCTCGTTGGTATCGGCCGAAGGGGTTTCATCCAGATAATACTTGGCCGGAGGCGTATCAGATCCCAGCTTTTCCCTGGTCGCGGGGTAGGGGAAGACCTTGTTGGGTCCTCCCGAAATCAGCCCGGGTACCGGCGCGTCGATTCCGTCCGCCCCGGAAGGACGGTGGTGCGGGTGCATCACGGACTTCTCGCCGAATCCGGTCACAAAACAGGTGCCCAGCGCGTTGAGCCCGAGCGCATAATGCAGCTGGTTCAGTGCAGCATCCCGCATATCCTCCCGCCCGGTGAGGAGTGCATTGAGGATCATTGCCATGGCGCCGCTCATGATGGGCAGGATGCTTCCCCAGCCATACCATTCGGGCCGCAGCGCCGTTCCGTAACCGGATTGCCGCGACAAGGCGAGTGCAAACTCCGTGCGGCGGAGGAATCCTTCCTTCAGCTTCGTGAAGAGGATCTCCCCGGCCTGCTCTTTCAAGTCAAACAGACAACAGAGAGCCCCCAAACCGGCAACATCCGCCCAGCCGAAGGCTGTGAGATTCAACCCCTCCGCAAAAAGGGCTTCCGCGGTTTCGCGATAACGAGGTTCACCGGTAGCGGCATAGAGTTCACAGGCTGCCCAGAAGCGCTCGTCCCGGTCGGTCCGGTCTCCGTATTGCCCGGTCCGGACACCCTCCGGGTTCTTGAAGGGAACAAAATCCGGGTTGCCTTGCATCCAAACCCAAGCTTTTTGTGATGCTTCCAGCATCAGGGAAGCAAAGGCAGGATCATACGCTTTCCATACGCGCGACGCGAGAGCCAGGCATGCGCAGGCCGAGCCGGTGGCGCAGTGGGAGACCGGCATCAGGTATTCCTGCTCCCGGTCCTCCTCCGGCATGATGAAGCCCGCGAAGTGCGCTTTCGTCAGTTTATGATGGAATGCACCATCCTCACGCTGCACTTTCAGGAGCCATTCGAGTTCATAGCGGGCTTCGTTCAGGATATCCGGGAGACTGTTGCCGGATTCCGGGATATTCAGCTCGTCCGAGCACCCATCGGGGAAGAGCTTCCAAGTGTAGATCAGGTGTGTCACGGTGACGGCACCGGGTGCAACATACTTGCCGTAATCCCCGGCATCATGCCAGCCGCCGGTGACGCTCCGGCGAACGGAGGGATTCTCCCAGTCCGCACTGTCTGCCGTATGGCAGGCGGCGTGAACATAGGGCCCCGCATGCTCTTTGTAAAGCGCACAGCCGCAGCGCTGGAAGTACAGGCCTTTGATGAGCGCGTTCGTCACTTCACGCCAGGGGTGGTCTTTGACTGTGAAAGACCGCGACTCTTCGTCGGTTTCCAGGCGATAGGTTCCTTCCGGCAATATGCCGAGTTCCATCAAGGCCACCCGGTCGCCGGAGGCTTCATCGAAGGTGAGGTCGGCACGGATTGTGCCAAGGATGGTTCCCGACGCGTCCAGCAGGCGGACAGGGGCTTCTGTGAGAATCGCAACATGGACAGGGAGCCCGGCGGCGTAGCCCACCTGGTTGAGGCGAAAACAAGAGGATTGTGTTTCCATCCGAACCCTTCTTCCTTACTCCGTGAGCGTCAGGGTGCAGGTCATGTTTTCTTTCAGGGAGAGGGAGGCGGTTCCACGGGCGGCTTTGATGGTGTAATTGCCCTTGAATCCTTCCAAAGTGAGATAACCATCCGCATCTGTTGCCAGGGCGGCATGGGTTTCCCATGCGCCGTGGATCAGATCGCGGAGGGTGTAGTAGGCGGGCTTCTCGCTGTTGTCCTGGCGGACAAAGCCGGAAGGCGCCTTCAGCCAGAGACCGTCGTTGAAGTCCCAGGTCGTGATGGCTTCGACCTGCGGGTGCGCGAAGAGTACACTGTACATCTCCGCGATCTCCCGTGCCTGGCGTTCCTCGCCTTCGGGCGTGCTGGGCCAGGATTCGACCTGCCAGTCGTTCAGGTCCACGATGTGCGAGGGCATCAGCTCGCCGGAAATCAGCGTGTTTTCGGTAAAGTGGATCGGCAGGCCGAAGCGGGAGAAGCGTTCGAGCACATTGTTCAGTTTCTCCAGACCCCAGTAGCCCTGGTGCTGGTGGCTCTGGATGCCGATGGCGCTGATTGGCACATCCGCCTCCAGCAAACCTTCCAGCAGATTCTCATAGGAGATGCTCGTGTTGAAGTCGTTGATGAGCAGCACGGCGTCGGGATTGGCTTCTTTCGCGGCGGTAAAGACTTCCTTCACCAGGCGGATGCGGCCCAGGACTTTGCAGATGCGGGTGATGGCGTTGTCGTAACGGTCAAACACCGGCATGATGACGACCTCGTTGATCACGTCCCACAGGTCGATCACGCCCTTGAACGCGGTCACGTCGCGATGGATGCGCTCCAGCTGGCGGCGAAGGATTTCTTCGTTGCTGTACTGCATCAGCCATGGTGCGCAGGCGGTGTGCCAGCAGAGGGGGTGGCCCTTGACCTGCACGCCCTTTTCACGGAGCCATTTGGCCGCGGCCATGGTTTCGCGCTCGGCGGTCTGGCCTTCAGTTGGCTCATAACGGCCCCAGTAGAAGGGTAGGGTCGCATAGTTGAAGAGTTTCAGCCACTTCCCGAGCCTTTCCTGAATGAAGGCACGTTTGGCTTCATCCGTGATCTTCATCAGGGCTACGGTGTCGAACGCGCCGCAGCCGAACAGGAACTGATGGGAAGTCTGGTCAGCCTGTACCTGTGCATTTGCCGCGGGGGTTCCGTCCGGGTTCAGGATACGCAGGCGGGCTGACGCCTTGCGATGGGACAGTTGATCCATGACAGTTTCCTCCGGAATTCAAGAATCGGGAACCTTAAAGGCCGATAACAGCTAATACAGCAAAACCAAGAATGGAAACGAGCGTGGAGATGGACAGCGCGGCGGATACATACGTCCGCTGGTCCTCACTGGTGGCAAAAACGGGGAGAACGAACGGCGGCGGGAGCAGGAACATCAGGATGACGGCCGCTTCGCTGTGCATGTCCGGCCAGAGCAGCCGAAGTGTGACGAACATCGCGGCGCCGAGGACCGCCATGATAGCGAGCCTCAGTCCGACCACCGAGAGTGTGCTTTTCCATGGAATATCGGCGAGGACCAGGTCATAGCCGATGGCCAGCAGGATCAGGGCGGCGGTCGGCGCGGAGACGAAATCCGTGCAGGCGTCGAGGATCGAACTGATCCCGGAGGGAACCAGTGCCTGGTACAGGCTGGTGGCCCCGAGGATCACGCCTGCGACAATGGCGAGGATGATGGGGGAGAGCGCCATTTCCCGGAACAGTTGTTTCGGGGCAATTCGTTTTCCCTCGTCTCTGTTCAGTAAGATCTTGTAAAGCGTAAATACAAACAGGACCTGGCCGAGATCGATTCTCGCGAATTCCGCAACACGTTCGCTTCCGTACAAAAGGGTGAATAGAGCGTAGCCCAGCATCCCCGCCTCAAAACCTGTGGTCAGGTAGGGGACGAAGGGGCTGGTCATGTGCAGCTTCGGTCCGAGTGTCTTCCCGAGCTGCCACGCGATCACACAGACGCCGAACATCATCAGCGGGATGATGACATCCCGTAGTGAATACTGCGTCACGGCAAACGTATGCAGCAAGACCGCGGGAAGAGCAATCTGGACCGCGACGGTTTTCAGGGCCTGAATGCCTTCCCGTGAGATCAGCGCCTTTTTCCGGCAAAGCGCGCCGAGGAACAGCATCAGCATCACCGGAAGGATCGTGCGCAGCGCGCCTGTGACCGGACTCATGTGGGTTCCCCTTTCTCAGGGATTGATCATCAGCTGGTAAATCTTTGTGCAGTCGTCTTCGTTCAGCGGAACAAAGCCGTAGATGGTCCCCTGACGACCATCGCCGCGGCACAGGGCCTTGACCAGTGTGGGGATGTCCTCTTCCTTCGCGCCGAGTTCGGCGAAGTTCTTCGGCATGCCGATGGACGTGAAGAAAGCGCGCAGCTTCTCGATCCCTTCACGGGCGGTGACCTCGGGATGGGCGAAATCCATCTGGCAGCCCCAGACACGCACGGCCACCTGGGCGAAGCGCATCACGTCGTGGTTCATTACATAGGTGAAGACCGCCGGCAGGGTGACGGCCAGGCCCGCGCCGTGTGCGCAGTCGTAGAGCGCGGAGAGCTCGTGTTCGATGTTGTGGCTGTTCCAGTCCTGGCTTCGACCGACGCCGCAAGCGTTGTTGTGGGCCATCATCCCGGCCCACATGATGTTGGCGCGGGCCTCGTAGTTGTCCGGGTCGGCGATGACGCGCGGGCCTTCGTGGATCATGGTCAGGAGCAGCGCCTCGATCAGACGGTCGGTGACCTCGACTTCTTTGGTGTTGGTCAGGTAACGCTCATAGAGGTGGGCCATGATGTCGGTGATGCCGGCGGCCGTCTGGTAGGGCGGGAGGGTCTGTGTCAGGGCGGGGTTCAGGATGGAGAACTTCGGGCGGATGGCGTCGCCGCTGGCACCGCGCTTGAACATGCCCTCTTCCTTCGTGATGACGCTGTCCGGGCTGCCCTCGCTGCCGGCGGCCGCGATGGTCAGGACCGTGCCGACGGGCAGGGCTTTCTCGATGTGCTTGCCGCTGTAAAAGTCCCAGAAGTCCCCGTCATAGATCGTGCCCGCGGCGATGGCTTTGGAGGAATCGATGGCGCTGCCGCCGCCGACCGCGAGGATGAAATCGACCTTTTCCTTCCGGCACAGGTCAATGCCCTCATAGACGAGACCGCTGCGCGGGTTGGGCTGCACACCGCCGAGGGTGACATAGGGGATGCCCTCCGCGTGCAGGGAGGCCTGGACCCGGCCGATCAGGCCGGAACGCACGGCGCTGCCGCCGCCGTAATGGATCAGGACTCTGGTGCCGCCGAAGCGCTTCACCAGGCTGCCGGCCTGATTCTCGGCATCCTTGCCGAAGGTGAAGAAGGTGGGGGAGTAGAACGTAAAGTTTTGCATGGCTTTTCTCTCTTTCGCTGCTCAGATGCGGTAGATATAATTGGCTTTCCGGGGCGCTGCGGCTTTGGGTTCGTCGGCGGCATAGCCGAGGATGCAGTGGCCGATGCCCTCGTAGTCGCCCTCAATGCCAAGGGAGCGCAGCAGGGCTTTACCCTCTTCACTGTCGAACTCTTCTTTCGCGCGGTGGATCCAGCAGCTGGCGATGCCAAGGGCGTGGGCGGCATTCATCAGGTTACCCATGACGAGGCTGCCGTCGTAGAGGTACGTGCCCACGCTGCGGTCCGCCAGGACAATGATCAGTTCCGGTGCGCCGTAGAACAGATCGCCGGTGCTGCCCATGACGGCAGCGTTCAGCCTGGAGAGCTTATCTCTAGTCTCCTTGTCTGTAACGGCGATCATGATCGGGGACTGCTTGCCCATGCCGGTAGCGGCATAGGTACCGGCTTCAAGAATCTGATCAAGGGTCTCCTGCGGGATCAGGTCCGGCTTGTAACGGCGGCAGCTACGGCGCTCGATAAGGGTTTTCAGGGTTTCGTTCATGGTGTGAATCCTCCTCTTCAATTGATCTGGACTTGACAGACATTTCCATAGGGTGTATGATGATTCTAATCCTTAAAGTTACCTCTAAGTCAAGTCTTTTTCGGGAGGAAATTTGCGGAATGTATACGATCCAGGATGTCAGCGAAAAAACGGGGCTCACGGCCCATACCCTGCGGTATTATGAGAAGGAAGGTCTCCTGACCGGCGTGGAGCGGAGCCAGGGCGGCTTCCGCCAGTATTCGGATGAGGACCTGGAACGCCTGGGGCTCATCTGCTGCCTGAAGAACACCGGCATGTCCCTGCACGAGATCGCCCGTTTCGTGGCGCTGACCAACGAGGGGGAGCAGACCCTCCGCGAGCGCGTCGAGATGCTCCGCGAGCACCGTGAGAGTGTCATTGCCCGTATGGCCGAGATGCAGCGCTATCTGGACAAAGTCACCTGGAAACTCAACTTCTTCTCCGGGAAACTCAAAGAGTACGAAGAGCGGAAGGGGAGCGCATCATGAAGATCGGCGAGGTATGTCTGGAAACAAACAATGTCCGGCGTCTGGCTGATTTCTATCGGTGGCTGCTGGGAATCCCCGGCGATGATCATGATGAGGTCCACCAAACCCTCATCGCAGAGGAAACCATGCTGACAATCTACAATGACGGTTCGGTCAAGAACAATCAGAACCGGAACATCAGTCTTGCCTTTACGGTTCACGATATTCAGTCCTATCATCGCGGGCTGTTGGAACGCGGGACCGAGATCATCGAAGGACCGACCGCCAGGCCGTGGGGCGTCGTGAACATGAGCTTTTATGATCCGGATGGCAATGTGATCTATCTGCGGGAGTTTCAATAAAAGTTACTGGTCAGTTCGCCAAGCTGAAACCTCATCCACCGCTGCGGCGGTCCCCCTTCCCCTTTCAGGGGAAGGCAAGGATTTGCGCCACTTTGAAGCTCCCCTCTCCTGAAATACCCATCAATAGTACGCAGTACTATTGATCACGATAGATGAAAATGCTTTGCATTTTCACAGTAAAGGAGAGGGGTTGGGGGTGAGGTTTCAAAAAGGACTGAACAGTTGCTGAAAACAAAGTCATCCCGGAAGCCAACTAGACGGCTTCCGGGATATTCATATGCATATTTACGGCGTTTTTGCCTTCAGTTCCCGTGCCGCTTCCAGCATGTGCGCGGCGTGATCGTGCGCGCTTTCATCGCTGCCGGAAGCGCCGCCGAGCATCCGGGCGACCTCGTCGATGCGTTCGGTTTCGGTGAGACAGCGGACATGCGTGCCGGTGCGGCCATCCGAGACGGTCTTTTCGACGAGCAATTGGGTGTCTGCCATCGCAGCAAGCTGGGGAAGGTGGGTGACGCACAGCACCTGCCGCTGACGCGAAATGGACGCCATCTTTTCAGCCACAGCCTGTGCGACGCGGCCGGAAATCCCCGTGTCGATCTCGTCGAACACCATGCAGTCCACGCCGCCGCGTACGGCTTCCATGTTCTTGAGGGCCAGCATCAGGCGGGAGAGCTCACCGCCGGAGGCAATCTTGCTCAGGGGCTTGAGCGGTTCACCGGGGTTGGGGGAGATGAGGAAGGAAACGTCATCGTCGCCCGTGACCCTTGGAAGGCTCGGTTTGGCGGGGCGGGGAGCGAAATCGACTTTGAAGACCGTGGATTCCATCCCGAGGTCTTTCAGCTGTTCGGTCATCCCGATTTCGAAACGCGAAGCCAGCTGCATCCGGGCTTCCGTCAGGGCTTTTGCCTTCTGGCGGTAATCCGCCAGCAAGGCCCGGTCCTCTTTCTCCAGCCTCCCGGATTCGACATCCGCTTCCGCCAACGCATCCAACTCGGTCTGCATCTGTTTTCCGGCGGCCAGCACTGCGGGGATATCTGTTCCGTAGCGGCGTTCCAGCCGGGCGATCAGGGCCAGGCGGTTTTCCACGCGCTCGGCCCTCGCCGGGTCGAAAGCGGCGGTATTCAGGAGATCGTTGATCTCATGACCGCACTCTTCGAGTTCATAATAGGCGCTGCGCACCCGCTGGGCCAGGGAACGGTAGGTCTCGCCATAGGAGGCAATGCCGTCCAGGGCGTCCGCGGCGGGGCGGAGCAGGGCCAGGGCTGGGTCGGGATCGCCGCCTGCGATGCCGGTATAGGCTTTGCGAAGCCCCTCGGCGATGTGCCCGGCGTGGCGGCTGCGCTCGCGCTCTTCGCGCAAGGTCTCTTCTTCCCCGGGTTTCAGATGTGCCTTTTCCAGTTCCGCGACCGCCTTTTCCAGCTCTTCGCGGCGGGCCTGCCGCTGCTGGTTTTCTCTCACAAGGGCGGCGTAACGGCGGTGACAGCGCAAAAAAGCATCCGCCGATTCGGTGGTTTGCTGCAATAGGGCCTGATGCGCCGCGCCGCCCGTACCGTCGAGGAGCTGCAGATGATAGCGGCTGTCCATCAGAAAACGGTTTTCGTGCTGGCCGTGGATGTCCATCAGCTGTTCCGCGAGCTCTTTCAGGGTGCTCAGCGGGACCGCGACACCGCAGACCCGGCAGATGCTGCGGCCCGTGACGGTGATCTCGCGGTAGAGGATAAGCGGGCCGTCCTCCGGGTCGATTTCTTTTTCCCTGAGCCAGCTGGCTATGCCCCCGGTGGTGTCCTCGCTGAAGACCGCTTCGACGCTGGCTTTTTCAGTGCCGGTGCGAATCAAGCCGCGGTCTGACCTCCCGCCCAGGACCAGGTTGACCGCATCTACAATAATGGACTTGCCCGCGCCGGTCTCGCCGGTGAGAGTGTGCAGTCCCGGTCCGAAGTCGATGGTCAGGGCCTCAATCAGGGCAATGTTGCGGATGGTGAGTGTCTGAAGCATGCGCGCCTCCGTCAGGACATCAGATCCCGCAGCTGGCGCTCCACCGAGACAGCTTCTTCCGCGGTGTGCGTCACGAGGAGCACGGTATTGTCGCCGGCGATCGTGCCGAGCAGTTCGGGCCAGCCGAGACTGTCAAGCGCTTCGGCCGCCACGTTGGCCGAGCCGGAGAGTGTTTTCACGACGATCAGGTTCGATGCCGCGACCGCCGAGAGCATGGATTCGCGCAGCATCCACAGGAGCTTGTCGCTGACCTTGCGCTCTTCCGCCGTGGACTGGGCATACTTATAGCTCCCCTGGGGGGTGAGCACTTTCACCAGCCGCAGTTCCTTGATGTCCCGGGAGACGGTCGCCTGGGTCACCTGGAAACCCATTTGCCGCAGGGCTTCGGCCAGGCCTTCCTGGGTTTCGATGCTGCGGGTGGAGATCAGTTCGAGGATCGCCGCGTGTCGGTTCGACTTCATAGGGTTCACCTGTCCTTTTCATTCTGTTGGGTCAGCGGGACCATTCGATCAGCTTCTGGTGCACCAGGTCGAAGAATCCCGTCTCGCGCATGCGGATCAGCCGCACCTGCTCCTCGGCCCGGCAGATGGTGACGCAGTCACCTTCCCGCAGGGAGGCGCGGTGTTTGCCGTCGATCTGCAGGGATGCATTGAGGGGCTCGTCGGCCTGGAGCGTCAGCGTCACGGAAGCGCTGCCGGGGACCACCTGGGGCCTGTGCTGCAGGGAGTGGGGGCAAATGGGTGTGATGAGCATGCAGTCCACGCCCGGGGCAATGATGGGGCCGCCCGCGGAGAGTGAATACCCGGTCGAGCCGGTGGGCGTCGCGACGATCAGACCGTCGGCCCGGTAATCTCCGGCCCAGGTATCGTCCAGGCGTGCCTGCACGCGGATCAATCTCGGGTAGGAACCGCGGGAGATCACCGTGTCGTTCAGCGCCAGGAAGCGATCCTCCCCGTGGCACACGGCCAGCAGGGCGCGCTTTTCTTCGGTGTAGTCGCCCCGCAGGAGGCGTTCCAGGGCAACGGTCATGCCGTCCGCTTCCATCTCCGCGAGAAAGCCCACGTTGCCGAGATTGATCCCGATCATCGGGACATCCAGCGCGGCGGCTTTCTCTGCGCAGCGCAGCATGGTGCCGTCGCCGCCGAGGGCCACCAGCACATCCGGATGGTCGGTCTCAAAGGCGTCCTCCGGAACTATATGGCATTGATGGTCTTCCAGCCAGCGCAGGGCCTGTTCTCTGGCTTCTATGGCACCCGTCCTCTTCGGTGCTGACGTCAATCCGACCCGAAGCATTCTCCTGCCTCCTGTTGGTTGTTTCTGTGTGAGTATACCACATTTTGCATAATCATGCAAGACATTCATCCGGGCATAAGAAAAACCGCCCGGATGAACCTATCAGATAGGGGACCCGGACGGTATAGGGTATGACGTGTTTTAATCTACCGGATCGATCTGTACATTGCCCGAAGTGGTTTCGATCGTGACATTGCTACTGCCAACGCCGCAGACGTAGCCATCACCGTTCGTACGAAGATACATGTCATGATTGAAGACTCCGCTTGTCGTCTTCACTTTGGCTGTCCAGCCTGGTTCTGTGGGCAAATGTGCATATACATTGCCGGAAGTGGATTTGATGCTCAAATGCCTGAATTCACGGGTTTTCACTTCAATGGCTCCGGACGTGGTTTCAATGGAGCTTGAAGCCAGATTTTCGACATCCACCCCAACGTTGCCGGAGGTGGAGTGACTGAATAAGCGATCCATGCTGTTTCCCGTGATGTGAACATCGCCTGAAGTGGTACGGATCGAGGTATCCCGGGGTTCTCCGGCTAAGTTCAGGGAGACATCACCGGACGTGGATTCGACAGTGATGTCCGACGCGGTGAGCGTGGCGTTGATGTCGCCGGATGTGGTGTCCAGCTTTACTTCTTCAGCCTGAATGGCCGGAATGACGAGGTCTCCCGATGTAGCTTCAATATTGACCTGTGCCAAGGCGATCCCTTCCGGTAAGGTAACAGTCAGATCTTTTTGCTGTCCCCAGGAGAGTACAAAAGCAAACCTTGGTTTTGCGAACCGGATGCGCAGCGTGTCACCGTCCAGCCACCAGCGCAGCTGCATATCTTCGGTAATGGGTTTGTCCGAGGTTTCGCTCAGGACAACAGTGTTCTCAATGTGATAAGCGATGTTCACTTTGCCGTTGATCCATTCAATGTCCAGATTCTTGACCGTCTCTGAAATCTCTGTATTTCCAGCGGTATAACGATCCTCGTTCGGATAGTGATAGCCCAGAGTGTCTGTGAAGCCCAGTGCAACAGCTACGGCCAGAACAATCGCACAGACGATGATTCCGATCTTCAGAATGCCTTTATTCTTCATTGTTCATTTCCTCTTTTCCGAATGATTTCAAGGGCGACCATGGCGATCCCGGCAACGACGGCGACCGTGAACAGGATCGTGCTGAGGTTGAGTTTGCCGTCGAAGCGGATCATGTTCATCATGTTCACGAACAGCGCGCCGTCAATGCCCAGGACAACCAGCAGGCGGTTTGCGTTCCCCAACAGTTTCTTGACAGGCTTGGCTTTGATGACAAAGGGCAGGAAGATCACGCTCAGCCCGAAGAGCACCGCGCTGGAGGCGATCCAGAACCAGGATCCGCCGTAGACCAGAGCGACGACGCCCAGCAGCAGAAGTAGGCTCGCGCAGAAGGCGCAGAAGGTCCACAGGAGCTTGTCTTCCGGCACCATGATCGGGACAATGATCAGGGAGGCTGCCACGCCCAGCGCTGCGAGCACGACCAGGAACCAGCCAAGGCCGCTGCCGGAGGTGATGTTCACGATCAGGCACACGAGGATCGGGATCATGAACAGGGCGGAGATTACAGAGCCGACCGCGGTGGAGCGGCGGCGGAAGCGCTTCTCGCCGTAGGCGATCACGTCTTTCTTTTCGTCCGTTAGGTTCTGTTCGATGCGGTTGTCGAGGAGTTTTGCCATCAGGTTTCGGCATTCCGGACAGCCGGAAATATGGGTTTCAACCAGTTTGCGGCTGTTCTCGCTGCAGACCTCGTCGGCGTACAGCGGGAGCAGATCGCGGATGACTTCGCATTCGTCGTTCATGTTTCGTCCAACCTTTCCTGTAACTTCAGTCTGGCGCGGTGATAGGTGACCCGGGCCCAGTTCTCCGTTTTGCCGAAGATGGCGCCGACTTCCCGGAAACTCAGCTCCCCGAAGACGCGGAGCTCGAACACTTCCTTGAAGGGCTCTTCCATTGCGTGGAGCGCCACATGGATGCGGAACGAGGAATCCTTGTCCGCGACCAGTTGCTCGACACCCTTTGCGGAATCTTCCACTTCCTCCGGGGGAGGCGCTGCCTTGGCCCGCCGCCTTGTCTCGTCGAGGAAGAGGTTCCGGGCGATGGCGCACAGCCAGGTGATCTCATCGGATTCACCGCGGAAGCTGTCCTGCTTCGAGAAAGCCCGGAAGAATGTCTCCTGGGTGATTTCCTCGGCCATCGACCGGTCGCCGGCCAGGGTCATCGCATAGGAGAACACCCGCATATAGCAGGCTGCGTACAGCTTGTCGAAAGCCTCCTGGGTCACGCCCTCACCTCCCCTCTTGCCAGACTCGCCGGTTAGACGCGCAGATCCGGAATTCGTTACAGCAAATTTCAAAAAAGTTTCATCGGCATCCAAATGCCTGCCAGAGCATAGCACAGAAAGGGCGGAAAGGCAACCGGACGGAGAGCCGGGACATGCGCTGACAATTCAGACCTTCCTGTGATGCTTTCGGACAGGATTCGTTGCGGGGAACTTCCGGGAATGCTATGGTATGGACACAGCGAGAGAACGCTGCAGTCCGGGAAAGGAGGACACGACGATGATCATCCGCATGATTCTTGCCCGTTTCGCCTATCGCTTTGTTCGCAGGGTGTTCCGCCTGATGCGCCTCCTTCGGCGCGCAGCCCGTCTTCTTCTCTTTGTTCTGTTGGTCGCGGCAGGCGTTCTGTTTGCGGCAGGATCTGCCTTGGCAGCCGCATCCGAAGGGAGCGCATCCGTTCCCGGACGGGTCAGGGTGGAGATTGGCCTGACAACGGGGCGGAGCGGACAGTTCAATCTTTCCCCGGCTGTCTCGAAGGTCCGCGCGATCGTCTCGGCAAACGGGGGAACCGTACTGGCTGTCCAGGACAGCAACTCGGTGTTTGTGGAAATCCGGGAAGACTTGCTTGATGCACTGCTGAAAGCTCTTGAGGCCTGCGGCCGGGTGCAACGGATTCCCGCCACGGAGAAAGAACATCCGCTGTACACCTGCCGCGTGATTGTAAAGATCACCGTGAACGCCGGTCTGTATACCAATCTGCAGGCAACCCGCACCACAACCACCCAAACCTCCAGGACAACCACAAGCCGTTCAACCGGGACCCGTTCCGGCGGAGGATCCGGCAGCCGTCTTGGCAAAGTGCTGGGGAAGGGCCTCGGCGGAGGGGGCAGCGGAGCCAGCGCCGCGGCCAGAGGCCTCCGCAAAAAGAAGAAAGTCAGCGAAGAAGAGAAAGAGTGAAGCTCTCATACCTTTCACCCAGCATGCAGGCCGGGTGAATTTTGGTTCTTGCTTGCCATTTCATCTGCATCATGGTATGATGAACGCAACAAAAAACAGAAGGCGAAAGGAGCCCCGCTATGCTGCGCAAAATTGCTTCCTTTACCGTCAATCACGATACACTGAAACCCGGGATGTATGTCTCCCGAGTGGACGGGGACTGTGTCACCTATGATCTACGGCTGAAAGTCCCGAATGCCGGGGATTATCTCGGCCAGGGTGCGTTACACACGCTGGAGCACCTGATCGCCACCTATGTGCGCTCCTCCCCTCTGACCGATGAAGTCATATACTTCGGTCCGATGGGTTGCCGGACGGGGTTTTATCTCATCCTTCGGGATAAGGTCGGCAAGGCGGACGCGCTGAAGCTGTGTTTGGAGGCGTTTGCGTTTGCCGCCGACTTTACCGGGCCGATTCCCGGGGCAAAGCGGAGAGAATGCGGGAATTACAGGGGGCATGATCTCCCGGGTGCCCGCAGGGAAGCGAAGGCGTATGTGAATGTGCTGAAGGGATGCTCGGAGGGAAGCATGGAGTATCCGGACTAAGCGCGGTCCTGGCGGCGAGGAGAGTGGGAATATGATCATCGGGAAAACGGATCTCCGGGATTTCCTGAATCAGGAAGTCAAGCAGGTCAAAGGGGTTTATTATCCCGTCAAGGCCGGTTTGATCAGGCGGTTCATGATCCGGAAGATGGACTGTTCCAGGCTGCACCCGAATCCGGACGATGAGTTTTGTTTTCCGGAGATCGGACCGAACATGGAAATCATTTCGCGGTATGAAAAGGAATACCGGAAGGCCGACGGGAACTTTTCAACACTGGAACTGATGGGAAGCAGTGCCGCAGAGCCGCTCATCATCGAGAAAACCGCGCCGGAAGGGTATATGATCCTCAACGGCCATCATCGCTGGATCGCGGCGATGCGGGCGGGGATCCGAAAGATCCGGGTGGAGATCGTCGACCTGACCCAGGAGAAGGATATCCGGGAGATGATCCGGAAAACCGGGGCCCGGAAGCGCGCCGTGCTGGACCTGGATGAAGTTGTCTTCTGCGCGGAGGGGGACCAGCAGGCCGAGAAAAAGCTCGGTTTCCCGGCAAACCGGATCTTCAGGGAGAGGATCAGGATCGGCATTCCGGCGCTGTTCAACTATCTCAACCAACACGGGTACGATATCTGGGTCTATACGCCGCAATACTATTCCCTGGACTATATCAGGCGGTTGTTCATGCTTTACAACTGCCGGGTAACGGGCATCGTGACCGGCACCGCCCGAAAAAGCCCGCGTGGTGCCAGCATCATAAAGGAACTGGACAAAATGCTGGAGGCCAAGTATCAGTCCGTGACACATATCGACCGGAACATCGTCTTCCGCACGGTCAGCGGACGGAAGGGGATCGAAACGCACAATCTGGAGAAATCGGACGATATTTGGTCAAGCAAGGTCATGGGTATTATTGGAGAGATGGACCGACATGAATCATAAACCGATTGTCGAGAAGATGCGGGTATCCTTCGACCTGGACGAGGTGCTCTTCGTCTCGCCGAAGACCCACAAGACCGAACCGCCGCTGCACTTCCCGTGGTGCAGGATGTATACCGAGCGTCTCCGCCTCGGGACACCCGATCTGATCCATAAGCTGCAGGAAATGGGCTATGAAGTCTGGGTTTACACGTCCTCGTTCCGGACAGAGCGCTACATTACCAACCTCTTCCGCCATTACGGCGTCCGGTTTGACGGCATCGTGAACGGGGACCGCCACCAGCGGGAGGTTCAGGGGAAAAACAAAACCGTCATGCCGCAGAAACTCCCGAACCGCTACCGGATCTCCCTGCACATCGATGACGAGGAAGTCGTCTGCTCCTCTGCGGGGCAGTATGGCTTCCGGGCGTATCGCCTCGACGCCCAGGACGACGATTGGGAGGAGAAGATCATCCAGCGCGTCGAACAGATCAAGAAGCTGGAGCAGATCACCCGGACCGGGAAAGTGGATCAAAATTCGTGAAGACACCGGAAATACATGCAAAATAAAACCGAACGGATTGTCTATGGAAGGAAAACGTGCTACAATAGCCCTGTAAACCGTTTCCAGAAACCGGAAAGGAGTTTGATTCATTCATGAAGAAGTACATTGCGGAATTCATCGGAACCTTTGTCCTGGTCTTCTTCGCCTGCGGCACCGCCGCGGTGGTCGGCTGCACGGCGGAGGGCAATGCCGCTTACCTGCTGACAGCGCTGGCTTTCGGCCTGGTGATCGTGGCGATGGCCTATTCCATCGGCAACATCTCCGGCTGTCACATCAACCCTGCCGTTTCGATCGCCATGCTGGCCTCGGGCAAAATGAACCTGAAAGACTTCATCGGCTATATCGTCGCGCAGTTCGCCGGTGCCATCGCCGGTGCGGCCGCCCTGCTGGGTGTGCTCGGGCCCGACAACGTGTACGACAAAGTCGCCGAAGGCGCTGAGGCCGTGAAGGGTTTGGGCCTGGGCTGCAACGGTCTCTTCAACAACAATGTAGGCGCGTCCCTGATCATCGAGGTCATCCTGACCTTCGTGTTCGTCCTGGCGATCCTCGGCGTGACTTCCAAGCCCGAGTACAGCAAGGTGGCAGGCCTGGTGATCGGCCTGAGCCTGACGCTGGTCCACATCCTCGGCATCTATTTCACCGGCACTTCCGTGAACCCAGCCCGTTCCTTCGGCCCGGCGATCTTCATGGGCGGCGACGCCCTGGCCAACGTGTGGGTCTTCCTGCTGGCGCCCATGGTGGGCGGTGTGCTCGCGGCCCTGTGCTGGAAGTATCTCTCCGCGGAAGCGAAGAAGTGATCCACGATTCTGCAAAATGCGGCCCTGCGGCCGCGTTTTTTCATGCCGACACCCCTTTGCAGGGGCGTCGGTTTGTGCTATACTGACCCTGCAAATACTCCTGAGGAGGCTTTTCGGCATGAAATACGGTCACTTTGACGACAAGGCGCGCGAGTATGTCATCGAGACCCCCCGCACGCCCTATCCCTGGATCAACTACCTGGGCAGCGAGAACTTCTTCGGCATCATCTCCAACACCGCCGGCGGTTACTGCTTCTACCGCGACGCCCGTCTGCGCCGCATTACCCGGTACCGCTACAACAATCTCCCCGTGGACAACGGCGGCCGCTATTTCTATATCAAGGACGGCGACACCGTGTGGAATCCCGGCTGGAAGCCCACCAAGACTGAGCTGGACAGCTATGCCTGCCGCCACGGCATGGGCTACACCGTCATCACCGGCGAAAAGAACGGCGTCAAGGCCAGCCAGCTCTCCTTCGTGCCGCTGGGTATCAACGCCGAGGTGCACCAGATCAGCCTGACCAACAACACGAAAGCGCCGAAGGATCTGATCCTCACCAGCTTTGTGGAGTTCTGCCTCTGGAACGCGCAGGACGACATGCTGAACTTCCAGCGCAACTTCTCCACCGGCGAAGTCGAAATCGAAGGCAGCGTCGTCTACCACAAGACCGAGTACCGTGAGCGCCGCAACCACTACAGCTTCTATGCCGTGAATAAGCCCGTGGACGGCTTCGATACCGACATGGAGACCTTCCTGGGCCTGTACAACGGCTTTGACGCGCCGCAGAGCGTCGTGACCGGGAAGATGGGCAATTCCGTGGCTTCCGGCTGGCAGCCCATGGCGGCCCACCAGATGAAGGTCACCCTGGCTCCCGGCGAAACACAGAAGTTCAACTTTGTGCTTGGTTACGTCGAGCTCCCCGTGGAGGAGAAGTTCGAGGCCCCCGGCGTCATCAACAAGAAGCCCGCGAAGGCCATGCTGGACCTGCTGACCACCGACGAGCAGATCGACGCCGCATTTGTTGCACTGAAGAAGCACTGGGACAACCTCCTGAGTGCGTACACGCTGACAACCGACAACGAAAAGCTCTCTCGTATGGTCAACATCTGGAATCCCTACCAGTGCATGGTGACCTTCAACATGAGCCGTTCGACCTCCATGTTCGAGTCCGGCGT
Source organism: Clostridia bacterium (assembly GCA_017552615.1). Classification (GTDB taxonomy): domain Bacteria; phylum Bacillota; class Clostridia; order Christensenellales; family Aristaeellaceae; genus RUG11272. Next base: position 52,343 of record JAFZPI010000008.1, read on the forward strand.
CGGCCGCGGCATGGGCTTCCGTGATTCTTCCCAGGACCTGCTGGGCTTCGTGCACCAGATCCCGGAGCGCGCCCGCGAGCGCATCCTCGACATCGCGGCGACCCAGTTCCGCGACGGCGGCTGCTACCACCAGTTCCAGCCCCTGACCAAGAAGGGCAACAACGACATCGGCGGCGGCTTCAACGACGACCCGCTGTGGCTGATTGCTGGTACCGCGGCTTACATCAAGGAGACCGGTGACTACTCGATCCTCGATGAGGCTACGCCCTACGATTGCAATCCCGATGACTGCGGAACGCTCATGGAGCATCTCGAGGTCAGCTTCTATCATGTGGTCAACAACCTCGGCCCGCACGGCCTGCCGCTGATCGGCCGTGCCGACTGGAACGACTGCCTGAACCTGAACTGCTACTCCGATACCCCCGACGAGAGCTTCCAGACCTTCTCCAACCCGAATGCCCCAGACGACCGCGTGGCCGAGTCCGTGCTGATCGCCGGCATGTTCGTGGCCATCGGTCCCGAACTGGTTGCCCTCGAAAAGCGCCGCGGCAATGACGAAGCTGCCGCAAAGGCCCAGGCCGAGATCGACAAGATGGTCAAGGCCATCGAGACCGACGGCTGGGACGGCGAGTGGTTTGTCCGCGCCTATGACGCGCTGGGCCACAAGGTCGGCAGCCATGAGTGCGACGACGGCAAGATCTTCATCGAGAGCCAGGGCTACTGCATCATGGGCGGTGTGGGCGTTGAGGACGGGAAGGCCGAGCAGGCGCTCGAGAGCGTGCACAAGTATCTTGAGACCGAGCACGGCATCGTGCTGCTCCAGCCGGCTTACAAGACCTATCATCTCGAGTTGGGTGAAGTTTCGTCCTATCCCTGCGGGTATAAAGAAAATGCCGGCATCTTCTGCCACAACAATCCGTGGATCATTGCGGCGGAGACCGTCGTGGGCCACGGCGACCGTGCCTTCGATCTCTACAGCCGCATCGCCCCCGCCTGGCGCGAGGAAATCAGCGATTTGCACAAGATGGAACCCTACGTCTATAGCCAGATGATCGCGGGCAAGGATGCCCCAAACTTCGGGCAGGCAAAGAACTCCTGGCTGACGGGTACCGCCGCCTGGAACTTCTATGTCATTTCCAACTATATCCTCGGCATCAAGCCCGACTGGGACGGCCTGAAGATCGATCCCTGCATCCCGCACACCTGGGACGGCTACAGCGTCTCCCGCCGTTTCCGCGGCGCGACCTACGACATCCGTATCGACAACGCGGCCCATGTCTGCCGCGGCGTCAAGATGGTCACAGTCGACGGCAAGGCCATCGACGGCAATGTCCTTCCGGTCTTCGCTGACGGGAAAAAGCACGAGGTTGTGGTGACCCTGGGATAAACCCAAAACAAAGAATCGTCGGTGGCCTTTGATCGGGTCACCGACTTTTCATTATGCTTCTCCGATTCCCGCGTATGGAATCCCTTGGATCAGGCATTCCGCAGCGTCCTCGATATCCTCAAAGTCTAGCTCTTCGCCTTCCCGCACCGCACATTCGAAAGCATCGACGATACTTTCGATGAGCACCATATCAATGAACAGGGGCAGTTTTGCGAGCAGTTCTTCCGAAATATCCGTTTCGGCCCGGTAGCCTTCCAGGATCGTGTTGAAGTAGTGCCACATATAGGCCCTCTGTGCTTTCGGGTCCGGGATGCCGCGGCACCATCCTTCGCCGTGTGTCCATAGGTTGGCCAGGTCAAACAGGTACCAGCAGGTCATGCAGTTGTCGAAATCAAAGACCGTGATCTCGCCGGTGCTCATGTCGATATGGTAATTGCCGTCGCTGTAATCGAAATGTACGAGGCCGTAGCTGTTCTTGTCTTTCGGAAGGGCTTTGAATTTGTCCAACCGATCGGCAATCGCCTTCTTCAAATCCGAAAAATTATCAGGGATCAGCTTTCCGAGGTAATCCATATTGTACTTGTCGAAGTAATCCGGACGGTGGTGGGAAGGCACATATTGTTTAGAAAGTCGGTGGATCGCGCCGAGAGTCCTGCCGGTGTTGAAGAAATACTCTTCGAGAGACGCTCCTTCCCGGTAACGGTATCCATTGTCATAGAGGAAGATCCCTTTTGCGTAGGAAAACAGGATAACAAAAACTTTCTTACCATTCCAATCGACGTGTTCAACCAGCCGGTTGTGGATCGAAGGGATCACGTCTGCTACAGGGCCGCTGTTCGCGGCAAGGTAATGGATGAATTCCGTTTCGGCGAGATAGTCTTCTTCTGCACGGTCATCGAGGTCAGAGACGCGGAGGACATATTTCTTTTCTCCGTTTTGCCTGATGATCCAGGCTTTGTTCCGGCCGCCGTCGTGACCGGGGACAGGAAAAAACTCGCAGTTGTCCAGCGCATACAGGGCAGTTGCCTGTTCCGGGATCTTCATCAAAGGATCGGCCTCCTTTGTCATCTGTGGATGATGCCGGCGCGGCTGTATTCCCGCTGCCACATGGCAATCTTCATCATCTTTTCGTTCTTTTTCGTTTTGCTCCAATTATTCTCCTGCTCAAGTCTGCTGTACATCTCCCAGCGCTCGGGGGAGAGCGTGCCGTCCTGCAGGGCCTGCCGGACCGCGCAGCCGGGTTCGGTCTGGTGCCTACAATCTGAGAAGGCGCACCGGGTGATCAGCTCGGCGATGTCGGAGAACGTGTCGGCGAGGCCGGTTTCGGCATCGATCATGCCGAGTTCCCGTAAGCCGGGGGTATCGATCAGGTATACGCCGTTGAGATCGATCATTTCCCGGTGCGTGGTCGTGTGGCGGCCTTTCGCGTCCTCCTCGCGGATCTCACTTGTGCGCATGACTTCGCGACCGGCCAGGGTGTTGATCAGCGTCGATTTCCCGGCGCCGGAAGAACCGAGCAGGGCGATAGTCGTGCCGGGCATGAGATACTTCTTCAGGCGCTCCAGTCCGAAACCTGTGTAGGAACTCACGGATACAGCTTCCAAGCCTTCACTTAGCGCGGAGACCTTGGCTTCCATGGCTTCCGCATCGGGGCAGACGTCGGCTTTGGTCAGTATGGCGACCGGGATCGCTCCGCCCGCGGTAGCCATGGCGGCGTAGCGCGCGATGCGGCTCAGGCTGAAATCCTGGTTCAGGGATGTGATGATGAACACATAGTCCATGTTGGCAACCAGTGGCTGGACCTGCATGGTCTTCACGAAGCCGTCCGCGTGGCCGCCGCGGTCCGGGCGGCAGAAGACGGTGCGGCGGGGGAGGATCGTCCGGATCAGGCTGTCGCCGTAGGGGTTCACGGTGATTTCCACTTCGTCCCCGACGACCGGGAACTCGTCCCGGTAGCGGAGGTTTCCTGCCAAAACACAATAAAGTTCTTCGACATCGTGGCGGACAAGGTAACGGTCCCGGTGGACCAGGATCACGCGGTCAGGTGTGTTTTCCAATCGTGGGTGGCCTCCTTGCTTGCGTCATTCATGCAGTTTCTTGGAGAGATACAGGATGAGGTCGTCGTCGTTCGTATAGATCGTGTCGTAAGGTGTACAAGGCTTACCGTTGTACCACACGCCGGAACCGTCCGGGATGTAACCGCGCTTGACATACATCCGCTGCGCGCTTCCGTAGCCGTTGTGGAGCCCGACACCGAGGCAGACCGTGTCGGCCCACTCTCCGGCAATCCGTTCGGCTGCGTCCATCAGCCGGGAGCCGATGCCCTTCCGCTGGTATTTCTGCAGGACGCCGAAATCTATGATTTCCGGCCAGTCGTGCCCGACAAACGGATTTCCCTCTTCGGAAGGAGTCCTGTAGATATTGATGTAACCGGCGGGCTGCCCGCGGTACTCGGCCGTCAGGGAAACGCATTTCCCCTCTTCCTGATGCCGCAGGCGCATCCGGTACTTTTCGATATCCGCATGCCAGCCTTGGGCAAGTTCTTCATCCGTAAAGACCTGGTCATCACCCGGTACCATGTTGCGGATGACGAGCTCATCGTCGCTGTAATAGACCATGGTATACCTCCGGAAATACGATCAATCTTCTTACATTCCAATCATGAAACTCACTTCTTCAGTTCCCAATACAGATACAGCGGGATTCTCCGCAGGAACGACAGGGCGACGGAGGATGCTGCCTGTTCTTCGGTGGCCCGGGGTTCGTTCAGATCCACGATCGTGAATCCTGCCCGGAGGAAAGCTTTCACATAGTCCTCCAGCGTCCGGTGCCGCCAGATCACAGGGATGGTGCCCTTGTGCAAAGGTGCTTCCCACTCCTTCGGCTCGAAGTAATTCATCACCACCGCGTACCGGCTTTCGCCGACTCCCTCCCGACCGATCCCGGTCTCCTTGTTTCCGTCGAAACAGGGGTGCAGGACGCTCGCAAACAGCCGTCCGCCTGGCTTCAGCACGCGGTATGCCTCCCGCAGCGTGCCGTCGAAGTCCTCGCAGTCCATGAGCATCATTGAGCAGAGCACAATGTCAAACTGTTCGGACGCGATGCCGAACAGGTCGTTGCTGTTCCGGACATAGTGGTCGATGGGCAGATTCTCTTTTTCTGCCAGGGAGATGGCGTATTCGATGGCTTTCACGGAACAGTCCACGGCGACAATGCTTGCGCCGCGCTTTGCGAGCTCCCGGGAATAGCCGCCTTCTCCGCATCCCAGATCCAGGATCCGCTTGCCGGCCACGTCGCCCATCAGCCGGAGCATATGCGGCATGATAAAGCAGATCCGGCTCTCGCCTGTCTGCGCCAGCTCAAACCATTCGTCGCCAAGGGCGTTCCACGCGATGGTGGAGCTGTCATGCTGCATCTCTCTCAAGGATATTCCTCCTCAAACGGTCTTACCGGTCTGTGCAGTCAAAGAATCGATGTACCCTTTCATTTCCCTGACGACTTCCCGGATGCTTTTGCTGTCGGTATTGATGACGATATCCTCCGGGTACGGCGGGAGGCGGAGCCAGAAATAGTTCGTCTCGCCCTGATCGCCGCGCTTGTCGTGCCGCTTTTTCAGCGTTTCTTCCGAACAGGTCAGCGTAAAGCCGATGGTCCTGTAATCAGTGGCTGTGATCCCGTTCAGAATCCCTTCGCGGATCCCGGGATCCGTCAGGACAACGGACGTGAAGAACACATACGCAAAACCCGAATCCAGATAGTTCGAAAGGACAAAGGACATGCTCTTGTCCCCGTTGCGCAGGCGTTTGTCCGCGACGGAAAACGGATGAACGCACCAGCACCAATCCCCGTCCAGATACGCACTGTTGTCATAGCTCTCAAACAGCCGTTCTCCGACCGCCGTTTTTCCGACACAGGGAGAGCCGCTGATGAGGATCAGGTTTTTTTGCATGAGCTGCTCCTTGCTTAATTGTCTGCAGGGGACCTCTCACCCGCTGCGGCGGGAGCTCTCCGGGGCTGCCGCCCGTTCTCCGCTGGAAACTGTCTACCAGACAGTTTCCCAGTCGCTTCGAACCCATTGCGATGGGGAACCAAAGGCAGTACTGTAAAGGATGCGTGAAACCCCAGCCTCCCCACCGCAGTGGGGAGGGGGACCGCCGCAGCGGTGGAAGGGTTTTCCTGCGCGGAGATAAACGGGTGATTCATTGCTACTTACTTCTTGGCACAGAACCTGAACACCGGATCCCCATTCTCTTCCGTTCCGTACTGCACCATGCCGGCTTTTTCCATGGCACGTTTGGAAGCGAGGTTCTCTTTATCACATCCGCCGTGAACGCTGGACAGACCATAATCCTCCGCTGCAATCTGCAGCAGTTTCTTCACACACTGTGTTCCATATCCTTTGCCGCGATATTCCTCATCCAGAAGGATAAAGATTTCAGGCTCGGTGTGGCTGCTCCTTCCGTCCAATCCGCACCACCCTATGATGGTCCGGGGATCGCCTTTACTGTACACAGCAAGGCACAGATGAAAAATACAGCCCTTGGTGTTCCTTGCATAGCTGTCACGCATATAGGAAATCGCACCCTGTGCTTCCTCTTCCGAGACCGGTCGATGATCGGACGGCCATGTCCGGGCAACTTCGGACACATCGTCTGGTGTTACGAAATGAAGGATCAGTTGTTCGGTTTGGTAATCCATCGATAGCCTCCTCAGTGGCTTGCCAGCCAATCCTTTTTGGTCAGCAGGCTGACATAGCCCTTTCTCGTTTCACCCATCAGCGGGACGGGGACTTCCTCGGTTGTCCACTGGTACCTGAAGCCAAGCTTTTCCTGCACGCGCTTCGATTTTTCGTTGCCGTCGTAGTACCCGCACCAGACACGCTCGAGCTTCAGGTCCTCAAACACATGGCGGAGCAGCTCCCGCGCCGCTTCTGTCGCGAGGCCTTGTCCCCAGTACGGAACACCCAGCCAAAAGCCAAGTTCGGTCTCATCGTCTTTTTCAGCCAGATCATCGTGATGCAGGCCGATGCTGCCGATGGGCAAGCCGGTTTCCTTCAGCACGATCGCATAGGTTTCCGGGCACATCAGGACATCCCGGATTACCTGTCGGCTGTTTTCTACGCTGGTATGAACAGGCCATCCAGTAATCGGCCCCACACGCGGATCGCTAGCGTACCGATAGCATTCCTCTGCGTCCGCTTCATTCCAAGGGCGAAGGATGAGACGTTCGGTCGTAAGGGTCATAGGGATCATCTCCATAAACTGCGTAACTTCACTTTACAGCGTTTTCGGATCATAACAGATCACATGGTTGGAAGACTGGTAGTGGCGGTCGGGGAGGACGGAGAAGGAGTGCTGGCGGACTTCGCCGCCGAAGTAGTGATAGGGTTCGTCATGCTCCGTGTGGCCAAGGCTGAGCTCTTCCGCGCCGTTGCGAAGGCAGCGCATCAGGGAAATGTCGTCGAAGTCATCCGCGTGGCCGTGCAGGATGCGGTCGGCTTCCTTCTCAAGGAACATGATCCGATCCAGGTTCTTTACAAACTCAGCCATCGGCGAGCAGCCGTCCAGCTGCATCCAGAGATGGTGGTTGATGCTGTCGCCGGTGAACAGGATGCGGTCTTCTTTGAGCAGCAGCACGATCCCGCCGGGTGTGTGGCCGGGGAGTTCGTAAACTACGAGGTGCCGTCCACCCAAATCAAAGACATCGCCTTCGCGGGTCTCAAGGAACGGCGGGAAGTGGAGATGCTTTTCCTCGCAAAACTCCAGGAATTCCGGCTCTTCCGCAAACGAGCGCGCCAACGGCAGGTCTGCCGGATGCAGATAGGCCTGATCGAAATACAGATTCCCGAAGATATGGTCCGGGTGGCCGTGGGTATTGATGACGATGAGCGGCTTGTCCGTAATCTCCCGGACAGCCTGATGCAGGTCGTTGATACCGTTCATGGTGTCGATGACACAGGCTTTGTCATCTCCGATCACGAGATAACCTGTAGCGTGGGCTTCATCCATCAGATAAATACCCGGGGCGACTTCTTTGATTGTCAGTTCGGTTTCATCCATCACGAGTTCCTCCGTTCTTTGTCCTGCCTGCGGGCTTCATCCCGCAGGGCTGTCATGTGGGGGATGATCTCCGGATTCCAGAATATCATGGATGGCAATTCCTGGCAAGGGAATTCCGCGCACAGTCCGCAGAACCGCACATGATGCTCTCTTGTGCAGGCATGCACCTTGCATTGCCCGGATTCCGCCCATTCCGGGACCCGGCCGTCTGCCTCAATGCAGCCGGGGCAGCGGCCGTCCGCTTTCTTTTCACATCCGTCACAGCACTCGCCGCAAGCCGTGATCCGATCCAAGTCGATCATGTGTCTGCATCTCCCTTGATCTTGTCATGGCTCTTGTGCTGTTATCCTGATCCTGCAAGTTGCGTCCCCAAGTTTCACACTGTTCAGCAACTCCGCCTGGATCTCCTGGCCGAGAATGGTTTCGAACAATCGCTTGCTGTATCCAACGGTGCAGTAGCACCAAGCCTTTGGCAGCGTTTCATCGATCTGATTCACGCAGTCGCAGTAGCACACCGGATAAATCAGAAAGTAGGAAGTTCCATCATATTCCAGAGAAAACCCGAGGTCCAAACGGTTGATGTTTTCGACAAAGGCTGACGGATCTGGTTCCTTTTCAAAGATTGCCTTTAACTCTTTGGCATGTTCGGATGCCGGACCGCAGGCGCAGTCCATGCGGATCGCTTTGACTGTCTCATCATCATAGCGATCGTTCATGAAAGCACAAAGCTCCTTCGCCCATTGGAACGCTTCCTGAAGGTCGGCTGATTCCGCGAGAGGATGCGCTTCAGCGAATTCATACCCTGCTTCGTGTTTGCCGTGCTTTTCCATGCTGTCCAGGAACCTTAACGCCTGGGGGGTTATCATTCGTTGGCATCTTCCAGACGCTCCTGAACACTTCACGCTTTTCACCCTGATAATCGCCGATCCCTTCAAAAACCGGAACAAACCCGCATTTGATCAGGACATGCTTGGAAGCCACATTCTCGCTGAGACAGATTCCAGTTACCTGATCGATTCCGATTGCTTTTGCCATGACCGGCAAGAATGCCTTGACAGCTTCGGTGGCATAGCCGTTTCCGGTGTGGCTCTTCGCAATGTGATACCCGATTTCCCAGTTTTCGTTTCCAATCGGGACCATCTGGACATATCCGATGTTCAGTCCGAGGGTTTTAGTGATCACGGGATAGCACAGAGGTCCATCGGATTTCCCGTATTGGGCCATCAGGAACGCAATGGTTTCCCGCGCGTCCTCAATCGTTTCGAAGACTTCATCCGGAACGAACCGGCGATTGTCTTCATCGAGCGAATTCTCGTGAACATTCTGTGCCATGTCCATCGTGAACTCTGTGATGATCAGTCTGTCTGTTTCGATTCTCATCTGTGAGCATCCTTTTTGCTGTGAAATTCTGCTATAAGGTGTTTTCAGGATTCAACGATTGCAAACACTTGATGCAGGTCATCGATGGTATAGTCGATCCGGTATTCTGCCGGAGCCGGAAGGTGCTTCGGGTTGTACCAGCAGGTTTGGATTCCGGCATTGTTCCCGCCCCGGATATCGCTTGTCAGGGAATCCCCGATGATCATCATTTCCGTGAGATTGGCTGGTTTAGTTTTGGCGAGGACGGCATCAAAGAAGGACTTATTGGGCTTCTCGACGCCGATTTGTTCCGACAGGAAGACTCCGTCCATCAGTTCACCGAGGCCGGAAAGGGTCAGCTTTTTGGTTTGGGCGACGACCGTTCCGTTTGAGACGACATATTGCTTCACCTTGCCGCGTAGCGACCGGATGATGTTGAGACTGTCGTCCCTGTAGACAATGGTGTCACCCAGGTGGGGCTGGTATTTCCGGTTAAACTCCGTTGCGAGGGAAACCGGAACTCCGACTTCCCCGAAGAACTGTTCAAACCGCCCGACCAGCACCTGCGGCTTCGTGATCTCGTTGCGTTCCAGCCGCTGCCAGAAGGTGTTGTTGATCTCCGAATACCGGCGAACCATCTCATCGGTGCATTCCCCGAAGCCAAAGTCCAGGAACAGGCTCTTGATGGCGGCGCGTTCTGCGGCGTCGAAATCAAGCAGGGTCCCGTCTACATCCCAGAGGATCGTGGTGATCTTCATTGTTCAGCCTTTCCTGTATACCTGCATTCCGTGCCCGTAGGGGTCATCTTCCGCGCCGAATTCTTCTTTCACAAACGTGTACCCGTTCTTCTCAAGGACCCTGGCAGAAGCATCGTTTCCGTGTATGACGCGGCCGTACAGAACAGGGATCTCAAACTTTGCCATCACGAACTCCGTCATCGCGCGGACTAGTTCGGTGGCATAGCCTTTTCCGCTGAACGCTTTGCAGATCACATAGCCGATCTCAATTTCACCGGGCTTGCCGTCGGATTCGTTGATTCCGGTATCCCCGATCAGCTCGCCTGTTTCCTTCGATTCGACAGCCAGCACATAGGGAAGTCGGTCATGATCGACACAATCGTTGAAGAAGCGGATCGCATCCGCGGCTTCTTCAACGTCTGCATAGCTTTCGTTCGGGAACCACTTTTTGACGTTTTCGTCCAGATGAACCTCATACAGGCGCCGGGCCTCCTCGGGACGGAATAGTCGGATGATCAGGTGTTCGGTTTCAAAAATGCTGCCCATGGCTTTCACCTCCGTTGATTACGGGATCATGTGTCGAGCTCCAGCCGCATGAGGACATTCTCCTGCCAGCCGTTGATCCGGGAGCGGAACGCCTTGGGATTGCGGCCGTACTCGACAAAGCCAACGCTCTGATATAGTGTCACCGCGCGTGTGTTGTCTGCGACGACTTCCAGCTCCATCTGGAGATAGTCCGCCGCTTTGGCGCACTCGATGCAAGCTTCAGTCAGCGCACGTCCGATCCCGAGCCCCCACCAGGCCTTTTCGATGCTGATGCCAAACTTCGCCCGGTGCCGGGTCTTTTCGGTGGACCGCATCAGGTCGACACCGGCTGTTCCCGCGATGACACCGTCCACCTCGGCGACCAGCTCCACTTCGCGGTCACTTTCCGTTCTCTTTGTCAGGTACGCTCGCTCCTGTTCGAGGGTGATGCTGGTTTCCTCCGGGTAGGTTGTCAGGAAATCCGTCTCCCCGTGTGTTTTAATGAAATTGGAGAGGACTGCCTCCGCGTCCTGTTCGGTGCCGTTCCGGATGACGCAGGGCCGGCCGTCTTTCAACTTGACTGTTTTGTTATATTTCATCGGACAGCGAAACTCCTTTGATTTGCAACAATTTGAGGTGCTTTGCGTTCAGGATTTGCGCACCTGCTTGCGGTACCGGTAGGTCGTCTCGCCGAAGGTGCCTGTGTAGGCGAGTTCTTCCCAACCGTCCGCAAGGAGCTGCTCGTTGCGGCGGGTCGTGCGTTGCTGGTCACCGGGGACGTCCAATAACCAGCCGCCATCTTTGGCGACACGGGTCAGTTCATCGACTTCTTCGCGAAAGCGATCCCCCACGACGTGGCCGCTCATGACCACATCGAAGCTGTTGTTGGGGAAGGGCAGGCAGTCGCACAGACCGTCGCAGACGCGCATGTTCTGAATCCCCTGCCGGGTGATTTCGTCCCGCATGAATTCCCGCAGGGAATCCACCGGTTCGCTGGCCACAACAAACGCAGCACGCTCCGCTGCGGCAAAAGCCAGCCGGCCGGTTCCGCTGCCCACGTCCAGTGCAGTCTTCCCCTCCAGGTCGCAGAGCTCAAACAGGCGCTCTTTATTCCACCCGTAGATGAAATCGCACTTCTCCGCCATGACTTCCGGCGTGGTGTAGATCACGAAGTCCTCAAACGCGCCGAGGACCGTGGCCTCAGCTTTCCGGGCCTCTTCTGTTGACAGGGAATCGGGCGCTTCGGATACGAGAGAAGCAACCGCCTCCGCGTATTCAGGGCATTTATTCGCGAAAATCCATGCGACCTTGGGATTCGCTTTCAGGGCAATGCCCATGGCGGTGCGGGTTTCCGTGTCAAGGTATTCTATCATCAGCCGGATCTGGAAGCGCTCCATGCGCAGCATGCAGTCAAATGAATAAGTGTCGGTGTCAATCCATCCGAGAATTCCCATAGATACCTCCAAAGTAATTTTTCAATTGGTTGTCAGTCAACGGTCTGATTTGGTCTGTAACGCTTTCCGGTACAACTCTGCGGCGGTGAATGACCTTTCACGCTCGCATTGTTCATAGAAGTCCGCATACGGTTGGGCCCCCTGGAAACAAAACTGTCCCGTGAGCTTCTTCAGGTAGTATTCTGCCAGCCCCTCGGTCATGGCCCAGGTCTCGAAACGGCGGAAGGCGTCTGTTTCCCGCAGGGCAAACTTCAGCAGATAGATGATGAATTCATGCCCGATGAAGAGGAAGCTGTCTTCCGGTCTCCGGCTGATCCCGAACACATCCTGGTCTTCCGAGATATCAATGGCCTCGGCACCGTGCTCAACGGAGGCAACCATGGTCGCCCGGAAACACTCTGCGGGGAGGGTACAGCCCACGAGCGCTTCTGCCCGGTCCGTGAAAGCACTGTTTTCAAACAGAGGCATGGCCGCGGAGATATGGGCTTCGATCGCTTGCCGATCCTCCGGCCAGATGTCCCGGACATAGCGGTCATAATGCTTCGCCATCACGACGGCGATCTCCCGCGCCGCAGGGGCCAGAGACAGGTACTGCTCCGGGACCTCACCGTCGTCTGCCTGCCGGATGATTTCCAGGTAGAACGACTTGGCATCGCCTTGCCACATGGCAATCGGATAGCACAACATGAGTGTGTACAGCTCTCCCCAGTGCTCTCCGCCCGAGCATGTGATCAGGCGCTCGTGCCTTTTCAATACCGCCAGGTCTTCTGCCGGATATGCGCCGCGATACTTTGCCCCGTAATCATTGTCGTACCCGCACCGGGCCACGGACAACATATGATAGACATAATTCGCATCCTGATTGGCAATCATACGGATCTTGTTCATGATGAACCCTCCATTGCGCTGCGAACGGCGAGAAAACATCCCTGCAGTCACTATACCGCAAAACGGGGCATTTTACAATCTCTGGATTAAGGCTGTTTCCGGAGAAAGCAAAAAACGATGAAACCGTACGAAAAGCAAAACTGTATAAATATCGGCGTGACGACCTTGACATTATACAATCGTATACATAGAATGACCGTAGATATATTGAATGGGAGGGTTAATCCATGTTCCGAAAAATCGGCAAGAAGATCATAGCGCTTGTAGTTTTCTCATCAATACTGCTGGCTGCTGGTATGACAGATACTGTTTCCATTGCGGAAGAAATTGATTTCGATTCCTATTCGATTGAAGAGCTCAACGCCATCATAGGCAAGGCGTATAACGCATTGGTAAAGCAGGCAGATGACCTTGAAGACAATCAAGTGCTTTACACATATGACTATGATGCATGGTCGGTTGCAATCCATTCCGTTGAGTTTGATGACGGAAGACTGAGCATTTATCCTTTGATCATCAACAATAACGACGAAGATCTTAAGCTTTATGATGTTTCCTGTGCAATCAACGGCTGGAAACTATCAGTCACTCTGATGGGGGACAATGTTTTAGGCGGTAACCAACGGACAAAATCCGCCTGTTATTTCTATATAACGAATATGAATGATGCCGAAATCACTGAACTCGAACAGATCCAGACAATGGAATTGGTTTTCAAAGTTGAGCTGTCAGGGTACTATCAATGCCGGATCACGGTTTCTCTGACATACCTGCCTGATGTTGGTCTCGCAGTTACATCAAGAGAGTGGATGTCAATTTTGTAAGGAGATCAAGGTATGCAATCAGTTATATCTATACTTATCGCTGCTATAACCTTTGTTGGTTCCTGGGGATTCAGCTATGGCTATACCTTTGATTCCAACTGTTTCAAGCATGACTATCTGATTCCCCGTGAGCTTGGAATCATGGAAGATTTTGTCCTGACACTGAACGAGGATGGCTCAGCTGAATTGATTCGGGATGGTATTACCCTGAACGGCTTCTGGACAAATGAAGACAATCTGCCGGAATACAGCGTGAAATTCCCGGATCAGGGACTGAGCTATACCATGAAGATTCAGCAAGAAGACAATGGGAACTTCGACGCTGGAATGCTTCTGTTGGAAGACTGGTCAGAAGGGTACAGGACCCTTTGCTTCACGCGACTTTGGCAGTGTGGGCAATGCGGTTCCCATAACGCGGAAGAAGACTTGTTTTGTCCTCATTGCGGAACTCAGAGGGAATGAAACCTTATCCAATGGGTATGTTCCTCAACAGGGGGAACCCTTCTGGCTTGCGGGCCACCTCCCCACTGAGATGGGGAGGCTGGGGCTTTGTGCACCCTAACACGCACGAGTGTTTTCAAGAAACAAGATTCCTTACAGCGTGCCCAAGGCTCCCCATCGCAATGGGTTCGAAGCGCCTGGGAAACTGTCTGGTAGACAGTTTCCAGCGGAGAACGGGCGGCAGCCCCGGGGAGCTCCCGCCGCAGCGGGTGAGGGGTCCTCAGCGCTGGCAGGCTTGAGCGAATCAAATTGTATACAAAAAGCGCTGTTGCAATATGCTGTAGCAGCGCTTTTGAAATCCCTTATTCTTTGGCTTTCCCCTTCCGATTCCTCACTCCCGCCGCAACCACAAACACAATTACGAATGCCACAAAGTAAACGCACAGCATCAGGACAGGCGTCAGGAAAGAAAGGCCATTCTTTTCTAAGCCGGAAGCGACGTTGTTCAGGATGGGGATATCCGACATTCTGTGGTAGAACATGAAGTCGAGGTCCCAGATGAAGTCAACGGCAATCACGATCAGCGAGAAAAGGAAATGGAACAGGAACCCGTCCGTGACCATGGAAAAGCGCAGTGGGGGACGTTCTGTTGCGATCAGCAAAAGGCCCATGAAGAGCATCAGGAAATGCCAGGACATTGAATAGAAAGCACCGAAGGACAGGAACGGATAGTACCGGAATGCAGTGAGGTAAACCATCGCGCCGAGGGCTCCGACAATGCTGCCTGTGCTGACCCAGGTGGCCGCGCAGCGCTGCACTCTGCCTTTTGCAAATCCGGCCAGGATCGCGGCCGGCATGATGATGGAGCAGGAATCCAGCGGCAGCAGGCCGATATTAAAGGAACCGCTCCTCTGAATGTCATAGGTGGACTCCCACGTTGTCTTCGCGATGTAGTACACGGTCATGAATACGCCGAGCCAGCCGACGATCCGGAGGGCTTTCTCCCGCGGAGTCTTGCGCATCGCGATCAACAGCGCGACGATCAGGACGAACGAGACCGCCAGATACACGATCTGCGCGATGCCTCCGTAATCCTGCCCCGAATAGCCGGGGATGTTGTATTTGTATTCGAAGAAATGATAATTGCCCGTGAACATGAACTCTCTCCTCTCTCACTTTACATTCCGATCAGATTCCGCACAACGCCCCAGGCCAGCAAAATCCCGATGAGGATCCGGACGCAGATCCGTTCGGTTTTGCCAGAATGCGGACTTTCATACCGGACATAGCGGCAGATCCATAAAGCGAACAGCACAAGAAGAACAGGGGACAGGCACAGCAGCACTGCATTCGATGCAAAGGCCGCGGCGAAATCGAGCCGCAGCAGGCCCAGGAGCATGTGCGAGACACCGCAACCGGGGCATTTCAGGCCGGTGACAAGGCGAAAAACGCAGGGGATGCCGTACCCGGTCCGGGACAGCACAAGCGCATAAACGCAGCCGACCAAAAGGACGGCTGCGCCGATGATGGCTGCTTTTTTGCCCCGAGTACTCATTCACTCGTAGAGGGCGATCTTGTTCAGCTCGGACTGGATGAGGCACTGGGTGACGATGCTCAGTCCGACAAAGGCGAGAACAAGATAGAGAACAGCGGAATTGGACGGGGGCTCCCCGTTCATCTGCTTGATCTGATCGATCTTCTCCCCGGCGTGATAGACCCAGATCAGGCCGTAGATTCCGCAAGTGACGATCATCAGCAGGATGACGGTTCCCGCGTCCTTGTCGTTCGGGCCGCGGAGGGAAGCGTTCAGGTCGTTGATGATGTTGTAGAGCCAGATAATGGCGTAGATGCCGCAGGTCACGATCGAGAGCACGATCGCTGTGGCGATATCGCGCTTTCTGATGCTTGCGCGGAGGCCTCCGCCGTAGGGGGCATTGGCGTTGCTGTGATAGGGGTCATTGCCATAGAACGATGCATTGCCGTCGCCACCGTATTGCGGATTCGGATTTTCCGCGTAGAAACTCTTTTCCTGGCCGTACGGCGCGCTGCCTGCATTCGGATCGGCGACCGTAACCGCCGCGCCGCAGTTGGGGCAGAATTTGGCTCCGTCCGGGATGCTGGCGCCGCACTGACTGCAATATGCCAAAGGGATCTCCTCCTGTTTCTGGTTTCAGGGGGATTATACGGCGCGGGAGAGAGCAAGTCAAGGGTCAGGATGCTTTATGGCACGATCCGGCCATGGGGCAGCAGCTGCAATTCGTCCCGCAGGAGCACTTTCCCTTTTGCTTTTCTTTCCGGAGGCGGACGATAATCAGGGCCACAAGGCCGGCCAGAACCAGGCAAACAAGGATCGTGCCCCAGTTTTCGGCAAACCATCCAAACATAGGCTCACACCTTTCGGGTCAGTTTGGTTTCTTCGTGATACTTCTTGAAGAACAGCATGTACGTCATGAGCCCGAGGACAGCCAGGGCAGCGATCATGCCGAACGCGTTCGCCTGGCCGTTGAACAGGGCGCCAAACTGGTAGATCATCAGGCTGACGGCATAGGCAAAACCGCATTGGTAGGCGATGGCGAACCAGGTCCAGCCTGCGTTGTTCATCTCGCGCATGATCGCGCCGATGGCCGCAAAGCACGGGGCGCACAGGAGGTTGAAGACCAGGAAGGAGTAACCGGAGACCGCGGTGAAGTTCAGCGCCAGGTTGGCATAAGTTTCCGAACCCCCGTAAAGGATGCCCATGGTCCCGACAATGTTCTCCTTGGCGATCAGGCCGGTGATGGAAGCAACCGCCGCTTCCCATTTGCCCCAGCCGAGCGGGGCGAAGATCCAGGCAATGGCGTTGCCCAGTCCGGCCAGGATGGAGGCGCTGAGCTCATCCTCCTCCAGCATCCGGAAGGTCCCGTCCATCGTGCCAAAGCGGCTCAGGAACCAGACCAGGATGGTCGAGAGCAGGATGATCGTGCCGGCCTTTTTGATGAAGGACCAGCCGCGCTCCCACATGGAGCGGAGCACGTTGCTGAGCGTTGGCCAGTGGTAGGCGGGCAGCTCCATGACGAACGGAGCGGGTTCACCCGCGAAGCGCTTGGTCTTTTTCAGCATGATGCCGCTCACGATGATTGCCGCCATGCCGATGAAATACGCGCTTGTGGCGACCCAGGGAGATCCGGCGAAGATGGCTCCGGCGATCATGGCGATGAAGGGCACCTTTGCGCCGCAGGGGATGAAGGTCGTGGTCATGATGGTCATGCGGCGGTCGCGCTCGTTCTCAATGGTGCGGGAGGCCATGATGCCCGGTACACCGCAGCCCACGCCGATGAGCATCGGGATGAAGGATTTGCCGGACAGTCCGAACTTGCGGAACACGCGGTCCAGCACGAAGGCAATGCGTGCCATGTAGCCACAGGCTTCCAGGAAGGCCAGCAGGAAGAACAGCACCAGCATCTGGGGCACGAAGCCGAGCACCGCACCGACACCGGCCACGATGCCGTCGAGGATCAGTCCTTTCAGCCAGTCAGCCGCATGGATCGCGTCCAGGCCGCGTTCAACCAGCGCGGGGATGCCGGGGACCCAGGTGCCATAGTCGGCGGGGTCCGGTGCGTCAAAGCCTTTCTCTTCGACATAGGCCACAGCGTCCAGGAAGCTCATTCCGTTAGTCTCTTCTTCGTCCGCGTCTTCAGGGACTGTGGCAAAATAGACGGTCAGTTCAGAGAGCGCGAGTGTCTCTTCGTCCTGAACCTCTACCGTTTGCGTTTCTTCGTCGGAGGTGAAGGCCTTCACGTCGGCCAGCAGCGCATCCGCGTCGAAATCCTCGGCTTCGGGGTCAAACTCAAAGCCGTACGCAGCAAGGGCGTTTTGCGCCGAAGCGTATTCATCCGAGGCCTCTTCATACTCCTTGGCTCCGTTGCCGAACAGGTGCCAGCCGTCGCCGAACAGCCCATCGTTGGCCCAGTCTGTGGCAGGCGCACCGACGGCGACCATCGCGATCCAGTAGACAAGGAACATCACGACCCCGAAGATCGGCAGGCCCAGCCAGCGGTTGGTGACGACCTTGTCGATCTTGTCCGAGACGCTCAGGCTGCCTGCGTTGTGCTTCCGGTAGCAGGATTTGATGACCTGGGCGATATACACATAGCGCTCGTTGGTGATGATGCTCTCCGCGTCATCGTCGAGTTCTTTTTCCGCGGCGGCGATATCGGCCTCGATGTGCTTCAGGGTCTCCGGCGGGATCTTGAGCTGCTCCATCACCTTGTCGTCCCGCTCAAACACCTTGATTGCGTACCACCGCTGCTGCTCCTCGGGCAGGCCGTGGACGATGGCCTCCTCGATGTGGGCGAGGGCGTGCTCCACCGGGCCGGAGAAAGTGTGCTGCGGTACGGTCTTCGTTCCCTGTGCCGCTTCGACAGCAGACTCTGCCGCTTCCATGACGCCGGTGCCCTTGAGGGCGGAGATTTCCACCACTTTGCACCCGAGCTGTTTGGCGAGGTCAGTGGTGTTCAGCTTGTCGCCGTTCTTTTTGACCACGTCCATCATGTTGATGGCAACGATCACCGGGATGCCCAGTTCGACCAGTTGGGTGGTCAGGTACAGATTGCGCTCCAGGTTGGTGCCGTCGATGATGTTCAGGATCGCGTCCGGCCGCTCATTGATCAGGTAGTTCCGGGCGACCACTTCCTCCAGGGTGTAGGGGGACAGGCTGTAGATGCCCGGCAGGTCGGTGATCGTGACGCCGTCGTGCTTTTTCAGCTTGCCTTCCTTTTTCTCCACGGTGACGCCGGGCCAGTTGCCCACGAATTGGTTGGAACCGGTCAAAGCGTTGAACAGGGTTGTTTTTCCGCTGTTGGGATTGCCTGCCAAGGCGATTCGGATCTCCATCGTTGATCGCTCCTTCTGCTTGCTTTCTGACTTAGATGTGACTAACCTATAAGCCGCAAAAAACTCATTCCACTTCGATGTTCTCGGCATCCGCCTTGCGCAGGGAGAGTTCATATCCGCGCACGGTGATCTCGATCGGGTCACCCAGCGGCGCGACCTTGCGCACATAGATTTCCACGCCTTTGGTGATCCCCATGTCCATGATCCTGCGCTTCACCGCGCCTTCGCCGTGGATCCGGACCACTTTCGCCTTGCCGCCGATCGGCACTTCCCTCAGATTGTTCATGTCGATACCCCCTGTCAGATCATGATCTTGCGGGCCATCTCCTCATCGATGGCCACGCGGGATTCCTTGACTTTTACGATCACGTTTCCGTTCAGCGTTGTGATCACGGTCACATTGCTGCCCACCACGAACCCCAGGTTTTCCAGGTGTTTTTTCACTTCCGGGCTGCCGCCGACCCTGCGGATGACAAGCTCTTCGCCCGGAGACGCATAGCTCAATGGGATCATCCAGCCCCCTCCCATCTTCTGAGATGAAAAATGCCGCAGCGGTTATACAAAGCTAACCACGGCAGCATTATAGTTAGATGATACTAATATGTCAAGATGGTTTTGGATATTTGTTAGATATATTTAATTATGTTCTAGGGAGTAATGTTTATCTTCAAATTCATTCAGTGACTGCCGAAAACGGCAGTGTGGGTGCCTTGGTGTGACTGCTTTGGAAACTGGAATTTAAACCACGTATATCCTTAGGATTCCTCCACCCATACGCCATTGATGTCGGTACTTTCATCGGCGTCAACCTCAGCAAGAACGGCAGCGATTAGATTGCCGTCTTTGTCAACAAGTTTTCAGTTGAGCGGAATATCATCTTTTTCATTCGGAGCAATAAACTGATCGCAAAATCGGTCAAGTCCGTCGTCAATGATTTTTGCGTCTTCCTTGCCGCCGACTTCTACCTTATAGCATTTTTCGGCGCTGTTATTCGCAGGTATATATTCGGCAACACTAATATCGAGCCGTTTTGACATAGACCAGCCTACATGACCTCTGGGCAAATCGTTATTAGTGGTGAACACTTTATAACCATGCTTTTCGTAAAGAGGCCTTGCCATAAAATCAAGAGTTCCCAGACACAAATAATAGCAGCCATTCTCCCTTGCAGCGTTTTCTGCCGCATGTATCAACATGGAACCGAGACCATGACAGCGATACTGTTCTTCCACCCACAGTTGGGCAAGCACCGCTCTGCCCCATTCATGGATGTTCAGAACGCAGCCGCCGATGACGATTCCATCTTCGTCCGAAACCTTGAAGACCAGTTGCGCTTCCTCGGTGTGAGGTTCAGATGGTGCCATGGAATCGGCATATTCATTGATCTTTTTTTCGATGAGGTCTTTCTCTTCCGTAGTCAAAGGTTTGATTTCGTAGTCCATATTCGCTTCCTCTTCAAATCCAGATGTACTCAATTCATTTTATCTTTTTCAGATAATCAGCATTCTTCGGCTCATACGGCACTGAAATGAAGTCTTTCTTTTGGTGGTAGAAGCAGCATACCGTCTCAATCCCTCCGCTCCACCCGAACATGTCAACCGGCTGCACCCGGTCAACATGCCAGCCCAGGTCCCGGAGAAGGGCGGCGTCCCGGGCGAGGGTGGCAATACCGCAGGAAATATAGACGATCCGGCGGGGGGAGGCCTCGGCCATGGCTTGGATCACCGGGGGCTCGAGACCCTTGCGAGGGGGATCGACCAGGATCACGTCCGGGCGAAGTCCGCCCTGGACGAGTTCCGGCAGGACTGCCTCCGCCGCGCCGGTGCGGAATTCCACGTTGCGGATATGGTTCAGGGCTGCGTTGGCCTCGGCGTTGCGGATTGCCGCGGGGACGATCTCGATCCCGAGTGCCTGCCGGCAGTGCCGGGCCATCAGCAGGGTGATAGTGCCTGCACCGCAGTATACATCGCAGACAAGGTCTTCAGGACGCAGGTCCGCGAAGTCCAGTGCCGCGCCGTAGAGGACCTCCGCCTGTGCGGGATTCACCTGGTAAAAGGCGGCGGGGGAGAGATCGAACTGCAGGCCGCAGAGGGTGTCCCGCAGGACAGACGCTCCGGCGAGCGTGCGGAACCGCTGCCCGAAGATTACATTGGTTCGGGCGGTGTTCTCGTTCAAGACCATGCCGATCGCTCCGGCCTCGCGCATGGCGTCGACCAGTGCGCTTTCTTCGGGGAGGGCCCTCCCGTTGGCGACCACGCAGACCAGCGCTTCGCCTTTGCGGTTCACCCGGATCACCAGATGGCGGATGAGGCCGGCGTGGGTCTCCTCGTGATAGGGTTCAATACGGAACGTTTTCATCCAGTCCGTCAACGCGCGGCACAGACGGGCAGAGGGCGGCATGGCGTTGGGGCAGTCCGTAGCGGGGATGACGCTGTGGCTCCGGGGAGCATAGAAGCCGATTACAGGATCGTCCGCCGTTCCGCCGACGGGCAGGGCGGTCTTGTTGCGGTAATGGGCGGGCTCCGCCATGCCGAGCACCGGGGGCACGTCAACATCCATGTGGGCGATGCGGGCAAAACAGTCGGCCACCTGCTGCCGTTTGGCCTCGAGGGTCCGGGTATAGGTCATGTGGCGGCCTGTACAGCCGCCGCAGCGCGGATAGGCGGGGCAGTCGTTGGCCCGGCGGTCCGGGGAAGGTGTGGAGGTCAGGCGCAGCAACTTTCCAAACGCAAAGCGAGGCTGCACCTTTACGATGCACACCTCGCCAGTCTCGCCCGGCAGCATGCCCGGCACAAAGACGGCCTGGCCTTCGCTGCGGCATACGCCCTCCAGCTCAGCCCCGAGGGCGTCGCAGGTCAGGGTCAGGATTTCGTTTTTTCGCATGGAGGCCTCCAGGTTCGGTCAAATGGAAGGTCAGGGCCGCAGGCGCAGGATGCTGTTGGCTTCGGCGTACTCGGCGGCCGGACTGTTATCCGGCGCGATGATCATCAGCGGCGAGCAGCCGTCAAAGGCGCCTTCGCCGATTTCGGTCTGGGCGTTGGGGATCGTGACGCACGTCACGCTGCTTCCCGAAAACGCATAGTTGCCGATGGAAAGGCATCCGTCCGGCACGAGCACATTGGCGGCGTCGGTCCCCTCAAAGGCCCGTTCGCCGATCTCGGTCAAGTCGTCGGGAAGATCCAGTTCCCCGTCCCCGCCGTTCATCCAGCCGAGGACAGTGACATCCAGAACAAAGGTAGAACGATTAAAGTGGGCGGACAGATCCAATGCTGGTTGGTTATTGAAGGTCAGACCGTAAATATCGACGCCTGTGACATACATATATAGTTCCGTCGCTCCGCAGGTGCGATAAGAACCCTCCCCGATCGGATACCAGATGGTACCGTTCTTCAGGTCGGAATAGTCGATACTGAAGGAAGCGCTGCCGCCCTGAATGCGGTCTTTCATATCCTGATCGAAATCATACTCCGTCCAGTCATCATCACAGCAAAGGCTCCAGTTCTGCCATCTGCCGGTCCGTATCCAATGATGATTGCGAAGGGAAGGACAGGTCACCGAACCGCCCACATAGTTGCGCGGTGAGTGGTCTTCGCTCATCAGTTCGTCTGAAAGACCGCAATAGTAGTAATCGTATCCACCGTCATCCCAGGTTGCATCATATAAGGCCCAGGTTCCGTCAAGACGCGCCGCGTTCCACGCATGGCCGCCCCCATTCCCATTGCCTACAACACGGCGGGAGGGAATCCCAGCTTCTGTCAGCAGCAGATCGAGCGCCCGGGAATAGCTGTTGCACACGCCGGTGCCAAGCAGGAATGCAGATTCGGCACTATAATATGTATAGTTGTAGTCATACTCGCAGTTATTCATCAGCCAGGTGTAGAGATTGACCAGAGTCTCAAAATCGTTCTGGCCCCTGTTTTGGGATACGATCTGTTGGACCATCGAGGAGATCTGATTGGTTCCGCTACATTCGGTTACATAGAACTCACAATAACCGTTGCCATCGACTCTATTTCCGTCAGCGTCAAAGAAATTAACAAATACCCAGTATTCACCTGGGGTCCAGATCATATCATAGGTGAACTGTGCGGAAGTCATTTCACCGGGATCCCAGAGGGTATCGCCGATATAGGAATCAACGCCGTGAGTTTCATCATAGATACATAGGGAAAATAGATAACTGCCGTTTTCGGGAAAATTGACGGTGAAGGTGACGGTTTCGCCTGCTTCATAGGTGTCTTTGTCCGTTGTAACGCAATAGACGGAACGCCTAGGCGCATATGCATCCCGCGAAATCGGCTTGACACCGCCGGTGGGACGGTCTGCCAGGGCAATTGACGAGACAAGGATCATTATCAAGCATACTGCAAGGGAGATCCAGATATGTTTATTGGCCAGCTTCATCATGGGACCAGCGCTCCTTTCAGACTCGCGTGACAGCCGCAAAAACCCGTGGTTGAATGTGTCGTTATCATACCATCATCAATTTGAAGTGTCAACCGTTCGCTCTTTCCATGCGTCCGAAAACACAATTTCCTCCTTGCGCAACCCCGACATTCGTGGCATAATAGCAGCAGATATGAACGGGAAAGGGGGGAGTCTCCCATGGCGACGGCTCTTTGGGTGCGCGTGATCCGGCATCACCGCACGGCGGAACAGCTCACCCGGCCCTGCACGCGGGAGGACCCGGAAGACGCCCTTGCGGAGGCCTGCCATGCCTTGGACCTGTCCCGGCCGCTGTGGCTGGAGAAGAACGAGCGCGAGTGGCGCGAATTCGGCCAGACGCGCTTCCTGCCGGATGCTTTTATGGAACGGGTGGACTTCGACCGGCTGGAGATCGAATTTATCGACCCGGATGCCAAGAAGCGCCGCTCTCCCGACCCCCGCAATGCATAATCCGAAGTTACAGAACAGAGAGGAGTCTTTGCTTTGCAGAACCAAGAAGTCGAACGCCTGATCGACAGTTATGCCGACGAATACGCGGCCATGCTGGCCCGGTGGGTCAGCGTGCCTTCCATCAAAGGCGAACCCGAGGACGGCGCGCCGTTTGGACGGGATGTCCGCCGGATGCTGGACATGGCTATGGTGGACTGCGAGACCTTCGGCCTGCTGACCCACGTCTATGACGGCTATGCCTGTGACGCGACGCTCGGGGATGAATCCCTCGAGACCGTGGCCGTACTGGCCCATCTGGATGTCGTGCCGGTCGGCGACGGCTGGCATTATCCGCCGTTCGGCGCACAGCGGATGGGCGACCGTGTCTACGGCCGCGGAACCGGTGACGACAAGGGCCCGGCGATCGCGGCGCTCTTCGCCATGCGGGCGATCCGGGAGGCCGGCGTTCCGCTGAAGCGGGCGATCCGCCTGATCCTCGGCTGTGACGAGGAGAGCGGCTGGGCGGACATGGACTGGTACTGCGATCATGCGAAGATGCCGGACATCGGCTTCTCTCCGGATGCATCGTTCCCGCTGATCAACACGGAGAAGGGCATGATCCACGCCATGATCCGGGCAAAGCTCTCACCGGAAGGCCTGCAGGTCAAGCGCCTGGCTGTGGGTGAGCGGCTGAACGTGATCCCCGGTGAAGCCGAAGCGCTGGTGGAAGGCGGTCACGAAATCGCGGAGCGCGCCATGGCCTATGCGGTCAAGACAGCCCTGCCCTACGAGGCCGAAGTCACGCCGGAGGGTGTCCTGCTGAAGGCTCACGGCATTCCCGGCCATTCCGCCTATCCCTTTGAGTGCCGGAACGCCAACGGCATGCTGCTGCTTCTCCTGCGGGAACTCGGCGCGCAGGGCGCGCTGAAGATCCTGGCCGACGCCTATCCGATGCAGCACGACGGCACGGCGCTGGGCATCGCCTGCAGGGATGAACTCTCCGGCCCGCTGACCTGCAACATGGGCATCCTGAGAGTGGTGGACGGGGAACTGATGGCGACCCTCGACTGCCGCTGCCCCGTCTCGGCGGACCTGGACGCGCTGATCGGCCAGATCAAGGCACATCTCCCGGGGTTCCTGTTCGACCGCATCTCCACGACGGCTCCGCATCACGTACCCGCCGACAGCGAGCTTGTCACCGCGCTGCTTGATGCCTGGCACGAGGAGACCGGCCTGCCCGCGATCCCGCAGTCCACCGGCGGCGGCACCTACGCAAAGGTACTCAAGCAGGGCGTGGCCTTTGGCGCGGGATTCCCGGGCGACGAAGACCTGGCGCACCAGGCGGACGAGTACGTCGAGCTCCCCAAAATGATCAAGGCTGCAAAGATCTATGCCAACGCGCTCCTGCGCCTCTGCGCGGAGTGAGATGAACCCGAAAACAAACCGATGACGAAAGAGGCTGATCCCATGCGCGATTGCGGAATCCTGATGCACATCACCTCCCTGCCTGGGCCGGACGGCATCGGCGATCTTGGCAAAGAAGCCTTTGCCTTTGCCGATTTTCTGCACCGGAGCGGCATGACCCTCTGGCAGGTGCTGCCGATGGGCCCCACGGGTTACGGCGAATCCCCCTACCAGGCCACCAGCGTTTTTGCCGGAAACCCGCTGCTCATCTCCCTGGACCGCCTGGCGGAAGAGGGCCTGCTGGTGCTCCGCGACGAAGACCGCTTTGTCCCCGAAAACCCGGAAGAGGTGGACTATGAACAGGTGCGGCGGCACAAGATGAAGCTGCTGCACGACGCTTTCTACCGTTCCGAGGCGACGCTGAAGAAAGAGATGCACGCCTTTGAGGAGAAGAATCCGTGGGCGCGGGACTTTGCCATGTTCACCGCCATCAAGGCGCATTACAACGGGCAGATGTGGACACAATGGCCTGACCGCGGCCTTCGTTTCCGGCACAAGGAAGCGCTCAAGAAGGCCGGCATTGAGCTGAACGAAGAGATCCACTTCCACCTCTGGTGCCAGACGGTTTTTGCCAGACAGTGGAAGGCACTGAAAGACTACTGCAACAGCCTCGGCATCTCCCTTTTCGGAGATATGCCGATCTATGTCGCTGAGGACAGCGCGGACACCTGGACGCATCCCGAGGTCTTCCAGCTCGACCGCAATCGCGAGCCGAAACGGGTGGCGGGCGTCCCGCCGGACTATTTCTCCGCGGACGGCCAGCTCTGGGGCAATCCCCTTTACCGCTGGGACCGCCTGCGCCAGCACGGGTATGACTGGTGGGTGGACCGCATGGCACACATGGGCGAGATGTACGACATTATCCGGGTCGACCACTTTATCGGCTTTGCGAACTACTGGTCGGTAGAACGCGGCGCGGAGAACGCCCGCGGCGGCAAATGGGTCAAAGGTCCGGGCAAGGAGCTGTTCGAGACCTTCCAGAAAGAACTGCCGGGTCTGAACATCGTGGCGGAGGACCTCGGTGAGGTCAACAAGCGCGTGCAGGACCTGCTCGCTTTCACCGGTTATCCGGGGATGAAGGTGCTGACTTTCGCGTTCGGCGGGAAGGACGAAAACATCCATCTCCCCGAAAATATTCCCGAGAACACCGCATACTATACAGGCACCCATGACAACAACACTGCCGCCGGGTGGGCGGAAGCCGCTTCCGACGAGGAAATCGCTTATGCCGCCAAGAAGATCGGCTTCAAGACGCGCAAGGAAGCGCCCAAGGCACTGATCAAAGCGGTCTTCGCCAGCTGTGCAAAGATCGCGGTGGTGCCGATGCAGGACATCCTGGAACTCCCGTCCTGGGCGACGATGAACCATCCCGGCCAGACCGGCGGCAACTGGCTCTGGCGCATGAAACCCGGTGCTGCGACGGATGAGATGGCCGACCGTCTCCACAAGCTGATGAAAGAGACCAACAGGGGGAAGACTACATCATGATGAATGCCGCCCGGTTGCTGGACCGCACTGAGACCCTTTTGCTGACTCGCGACCACACGACCCTGGCGAACGCCAGCGCCGTCCAGCTTCACAACGCGCTGTCCGGCGCGGTGATGGAGGCCCTGACGCCGCTGTGGATCAGGCGCGAACAGGCCCGAGAGGGCAAGCGTCAGGCCTACTATTTCTCTGCCGAATATCTCACCGGGCGCATGGTGTACAACAACCTGTACTGCCTGGGGCTGCTGGAGGAGACGAAGCGGCTGATGGCGGAACGCGGCGTGGATTTGGCCATGCTTGAGGACATCCAGGACGATGCCTTCGGCAACGGAGGCCTGGGCCGCCTGGCGGCCTGCTTCCTCGACAGCGCCGTGACCCATGATATCCCCCTGACCGGCTACGGCCTGCGCTATCAATATGGCCTGTTCCGGCAGACCTGGGTAAATGGGCGCCAGCATGAGGAGCCCGACGATTGGGCGCGCTTTGGCGATCCGTGGTCGATTCGTTGCCCCGAGGAAGCGGTCACCGTCCCGATGAAAACTGGTGACGTGCTGGCGGTTCCCTACGACATGCCGGTGATCGGCTGGGGCGCGAAGAACATCGGGACCTTGCGCCTGTGGCAGTGCGAGAGTCTGTGCGAGATCGACTTCCAGGCCTTCCGCGACCAGAACTACGACAAAGCGGTGGCCGAGAAGAACCGCGCCGAGGACATCACCCGCTTCCTCTATCCCAACGACACCCGCCGCGCCGGGCGGCAGTTGCGTGTCAAGCAGCAGTACGTGCTCGTCAGCGCATCCGTACAGGATTTACTGCGCAAGTACCGAAAACGGCACGGCAGTGATTACAGCTTCTTTGCGCAGGAACACGCAATTCAGCTGAATGATACGCATCCCGTCATGGCCATCCCCGAACTGATCCGCCTGTTGGAGAAGGATGGCCTGTCCTTTGACGATGCTTTTGCCATTGCACAGCAAACGTTTGCATACACGAATCACACAGTCATGCAGGAAGCCCTTGAAAAATGGGACCTGGATCTGCTGCGCTCCGTTTGCCCGGAGATCGTGAAGGTGATCCGCCGGATCGATGCCAGATTCCGAAAGGATATGGCAGCGCGAAACCTCCCGGTGCTGCCCACCCGGTGCATCATCGAAAACGGCCGTGTTCACATGGCGCAGTTGGCCGTCTATGCCGGTTTTGCCACCAACGGTGTGGCGGAACTGCATTCGCAGATCCTGAAGGACAGCCTGTTTGCCGATTGGTATGCCGTCTGGCCGGAGCGTTTCCAGAATAAGACCAATGGTATTACGCAGCGGCGTTGGCTGGGCTTGTGCAACCCGGAGCTTACTGCGTTGATTTCCAAGAAGATTGGCGACAGCTTTATCACCAATCTGGATGAGCTACAGCAACTGAAGCCTTTGATTGATGATGAACTTATCCGTGATTTCCGCAAAGTGAAACAAACAAAGAAGGAACAGCTTTGCGCGGTAATTCTTCGAAAAGAGAAGATTGCCCTTAGTCCGGAGATGGTCTTTGATGTGCAGATCAAGCGCCTGCATGAGTACAAGCGGCAGTTCATGAACGCCCTGGGCATCCTGGATCTCTATAATGAGATAAAGGAAAGGCGGCTTCCGGATTTCCCGCCGACGGCGTTCATCTTTGGGGCGAAAGCCGCGCCGGGGTATGACCGGGCGAAAGCGATCATTTATTTGATCAACCTGATTGCGCAGAAAGTCAACCATGATCCCGATGTGAATGACCGGATGAAAGTGGTCTTTGTCCAGAATTACAATGTTTCCTGGGCCGAGAAGATCATCCCGGCTGCGGACATCAGCGAGCAGATTTCCCCGGCGGGGACCGAGGCCAGCGGCACCGGGAACATGAAGTTCATGCTCAACGGCGCGGTGACGCTCGGTACCTATGACGGGGCGAATGTGGAGATCGTGGCGGAAGCCGGGCGGGAGAACAACTTTATCTTCGGCGCGACGGTCGAAGAACTGAACGCGATCCGGGACAATTACAATCCGCGGGCGATCTATGAGAATGACAAACGCATTGCCCGGGTGCTGGATACGCTGACGGACGGGACCTTCCCGGATCCGGATGGCGGCCTGCGGGAACTATTTACAGCGATTCTGGACGGCGCTTCCTGGCACAAACCGGATCACTACTTTGTGCTGAAGGACTTCCCGTCCTATCAGGAGGCGCGGCTCCGGGCCATCCGGGAGTGCGCCGGCGATCCGGAAGGTTTTGCCCGGAAATGCCTGGTGAATGTGGCTTCGGCGGGGAAGTTCTCCTCCGACCGCACCGTGGCCCAGTATGCAAAGGAAATCTGGCGGGTGTGACGCTTTATACTTGAAACATGACGCGATTGTTACAAATAATAGTGGACAATTGCGTCTTTTTCATGTACAATGTGAGCAATCCATGCTTAAAGCGAGGGAGGTCCTGTGCTGTGCGGGAGAGACGGAAACACACGCACCACCGGCGGATGAGACGCGGGTGGGCTTTGATAGCGCTTATCTTTTTGATGGTTTTGCCGCTTTTCGCGCTGGCGGAGGCAACGATCAGCACGCCTTCGACGACCCGTTTCCCGGTCGCCGGGGAGACGGCCATGCCTGCCCCGGAAACTCTGGCGGAGACCGTCACGCCGACACCGTCGCCTGCAACAGACGCGGGCAGACCGGCGGAGTTTAAGGAGAAGTCCTTCTGGGAGAACATCGTGGACGCCCTGCCCTCGATCGCGAACTGGCTGGTTTATGCGGCCATCGCCGGGGTGACGCTGATCGGCGTGTTCAAGTGCCTGGTGCCCCTATATGCGACGACCCATGCCATGAAGCGGGCGATCCGCTCGCTCGAAGAACACGCGGGCGTCAGTGAGCGCCAGCCGATCTGGCAGGAGAGCAGTTTCATGGGCAAGCGCCTTCGGGGCTCCTGGCTGCGTTTCCTGCAGAATGCCGAGCAGCTGGACCACCGCGGACTGCCCTGCAACGTTGAAGACTATATCAATGACGACACGGTCACCCACGGCCCGGGCAATGCCCAGCTGGCCGAACTGATCCCGACCCTGCTGACATCCCTCGGTATCCTGGGCACTTTCATGGGCATGGTGCAGGGCCTATCCGGTCTGGACATCAGCAATTCCACCAACATGATGGAAGGCATCCGCCAGCTGCTGGAAGGCATGGGTTACGCCTTCGGCACCTCTGTGGCAGGCGTCAGCTGTTCCCTGATCTTCAATATGCTGAACCGCATCGCGCAGGGCGCAAGCTACCGCGCGGTGGACGAGTTTACGGAATCCTTTACCCAGCTGGCCATGCAGCGTCCGCTGGACAACGACGTCCAGCTGATCTGCCAGAACCAGGACCGCAACAAGCTTCTGGGCGAGGTCACCGAGAATGTCTCCGGGCGCATGGCATCCTCCATTGAGCTCGCGGTGGGCCGCGCGCTCTCACCGGTGGCGGTTTCGATGGACCGCTTCCTGATGAACGCCACGCAGTCCCAGATCGACGCGGTGGCCCGGATTTCCGATACCTTTGTGCAGCGGATGAACGCAGCGCTCAACGAGAGCTACCTGCAGCTGGGCCGTACGCTGGCGGAAGTCAACCGCCAGGAGGAAATCTCGCTGCAGCGCCTGAGCATGACGCTCGACGCCGCGCAGAGCATCACCGAGGATGTGGGCCGTCTCCACGGGGTTTCCGAAGAAGTGATCTCCGGCTTTGAGCGCTATATTGCCGAGCTCGCCTCGGCCCGCAGCCGGGACGAGCGCTTCGAGCAGAACGCTGTGAGCCTGCTCGGCAGCATGCAGGCCGCGGCCCAGGATCAGACCAACCTGATCGCGGCCCTCCGCCGTGAGCAGGGGAGCCTGCGCGAGGCTGTGACACAGTTTGGCCGGGACGCTGCCGAGAGCATGGAAGCGATCCGTGCCGCCGGAGCACAGGACAACGAAGAGCTCCGTGCGATCGGCGGAGATATGCGCCATGCAGGAGAGGCCATTTCCGAAAGCTGCAGTGCGTTTGCGCAGCAGGTGGAGGCGGTCTCCCGCAGCCTGACCGGCTTTGAGGAGAGCATTCAGGCGCTCTCCAAGCTCATGGCAGACCAGGCCGCATCCCTGCCTGCGGACGGCACCAGCGGCGAGACGGCGGAGAAACTCAGCGCCATCCAAACGGCGCTGGCCGGAATTCAGCAGAGCCTTGAGAAGGCCTCGGCCGGGGACGGGGAGGACTGACCATGGCACGGCAGCATGTACACAACCGCAGAGCGGGCCGCGGAAGCGGCGGCTCGAGCTGGATCAGCTACTCGGACATCATGGCCGCCCTGGTGATGGTGTTTGTGCTGTTCCTGGTGTATTCGCTGTACCATTATGGCGAGGCTATCCGCATCCAAACCAACCAGCTGGAGGAGCAGCAGAAGACGCTGGCGGAGCAGCAGCAGATCGTGATCATCCAGCAGGGCAAGCTCGACAGCCAGAGTGCCGAGAACGACGCCCTCCGCCTGGCCCTCAACGACCGCGAGGAAGCCCTCAGTGCCCAAACGATCATCCTGATCGGCAAACAGGAAGAACTCGACGACGCCAAGGTTACCCTGGCCCAACGCGAGACCGACATCATCGCCCTCCAGCAGCAGCTTCTGCCCCTTCAGGAAGAACTCACAGCTTTACAACTGCAGCTGACAGCGCAGCAGGCGCAGCTGGATGAGAAAGAAGCCTTGATCAATGCGCAGGCCGCAGCGATGGCGAGACAGGCGGATGAGATCAACACGATGGTGGGCGTGCGTTCCGAGATCGTGAAAGAACTCTCCGGGGCTATGCGTTCAAGCAACCTGAACGTTTCGGTGGACGGGAGCGGCAACATTATCCTTGAGACCTCTGTTCTCTTTGAGACCAACAGGTCCAGCATTGCCGCCGAGGGCGAAGCCATGCTCCGGCAGTTCCTCCCGGTGTACCTCGACGTGCTGATGCAGCCACAGTATGCGAATTACCTTGGCGAGATCATTATCGAGGGCCATACTGATTCCGACGGCACCTACGAACACAACATGGGCCTGAGTCTTGACCGCGCCGAAGCCGTTGCCAGCTACTGCCTGAGCATTGTCAACAGCCGGTATCGGAGCCAGTTGGAAAAACTGCTGACCGTCCAGGGACGATCCGAATCCGACCTGATCAAGGTCAACGGGGTGGAAGACAAGGAAGCTTCCCGCCGCGTGGTGTTCAAGTTCAGCATGCGGGATGAGGAGATGGTCAACCAGCTGAACCAGATTCTCCAGCAAACCTACGGTGACGGAGCATACCAGATCAACATTCAGTGAGCATTCCTAACATATAGCCGGAGTTGAATTCGATCCATGAAGACGGTGACGATCATCCTTGGACTGCTGTTCGCGGCGTGTGTGACGGTCGCGGCAGTGGTCCTGCTGACCAGCGGCGTGACGGTGACGATGACGGGAATCACCGCCCGTTCCGCGTCCGAAGATCCGGAGCTTTTTGCCCAAGTGCTTGCGGGCATGGGGGAGAACGCGGATCTCTCGCAGGAAGATATCACGGACTGTACTTTCTATACCTGGCATGTGGAGGTCAACAACAATACCTTTGTACGCCTGGAAATGGTGGAGACTGCCATTGAGACCGTGGTCCAGGACATCAGCTTTATCGGCGAGCGGAAGGAGATCAACATCGACCCGCACAGCAAGGCCGAGCTGACCATCACAATTCTGACTCGAGCCGTGGACCACCCGAAACGGAATCTGACCGTCAGCTGGTACCTGTGGGGAAAGGCGGACCGCCGCGTGATCCCTGTGCAGTAAGTGAACAGAATGAGAGCGTCCTTCGCGGGGGCTTTTTCGTGCTGCAAACCCCGAAAGACCCTTGACGCGGCAGGAACCAAAGGGTACAATGCAAGCGAACCAAAACCAATGGAGGCATTTGTCTATGCAGACTTATACCGATATCCTGATCATCGGCGCGGGCGTGGTGGGATGCGCCCTGGCCCGGGAGCTTTCCCTGCGCTGCGCTGCGGATGTGCTGGTGGCCGAGCGCGCCTGTGACGTGGCAGAAGGGGCGTCAAAGGCGAACAGTGGCATCGTGCACGCGGGCTTTGACGCCAAACCCGGCACCGAGAAGGCCCGGTTGAACGTGATGGGTGCGCGGATGTATCCGGCCGTGTGCGCGGAACTGGGCGTGCCGTACAAGCAGATCGGTGCGCTGGTCGTGGCTTTTGACGAGGCGGACCGGTCGACCATTGAAAAGCTGCTGGAGCAGGGCGAGGCCAACGGCGTACCCGGCCTGCGGATTGTCGAGCACGACGAGCTCATGAAGATGGAGCCGAACCTGAACCCGGCGGCGGTGTGTGCGCTCGAAGCCCCGACCTCCGGAATTGTCAGCCCTTATGAACTCGTGTACGCGCTGGCGGACCACGCGGCGCTGAACGGCGCGGAGTTCCTGTTTGATACCGAAGTACAGGGTTTGATCCCGACAGCGGAGGGCTGGCGCGCGGTGACGGCGGACGGGGACATCCTCTGCCGCTGCGTGGTGAACTGCGCGGGTATCGGCAGTGCGGTGCTGCACAACCAGGTTAGCGACCGGAAAGTGGAACTGGTGGCCCGCCGCGGCCAGTACGACGTGCTGGACCACCCGGAGCAGCCGCCCTTTACCCGCACGATGTTCCAATGCCCGACGAAGATGGGTAAGGGCGTACTCGTATCGCCTACGGTGCACGGAAACGTCCTGCTGGGTCCGACGGCCGAGGACATCCCC
Source organism: Clostridia bacterium (assembly GCA_017552615.1). Taxonomy (GTDB): domain Bacteria; phylum Bacillota; class Clostridia; order Christensenellales; family Aristaeellaceae; genus RUG11272. The sequence continues at coordinate 85,461 of JAFZPI010000008.1, forward strand.
GACGGCCGCGATGTATCGACCACAGCGGAAGGCCTGGCCAATGTGGCGGAAAAGGTGAAACTCACCTGGCCGGGCATGAGTCTGCGCACGGCGGTGACGAATTTCTCCGGCATTCGCGCCCACGAGGTCAACGGTGATTTCATTGTCGGCAAGGCCGCGCCGCACTGCTGGGAAGCCGTAGGCTTCGAGAGCCCGGGTCTGACAAGCTCCCCGGCTCTTGCGGCGGAGATGGCGCAGGAGATCATCGCCTCGGAGGGCTTCGGGCCGAAGGAAAAGATCGTGCCGCCGCAGCCCAAGGGAAAGCCTTTCAATGAGATGACTCCGGAAGAGCAAGCGGAGGCTGTGGCAAGGGACCCGATGAACGGACAGCTGATCTGCCGTTGCGAGGTTGTGACCGAAGCGGAGATCCGCGCCGCGATCCGCCGGCCGGTTGGTGCACGCACCGTAGACGGCGTCAAGCGCCGCTGCCGCGCGGGCATGGGTCGCTGCCAGGGAGGATTCTGCGCACCCCGTGTGGTGGAGATCCTGGCCGAGGAACTGGGCCTGCCCATGACCGCCATCACAAAGGGCGGCGGAGAGAGCCGGATGCTGGTGGGGGAGATCTGAGCATGAATACGATTCGCAAAGAATTAGTGATTATCGGCGGCGGTCCCGCGGGGCTGGCGGCCGGCATCGCCGCCCGTGAGGCGGGTGTGGAGGATCTCGTGATCCTCGAGCGCGAGCACGAGGCCGGGGGTATCCTCCGCCAGTGCATCCACAACGGTTTCGGCCTGCACCGCTACGGCGAGGAACTCACCGGCCCGGAGTATGCGGCGCGGGACATCGCCAAGGCTGAAGAACTGGGTCTGGACATCCGCTGCGACACCACGGTTCTCTCTGTGGACGGGGATCGCCGCGTGACTTGTGTTTCTCGTACGGACGGCCTGCAGATCTATGAGGCCGGAGCCATCATTCTGGCCATGGGCTGCAGGGAACGGCCGCGCGGGGCGTTGGGCACACCGGGCACCCGCTGTGCCGGCGTTTACACGGCCGGCGCGGCCCAGAAGTTCGTCAATCTCGAAGGCCTGATGCCCGGAAAACGCGTGGTCATCCTCGGCAGCGGCGACATCGGCCTGATCATGGCGCGCCGCATGACGCTTCAGGGTGCGAAAGTACTGGCCTGTGTCGAGCTGATGCCCTATTCCTCCGGCCTGAACCGGAACATTGTCCAATGCCTGCAGGATTATGATATCCCGCTTTATCTCAGCCATACCGTAACCGATATCCGCGGACGCGAGCGCCTTGAGGCTGTAACCGTGATGGAGGTCGATGCGAAACGCCGCCCGATCCCCGGGACGGAGCAGGTCTTTGAATGCGATACGCTGCTGCTCTCGGTGGGCCTGATCCCCGAGAACGAGCTGAGCCAGCGGGCGGGCGTGGAGCTGTCGCCCCTGACCAGCGGCGCGGTGGTCGATGATACGCTGCAGACCAGTGTGCCCGGTGTCTTTGCCTGCGGGAATGTCCTTCATGTGCATGATTTGGTTGACTTCGTGTCTGACGAGAGCTTCCGGGCCGGGCGCGCGGCAGCGGATTATCTGAAGGGCCAGGCTCCGAAAGGGGGCACCCTGGCAGTCCGCGACGGCGAAGGTGTCCGCGGCGTGGTACCGCAAAAGCTTCACCCGGACCAGGACGTGACCCTGATGTTCCGGCCCGCGGGCGTTTACAAGAACGCGTCCGTGGTGGTGGAGGCCGACGGGAAAGAGATGGCCCGCAAGCGCGCCATGATCTTCACCCCCGGCGAGATGGTGGCCCTGCCCCTGAAGGCCGAGAAGCTGGCCGGCGTCACCGGGGACATCACCGTGCGAATGGAGGTGCGCTGACATGGAAGAGCGCGTCATCACCTGTATCAATTGCCCGATGGGCTGCCGCATGACCGTGTGCCTCGAGAACGGGGAAGTCGTCTCGGTCAGCGGGAATACCTGCAAGCGTGGTGATACCTATGCCCGTCAGGAAGTCACCGCTCCGGTGCGCATGGTGACGGCGGTGGTCCCCGTACAGGGGAGCCTCATGCCTGTTTCCGTCAAGACCCGTGAACCCATTCCGAAAAAGGACATCCCCGCCTGCATGGCAGCCCTGCACGGCTTGCACCTTCAAGCTCCCATCAAAGCAGGGGACACCGTTTTACCGGATGCCTGCGGCAGCGGCGTGGATGTCATTGCCACCAAATCCGTCTGATTCGAGGGCTTTATGTCGTTATCCCGCCTCAAACAGAAATATCTTGGCGACCGACAGTTCTACAGGATGGTGCTGGCGGTCGCCATTCCCATGATGGTCCAGAACGGCATCACAACATTCGTAGGCCTGCTGGATAACATCATGGTCGGACAGACCACGCCGGAACAGATGAACGGCGTGGCCATTGTCAACCAACTGATGTTCGTTTTCAATCTGTGCATTTTCGGCGGCCTCAGCGGAGCCGGGATTTTTACCGCGCAGTACTTTGGAAACGGGGACGATGAAGGGATCCGGCATACCTTTCGCTTTAAAATCTGGCTGGCGCTCTGCATCACAGGCACGGCGGTCACGCTCTTCCTTCTTGCCGGGGAACCTCTGATACGCCTGTACCTCACGAACGAGTCGGACGATCCTGCCCGGATCGCGGATACCCTATACTTTGGGCAGGAATATCTCCGGGTCATGCTGCTTGGGCTTCCCGCTTTCGCGACGGTCCAGATCTATACGTCGACCCTGCGTGAGTGCTCCGAGACCCTCCTTCCGATGAAAGCCGGCATTGCGGCCGTGCTGATCAACCTGACTTTCAACTGGCTGCTGATCTTCGGCAACCTTGGCTTCCCAAAGCTGGGCGTGATCGGCGCCGCGGTCGCGACGGTGATCTCCCGCTTCACGGAAGCCGCGATCGTGATCGTGTGGACACACACGCACAAAAAGCGCTGCCCATGGATCGAAAAGATGTACCGGACCCTGCGCGTCCCCGCGGAAAAGGTCCGGATGATCTTCGCCAAGGGCTTTCCTCTGTTGGTGAACGAGGCACTGTGGTCCGTCGGGCAAGCGCTGCTGGTCCAGTGCTATTCCGTTCGCGGCCTGGATGTCGTGAACGGCCTGAACATCTCTACGACGATCAGCAACCTGTTCATGATCATTTTCACAACGCTGGGAAGCTCTGTGGCCATCATCGTGGGACAGCTCCTGGGCGCCGGGAAGCTGAAGGAAGCCAAGGACACCGACACGAAGATGATCGTCTTCTCGATCCTGTGTTCCATGGGGACTGGGTTACTGATGTTCCTGGTATGCCCGCTGTTCCCGCAGATGTACAACACGACGGACACGGCACGCCAGACAGCCGTCAGCCTGATGCGCGTCAGTGCCTGCTGCATGCCGTTCCACGCCTTCATGAATGCGGCCTACTTTACGCTCCGCTCCGGCGGGAAGACATGGATCACCTTCCTGTTTGACTGCGGCTTTGTGTGGACGGTCTCGATTCCCATTGCCCTGATCCTCAGCCGCTGCACAGATCTGAGCGCGCCCTGGATGATGGCCATGGTGGGCGTGGGCGACCTGCTCAAGTGCACCGCGGGGTACATCATGGTCAAGCGCAACACCTGGATCAACAACATGGTGGCGCAGGATAGCCTTGCAGAGGAAAGATGACATTGAAAAACGCCGCGGATTTGCGGCGTGGTGAACCTCTCTGTCGCCTGCGGGCGACATCTCCCATTAACCTCTCTGTCGCTGCGGCGACATCTCCCCTTTCAGGGGAGATTAGGGCAAAAAGTTACACAAAACCTCCTCTGAAAGGGGAGGGGGACCGCCGCAGCGGTGGAGAGGTTACGCTTCTTCCGGTGTCAGGCTCACGACCTGCTTGCCGTGATATACGATCTTGACCCTCGTCCCCTGCTCCACGTCGGGCAGGGGTTTTTCTGTGTCCCAGTAGAAGAGGCGCTCGTAGTCGCGGCCTTTGTCGTCCGGCACCGTGAGGCCGACGGCACGGCAGGAAACGCCGTCGATGTCTGAGACATCCCCGGAAACACCCGCCCACGCGCCGATGATCTCGTGGCGCGGTCCGTGGAGCACACCCTCGAGGTGCTTTTCGTATTTCTGCAGCGGCGAGAAGAACAGTCCGTGCGCAAAAATCAGCCACATCAGCGCCAGAGCGAAACAAACCGTGGCGATGATCTCGCAGGTGCGCATCTGGCTCATGGTCTGGGCGTCGTGCAGGGCGGCCACGGCATCTGTTCGCAGCCCCATGCGGATCACGATCATCGCAATTGCCGCTCCCACTAGCAGTGCTGCTGGCAGGAGGATCAAAAGCCGACGCTTTGAAATCTGCGCGCGCAGGGAGGTCAGTTCTTCCTCGGTATACATGGGTTCATCACCTCGGGGTTATCTTACGACGAGGGGAGGGGGGATGTCAAGCGCTTGCGCCAAAGCAGTTTTTTCGCTATAATACTCCCCGATTGAACCGAAAAGAGGCGAGCAGACTTGTTTCCGAGAATCATGGCGGTGGTGCTGGCGGTCATCCTGCTGGTCACGCTGGCCTTTGGGGCGGTGGGGGTTTATGCGCTGCGCAGCCAGCGCATTGAAGCCCGCCTGGAAGCCCTGAAAACAGACGCGCTGGAACTGGCCCGCCTCTCGGTGGAGAGCCGGGGCGCTTCCGTCGCGATCGGAAACCGGTCAATCAGTACGTACCCTGGTTGGCGCACCAGCCAGTCGGCCGCGGACGTGGCTTACCGCTACCTGAACCGGAAAGCCGCCGAAGTCTACGCGGAATACGGTGCGTATATTGCCGTGGCGAACCGAATGGGCGACGGCTGGGCGAGCGTCTCGACCAACATCAGCGTGGCGGCGGACGAGAACCCGGACTTCGTGGCATCCCTTGATTCGGAGGAACTCTCGGCGGCCCTGGACCGGGTGCTGGAGGGCGAGGAGATCGCCCTGCGGACCATGGTCCAGGGAGACCCCGTCTTCACGGTGGGCGTGCCCTGGACACAGGACGGGCAGGTGCGCGGCGCGGCACTAATCCAGACCCCGGCCCAGCGCATCGAGGGCGACATCTGGGAGATTGCCCTGCCCCTGGGCCTGATCGCGCTGGGAGCCACGGCCCTTGCTGGGATCGTACTCTTCTTCATCCTGCGCCGCCAGCTCCGGCCGCTGAAGGTCCTGCGGGATGCCGCGGACGCCATGGCGGAGGGAAACTTCGGCGTGCGCGTGGAAACCCGACAATCGGTGCCGGAAATGGCTGTTCTCGCGGGCGCGTTCAACACGATGGCGGACAAGCTCGGGGCCGTGGAACAGAGCCGCCGAGAGTTCGTGGCCAATGTCTCGCACGAGCTCCGCAGCCCGATCACATCGATCTCCGGCTTTGTGCAGGGGATGGAGGATGGGACGATTCCGCCGGAGGAACACCCGAAATATCTGGCCCTCGTCGGTGGGGAATCAAGGCGGCTCTCGAAACTGGTCGGGGACCTGCTGACGCTCTCTCGTCTGGAGCAGGACGACGCGGCGCTGAAACTGTCGGTCTTTGACCTGTGTGAGATGGCCCGCCGCGCGGTGATTCGCCGGATGAAGGATTTAGAAGAGAAACACATTGAGGTGGCCACCGAATTCGACCCGGATCCCTGCCCGGTACGGGCGGACCCGGACCGGATCGAGGAGGTCCTGATCAACCTGGTGGACAACGCGATCAAATTTACTCCGGAGGATGGGCATATCACCCTGCGGCTGGAGCGGGACGGAGGCAAAGTCCTCGCCACGGTGGCCGATTCGGGTCCCGGTGTGCCGCCGGAGGACCGCTCCCGCATCTTTGAACGCTTTTTCACCTCCGACCGCGCGCATACCGCCGGGAAAGGGACCGGCCTGGGTCTGCCCATCTGCCACCGCATCCTCGCCATGCACGGTGAGCGCATCTGGCTGAAAGATACCGACGAAGGCGCCGCCTTCTGCTTCACCCTCCCGATGGAACCGACAGAAAAGAAGGTGCAGTGATGTCTCTGATCGATCGTGCGCAGCGCTATCTCGCCGCCAACGGCGTCCGCGGGACTGTTCGCCGCGCCGGGGAAAAGACAGTCCAGCGCGTGGGCCGGACCTGGGACCGGGCCTGGAAACGGCTGGCTCCGAATGAAGAGACCCTCGCGAAGCAGCGGGAGGAGCAGCCCTCTGCCGGGCTGATCTCGGTGGTGGTACCGGTCTGGCAGACGGAACCCAAGCTGCTGCAGGCGCTGATCAACTCCCTGGTCGCGCAGACCTACCTCAACTGGGAGGCCTGCCTGTATGTGACCGGGGATCGGCCCGAGACGGACGAAGTCCTGCGGCGCGCAGTCGAAACCGACCGGCGGATCCGCGTGCTCCACGGGGAGAACGGCGGGATCGCGGCCAACACCAACCAGGCGATCGACATGAGCCGCGGGGACTGGATCGCGTTCTGTGACCACGACGACCTGCTCCCGCCGGACGCGCTCTGGGTGCTGGCCGAGGCGATCGCGCAGGACGACTGCGACATGATTTACACCGACGAGGACAAGGTCGGCACGCACGGCCGCACACACATGGAGCCGCACCTGAAGCCGGATTTCTGCCCGGACACCTTGCGCTCCATGAATTATGTCTGCCACCTGATGGCAGCCCGGCGGACGCTGATCGAAGAGGTCGGCGGACTGCGGCCGGCGTATGACGGCTCCCAGGATCACGATCTGGCGCTGCGCCTGAGCGAGAAGACGGACCGGATTCGCCATATTGCCCATGTTTGTTACCATTGGCGCACGGTGAAGACCTCGATGTCGAAGCAGCATGAAGAGCAGTGCTCTGACGCGGCTGCTCGGGCGGTTGCGGATCACATGGAGCGTACCGGCTGGGCCGGAACGGTAACGGTGGAGGACGGGGTGCTGCGCCTGCGCTATCTCCTGCGCGACCTCAGCGGTGCGGCCTTTGTGGTGGCGGAGAACAGCCGGGAGGCGGCTCCTTGCATCAAAGCACTGCGCTCGGTGCTGCCGGCAGCCGTGACGGTCCAGGCGGCTCTCGACGGGAACCGCTTTGAGGCCATGAACCGTGCCGCGGCTTTTGCCGACAAGGCCCTGCTCCTGTTCGTGGACGCCTCGGTGCGGGGTTTTACGCCACACTTTTTCCGGGAACTGGCCATGTATGCCCAGCGCCCGGATGTCGGTATGGTCACGCCTATGCTGACGGATCCATATGGCCATGTGACCCATGCGGGTTTTGCCGTGGGCGTAATGGGCGCCATCCGCTGCCGGAATCAGGGCCTGCCGCGCACGGCAGGGGGCCATTTCCAGCTGAACCGTGTCAGCCACAATGTCGGGGCGGTCGGCCCCGCCTGCTTCATGATCCGGCGCTCAGCCTGGCAGCCGATCGACACCGCTTACCGCACCGCTTTTGCCACGGCGGACGCCTGCATGGCGATGAACGGGCGCGGCCTGCACCACGTCTTCACCCCGCACGCACGAGCGGTCTGCACGGAGCCCGAGAGCCTGCTCCTTCTGACGGAAGACCGGGATGAAAAGGACCTGGAACGCTTCAACGAACGCTGGGGCGAGGTTAAGGATCCCTGCTGGAATCCGGGTCTGCGGAGTGACCGCGGAAATCTGAGCGTCAGGAGGACAGGCAAATGAATACAGAAGCCATGCAAGTGCGCCTCGAAAGCCTTCGGGGACATATCGGGTTTTATGTCCATGACACCGTAACCGGTGAAAAATTGGCTTATCAGGCTGACGAGCCCATTGTCGCCGCAAGCGTCATCAAGCTCTGTGTTCTGACGGAAGCCTTCCGGCAAAAGGAAGCAGGCCTGTTGGATTTCAATGAAACCGTTCAGATCAAAGCATCAGACAAAAAGCCGTCCTGCGGTGCCCTGACCTATATGCACGACGGTCTGGAAGTCACGATCGGAGATTTGGCTACGCTGATGATTATCCTCTCGGACAATACCGCGACGAACCTGTTGATCGATCGACTGGGAACAGATTCAATCAATCGTTCTATGGACGAACTTGGTTTGTCCGGGAGAACCAGGTGCCGCAGGAAGCTCTTTGAACCGCAATTATCTGCCCAGGGAATCCAGAACCATGTGACTGCGGCGGATATTGGACTGCTGCTTGAGAAAATGCTATACGGCGAAGCCGTCTCCCCGGAAGCTTCCGCGGAGATGCTGAAGATTCTGAAGGATCAGCGCCTGAACGGTAAGATGCCCTTCCATCTCAAACCAAGGGGTATTGTCTGCGCTCACAAGACCGGCGAGGATTACGACGACGGCATTACCCACGACGTGGGGATCATCTACGCGGAGCACCCCGTCATCTTCTGCTTCCTGGCGGAAGGCACCGATGTTCCGGATGCGGAACGCGCCATGCAGGATTTAGCGTTGATGGTTTCTTAACCTCATCCCCCAACCCCTTCCCCTTTCAGGGGAAGGGGAGTTTTGCGTAAAAAGTTCCCCCTCTCCTGAAAGGAGAGGGGGTTAGGGGGTGAGGTTTTACTTTGCCGGGAAATATTCTCCGTAAATGAAGTAGTGCACCGATTGCACGTTGCGGTTCCAACTGCCGCTGTTGATGACGGTGACGGATGCGCCGTCCACGTCCTCGTAGCTGTAGGTGTTGTCCAGGGGAATGCGGTGCTGTTCGATCAAGGATTCACCGGAAGAGAGCTTCCCGAGGACGCCGCCCTGCAGGACGCCGAGGGCGATGCTCAGCATCGTACCGGCGCTGATGTTGGTTTTTACATAAGGATAACAGACTTCGATCAGTTCTGCCAGGTTGTTCATGTTGATGTTTTTCAGCACCTTGGCCAGCAGCTGTTCCAGGAGGTAACGCTGGCGGGCGGTGCGGGCCAGGTCACCCGTGGGAGCGCTGCGCATGTTCGAGCGAAGGCGCGCGTACATGACCGCTTGGATGCCGTCGAGGTGCTGGACGCTCTCATGCTCTTTCTCGCTGACCACGACGAGGGGTTCGCGGTTGGCGTTGCCCTTCTCATCGTAGGTCATCTGTTTGGCGTGTTCCTTGAGGTACGCGTTGATCGCGTAGGCTTCGCCGCGGATGATGTTCAGGTCGATGCCGCCGATATAGTCGATGATGGAGGCCAAGCCGTAGAAGTTGATGACCACGTACTGCGTGATGTTCATTTCAAAGAGGTGATTCACCGTGCGCATGGTCAGCTCTGCGCCGTGGTTGATGCCGTCGTCGCTGCGTTTGGTGCCGATGGCATAGGCGGTATTGATGCGGCCCTTATCCTTGTAACCGGGGATGCTCACATAGAGGTCGCGGGCAATGCTGGTCAGTTTGATCGAGCCGTCGTCAGTGTTGATGGACAGGATCATGGTGACATCGTTGTGCAGGAGGCTGCTGTTGCTGTTGATGTCCTTGTCGCGCATGTCCACGCCGATCAGCAGGATGTTGATGACATTGGACGGCAGATTGGGATTCAGCTCCAGATCATCCGGGTTGACGTCCGCGTCGCGCTCCAGGGCGTCGAGGTTTTCTTCGAGCTCCTGTGCGCCGTCGCCGATGATGAACTCGGTGAGTGAATTGTCGCCGTCTTCATCCTCGTCCTCATCGTCCCAGAAGCTGTCGTCGAGGATGACTTCCTCGGTGATGCCCAGGTCCGAGAGGTCGAAGTCCTCCGCCAGAGCAAGGCACGGGACCAGCAGGCACAAGGTCAGGATGAGGGAAAGGATCTGCTTCAGCGTTTTCAAAGCGGTAACCTCCTTACAACGCTCCTCCGGAGCGCAGGATTCGATATGATTATACCGGTTTTACCCGAAAATGCAACTGTCCGCAAGGCGGTTCAGGCGATAACTCGTATCGCAAAAGCGTTTTTTACAGTTGTGAATCGTCTTCCGTCCAGAGTGCCATCCGCCGCATCTGGATGGCGACACAGCGTCCGTCGTCGCTGCTCTCGATGACCCGGTTGACCTCGATGGCTTCCGGCAGACGGATGGTAAAAGAGAGGACTGTGCTGTTCGGGTGAAGATCGAACAGGAATGTATCAGGCTCCACCACTTCGGATTCGTATACCAATTGTCCGTCGCACCAGACCTCGAAGGGCTGGATACCGTTAAACGGATCACCAACTTCTAACTCTACAGTTACTGTATCAAAGACCCGGGAAGCCTGGATTGTAAAGTCTACTTCATGCCCCTGTGTCCATGTGAAACCATCCTCCGGGCTGTAGAGACCGGCGGTCACAAAGAGGCTTGCATTTTCGTTTTCTCCATAGAACCAGATTTCCAGCGGGTCCTCCCAATCAGCCGCGTCTGTGAGGATCGAATCGCGGTTTAGCGCGAGAGTTATGATCCCAGGCGTCCGGCACCGGTAAAGACGCAGGCGGCTGTCAGTCCCAATTTCGATCGGATCACAGTCCAGGAAGGAATAGCGTTCTGTCAGGCTCTGCCCGCCTACCAGCAGATACTCTGCATTCCCGGTCTCTATCGCTGTTCCGTCCACAGCCCAAGTGCGTGCCTGCTCCACATAGAGCGGTGCTTCCACCGGGCAGTTGACTTCCAGGAAGGTGTCGATGCAGTGCCGGACAGAGGGATCAGCCTCGTTGTCCGCAAGCACGAGGAGAGTCGCGTCAGCCGGGACGTCAGTCAAAGCGTCGTTGACGGCATAGACTTCATCACGGAGGGCGGTGTCCACGGCGTAATCCCCCCGCAGGCGCGGGATCAGCACGAACCAATCCCAGGTCATGACGGCAAGGAAGACGCAGGCATAAGCGGCGAATGTGACCTTCGGTTTCTTTCGCCACAGCAGCAGCACCGATAATAAAACAAGAACTGTGACAATCCCGATAAACAGCGGTGTCCCCCAATCACGCTTTCCCACCCGGTCCAGCCCCCAGTAGATCTCATCATACCAGGCCAGGGAGAACTGATCCACCACGCTGCCGTAACGGTTCCCGCGGAAGCACAGGATGATCAGTGCGACCGAACCAAGGGAGAGGAGACCGCATTTCAGAAGGTTCCCTTTAGAAAGGGCTTTCGCGGGTGCCTGCTGGATCCCAAGTGCCATGGCTGTCAGCAGCAGGATCAGTCCCGGTGCGTAGTAGCGGAGATGAAAGCGAGGTATCTCGCCGCCATAGTCATAGGGCAGGCAGACGGCATAGGCGATAAAGACGATCGTGATGCCAAGATAGAGCAGAACCATATCGGTGAAACGCCTGGCGTTTGCGTCCATTTCCCGGCGAAGGGTCAGGGTCAGCGTGAAAGGCAAAACCATCACCGTGCAAAGGGTGGCTGCGATATAGTAGAGAATGGTCGTTGCCAGGTAACCCGCGCGTCCCCAGTCGGAAACGGCTGATGCCGCGATCTGGTCGCCATAGGAGTAATCGACGGAAGAGAAAACGATCCAGCGCAGAACGGCAATCAGGCTAAACAGGGTGATGATATAGAGAAGCAGACAGTACAGCTGCTTTCGGTCGAAACGACGGTTTGCTTTTCGATCCCTGATGATACGAACAACCTGCAGGATGATGAAGACCGCAGCTACTGCCAGGAAAGCCTCTTTGACGAGATAAGTGAAACAGCCCAGTGTGCCGCCCAGGATCGCCAACTGCCACTTGCCTTTTCGCTCGTTTAACAGCCACAGCCATACACACCAGAATACGAGCGGCCAATACAGGTTTTCCGCCATAAAGGTGGCGGTGATCAGGGTTTCGGGCAGGAGACAGGCCGCCACTGTGATGACCCAGCGCCAGCCTTTGCGGAGGCCGAGCTCCTTCCCGATCAGCCAGACTGGGAACACGGCGGACATGGCCAGCGCGCTGTTCAGCCAGCCGATCAGGCGAAGACGGAGCTCCGGGTCACGGATGCCGAAAAACGGCGCAAGGAAAAGGGAATAGCCAACTTTCTGGAAGGCGATGGAAGCACCCTGTACCGTGATTCCGCGACCGGCCTGGAGGCTGTCCGCCATGGAGGCATAGAGCCACTCGTCCCGGTAAATGGTCAGCTGTTTGGCGAAATCGCCCACGATGCCGTGCAGCGCCGTGGCCGCAAGGAATAGGGCCAGGAGGAGAAACCCGTCCCGCCGCGTGGTGCGAAGCCTGTCTTCCGTCATCTTCCGATTCACCGCCCTCTGCCGAATGAGATGCATGCCGTGTGGAAACGAACGAATTGTAGCATAGTTTATTGCCTTTTTCAATCGCCCTGAAAGTTTGATCCCGTTTGCAAAAACACCTTGTCATCCCGCACAAAATCTGCTACAATGGGCCTGCAAAAATCTCAAGAGCGCGGACGGTGGGATCCCGGGGCGCTCTTTGCGTATACGGCAGGATTCGACAGTACGCGGAAAGCCGCGGAAGAGGAGACAGAGCATGGTTCAGCCCGGTGAACTGATACGGGAAGGCAAAAGCAAGCGAATTTATGCGACAGAGGATCCGGATACGGCCATCGAGTATTTCAAGGATGACGCGATGGCGTATCACGGTCTCAAACGCGGCCGCATCTGGGGAAAAGGCGAAATCAACAACGCCATTTCCCGGACGTTTTTCGGCCTTTTGACGGAAAACGGGGTTCCCAATCACTATCTGGAGCCCCTGGACAGCTGCCAGAGCCTGGTCCGGCGGTGTGAGATGGTTCCCGTGGCGGTGAAGGTGCGCAACCGCGCCGCCGGAAGCATGGCGGAGCGCCTCGGCCTGACGGAGGGCCGTCCGCTGGTGCCGCCGGTCGTGGAGTATATTCTGCGCGGCGGAGACACAGAAAACCCTCTGGTCAACATCACCCATGTCCTGGCCCTGCGCCTGGCCACGCGCGAGGAGATGGAGCAGGCCACGGCGATGGCCTTGCGGATCAACGATATCCTGAGCGCGTATATGCGCGAGATCGGCATTGAGCTGATCGACTTCAAGGTGGAGTTCGGGCGCTTCCACGGGGAGATCCTCGTGGCGGACGAGATCTCGCCGGACGTGGCCCGCTTCTGGGATGCCCGTACGCATGAACCGCTGGACATGGACCGCTTCCGCCGGGATCTGGGCAACACAGAGCAGGCGTATCAGGAACTGCTCAACCGCATGATGGGAATGGGGGCATGACGCGAATGAAACGATTCCTGATCGTTCTGTTATTGCTCTGTCTTTGCATTCCCATGGCTCTGGCGGAAGAGATCGAAGTCGTCGAACTGGATGACACAGATGAAACAACCGAAACAACTGAAACAACCGTAACAACCGCCACAGGCGAGTTCCCTCCGCTGAACGCAAACGGTTTCCTGGACGAGGGCGAGTTCGTCTTTGAGGATGAGGAGAACGGGATCTGGCGGTTTTGCTCCCAGACCCTGCGGATCGAGATCTACCGCAGGACACAGAAGAGCAAGCCGAAACTGGTCTGGTACGAGGCGGAGATCTTCGCCGCGGAGGGAGAGGCTTTCGATATGCTCTCCTGGTCCGAAACCAACCGCTGGAAGAACCTGAATTATCCCTACCAGATTGCCCGGGAGCATAAGACGGTTTTTGCAGTGAACAGCGACTTTGCCCACCTGCGCATCAGCAAGAAGATGGTCGTGGGGATCGTGATCCGCGACGGGGAAATCGTTTCTTCCCGGACAAACAAGAAAAACAAAGCATTTCCGAACTATGACACATTAGTCCTCATGCCAGACGGCGACATGAAGGTCTACTGGTCCAATGAGCTCAAGGCTCAGGATTATCTGGACATGGGTGCCGATGATGTGCTGGCCTTCGGGCCGTACATGATCCGGGACGGGGAACTGAACAAGACCGCTCTCAAGAAGTTTGCCACCGGGAGCGCACCGCGCACGGCCATTGGCATGGCTGAAAAAGGACACTATTTCGCGATCGTGACCGAAGGCCGCAACAAGCGCAGCAACGGCTGCTCCGTTCAGTTCTGCGCCGAGCGCCTGCTTGAACTGGGCTGCACCCTGGCCTTCAACCTCGACGGCGGTCAGTCTTCGGCGATGATCTTCATGGGCCGCCAGCTCAACCTGATTACCAACGACTACGGCAACAAGGCGAGTGCACGCAAGGCAGCGGAGATCCTCGGGATCGGGATTTCCGATCAGGTGGCGGCGGAGGACGATCCGTTCTGATTACCGTTGGAAAGAGCAGAATTGCTATACCAATCAAACAAGAAGGAGAAGGCTGAGAAATGGAGATTCTGCATAAACTCTTTGAAAACTCCGGTAAGAAGATCCAGAAATGGGCGCTCATCTTCTTTGTGGCAGCAAGCGTTCTGGATCTCGCAGGTACAGTTACAGCAGGCATCATCCTCCTGGGTGCCGGATGGGGAATTCTGGCCGGAATTGCCTCGGGCGCAGTCCTTGTGTTCTTCAATTTCTTGACAACGCTGTTTATTGTAGGCTTTGGGAAGTGCGTTGAAGATCACGAGCGGAACTTGTCAAAGGACCGGGAGCAGGCGATGCTGAATCCCTCAAAGACTGTCCATCAAACAGGGGCACCGGCTTCTGGAGTCAATGCTGGAAACTCGACAAATCCCAATCGCAATATGGAACCAAAGCTACCCGATAAATCGACACAGACGATTTGGATGGCTCCGGCTCCGAAGATATCAGAGACAAAGCCTGTCGCAAAGTATCCAGTTACCGACATGTGGGTCTGTCAGAAATGCGGACAGACGACCAAGATTCAGCAGTCCTTCTTTACGACAACAGCAAGCAACTGGATCTGCTCACACTGCGGGACATCCAATCCCTTTCATACCTCTTCTGGATCCAAATCGGAAGAAGAACTGAGCTGATTCAAAAACTTTTCCTTGCAAGCTTAACTGAATCGTGTTACAATAACCCTTGCGCCTGCAGGAACTGCGGAGCATCAGCCTTCGGGTTTCCGAGGAGCGACACAGGAGGAGAATCCATGAGTTATACCGTTGAAAAGATTGCAAGCAACAAGGCCAAGCTGACCTTTACCGTTCCCGCGGAAGAGTTCGCGGCTGCGACCCAGAAGGCGTACCTGAAGATGCGCGGCCGGGTGAACGTGCCCGGGTTCCGCAAGGGCCACGCCCCCCGTTCCCTGATCGAGCGGATGTACGGCCCGGACATCTTCTATGAAGAAGCGATCAATATCTGGCTGCCCGAGAAGTATGACGAAGCCATTGAGAAGGAAGACCTCCGCGCTGTGGATCAGCCCGAGGTGGACGTGGACTGGGCGGCTATCGCACCGGACACCGACGTAACCATCACCTGCGAGGTGTTCGTTTATCCCGAAGTTACCCTGGGCGAGTACAAGGGTCTGGCGGTGGAGATCGAGAAAGAGACTGTCACCGACGCAGATATCGTCGCGAGGATCAACCAGGACCGCAGCAAGGCCTCCCGCACGGTGGAAGTGCTGGATCGTCCCGTGGCCGACGGCGATACCGTGAACCTTGACTACAAGGGCACGGTGGACGGCGTGGCCTTTGACGGCGGCACGGCCGAGGGACAGACCCTGACCATCGGCAGCCACCAGTTCATTCCGGGCTTCGAAGAGCAGATGATCGGCATGTGCCAGGCCGAGGAGAAGGACCTGCAGGTCACTTTCCCCGAAAACTACCATGCCGAGAACCTGGCCGGGAAAGACGCTGTCTTCCATGTGAAGGTCAACAGCATTTCCGTGACCGAGATGCCGGAGTTGGACGACGAGTTTGCCGCCGATGTCAGCGACTTCACCACCTTTGCGGAGTACCGCGAGAGCATCGTAAAGGAACTGCAGGACAAGGCCGACCAGAACAACAAGACTTCCGTTGAGAACGCCGTGGTCGAGAAGGCCGCCGACAACGCCACCGTGGACATTCCCGCCGCGATGGTGAACCGCGAGGTCAACAGCATGCTGCGCGACATGCAGCTGCAGATGGCCTATCAGGGCTTTAAACTCGAAGACTATCTAAAGTGGACCGGCCAGACCGTAGAGCAGCTCGCGGAGCAGAACAAGGGCGAGGCCGAGCGCCGTCTGAAGATCCGCCTGGCGCTGGAAGCCATCGAGAAGGCGGAGGCGATCGAGGCCACCGACGAGGACATCGAGAAGGAGACCGAGAAGCAGGCCAAGCGCATGGGCCGTGATCTTGAGGACTTCAAGAAGAGCCTGACGGACGACCAGAAAGAAGCTCTTCGCGACGCCGCCAAGGTCACCCGCACTGTCGCCCTGATGACCGCGGACGCTGTCGTCACCGAAAAGGCGAAGGAAGAGGAGAAAAAGGAAGAGGAAGAAGCGTAAACTTCCTTGATCCCAATATCCCAATATCAAAACACTACGGGGAGCCGCGGGCGCTTGCCCGGCTTCCCGTTTTCAGACAGACAGAGAGGTGATATGCCGATGACACTCGTGCCTTATGTAGTCGAACAGACCAGCCGCGGTGAGCGGTCCTATGACATTTATTCCCGTTTGCTCAAAGACCGCATTGTGTTCCTCGGCGGGGAGATCAATGATGCCGTGGCCAACACGGTCGTGGCGCAGCTGCTCTTCCTCGAAATGGAGGACCCGGACGCTGAGATCAACCTCTACATCAACAGCCCCGGCGGCTCGGTGACGGCGGGCATGGCGATCTATGACACGATGCAGTACATCAAGTGTCCCGTGCGGACTGTGTGCATCGGCATGGCGGCCTCGATGGGTGCGTTTCTGCTGATGAGCGGCGAAAAGGGCCGCCGCCTGGCGCTGCCCAACGCGGAAGTCATGATCCATCAGCCCCTCGGCGGGGCCCAGGGGCAGGCGACCGATGTGCAGATCCGCGCGGAGTGGCTCATCCGCACCAAAGAGAAGATGCTGAAGATGATGGCGGAGATGACCGGCCAGCCGCTCGACAAGCTGGCGGCGGACTGCGAGCGCGATTACTTCATGACCGCGCAGGAAGCCCTTGACTATCACATCATCGACGAAATCTATCAGCCGCGCACGGCGCAGAAAGCGGAGTAAACCATGCCCAAGAATCAGCACCCCACCGCACATCGCTGCAGCTTCTGCGGGCGGTCCGGGAACCAGGTCCGCCTGATCGCTGGACCGAACGTCTTTATCTGCGAGGAATGCATTGAACTCTGCAACTACATGATCGACAGCGGCCGACAGGGCGAGATGGAAGACTGGCTGGCCGAGAACGACCTGGAAGATGCGCCGGAGACCTTCAGCAAGCCTGTAAAGACGGCAACATCTCCATCATCGTTTGAACTGGTGACGCCCAGCGCGATGAAAGCGGTGCTGGACGAGTATGTCATCGGACAGGACGATGCCAAGCGTGCCCTGTGCGTGGCGGTCTACAACCACTATAAGCGCATCGGCCAGCCCGCGCGGCCGGACGCGGTGGAACTCCCCAAGAGCAACATCCTGCTGCTGGGTCCCACGGGCTCCGGCAAAACCTACCTGGCGCAGAATCTCGCCCGGGTGCTGAAGGTGCCCTTCGCGATCGCTGATGCGACGACGCTGACCGAAGCCGGCTATGTGGGCGAGGACGTCGAGAACATCCTCCTGCGGCTGATCCAGGCGGCGGGCGGTGACATTGCACTAGCGCAGCGCGGTATCATCTACCTCGATGAGGTCGACAAGATCGCGCGCAAGAGCGAGAACATGTCCATCACCCGCGATGTCAGCGGCGAGGGCGTTCAGCAGGCCCTGCTCAAGATCCTTGAGGGTACGGTAGCTTCCGTGCCACCCCAGGGCGGGCGCAAGCACCCCCAACAGGAACTGATCCAAATTGATACGGCAAGCATCCTCTTTATCTGCGGCGGCGCATTCGACGGCCTGGCGCCGATCATTGAGAACCGCATCGGCAAGAAGTCCATGGGCTTCGGCGCGGAGGTCAAGAGCGCGCGCAGCGTGGAGATCACCCGGACACTGAAGGAGGTCCAGCCCGAGGACCTGACCCGTTACGGGCTGATCCCGGAGTTTGTGGGCCGCCTGCCCATCGTGACGGTCCTGGACGAACTGGACGAGGACGCCCTTAAGCGCATCCTGACTGAACCAAAGAACGCCCTGTGCAAGCAGTACGCCGAGCTGCTCGGGATGGACGGCGTGGACCTGACCTTTACCGACGAGGCGGTCACAGCGATTGCCCGGGAAGCCATCAAACGCAAGACGGGTGCCCGCGGCCTGCGCGCCATCATTGAGCGGGTTATGCAGGACACGATGTTCACGCTTCCGGACCGGCCCGATGTCAGCGCCTGCAAGGTGGACGCCGACGCCGTGGACGGCACGGGCAAGCCGCAGCTGACCCTGGCCCAGCGGAGCCATGGGAAGCGTCGCGCGGCTGAGAATGCGAGCTGAGAAAACAGGCTTCACGGCCGGCTTCCGCTGGGAGCCGGCCTTTCCCGCAAAAGGGGGAGAATGATCAATGCAGACATATAAGACATCGCTGATGCCGGTCCTGGCCTTGCGGGGCCTGCTGGTGTATCCCCACATGGTGCTGACCTTTGACGTTGGGCGGGCCAAGTCCGTGGCCAGCCTTGAGCAGGCCATGCTCTCCAACCAGCGCGTCTTCCTCGTGAGCCAGAAGAACCTGGACCAGGAAGACCCGGACCTGGAAGGTCTGCAGCGTGTAGGCACCGTGGCAGTGATCCGCCAGGTGATGAACCTGCCCGGCGATACGGTCCGTGTGCTCGCGGAAGGCGAGTGCCGCGGCGAACTGAAGGCCATCACCCAGACCACGCCTTACCTCCGCGGACGCGTGCGCCGCGTCGAGGACAGCTATGAGGACGGGATCGCCATGCAGGCCCTGGTCCGCACAGCGCACGACCTTTTCGGCGAACTGGCCAACGCCAGCCAGCGCATCAGCGAGGAACTGGCGGATGCGGTGCGCGACTTGGACCATCCCGGGGAACTGGCGGACGTGATCGCGGCGAATGTCCTGACACACCTGGAGGACCGCCAGCAGATCCTCGATGAGCTGGACACGGCAACGCGCCTGGAGAAACTCTGCACGATGCTGGCGCGGGAGACCGAGCTTGCGGATGTGGAGAAGCAGGTGCAGGCCCGTATCAAGAAGCAGATCGAGAAAAACCAGAAGGACTATTATCTCCGGGAGCAGATCCGGGCCATCCAGACCGAGCTCGGCGACGATGAGACCAGCGAAGCGGACGACCTGCGCAAGCGCATGGAGGAGACACCCCTGAATGAGGAAGCCCGCAAGAAGTGCGAGAAGGAAATCGAACGCCTTTCGCATATGTCGCCGGGCAGCCCCGAGGTGGGCATGAACCATACATACATCGAATGGATTCTGGATTTGCCTTGGGGCAAAGAGACCGAAGACAACCTGAATCTCGCAAGGGCAAGGAAAGTCCTTGATGAAGACCACTACGGCCTGGAAAAGGTCAAGGAACGCATCGTCGAATACCTCGCCGTCCTGCAGATGAAGAAGGACCTGCGCGGCCCGATCCTCTGCTTTGTGGGCCCGCCCGGCGTGGGCAAGACTAGCATCGTCAAGGGCATCGCGAAGACGCTTGAACGCAAGTTCGTCCAGATGTCCCTGGGCGGCGTGCGGGACGAAGCCGAGATCCGCGGCCACCGCCGGACCTACATCGGCTCGATTCCGGGCCGCATCATCAGCGGAATGAAACTGGCCGGTACGATGAACCCGGTCTTCCTCTTCGACGAGATCGACAAGATGGGTGCGGACGTCCGCGGCGATCCGGCGTCTGCCATGCTGGAGGTCCTGGACGCGGAACAAAATCACGCGTTCCGTGACCACTATCTGGAGATTCCCTTTGACCTGAGCCGCGTGATGTTTATCACGACGGCCAACTCGGTGGACACCATTCCCCCGCCCCTGCTGGACCGGATGGAGGTCATCGAAGTTCCCTCCTACACCGAGGAGGAGAAACTGCAGATCGCAAAGCGCCACCTGCTTCCGAAGCAGCTTGACGCCCACGGCTTGAAACCCAAGAGTGTGAAAATCTCTGACAAGGTCATGCGCGCTTTGATCGAGGGTTATACCCGTGAAGCGGGTGTGCGTACACTTGAAAGGACTATTGCCCGTGTCGTGCGCAAGGCTGCCGTGACGATGCTCGACCAGGGAGTGGAGAAAGTGACCGTCACCGAGTCGGTTCTCCATGAATACCTTGGCGCGGTGCGGTTCCTGCGCGAACAGCCGGAGAAGAAGCCGCGCGTCGGTGTCGTCAACGGCCTGGCCTGGACAAGTGTCGGCGGTGAACTCCTTGAGGTAGAGTGTGCGCTGATGCCCGGCAAGGGCACACTGCAGCTGACCGGACAGCTTGGCGACGTAATGAAGGAAAGCGCGGAAGCTGCCTTCACCTGGGTGCGTGCACACTCCGACGAGCTCGGGCTGCAGCCGGATTTCTATAAAGACAAGGACATCCACATTCACGCGCCGGAAGGTGCGGTGCCGAAGGACGGCCCCTCGGCGGGTGTCACCATGACCACAGCATTGGTCTCTGCCCTGACAGGAAAGCCAGTCCGGCAGGATGTGGCGATGACCGGCGAGGTCACCCTCCGCGGTCGCGTGCTGCCCATCGGCGGGCTGAAAGAGAAAGCTTTAGCAGCTTATCGTGCCGGGATCCGTGTTCTCGTGATTCCGACGGAGAACACAAAGGACCTGGAGGAGATTCCAACCTATGTCCTCGACCGCTTCGAAATTGTGAAAGCCGATGATGTCCGCCAGGTTCTCGACGTGGCGCTGACGGAGGGGTGATCGGATGGAGATCAAGAAAGCCGACTTTATCACATCGATGGCCAGCTATGGGGACTTCACGGGCCGCGGGCTGCCGCAGATCGCGGTCGTGGGCAAGAGCAACGTGGGTAAGAGCAGCCTGATCAATCGGCTCTGTAATCGGCGCGGCCTGGCACGCACCAGTTCCACACCCGGCAAGACCCGCCTGATCAACGTTTTTCTCCTGAATGAAGCATTTCATCTGATCGACCTGCCCGGTTACGGCTATGCGAAAGTCGACAAGCAGGAGAAAGCCCGCTGGGGCGCTATGATGCAAAAGTACTTCGAACAGGCGGAAGAACTCCGGCATGTGCTGACGCTGGTGGACATTAGGCATGAGCCGACACAGGACGACATCCAGATGAACACCTTCCTGCGGCAGATGGGGATCCCTTTTACCGTCATTGCCACGAAAGCCGACAAGATCAGCCGCGGTGCGCGGCAGAAGCAGTTGGCACCGATCTGCCGGGCCTTGCTGGTACAACCCTGGGAGGTCATCTGTTTCTCCTCGGAGGACGGTACCGGTCGGGACCAGGTGCTGGAACTCATGGAAAAGGCACTGACAGAATGATGCTTCAAAGATCTCTCTTGGAATGCTCTCAGAGAGGTCTTTTCATTATGAATAATGTTAAACTTCTGATTCTTCAGCCTCATCCCTTGACAGGCTGCACAATGGTGTTTACAATAATGCCAACAGATTGAATCACCATCTGTCGTGGCAACGGGAAATGGGTGGTTTTGGCGTAAGGGAAAAACAGTCTTATCAAATGTGATCAATTTCGACACAGTTTTGCGACAGGAGGACATCACATGAAAAAACTCATTCTGTTCCTGGTTCTGATTCTTGCAGTAACTCTCTGCCTTGTCCACGCACTTGCTGACCCAGAGGATTACATGGGCCAGACTTTACCGGACTTCTCGGTGACAACCCTCGACGGCAGCACCTTTACTCTCTCGGAATGCCTGAAAACCCATGACCTGGTGTTGATTAACCTCTGGGCCACCTGGTGTGGCCCGTGCCGCATGGAGTTCCCCTATCTTGAGCAAGCTTGGGAGCAGTACGGCGGCCGTGTATACGTTATCGCTCTCAGCATCGAGGAGGAAGATACTCTCAGCGTCCTAGAGAGCTTTGCGGTCAGTAACGACCTGACCTTCGCCATTGGACGTGATGATGCGCATCTCTTTGATATGTTGAACGGCAGCGCTATCCCGACGACGCTAATTGTGAACAAAGACAGGACTGTGGTCTCGGTGGAGATCGGGGCAAAGCTCTCCGCGGAAGAGTTTACGACCGAGTTTGACGTCCTGCTCAGCCAATACGGGGTGGAAGAAGCGGAAGAGTGGCCGCGCTGCATACTCCATTTTTGCGATAACAGTGGCAATCCAATCCCTGGCGTGATGGTAGGTTTCTGCAATGGCGAGTACGATCCGGTGGAGTCCGACGCGATGGGCAGCGTCTATTTCTACGGCGACCCGAACGAGTACCATGTGCATCTTCTCAATGTACCAAACGGTTATGCTTTGCCGTGGACAGAACTTTATATCTACGGACAAGAGTATGAGCTGACCGTGACCCTATACCCGGACTGAAAACAGTATCACAGAGATAAAAGCCAGCTGTGATAATCAAAAGAGGACGGCTGGCTTTTTGCTTGCTGGCGCACAATACTCGATTTCTACTCAAAATAACGCTTGACATCCGAATATGGGCTCGCTATAATGCAACACGCACGAGGGCGCGGCGAGAACAGAATGGAATAGAAAAAGAGGGACTTATTGCGCGCTTGTGGCGTAGAAAACACGAGAAGTGGTATATGATCCCATTTTCATAGCAATATACATACACATGTGGAGTTAAAACGCCATATACAAGACAATATTGTCATAAAAGTGGGAACAAAAGACTGGAGGAATAGGATGAAACTGGTTCTGTGCCCGCGCTGTGAACTGAATTACATCACCGGTGCAGAGGAATACTGCAAGGTCTGCATGCAGGAGATGCGCGGTGTGCGCCGCGTGGAGGACGTGGAGCTTTGCTCCATCTGCAACGAGAATCCGGTGCTGCCCGGGCGCGATGTCTGTGCCGCGTGCCTGCGGGAAATGGATGTCGGGAGCGGCAACGCCGAACCCGGCGACCACGAGGAGCGCGCCGAGGCGGAAGAGATCGTGGAGATGGACTCCGTGGCCCAGATGGATGAAATCCTGCCGGAAGTCAAGGATGACGAGATGAATCCCGAATACGGAAGCATCCAGAATGCCCTGAGCCTCGAGCGGGTGCGGGAAGACGAGGAGAAAGAGCAGGAAGAAGCGGAAGCCGAGGAAGAGACATGAGGCTCTTTGCCATTGGCGACCTGCACCTCTCCGGCGGCGACGAAAAGCCCATGAACGTGTTCGGAGAACACTGGGAAGGGCACTTCGAACGGATCTGTGCCGACTGGCGGATCCGGGTCGCGGACGAAGACGCGGTGCTGATCCCCGGGGATTTTTCCTGGGCCATGCAGCTGAAGGACGCGGTACCGGACCTGCAACAAATCGCGGCGCTGCCGGGGCGTAAGGTGTTCATCAAGGGAAATCATGACTACTGGTGGTCCTCGCTGACACAGGTCAAAGAAGCCATGGGGGAGGGCATGACAGCCCTCCAGCATACCGCCGTGGACCTGGGACCCTGGGTGGTTTGCGGGACGCGCGGCTGGCTCTTTCCCACACCGGCGGCACCGCTGGACGAGGAGAACGAGAAAGTCTACCGCCGGGAGCTGGCGCGGCTGAAACTGGCGCTGGACGATGCAAAACGGAAGGCCGGGGACCGGCCGATCGTAGTAATGCTCCACTATCCTCCACTGTTTGACACGTTCCGGGATACGGAGTTTACCGCGCTGCTGGAAGCATATCACGTACACACAGCGGTTTATGGACACTTACACGGGGCAGGTATCCGGGCAGGGTTTACCGGGGAACACCGCGGTGTCCGCTACGCGCTGACATCTTGCGACAGTCTGGATTTCAAGCTGTACGAGTTGAATATGAACGCCTGACGATACGATTCGCCGGGCGTTTTTTTGTGAAATATTTGTAAACGCAAAGTTTTTTTTGACAAATTTGTAATGGAAGTGTTCGCATTGTATAGAAGAAGCTTTTTTGCGCAATACAAAATGTTGAACAGTCATGCGGAATTATGTACAAGGGCTTGTGCAAATAGAGAACATAACATTACAGAAGCGTTTCAAAAATGCGAACAGACACTCGAAAAGCCATTGCAAACCCATCGAAATTAGCCCTTGACATCCGGAAAAGGTGTAGTATTATGGGGATGAAGCCCAAATAAGGGAGAATAAGTGGTGAAAGGTGGGGAATAAGTTGAAGGATGACGACCTGCTTCTTCTGCAAGGCCTGCCCCTTGACGAAGACCTCACCGAAGAGGACCGCGACCTGCTGAGGCGTTACAGCCGCAGTTTCACCGGTTCCTACAGCCACAGCCTGGACGGGAAGGGCCGCCTCGTGGTGCCCCAGCCTTTCCGGGAGCGGCTTGGTACGAGCTTTTGTGTCGCACCGTCGAAAGACTTTGAGAGTATCGCGCTTTATACGAACATCGCCTGGGCCCGCCTGCGTGACCGCTACGCGAAACTGGCGCCCCTGCGCCGTGAACTGGTGGAGTTTGAGGAACAGTTTGACGCATTCTCCTTCTTCGGTCAGGAATGCGACGCCCAGGGGCGTATCCTCCTGCCGGCCAAGATCCGCAACCATTTCCTCGGCGACGAGCGGGACGTGGAGATCACCGGCGCGCGTGACCATGTACGCATTGTGGCGGCCAGCCGCGGCGCAGCGCAGTTCCAGCACTTCCGTGAGAACCTGGATGATATCCTCAACGTCATCGGCCAGCTGGACACGGAGAGTGCCAAAACCGGAGAATAAACAGCGAATCGTTCAATAGTACAAGAACATATCCAAGCATAATTCGAGATCGTTCAATTAGATGAAATTACCGGGATCAGGAGTGATGGACATGCAGGAGACCGTGCGCAGGTATCGGAGCCGCTCCCGCTATGTGGGAAGCCCCTCTGCCGATCTGAGCTGGCAGGAACGCATCCGCGGGGTGCGCAACCCCCGCGAATACGTGGCGGATACTGCCCTCAGGCGCAGCCGGATGACCTTCGGCATCTCCCTCCCGGAGATGGGCGCGGACATGCGCCCCATCTATGACGGAACGGCCCGCTGCACGACCCGCCGCAGTGCACTGGCAGCCCAGCGACAGGCCCAGGCGGAGCGCGCTATCCCCGCCGTGAGCAAAGCCGGTGTGCGCGGGACCTTTGCGGCAGCCAGTCTGCTGGCCCTGCTCCTCGTCCTGCTTCTGATCTGGGGCAGCGGACAGGCGGAACTGGCCCGGGAGCGCGGCCGCATCCGCGAGACCGAGGCGCGCATCACCAGCATCAGCGCCCAGTGTGAGTCCTTGGAGCGCCAATATGAGGTTCGCACCTCCGAGATCGACGTGGTTTACTCGGCCGTGGGCCGCGGGATGATTTCGTCCCAGGGTACCCGTTCCATCAACATTGAGGTTCCCGATTCTGCTGTTGTCAGGCCGACGGATACCATCGGGAAATAAACACCCTTCCGCGAGGAGGAATACCATGAAACTGCGGGAGTTGATCGGTGGCCTGCCTTATCTGGAAGATACCAGGGGCAATATGGACACCGAAATCGCCGCCATCACGGCGAGCAGCAAAGAGAAGACAGGGGACGCCCTGTTTTTCTGCATTCACGGGGCCAGGTTCGATGCCCACGATTACGCAGCGCAGGCGATCCAGAACGGATGCACAGCGCTCGTCGTGGAGCGCTGGCTGCCCTATGATGTGCCGCAGGTGCTCGTCAGCAATGGCCGGGGTGCCATGGCGAGAATCGCCGCGGCTTTTTACGGCTGGCCGTCACGACAGATGAAGTTGGTCGGCATCACCGGCACCAAGGGCAAGACCACGACCTCCTACATGGTCCGGAGCATTGTGGAGAATGCGGGGCTGAAATGCGGTCTGATCGGCACGACTGGTAGCATGATCGGTGATCAGCGCCTCGAGGGGAGCCTCACGACCCCCGATCCGATCGAACTGCAGCGCACCCTTCGGACCATGGCGGACGAAGGCGTGAAAGTGGTCAGCATGGAGGTTTCCGCCCATGCGATTGACATGCTCCGGCTGGACGGCATGGAGTTCGAGGTCGGCTGTTACACGAACCTCAGCCAGGATCACCTGGACTATTTCGTAACCATGGAGCACTACTTCGAGACCAAGAAGCAGTTTTTCACAACCGGTATGGTGCGCAATGGTGCCTTCAATGCCGATGAGGAGACCAGCGGTGAGATCCTGGAAGATATTGAGATTCCGCACATCACCTATGGCATTTGCGTCGATGCGGATCTGTTTGCCAGGGACATCGAGATCTCGGAGAACGGCGTTTCTTTCGAAATCCGGCTCAAGGGCATGCGCGAACGCCACATCACCCTGCAAATGACGGGTATGTTCAACGTCTACAATGCTCTTGCGGCGGCATCCTGCGCCATGATCCTCGGCATTTCCGCGGACGATATCCAGAAAGGTCTGGAGAGCATTGCCTCGGTTCCGGGGCGCGTTGAAATGCTGCCCACCGGTACACCCTACAAGGTGATTCTCGACTACAGCCATTCCCCGGACGCCCTCATGAACATCCTCGAGACCGTGCGGGTCTTCACCCGCAAGCGCATCATCGCGGTCTTCGGATGCGGCGGTGACCGTGACCAGGGCAAGCGCCCGATCATGGGCGAGATCGGCGGACGGCTGGCAGACTTCTGCGTCCTTACCAGCGACAACCCGCGTTCTGAGGACCCCTATGCGATCCTCGAGGCCATTGAAGAAGGCATCAAACCCACGGGCAAACCTTACAAGGTCATCGAGAACCGTACCGAGGCCATTCGCTATGCCCTGCGCATGGCGGAGGACGGCGACGTGATCGTCCTCGCGGGTAAGGGTCACGAAACTTATCAGGAGATTAAAGGAATCAAGTATCCCTTTGACGAAAAGGTTGTGGTGGCGGAGCTCCTGCACGAGATGGAGGGCTGACGCTGTCCCAAAGGAGTGACGCAGATGGTTGGCTATGCAATGCTTTCGGCTGTGATCGCGTGCGGCATCGTGTTGGCGGTCATGCCCTTCTTCCTGCCGTATCTGAAGAAGCTGAAATTCGGGCAGACGATCTATGATCTGGGCCCGCAGGCGCACAAGGCCAAGCAGGGCACACCGAACATGGGCGGCATTGTCACGGCGGGTGCGACCGTACTCACGACGGTGGTCCTGTCTGTGATCCGCTGTGTGACGAAGGGTGCTTCCTTTGGTTTGGACAACGCGCTGTGGCCTTTGCTTTTCATCACGCTTGGCTGCATGCTCTTCTTTGGCTTTCCGGATGACTACATCAAGGATGTCAAGAAAGACCACGAAGGCCTGAAACCCAAACAGAAATTGATCGGGCAGATGATTGTCGGCCTGGTCTTTTCGCTGTTTTGCTACTTTTATGTCGGGCACGACGTCTGGCTGCCCTTTACGCAGAAAACCTGGGATCTGGGCATCTTCTACATTCCCGTGATGACCGTTCTCGTGATGTTTATCACCAACAGCGCCAACCTGCAGGATGGTGTGGACGGGATCCTTTCCTCGGTGACGGTGGTGGGAATGACAGCGTTCGGGATTATCGCCTGCGTTTTTGCGAAGGCAGCTGCCGGCGGTGAACCGGCGGGCTTGCTGGGCTTGATCTTTCCGGCAAAGGAGAGGGATCCTTGGTTTGCGGTGATTGCTATCCTTTGCTTCGCCCTGGCCGGAGCCAGCATCGGCTTCCTGTTCTTCAACCATCATCCGGCAAAGATCTTTATGGGCGATACGGGGTCGATGTTTATCGGCGGGGCGTTTGTGGGCGTGGCGATGCTGATGAAATGCCAGTTTTTGCTTCTGCCGATTTGCTTTACCTGCATCATGAGCTCTGTGTCCGTGATGATGCAGACCACATACTTCAAATACACACGCAAAAAGACCGGCACCGGGAAGCGGATCTTCCGGATGGCGCCGATCCATCACCATTTTGAACTCGGTGGGATGAAAGAGAATCAGATCGTGCTGATGTACGCGCTGGTCACGCTGGCACTCTGCGCGCTGGCGGTGTGGTCCGTGCTGGCGGTTTTCTGATAGAGAAGAGGCGTCGCTATGCAAGTCAATGATCTTTGGAAGGGAAAACATGTCCTGGTGGTGGGCCTGGCCCGCTCCGGGATTGCGGCAGCGCAGCTGCTGGTTAAACACGGGGCCGCTGTCACGGTCAATGACAGCAAGACCCGCGAGGCGCTGGGGGACGCCCTGATTCCCCTCGAGAACCTGCCGGTGCAGTGGCGCCTGGGATGCGGGGCCCAGGAGCTGCTGCCCGGTCAGGACACCCTTGTTATCAGTCCCGGGATCCCGGACACCGCTCCTTTTGTCGTGAAGGCCAAAAAAAAGGGACTGCATGTGATCGGCGAGCTGGAGCTCGCGGCGTCGCTCTGCCCGGGAACCATGGTTGCAGTCACCGGCACCAACGGAAAGACCACGACGGTGACCCTGCTGGGCGAAATCTTCAAAAACGCCGGCAAGCATGCCTGGACCGTGGGCAACATCGGCTTCCCCTATTCCCAGGCAGCCCTCGAAGCCACGGATGACGACGTGCTGGTCTGCGAGTGTTCCTCCTTCCAGATGGAGACGATCGAGACCTTCCACCCGAAGGCGGCAGCGCTCCTGAACATCACCGAGGACCACCTGAACCGCCACGGGACGATGGAGGAATACATCCGGCTGAAGATGCGGATGTTCGAGAACATGACGCAGGAAGACACGGCGGTCTTCAACCTTGACGACCCGTTGGTCGCGCCGCTTGCGGCGACCGTCCGCGCGCACAGCATCTTCTTCTCCCGGAAGAAAGAACCTGTCGAAGGTGCGTTTGTACGGGACGGAATGATGGTTCTGCGGATGAATGGTTTGGAAGAAATCGTATTGCCGCTGAATGAAATCTATATCCCCGGTCCTCACAATGTCGAGAACGCCCTGGCTGCCGCTGCTGTTGCAGCCGCGCAACACGTTCCGACCTCAGTTATTGCAGATACCCTGCGTACATTCAAGGGCGTTGAACATCGCATTGAATTGACGAGGGAACTCGACGGCGTTCGCTGGTACAACGATTCCAAGGGAACCAATGTGGACTCGACGATCCGGGCGGTCCAGACGATGGACCGGCCGACGGTCATCATTCTCGGGGGATCGGACAAACATTGCGACTTTACGCCGCTGGCCAAGGAGATGCTGGCCTCGCCCGCGATGCGGGAGGCGGTGCTGATTGGCGTGACGGCGAACCAGATCGAGGACACGTTGCGGCGCTGCGGCTGGGAACGGATCCACCGCGCCCATTCCATGGAGGAAGCGGTGCAGATGTGCCGGGAGATCGCAAAGCCGGGTTGGAACGCGCTGCTGTCCCCGGCCTGCGCGTCCTTTGATATGTTCCGGGATTACGAAGAGCGCGGCCGGGTGTTCAAGCAGCTGGTTGCGGATCTGGCCTGAGAGCGGACAGGAGGAGTTCAATGGCGAGAAACAGCCGCAGGCCGGATCAGGGCGAACAGGGATGGCAGAAGACCGGTTATCGCATGGAGGATGCGCCCTGCAATCACGCCATGCCGGTCAATGACCAGAATGACACCGGGTTTGTCCAGTCGGAGCGCGGAGGCGACTGGCAGATGGATCCCTTTGCCGACAATGCGGTCGATGAGGGCCTGCGCAGCGAGCGCTCCCAGAATCTGGACGTGCGGGATTCCGATTTCTGGTCCGGCCCGGACCGGGACAATATCGAGCGCGGGGGAAAACATAAAGATATCTCACTGGAAAAGGTCAAAAAGAAACGTACGGTCAACCAGCGAGTGCTGATCGGATTAGTGGCGACCATCCTGATACTGCTGGCTGTCGCGGCCGCGCTGGTGATGCTCATTCCGCGGATCAAAACGATTGCGGTGGAAGGCAACACGGGCTACACGGCCGAGGAGATCTGCCGGATCGCGGGTGTCCGCACGGGGGACAACCTGCTCTTCCTCAACGAAAAGGACATTGAGACACGCATTAATTCGGACCGTTATTTGATCTTTGTGCGGGTAGAGAAGCAGCTGCCCGACAGGCTGACCCTTGTCGTGAAGGAACGCACCCAGTTTGCATGGCTCCGCTGGAACGGCATCACCTATGTGATGGACGCCCGGGGTATGGTACTGGAGGAATCCGGTGACATGGAAGCGATCCCGGCGATGATGAAGATGAGCGGCGTGAGCGTTACCCGCTGCACCGTGGGGAAACAGCTTGAGGTGAGCCGTTCCGGGGAACTGGAGTTCTATCGTTCCCTGTGCACGGAACTCAAGGCCATGAAGCTGATCGACTTGGTACAGGAATGTGACGTCATCGACATGGACGCGATTCGCCTCCGGGTACAGGGCGCGGACAACCGGGACTATTTCTGGGTACGCCTGGGCGATACCGGGAGTCTGCACGCGAGGCTGCGGGCGATGACCATGGTCCGCGACGTGCTCCTGGAAGGCGGCGTGGATGGCTGCCCCGTCGCGGTTACGGACGGCGAAGGCCGGCGGAACATGGGGACGATCGATGTGTCGGATCAGAAGAATCCCACGTATACCCCGCCGCAGTGACGGTGTGTTCCTGAAACATTCGTAAATTCGGAAGCCGGAGAGGTTCGGGACTTGCAATCCGGTAGAAAAGCGTCTATAATAGAGAATGGTGAATTGGAAGAACGCCCCGCAGGGGAGGATTCCATCTCACCCTTTGCGGATACAGGAGGCTGAGCACGCATGAAAACCCAGGTTGTGGCGATCGATTTCGGCACGAGCAAGATTGTGACGCTGGTGGCGGATAATTCCGGCAACCTGCGCTGCGACATCGTCGGCGCCGGGATCGCGGCCTATGACGGCTACATGGACGACGGCTGGAACAATCCCGCGGAGGTCAACGACCGCATCCGCGACAGCATTGAAGACGCGGAGCGGCAGTGCAAGCGCAAGTTCCGGGACGTGAACATCGGAGTGCCGGCGGCTTTTACGCGCGCGTATTCGACGGAGGTTACCGTGGAACTGCGGGGGACGGATCCCCGGGTCACAAGCGCGGACATCAAGCAGGCTTTCAAACTGGCGGAGGAGAAGCTCGGACAGGTGAATGGCATCAAAGTGCACGCCACACCCGCCTGGTTCACGATCGATAACGGCAAGAAGACGCTTGAGCCCGCCGGGAAGTCCGGTCGGGAGCTGAAGGCCATGATCTCCTTCGTCTTTGCGGACCGTTTCTTTGTGGAGGACGTCACGCTGCGCCTGGGAGACCTGGGCTTCAACGTTGTGGGCGTGTATGCCACGGCCCCGGGCGAAATGATGCTGTTCCTGCCCGAGGAAGAACGCGACCACACGGCGGTTCTCATCGATATCGGCTACCTGACCACGGACGTGATGATCGCCGAGGGCGACGCGCTGGTTTATCTCGAGACCATCGACATCGGCGGCGGCCATATTGCCGCGGATTTAGCCTACGGGCTGGAGTGCACACTCGAACAGGCAGAGGAGCGGGTCAAGCGCGTCTATGTCTATGGCGTGGACTCTGCGGGGGAGACCTACGACATCCCGCCGGTGGACGGCCAGCCTGGACGAAGCTTCAGCCGCGCTGAGGTGACTCGCATCATCGAACCGCGCGTGGAAGAGATCGCTTCCGAGATCAACGCGGCCATCAAGCGCTCCGGCGTGAAGCTGGGCAACTGGTCCAGCTACTATATGACCGGCGGCGGCATGGCGTTCAACCGCGGAGGCTTCAAATACCTGGGCCAGAAGTTGGGCCAAACCGTCAAGGAGACCCCCAAGCGCACCGCAAAGCTCAACAGCCACTCCTATTCCAGCGCGCTGGGCCTGATGGACCTGATCATCGATACCATCGAGATCAAGAGCCGCCAGCCCATGGGCGAAGGCAAGTTTAAGGGCTTCTTCCGGAGCCTGATGGGCGGTTGATCCGCCGGAACAACAGTTAGGAGGAACCGAACGTGATTGAATTTCAGAACGATGAGCAGGTCAATTTCGCGTCCATCAAGGTCGTCGGCTGCGGCGGCGGCGGCAACAATGCCGTGAACCGCATGGTGGAGGCCGGGCTGCGCGGCGTGGAGTTCATCGCCGTGAATACCGACCGCCAGGCCCTGAGCATGAGCAACGCGCAGACCCGCATCCAGATCGGCGAGAAGATGACCAAAGGCCTCGGCGCGGGCGCGGTTCCCGAAGTGGGACGCCGCGCGGCGGAGGAGAGCAAGGAAGAGATCGCGCAGGCGCTGGCCGGTGCGGACTTGGTCTTCGTCACGGCTGGCATGGGCGGCGGCACCGGCACCGGCGCGGCGCCGATCGTGGCCGAAGTGGCCCGTGACGTGGGCGCCCTGACCATCGCCGTGGTCACCAAACCCTTTACCTTTGAGGGCAAACAGCGCATGAAGAACGCCGAGGCCGGCATTGCCGAGCTGAAGCAGCGCGTCGACACTCTTGTGGTGATCCCCAACGACAGCCTGCTGAAGGTGGCCAGCAAGGCCACGACCATGCTCGAGGCCTTCCGCACCGCGGACGATGTGCTGCGCCAGGGCATCCAGGGCATCAGCGACCTGATCGCGGTACCATCCCTCATCAATCTGGACTTTGCTGACGTGCGCACGGTCATGGAATCCGGCGGTATGGCCCACATGGGCATCGGCGTGGGCACCGGCGAGGGCCGGATGGTCCAGGCAGCGAAAGAAGCGATCGCGTCGCCGCTGCTGGAGACCACGATCGACGGCGCGAAGGCTGTGCTCATCAACATCACCGGCGGTCCCGACATCTCGATCATGGATATCAACGAGGCGGCCGATATGGTCATGCAGGCCGCGGATCCCGAGGCCAACATCATCTTCGGCGCGGGGATCGACGAAACCATGGGCGACCAGGTGCGCGTGACCGTCATCGCAACGGGCTTTGAGAAGACGCCCTTCCCGCCCCGTGATCCCATCAAGAAGCCCCGCGACCTTGAACGCGAACGCCTGCGCGGTACGGTTTCTCCCTATACCAGCCCCGCACCCCAGGCTCCCGCGACGCCGGCCTACAGCTACAGTTCTTATACGACCCAGCCCGTGCGTCCCGTGTCGGCTCCTGCCTACGAACCTGTACAGGAACCTCAGGCGGATGCGGATCCTTTCCTCTCCAGCGGACGGCCTGCCATGGGTGTGCCCACCACCGGGACTTACGCGCAGCCTGTGAATAACGGCTTTGCGCAGACCACCCCTGCGAGTTACACCCAACCCGGGATCGGTACGTACAGCCAGACCCCCGGATACGGCCAGAGCACGTACTATCAGCCCCAGCAGCCCTTCCAGGCTTCCTTCGGTGCCAATACCCAGCCCCTTGCGCCCGTGACTCCGGTCCAGCAGACGACCGGCCCCATGGGCAATATGGAACGCGATGACCGCGGTGTCCCGGCTTTCCTGCGCCGCAACCGCTGAGCCCGAACCTGACATGAATCCTGCCCGGCAAGCGATGCCGGGCGGTTTTTGATAGCCGCCAGACTGTTCACAAGATGTTCAGATAATGGCCCGGCAGCCGTCAGAATGCTGTGGGATAATAAGATCGGAGAGAATTCCAGGGAGGCGATGGTTGTGACGAAACGTATGAAGATGATCGCACTGCTGTTGGCTTTGCTGATGGCTTTGCTGATGGCTTTGTTACTGCCTCTGGCTGCCTTCGCAGAGGGAACCTCTGCCAGTCCGACGGACCTGCCGCCGGGAGCCGAAGAACCGGGCGAAGAACCTGGCATCCCCGGGGATGAAGATGATCCCGAGAATCCGAAAGATCCTGACAATCCCGAGGATCCAGATAACCCCGAGAACCCTGACAATCCCGAAAACCCGGATAATCCTGAGGATCCTGACAATCCCGAGGATCCTGATAATCCCGGCGAAGACCCGAAACCTCTCCCCAGTGAGAGCGGCCCTTTCCACATCATCCTGGACGGACAGCGCTACGACGGCAGCTTCGAGGAACTGCTTTCCTACGGATTGACCATCTGGATGCACGTGAGCCACACTACAGTCACGGGAATCCCGGTATCGTCTCTCTCCGGTGTCAAGCTGGATACATCACTCTATCCTTCCGACAAATGGGAACTCAAGATCGAGGAAACCGGGACGGAAGAGCAGCCGGTGGTTGAGCTGACGGCTGTGGAGATTGATGAAGACCCCACAACAGGCACGGATCTGACCGATCCTGATGACCCTGAGAACCCCGAAAATCCGGATAATCCAGAGAATCCGGAAAACCCGGACGCCACACCAACTGACCTCGAAGAGCCCGAGGATCCTGCAACCACGCCGACGGACCTGGAACCCAATGATCCCACCACGACGCCGACTGATCTGGACGATCCCGGGAATCCGGACACCCCGGACAATCCGGGAAACTCTGATAACCCGGATAATCCCGGCGAAACAGGAGGATCCGAAACAACCGGCGAAGAAACAGAGCAGGGCGGGTCTTCGGGCAAACCTACCGCGAATAACAAGCCGTCCTCCAACAAACCCAGCGGCGGCGGGAAGCCGAGCGGCGGGTCAAAGCCCTCCGGCGGGAGCAGCGGTGCCCGCTCTGGAAAGGGCGGAAGCCAGGAGCTCGAAGGCATGGAAACCCTGACCCTGGAGGAGAAAGAGATTTCGCTGAAGATTTCAGCGGATCAGAAGGATGACAGCGCGCGCTTTACCGTGTCTGCTGAGATCTGGCCCGATGAAGTAGAGAAGACCCTGACCCTGACGCGGTGCGTGGGGGAGGGGCCTGTCACCTGGACGGTCACCGTGGAAGCCATCGATACTCTCAGAAACATAGGATACAAGCGCCTGGTGCTGGCCTGCGGCAAAAACACGACCGTGCTGGAGATGGAAGACCCGCTCGAAGGCAGTGATTGGGAAACCCTGTGCAGCCTGGGATTCTCTCCCGAAAACCTCACCCTCACCATCAGCATGGCGACCAAGCCCGAGGAAACCAAAGCCCTTCTGACCGTTGCGGGACGGTCCTGGGCTCTGGATGACCCCGAGAGCGGCTGCCGCTGGCGGGAATGTGCCGCGATGACCGCGGAGGAGCTGACCAAGCTTCGGGAGGGTGCCGGCACTGAAGGAGTGTGACACCATGCAAAAGAATTGGAAACGGATCCTGTGGAATATTACACTGGATCTCGTACTGACCGGAATCGCGTTATGTGTCTTCGCCCTGTTTCACCATGTCCTGCCGCGCGAGCAGGAGAGCGTGGGGATCGTGATCGCCAGGCCCACAGCCACCGCGACCGAAAGCGCGGTGAAAGCGGAAACGGAAGAGACCAAGAACTCAGTACCCGCGACGACCGATCGCGCGAAACCCGCTGAGACCACGAAACCCGAACCCACCGAATCGACCCGGAAAACCATTGACGCCCGGCCGGAAAGCGAAAAGAACAGTTACAACGGCAGCGGCCGGGGCAGGGCCAGGACCCGCCAGACAACAGGCAACAGTGAAAAAGGCGGCAGTGCGCTTTCCGATGTGTCAGGTGACGCTGAAACCGCCGCCGACAGCTTGCCCATGAGCGAGAAGTTCGCGGACAAGTACACGGAAACAGTCACAGAGACCGCCAACAGCTATACAAGCCCGAATGTGTCGGTGACGGTGACGCAAAAGACAACTTCTGACGGACGGTGTACCTATTACCTGGCGGACATCTACCTGAAGGATATCACAAGCCTGCGCGCCGCGCTGGCCAATGACACCTACGGGTCCGGCTACAGGGCGGAGATCACAGACATGGCCGCGCTGAACAACGCGCTGTTGGCTGTGAACGGCGACTATTACGGAAACACCACCGAGGGCGTTGTCATCCGCAACGGCGTGATTTATCGGGCGAACGAAACGGACTGTGACGTATGCGTGATCTACTATGACGGGACCATGCGGGTGATCCCCGGGAGTGATTTCAGCGTGGAGGACGCCATTGAGGACGGGGCATGGCAGGCCTGGACCTTCGGTCCGGCGCTCCTCGACAGCGACGGAAATGCCATCGCGAGGTTTGACTCGACGCGCCGCCTGGTCTCGGCCAATCCGCGTACGGCCATTGGGTACTATGAGCCCGGACACTACTGCCTGGTCGTCGTGGACGGCCGCGGCGAGTCCGAGGGTATGACCATGCAGGAACTTTCTCAGCTATTCGCATCCCTGGGCTGCACCGCGGCTTACAACCTGGATGGCGGGAACTCGTCCGTCATGGTGTGGAACGGAATGGTGGTCAACGAACCTTCCGGCGGCGGACGGGCTTCGAGCGACGCGATCCTTATCACGGAGGTGACGGAATGATGCGCATCGTGAAAATGATCGCCAGCCACATGACAGTGATCCTGAGCCTGATGTTTGCGGTCTTCCTGGTACTGGACCAGTTCAACCCGATGATGAATTTTGTGGACAACACGATCTCCCGCTGGTTGCTCGTGATCCTCTGCCTCAGTGGCGTTACCCTCGCGGTGAGCACTTGGGCGGATCGCCGGTCATAAAAGACTTGCAGGGCTCCTCTCCCCGTGATATGATGCGCGTGGGAGGGGAGCTCTTTGGAGATATTCGAAATCTGCCGTGCCTGCGAGGCAGATTTGCCTGTGATGATGCAGATTTATGCCCGGGCCCGGGCCTTTATGGCCGAACAAGGCAATCCGAGACAGTGGGGCGCGACGGGATGGCCGCCGGAGGATGTGATCCGCCGGGACATTGCCGAGGTCCACAGCTATGTTTGTACGCTGAAGGGCCGCGTATGCGGCGCGTTCTTCTTTCTCTCGGGAGAGGATCCCGAGCCTTGTTATCGGCAAATTGAGGATGGCACCTGGATGGATCCCTCGCCCTACGGCGTGGTGCACCGCCTGGCGTCCGACGGCTCGGTGAAGGGCATTGGCCAGGCCTGCCTGGACTGGGCTTACGCACAGTGCGGCCACCTCCGAATCGATACGCATCCCGACAACATCCCCATGCAAAACCTGCTGGTGAAGTGCGGTTTCCGCCACTGCGGGATCATTCACGTAGCCCAGGATAACGACCCAAGGCTCGCGTTTGAAAAGACGGCGGGTTGGAAAGGTTGAGGTGGAGGCATAATGGATCAGAATTTCAAAATCATTGAAGGCACAGACAAAATCAACCCCGATGAGGTTGTGAGGCTTCTCAGGATGACCTATTGGGCGAAAAACCGCTCCAAAGAGCTGATCGAGGAGGCCATGCGTCATTCTTCGTGCTACGGTGTCTATCTTGGAAACGAACAGAAACTCGTCGGATTTGCCAGGGTCATCAGCGACTATGCCACGACCTATTACCTGTGTGATGTGGTCATTGATCCGGCGTATCAGCGTCACGGTCTGGGGACGGCTTTGGTATCCTATATCGTTCAGTGGCCTACATTCAAAGGACTGAGGGGATTCCTGATCACAAGGGATGCTCATGCCCTTTATCGGAAGTTTGGGTTTGAGGTTGTCAATGACCGGGTCATGGTGAAACCCCCGACAAGATGATGCGGGAATGCCATCACAAAAACATCATACACAGAAACCATCAATTGCCGTAGGGCGACATTCACAGTCGCCCCGGTCCCATTCTCCCCGACCTTCCACATCGGCAACTGATTGGAAATATCCACATGGAATTCATCGGCAATGGCATGCAGTATCTCACGGTTTTTATGGATACCACATAGCCGTGATGGGCCAGCGGACCATGTAGCATGAACACGTTTCGGGTGATATTGTGATGGTTGAACATGAAGATCCTGTTCCTTCGCCGCTAAATCAAAATACCGTTGCAATGATCAATTTCGTGCTGGATAATCTGTGCGGTAACCCCCTCAAAGGACGCTGTTTTGTTTCTGAACGTCTGATCCTGATAAGCAACGATAATTTTCCGATACCGTTTTGTCTTTCGTATCCCCGCCAAGGACAGGCATCCCTCTTCAGTTTCGTATTCCCCTGATTTGGCGGTAATATGCGGGTTGACCATGACGATCTGCATAGGGCCGTTGCAGAACACAATGATACGCTTCCTTTCGCCGATCATGTTAGCAGCCATACCCACGCAGCGATCCAGATTGGCCCGCAGGGTGTCCGTCAGGTCGGCGACGACCTGTAGGTCGGCTTCCGTGGCAGGCTCAGACTTTTGAGCAAGAAAGAACGGATCATGCACAATGGGACGAATCATAAAGCGCCTCCTGGATCAATCGTTCAAAGCTCTCCGCAAATCGTTTGCCGGCCCCTTAACGGTTTGCCCACGCATAGCAATAGGCTTGGGTTCGGGCTGCAAATGGTTCCGTCCGTAGCAGTTCTTTGATTTCTTCCTTCGTGTACCAGCCAGGGGTGATCTCCTCCGCATCCGAGGTGCTCTTGCGGAATTCCCCCTCAGCCACGCCAAAGACGCAGACGTTCCGTTCATTGGAAAAACCGACGGCGCTGTAGCTGTTGTCCAGGATATCGTCAATCCGCACGATTCGCAGTCCGGTTTTCTCCCACAGCTCACGTCTTGCTCTTTTTCCGGGCTCTCACCCGGATCGATCAGTCCGGCCGGGAAATTGTAGATCCACTGCGCCATGGCCATGCGGTATTCCCGGTTGACCAGGATGCGTTCCCCGCTTTCATCCGTCATAACCATGACCACGGCATTCGGTTTCCTGTTCTGCAAATCATCAAGTGTTTGGATATTCCGATTCCGGCTGATCATCTCATAGGTCTTAGGATTACCTTCCGCAGTGATATAATCCACATCATACCGGGTAATGAATTTGCCCTCGTGTGTCTTACGAATACCCTTAAACTCCATTTCTTATTCCTCCGAGCTGCATGCTGAATTATATGACACGTGCATAAAACAAACCCGTACTGGCTCGATGATTTCCTCCGGATTACAACGCTATTATACCATAAGACTTGCTGCTTTTCCATTCTGTCGTGGGCAAGAAAGCCATTCACACATCGCACAGGATATAGAGGGCGTTTTGTTCGGCAAATTGAAAACGTCGTATGGTTGCCGTGTTTGGACTTAAAAGAACCGTTCCCGATTCATTCAGACTCGGAACGGTTCTTATCGTTCAGCTCGTTGATTTGCTCTGTGATTAAGAGTCTGCCTCTCCTGTCCCGTTGTATTTCAGCGCCAGCATGGTAATGTCGTCAAACTGCGGGGCACTGCCCACAAAGTCGTCGACCTCGTGGCGGATGGTACGGAGCAGGGTCGTCGGCGAGGCGTCCGGATGTTGGTTCAGAGCCTGCAGCATACGTTCATTGCCGAAGAGCTCATTGTTCGCGTTGGTCGCTTCAGGGACGCCGTCCGTGTATACAAACAGGCTGTCACCGGGGTACAGCTGGAACTCATGCTCTTTGAAGCGGATGCCTTCGATCGTGGCCAGCGCGGGGGAATGACGGTAGACGACCAATTCAAATGTCTGGCCACAGCGGCACAGGGCGGGGTGCTCATGCCCGGCGTTGGCCGCGACGCCTTTCCCGGTGGACAGTTCGAGGATCGCAACCCATACCGTGACGAACAATTGCGCTTCATTGCCATCGCAGAGCTGTGCGTTCACGTTCTTCAGGATTTCCGCAGGGCTGTCCCCGCGCTGGGCGCGGTTCTTGATCAGGGTCTTGGAAATGACCATGAACAGGGCAGCAGGAACACCCTTGCCCGAAACATCCGCCATTACCATGCACAGGTGATCGTCATCCACCATGAAGAAATCGAAGAAATCGCCGCCCACTTCCTTGGCCGGACTCATGCTGGCATAGAGTTCAAACTCTTTTCGGTCAGAGAAGTTGGGGAAAATCCTGGGCAGCATGTCCGCCTGGATGCGGGTCGCGATGGAGAGCTCGGAGCTGATCCGCTGCTTTTCCGCAGTCACAGTCTGCAGGTTGGACATATAGCCCTTCAGGCTGTCTGCAAGTTCGCTGATGTCGTTCGCGAGCGTGCGTGTCTCGTCGTGGGAACGGATATTGACCTGTTTGTAGTTCAGCTCGGCCGGATCGACATTTTCCTTCAGTTGCTGTACAAACTCGTCCGTCTGTCGGCTGATCCTGGTGATGGGACCCGTCACGCGCTTGTGGATGAAAACGATAAAGAGCAGAACCAGCAACGCCATCATACTCGCCGAGATGATCGCGGTGCGGCGCAGATACTGATTCATGTTTTCGCGGATCTCGTTGATATCCAGATCTGTGCTGACGATGGCGACCGCTTTCCCGTCCTTGCTGAAGAGTACCCGGAAACAGGTCAACATATCGCCGTATTCTTCGGTGGAATTCTCGTAGAACTGGATCGCAGTACTCTTCTTCGTCAATGCCTTGATGAAGACCTGGCGCATTTCAAGGTCAAAATCGCCTTCGCCGCAGGCTTCTCCCAGGTAACTGTAGACCTCTTCCTCGGCTTTCCCCTTGAGCTCAGCTTTCGTCGCGCCGTTGATGACATAGCACATGCTGTCGGGGTTTTTCAGGTCTTCAAAATACACGGCGTAGACATACGCAATCGAAGACTTCTCCTTGATCATGTTCAGGCCGTCACGGGTCCTTTGGTAGCCTTCGCCCATTTCGCCTGTCTGAATCGCCTCGGCGATATCATACTTGTCAAAGTATGATTCGGCGAGGCCCAGGATCGTTTCTGCGTACGCATAGTACCGTTCCGTGATTGTCTTCCTGAACTGCCTGTAACTGGTAAAGCCAAGCGCAAAGGTCAGCAGCAGCGTAAAAAGGATACAATAAACCGCGACCCTGTACTTCAGTCCAAACTTCTTCATTCTTCACCATATCTCCCATATATTTCGCTGACAGACAGCAACACATCCAGGGGAAGCTTGATCCCGGACTTCTGCAGTGTGTCGATATTCACGACCAGGAACGGGGCCGTGTCGTAGATCTGGCTGATACTGTCCAGGCTCTGTCCGTTTTTCCAGGCCTGCAGGGCTTCGGCGGCAAAACGTCCGATATTGGTATAATCGCACATCTCGACGGCCGCCGTCGCGCCGTAACGGACATCCTCCGTGCTGTTGACGGAGAAGACTGGGATACCTTTTTCAACCAGCGGCGCCAGCACCGGTGCGAAGTCCTCCGGCTCGAGGAGCGACGTGGTCAGGATGTACAGGTCGATGCCGGAATCCGCCAACTCCTGATGAGCATTCAGCATCTCTGTCCGATACGCCTCATACATTTCTTCTGAATCATCGATGTCATCCGACACGGACCGCCGGACCACCTCCACACCGTTCTGCGCCGCGTAGGCGTCCACGGAAGAGGCAGAGCTGTAGATATAGGATTCCGGATCGTCCAGATTGTAGACGATGCCGATTTTCGTCGGCTTAAAAATGTCGTGCATGACCGAGAGCGCGCGCTCGTCGATCCCTTCGCTCAGGTGCGCCCAGCCGCGCGCGGTGCCCGAAGACTCAGCCGATTCCACAATGCCGGAGTCGATTGGATCGCTGGCGAGGAAATTCATATACTGGACATCGGTGTTGTCCTTGACAAACAGACCGCCTGCCGTGCCCATGGTGATGACAAGATCAATGTTGTATTCTTCCAGCAGCGCACGGTACTTCTCCGCCTGCTCTTCCTCAGAGAGCCGCGCCCAGCTTGCCGTGGAGAGGTCTACGAAAGCTTCCGGGACATACTCAAAGCTCGTTCCCGATTCGCAAAGCCTGTTCCATACCTGCCGCGCAGAGGCTCCTCTTGCCATGTACGTTTCATCCGAGGGATCCCCCGCGAAATCCTCTTCGACTGCACAGGCGATCTCATAGATCTGGTAATCGAACTCATAGTAGGATTCTGCCTGGCAGAAGCCGATTCTCTCGGCGTTCGCGGTCGTTGTGGTCAGCGCAAGTCCAGCCAGCAGAATCAGACACAGGGTGGTCGTCTTCGCCTTTTTCTTGTTGTTGATGATATAGAACAGGATGGCACAGAGCAATACCACACCGGCAATGATATACAGGCCGCCCACCATCATGACCACCGAGAAGATGACCGGCGCCGCCGCCCCGATCAGGCTGGAGAAGAAACCTTCGATGCCCAGCGTCCTGGAAAAACCGATCCTTTCGGACAGGGGCAGGTGATAAAGATATTCAAACTGCATACTGGGCATGATGCCGTCCGCGACGCCGATCGTCAGTACGATCAGGGCCGCCAGGACCACATACTCGCGGAAGGCGAAGACGCCGATGGTCACGGCCAGCACCAGCAGGCAAATCGTGAGCAGCACGGCCGGCGGCACT
Organism: Clostridia bacterium; assembly: GCA_017552615.1. Lineage (GTDB taxonomy): Bacteria > Bacillota > Clostridia > Christensenellales > Aristaeellaceae > RUG11272. Next base: position 127,380 of record JAFZPI010000008.1, read on the forward strand.
TTGTTCCCCTGCTTTTTGCAGATCCAGGTCCCGATATAGGCAGTCGCCATGCCATACAACAGCATGACCACGCCGATGATCTCCATCGACACGCCCTTGCCGACCGCGAACACCGGGAAGAAGTAGTCCACAAACATCATGATGAACGAATACGGGGCAACGATAAACAAAATATAGGTGAAGAAGTGGGGATCGAAGCCGATCTTCTGCTTCTTCTGGGCCGTCTGTTCTTTCTTCCGGATCTGGATGGCGTCCATCCCGTAGATGTAGATGAGGAAGAAGACCGCCACGCCGGTCACGGTCATGACCAGGTAAGCACCGGAATAGCCGAATACACCCGCGAGAAGCGCGCCGACGGAAGCAGCGCAGGAGAAGCCCACAATAATGGCCGCGTTGGAATTCGCCGTGAAAATTGACATATTGTGCTCGGACGAGACGGTGACCGCATAGACGTCGATGCCCATTTTGGCGAAACCCAGGCCGGTGCCCACAACCATCTGCGCCAGGATGAAGGGGATCGGTTCTTTGGCGAATGAGGATAAGAGCGTGCCCACGGTCATGATCAGCACGCCGAACATGGTGATCCGTTTCCAGCCCCGCCTGTCGATCAGCAAACCGGACAGGAAGGAGGTCAGCATGGAGATCAGCACCTGCATGGACAGGGGAAGGCTCATGACGATCTCATACGGGATCTCATAGCCGAAGATCCTGACGGGAATATAGATCTGGGCCAGAACCACCGCCATGAACGCCACGGACATATAGCGGAAGGTCGCGAAGAAGAAAGAGAGACCGCGAACCAGTTCCACATGCTCCAGGTCCACTTCACCGGTCTGTTCGTGCCTGTGCCGCCGATCTCTCTTCTCCTCGACGAGGACGCCCATGAGGAAGATCAGCAGCTCGTAGGCGATCATGATGGCCGTAACCGAACTGACCACAACGTTCAGGGTGGCGGACATCACCTTCCCGTTGACATAAGAATCAGAGACCCGGACCGACAGGTAATACTGGACTCCCTCCGAATCGGTCACCAGCGGCGTGGTGATGGCGCCGTCCTCTTCGGCAACCGCCATACCGGCATTGTCGATCTGCTCCAGTTCCGTCAGGCGACGGAAGGTTTCCTCAGTATCCGAAATATCGCTGTAGCGGACGCCTTTCCCGATCAGCGCGTTGATGTCATCCGCGCTCCTGGTGATCAGCTTCTCCGCCATCCGGTTGGCGATGGACTGGTAACCGTCGCGGATGGCAAAATGGACATTCAGCACGATCAGCAGGTTGACCGCCAGTACGACCGGGATAATGATCCGGAGGAGGAGCTTCGGCTTCATCTGGTGCTTTACAAGGAGGAACAGGATCACAAACAGCAGGATTCCGCCTGCGGAGATCCAGATGGCGGTCCGGTACATCCGGTCAGTCAGTTCGCTTGCTTCATCCAGGTCTACCGTGAAACGAATACCGACGTAACCTGCCGTCTCAGTGCCCTTGTGGATCGGGGATAAAAGCCAGGTGTTCCCGTCCTCTTCATACGTCGTCGGGTTTTCCTTGATCTCGGAAGACGCCCATGACGGCACCTCAACACCGTACAACCCGGTACATTCCGTATCGCAGATGAAGAAAGCATCCGAATGGCAGTACTTCTCCGTGTCAGCGAAAATGCTTTCGAGATCATAGTAATTGTCCAGTTCTTTCCCGTACCGGAGACCGTATTCGATCCTCTCCAGGATGGTTTCCAGGACAACCAGGTTATTCTCGGTCTCTGCCTCCACATAGCTGGAACGGAAGGAAGACATGTTCAGGACCGTGTTAAAGAAAACAACAGCCGCAATAAACAGACCGATGATGACGACGAAGATCCACTTTTTCGCTTTCATCCTGTTCTCTCCTGTCCGATATCTCGATGATCCGGGGTTCTTCTCCTGCTTTTAATGCGCCAGGCGCTTCATCGCGCTTTCAATGATCTCGCCCATGACCGAAACATATGTTTTTCCGACAGCCCTGGCGCAGTTCTCAAACGGCCCGCCTTTCGTAAGGCCCGGCCGCGGATTGATCTCGATCAAAACCGCACGGCCGTCGTCTGTCAGTTTGAAGTCGCACCGCCCGAAGTCCCTGCATTCCATATGACGATAAAGCCGAAGCGATGCATTGATGATCTGGTCCCTGACTTCTTTACTCAAATCAGGAATTTCATCCCGGATCGTGGAGAAACACTTATCATTCAGCGAGAAGATGTCAATATCACTTCCGTCCGCATACCTGGCAATCCCGATCCCCAACACATAGGCCTCGTCACCTGTTCCCACAATGGGGGCATACAGTTCCTTGCCCTTGATGTATTCCTCAATCAGCACGCCTTCATGATAATTATCATAATTGTACTGGACAGCTTTCAGCAGTTCCTTCCTGTCGTGGGCCAGGAAAACCCCCATGCTGTAGCCCTCTTCATTGGGCTTCACAATGAGGGGAAACGCATCCAATTCTGCCGGGACAGTCTCACCATACTGTAGATAAATCCCTTTCGGGCAGTCGATTCCCAGAGCCTGTGAGACCAATTTGCAGTGATGCTTGTTCTGGGACAGTCCCATACAATAGGCGTCGCTCCCGATGTACGGGATACGGTTCAGTTCAAGCAGCGCCGGGACAATGGCCTCCCGGTTACGGGACTGGATGCCCTCATCGCAGACAAGGACCATGTCACAGTCGAAAGTCTTGTCAAGGATCATCTGATTCAAGTGGAACATGTTGCCGATCAGCACCGGTTCATGGCCGTTTGCGCGGATCGCATCCGCCATGTAGCCAATTTCGTCCGGATGGCAAAAATCCGCAAAAACCTGACTGTTCCTGTCGATCCCGTAATCTTCCCGCAGGTCAAAGGTAATTCCGATCCTCATGGTATCCCTCTTCGTTCGTTTATATGGAAGAACTAATCAAGTTCTCAGTGTGAAGCCGTGCTGTACCGGACGGTCGTTCCTTCCGTGCGTCCGGGCAGGACCAGATAGTCATCGGTCTCTTCCAGAATGTGATTCGGTTCAATAGACACCTTCCCGCCGTTCTCCCCGTCCGCATCAATGATAAACCTTGGCACTGCATAGCCGGGAAGATGATACCGCAGCTGCTCCATGACGTTCAGAGCATGTTTGTAATCCGCGTAGAAGTGAGCAGTTCCCCTGACCTTGTCACACAGATACAAATAGTAAGGCCGGACCCGGATCCCGATCAGCCTGGTATACAATTCGGTCAGGGTTTCCGCGTCCGCGTTGATCCCTTTCAGGAAAACGCTCTGGTTGCCCAACGGGATCCCTCGGCGGAGCAGTCGGTCGCACGCCGCTGCCGCTTCTTTGGTGACTTCCCTGGGATGGTTGAACTGTGTAAAAATCCAGAGCGGATGATACTTGGCCAGCATGTCGCACAGTTCATCGGTGATCCGGGCCGGATCCGTCACGATGACCCGGCTGCCGATCCGGATAGTGTTGACGAAAGGACGGAAGCCGGAAAGATAAAACTCCAGCAAATCCATTGGGAGCGCGAGAGGATCACCGCCCGTCAGCAGGAGATCTGTGATTTCCGGATGCGCCTTGATATACGCCACTGCCGGTTCCAGAGCGCTCCGATCCGCAATCCGACTGCTCATTACAGTGTTCTTCCGGGTGCAGTGCCGGCAGTTCATGCAGCAGATGTTCGAACAGAAAAACGCGGCGCGCGAATAATACTTGTGCACCAGAAAAGGACTGACCTCATAATGAAACTCATTGAGCGGGTCTTCTTCCTGGCTGTCCTGCAGTTCCAGGCCGTCCGGAATGCATTGGCGGTAAATCGGACAATGGGTCGGATCGTTCCAGTCAATCAGGTTGAAATAGTAATCCGATATACAGATAGGGTATACTTTATCAACCGTACGGATGGTTTCCTGGTCAATGTCTATCCCCATGCCGGTCAGTCTTTGGATAAGGTCTTCCGCACCTTTGATCATAAATCCTTTTCTACCTCGCGTTTCGTCTTGCTTTTTGCACCGAAGAAGTCCAATGTCTGTCTGAATCAAAATGAAGAATGAAGTTATGTCGGTGATGCTCCGAATGCCCCATCGACATAAAAACACAAACTATAATATAGCAGATTCCGGGGCTTATTGTCAATTGGGGAAAAATGGAGAATTGAAGATAAAAATGGCTCATCACTAGAACCGGTGGGTAGTGAATGAGCCTTACTTCTTCTTTGGTTCCTGTTACAGTGTTATTTCACAGAAAATAGTCTTCTGGATAGGTTCACCCCTACAGGAGGATTCCACCAGCCTGCAGCCTGTTCCTCTATCGTATTACCTGATTTCTCTCGTTTCCTCAAGAATTTCCGCCTCGCAATTTTCCTCCACAAAGGCAGAAATCTCCTCCATCAGACTGTCTGCCATGGCGCGATTCGGCACAATGGCCGCCATGCCGATTTCGATGATCTGGTGCACGTCCTGTTCGGCAATCTCCGCCACGGAAACATGAAACCTGTTCTGCATCTGTGCAATCAGGCTTTTGACAACCATTCTCTTTTCCTTGAGGCTGTGTACCCACGGCGCGTGCAGGCGAAAAGTCATGGCCGCGATGATCATCGTATCCTGAAACTCCATTTCCATGCCTCCAAAGTACTCCGCAGCCTGTTCATTCGCCGGTCCGCGAATGCATGCACTCGTCCCAACCCGCATCGCGTTCCGGTCCCATTGCACCGACAGTATACCGAGCATTGAATTCCATGTTGATTTCCCGCAGTTCTTTCCGTCCGTCAATATAGTCCTGGTACATCCTGAGCAGTCCGGGGCTGCAACCGTCGCACAGGCCGTCAACGTTGCCGATGGAATCCGCGACGATCTGCTCGCGTTCTTCGCGGGTCGTCTCAGCGATGAGGATTCTTTTCATGTCCTTTCATCTCCTTTGGGGATAGAAAGCATATTTGCCGTCACCGAACTTTGGAATAGTAAACCAAATCCTTACTGCGCCTGACTTCTGAATAGCCTAGCTTTGTATAAAAGGTATTTGTTCGGGTGTTCCAGGCGGGTGTATCCAGCGTAAATGTCTTGACTTCCGGGTACATTGCTTCGATTTCCTGCATCATAAGGGTCCCGTAGCCTTTATGAAAATGCTCCGGGCTGATGAATATCCTGCCGATATTCAGTATATCTCCGTTCGGAAACAAAATGGCTCCGCCAATGATCAGGCCGTTTTCCACCAGCTTATAAAGATGGTTTGATCGCGCCATTTTGATGTGATATTTCAGAGACATATATCCGGGAGGTCCTCCTGCCGAAGGCGCTCCGACTTCCGTGTCACTGTCAAAAGACCGCTTTGATATGCAGTTCAGGATCAAAGCGTCTGATGTGCTTGCCTTCAGTAACTGCGGACCCATTTAAACCATCTCCTGCATGAAAAGTATAACACAGAATATGAAGTATCTGCAATCCTTGATGGTTTTCTCTCAGATCTCAAACTTCCCACACCAAATTCCCCCTAAACCCTAAACACAATCAGCTCTGAGCCACCGAAAATCTATCAAGCAGCCAAAGGGACCTTCAGGAAATGCTGATAGCTGGCAGGCAGCCGATCATAAAACTGTTGGGT
>JAFZPI010000009.1 GCA_017552615.1 Clostridia bacterium
CAGGTCGGTGCGCCGTCGCGGAGATGGAAGGAGCGGCGGATGATGTCCTTGTCCTTCCACAGCTTCATGACTTCGCGCTCGCGCTCGACGAATTTCATGTCGGTGGAAACTTTCTTGTACACCGGGGATCAGCCTCCTTTGCATGTGGCTTTGCAAGAGGTGTGAGGTGACCTCATTCGACCCTTCGGGTCACCTTCCCCTAAAGGGGAAGGCTCTGTGTACACCTGTCAGGCTTCCCCTTTAGGGGAAGCTGTCACCGGAGGTGACTGATGAGGTCTCTTCTGTCTTCTTTGCAAGCCAGTCTGTGTTTTGCCGGGGAATGGAAAACGTCCCGGCAATTGTCTTGCCGGGACGGATGAATGTCATCCGCGGTACCACCCGCATTGGCAGCGAAAGCCGCCCTCTCTGCGCAGGCCCATGACCTGCCCGCCCTGTATCGGGAGCACCCGGACTGCCCTCAAGCACAGCTTCGGGCCGTCTCACTCCGGGGTGATCTGCGCAGGCTTTTCCTCGCCGGGCTCGCACCTTCCCCGGCTCGCTTGGAGGATCCCCTCCCGCGCCGTCCCCATCACGGTGAACGTCAAGGGGTATTATAATGGGTTTTCGGGAAAATGCAAGAGTGAATTTGGAGGATAAATCCATTACTGACACAACTCAAATGTATAAACCTCGTGCACTTCCGTTTCATATCCACTATAGAAGCCTTGGGGCATGCCCAGGACAATCCTAGCGCCGCGGTTGAAGAGAACAAGCAGCCAGCCGTTGTCCCGGTCGAAAGACAGGCCTTCGATTTCGCCCTGGAGAAGGATATCATCGAATGTGCGCTCAAGGATCACTGCAGCGCTGGTACCGCCGGGATTGAGTTCCACGCGGTAGAGGTGGTCCGGCTCGCCGTCGTCGGCCGTGCCATCGTCTGCTGTCAGGAAAAGGTTTCCTTCGTAGCAGGCGATTCCCTGGATCCACTGGGGCGTCGGCTGGAGATGAACCTTCCCGAGATATGCGCCGGTGAAGAGGTCATACTTGTACAGGTATCGGCCGCTTTCACCGTCTGCCCAGGAGCAGAGCCAGATGACACCGGCGGCCGGGTCCACGGCGATGCCGGAGCACTCAGTTTGGCCGCTCTCCGGCGCAAAGGGGAAGGCGCGCTTATAAGCGAGCGTCTGGGCGTCATACACCGCGATCTGAATGTTGGATGCTTCCCCGTCCATGAAATACTCAACGCCCGCATAGAGCTCCCCGTTCCACACATCGATGTCCCCTATATGGTTGACGATCCCTTCCATTGCGGTGAAAGGGTCGGTGCTTGAGGCGAGGAGTTTCCAACTGCCGCTGTAATGCGAAAGCGTTGTACTTCCGCTGACCCAGGTTTCGCCGCCTTCCCATGCCACACCCTGGCGTCCGTCAGCATCATGGACTCCCTTCAGGTCATATCCGTAACGGGTTTCCATCAGACGGGAATCCTCCGGGCGGCCAATTTGGGTAACCGGCGGCGGCACCTCTTCCGCGCCTCCGATTCCCGCAAAAGAGATCAACATGGCCAGAACGAGCAGCCAACCAACAATACGCTTCACGGTACTTCCTCCTCAAACATCAACTGAATATAGACTATTAAGAATCGAACGATTTGTCAACATAAATCGTCCGAGCTGAAAACAAAAATCGTACGATCCGAGGCGGAGAGACCCAAAAGTCGTCGGAAGCAAATCTTGCGCATTGCGCTGTTTTGTGGTAGGATAACGATGGAAAGCCCCCGGTCCGCACCCGACCGGGGGACGGGCGAGAATTATTCGCCCGGCAAGCTGCCATCCTGCCGGATACTGCGTATCAATCTGTGAAACCGTAATGAAAGGAGGTACCAGGCTATGGAGAGGAAATTAGCTGCGCTTTTTGACTTCCAGAAATTTGAGAACAACAGTGACCTGCAGAAGGTCATTGATGCTGTTCATGCACGCTCCGCCCGGCGCGAGCTGAGCATGGAAGATCTGGAATACGTCAACGCGGCGCAGGGTTCCTATATCAGCCCGGAACAAAATCCCTTGGAGAAGCCACGGAAGTGACGACCCCTGACGTCGGTCAGATTTATACGGATTATCACGGCAAGGTGATGGGCTATATCCGGGCGCGGGTGCAAAGCGCCGCGGATGCGGAGGATCTGTGCTCGGACGTGTTCGAGAAGGTGTTCCTCAAAATCGGGGACTACGACAGCGAAAAGTCTGCGCTGAGCACCTGGATCTTCACGATCACCCGCAACACGGTGATCGACTTCTTCCGGCGGAATCATCCTTCGGATGAGCTGGACGAGAACATCCCGGACGATTCGGAAGTGGACGCAGCCCTGCTGCGGACGGAAACCCTCAGCGAACTGGCGATGGCCTTGCGGCACCTGCCGGCACAATTCGCGGAGATCGTCGTCCTGCGTTATTATGACAACAAACCCCTGACGGAGATTGCCGACCGCCTTGGCATCAGCTATGGCGCGGTCAAACTCCGGCACCAGGCGGCGCTGAAGGCGCTGCGGGAAGCGCTGGGAGAGAATTGATAAAGCATAGAAAATAGGGCATAAGGAATAAGGCAGAAGGCACAAGGAACGGGGCATGGGATTTATGAAGCCTTGCATTCATAACTATGCCTTATGCCTTGTGCCTTATGCCCTAAAAAAGGGCTTGACAACCGTGCCAAAGGATGGTAATATAGCCCTTGCATTCCGGGAATGCGATGGGGAATAGTGTAACGGCAGCACCTGCGACTCTGACTCGCCCAGTCTAGGTTCGAATCCTAGTTCCCCAGCTTATGGCTCCGTTGTCTAGAGGCCTAGGACGTCGCCCTCTCAAGGCGAAAACACCGGTTCGAATCCGGTCGGAGCTGCGCGAAGCGCCTGCAGAGAACAGGCGTTTTTCTTGTACCCTCTCCGCCCCTTCGGGGCACCTCTCCCAGAGGGAGAGGCAAGGCAGTAAAGCTTCTTTTGCAAGCTTGACTCAAAGTCAAAAGCGGAGCGCATCATCCTCTTGGCTCCCCCTCCGGGGGAGCTGGCGCGAAGCGCCTGAGAGGGAAGGGGAAAAAGCCGCTCCGTCAAGGAGCGGCCTGCATCATTATGAGAAGTTTTCTTATTCTGCCGTAGTTTCCTCTTCATCCATCAGGATTTCCATATTCCAGTCCTGGCCGGCGTCGGTGTAGACGATTTCGGCCTGGCTGATCCAGTGTTCGACCATCGCGCTGTAGATCTCATCTTCTTTGTCGGCCAGGAGGGTTTCGCGGTAGTCTTCACGCATCGCGTCGGTGAGGGGCGTCGGGCCTTCGGCGATATCGTCCACATACAGGATCAGGTGGACGCCGAAGCTGGTGACGACCGGGTCGGAGATCTCACCGGGATGCTCGATGCCGAAGACGCCCTGGACAAACGTGGAGTCATACTCAAGGCTGCCCTCGGAGACCAGATAGCCCTGGCTCAGGGCGGGTTCGACGGTCATCCCGGAGTCCGTGCCGTACAGGGCGATGAGCTCGTCGAAGCTCTTGCCCTCGTCGAGGGCGGCGTCGATCGCGTCAAGGGTTTCCCGCACCGAATCGATGACAGCCTGGCGGGCGGTTTCGACTTGCTCGAAGGTGACGGCGTTTTCATCGGTGCCTTCGCCGGTCTCGGTGGCCTCGGCCTGTTCCTCCCAGGTAGCGGCCAGGGTGAGGTAGTTATTCAGGGCTTCTTCGTCAGGGTCCAGCAGGATGTGCTTCACCGAGCGGAAGCCTGCGGGGATGTAATTCAGCTCATAGCCGAAATAGGTGTACATGGAGTAGATTTCCGCGGGACTCATGCCGTAGCCGTCTTCATCGTAGAGCAGCGAGCGGTCTTCTTCCGCGATGGAAGCGTGGTAGGCTTCGATGTCCTCGTCGGTCACGGTGATGTCCTCATCCGCCAGCACCGCCGCCTTGACCCGCTGGTTGATGGCATTGGCCTTGGCGTTTTCAAGGGTGCTTTCCTTGGTGTAGCCGCCGGCCTGATAGTACGCGATGGCGTTTTCGCGCAGGATGGCAAGTTCATCCTCGGCGATATCGGCCGGTTCTTCGACGCCGGTCTCTTCATAGATATAGTTGGCGATGGCTTCTTCCCACAGTGCGTCATTGTCGGTCACGAGCTGGTTGAGTTCTTCGTCGGTGAAGGATTCCAGGCCATTCTCGGCCGCGTAGACCGAGATCACGGCTTCCCAAACCATCTCCTGGGTGGAGAAGGCGCGGATGATCCGCTGGTTTTCGGCGCTGGTCATGTCATAGCCGTAATAGGAGTACATTTCGATATAGTAATCGTAGATCGGCTGCACATCGGAGAGGAAGTACTCCCGGCCGTTCACGGTGAAGAGCAGCGGGTTATCCGCGCTCTCGGCACAGGCGATCGCCGTGCAGCCCAAGAGCATGCACAGGGTCAGGATCAGGGCAGCCAAACGTTTCATCATCATGGAATCTCCATCCTTTCATCCCGGATCAGCGGGTAGGCTTATTATGACATGTTTTCAGAACAAACGCAAGCGACCGGGAAAAAGTTACAGACTGTTCACGATTCAGTACAAAAACGGACCCGCCGGGGTGGCAGGTCCGCTGTCGATTTGATTTTTATTCCGCCCGGATGCTTCCGTCCGCGTCGATCCAGATCGTTTCGGTGTCCGCGAAGGCCTTGGGCAGGGTGATGAGGCTGCCCTTGGACTGCTGCGCGATCAGCCGGTTCATGCTGACCTTGCGGTTCTTTGCGATCTGCAGGATGAAGGGCTTATAGTCCCCGCGGTCACCGGTCTTGAAGGGCGTCGCGCGCATGACTTGCAGGACCGGTGCCTCGCCGGTGATGTCGTATTCGAGCGTAATGACCGCGCCGAAGGTGGAGACTGCGCCGGAATACCCGTCACAGAGGGCGCCGAGAGACGAAAGGATGGGCTTGCCCTTATAATAGTAGATGGGGTGAAGCGTGTCGGAGCCGTGTCCCCAGACCACGTCGACGCCGCCGTCGATCAGTTCCTGGGCGATGGTCAGGTTAGCATGGGTGGGAGTGCTGGCGTCCGTCTTGCCCCAGTTGACACTGACGATGACGAGACTGCAGTCATGCTCCCGCAGGAGGCGCACGCGTTCCAGGATGGCCGCGACGTCACGCTCGGCCGGATTTTCATAGCCGACCACGCCAATGCGGATGTCCTTCACCAGCCAGATCAGCAGTTCGTCAAAAGTATCGCCGGAGCGGGTTTCCATCGTGCCGAAATGCAGGACGCCGGCCTCGTCCAGCACCCGCTGGGTGTTGGTGTAGCCGGCGGTGCCGAAGTCGCCGACCTTATCATCTGCGAGGCACACGGCATCAATTCCGGCCGCCGTCAGAAAACGCACAGCCTCCTCCGGCGCACAGTAGAGGGAAGAACCGCTGGGCTTGGGGATGTCTTCGTTCACAAAAGGCATGTGCAGGCAGCCGAGCGTGAGGTCATCTGACTGGAAAAGGGTGGTGAAGTCGCCGAGCAGCCAGTCGTCTGCCTGGGTCGCCTGAACCTGGGTCAGGCTCCGGGCCTGTGTGTTCCAGCGGGTGGTGTCACCCAGGCCGATCCGGCCGGTCAGGGTGATCGTCAGGCGTCCGTCGTTTTCGGGTTCCTCGGCAAAGGCTGCCGGTATGGCGATTAAAATGGTGAATGCCAGCAGCAGGGCCAGCATGAATTTGCTTCTGCGCATGAATCGAGCCTCCGATCATGGTTGTGCAATATGATTGTAACAAATCCGCAACAGGATGTCAATATTCCAATGGATTTTCTTGGGAGGCTTTACACATGCAAAAGCCCCCGCCCCCTTGCGAAAGGGGACAGGGGCTTTGGGTACGGAGTGCCGGGATTACCGCATGCTGTTGAGGTTTTCGCGCTCCTGATGCACTTCCTGCACCAGGCTGCCGACATAGTTTTCACCCTTGCTGAGCATGTCATCCAGGTAGGCGAAGGTCTTCTGGCGCAGCTGAGCCATCTTGTGGTTGGTCTCGTCGGTGAGCTCCTGGGCTGCCAGCTGGGCGCGCTGCAGCACGCTCTCCTCGCTGACCATCCGCTGGGCCTCGGCCTCGGCGTCATCAATGATCTTCTGGGCCTGGCGGCGTCCGTCTTCCACGATGGATTGCGCCTGAGCCTGGGCCTGCTGGTTCATCTGCTCACCCATGTGCTCGCCGTCGCGGCGGATCTGGTCAGCCTCGGCCTGTGCCTGGCGGATCTGCTCCTGGGCGGCCTCATAGTTGCGCTTGGCCTCCGCAGCCAGCCGCTCCGCTTCCGCCTTGGCGGCCGCGATGGCTTCGCTGGCTTCCGCGCGGGCTGCGGCGAGGATGCTCTCCTCCTGCTCGACGATCCCGTCCGCGGCATTGATTGCCTCGGGCAGGCTCTGCTGGAGCTCTGCCAGCTTTTCGACGGTCTCCCGGCGATTGATCTGGCACATTTCGCCCCGGATCCAGGACTTGCTTGCGCTGGTCACGGCGTCTGTCAGGTCGCGCACGATCGCGAGACTCTGTTGTACACTCCTGCCGCCTTCCACTGCCATGGTTCATCCCTCCATTATGATGATTTGTTTATTTCAAGTGTTCCGCCACTTGGTCAACGATTTCAGCCGGCACATAGCTGTGCCAGTCCGCCCCGAAGGCTGCCATCTGCCGCACCGCGGAGGAGGATACATGCGCGTGCTCCGGAAGGCCCATCAGCAGGACCGTCTCGATCTCCGGACAGATCGTCCGGTTGATCTGGGACAGCGTCCATTCGGCGTCGAAGTCCGCCTCGCTCCGCAGTCCGCGGATCATCGCGCAGGCGCCTTTTTCCTTTGCGAATCCGACGGTCAGCCCGTCATAACGGTCGATCTCCACATGGGGTAAGTCCTTCGTGCAGGCCTTTAACATTTCCTCGCGCGCTTCCGGCGGGATCGATCCCCGTTTGTCGGGATTGTTTGCCACAGCCACGATCACCCGGTCATAAAGGGCGGCGGCCCGCCGGATCAGGTCCATGTGGCCGACCGTGGGCGGGTCGAAGCTGCCCGGAAAGACACATACACGCTCGCTCACGTTTCAGCCTCCCTCAATTTGTACAGGGTGATGCCCGCGTAGCCCCAGCGGCGGGTGTCGGTCTCCGCGAGGGCTTCGCATACGGTATAGGGATGTCCCGCCTGGTGTTCGGTCACGACCAGGGCGTCCGCGTCCAGCAGGGGCAGCAGAGCTTCGGTGACCGCGGTCAGGTCACCCATGGCGTAAGGCGGGTCCAGGAACACCAGGTCGAAGCACATCCCCCGTTTCGCGAGTGTTTCCAGTGCCCTTTTCCAGTCGCAGAGCAGGGTCTCGGCCCGGTCGCCATAGCCTAAACGCTCGGTATTGGCCTGTTCCACCCGGTGGGCCTCCCGGTCGTGGTCCGCCATGACGGCGAAGGCCGCGCCGCGGCTCAGGGCTTCGAGGGCCAGGGCACCGCTGCCGGCGAAGAGGTCCAGCACCCGGGCGTCCGGAACCCTGCGGGCAATGATATTGAACAGGTTCTCCCGCACCCGATCCAGGGTGGGGCGGGTGTCCCTGCCCTTGGGGGCGTCGATCTGCCGCGAGCGGGCTTCCCCCGCGATGATCCGCACGTCAGTTCAGCTGCTCGGGTTCTCGCTCGGCCCGGCGCTGCCGCTTTTCGCGGCGCTGCTTGCGGGCGAGGTGGCGCTTGCCCTCCGCGATGCTCTGGTGTACCCTGGCCCGGTCCTTGGGACCGAAAGCATAGCCGACGCCGTAGGCAATGGCCGGCAACAGGCACAGCAGGGGAGCCAGGCGGTCGAGCGTCAGCAGGCCTGCGTAATTGGATGAGCCCACCATCGTGACATAAGGCATGGTCAGCGCCCGGGAGCCCACCCGCAGGTAATCGGCCAGCACGGCGGGTTGGGTTTGGGTGTAAGCCGTCAGAGGCGTCAGAACGTCCGGCCGGGAAGCCATGCCGGAGACAAAGTTCGGCAGGGTGCCCGGGGAGGTGCGCTGCAGTTGGGCCATGGAAGCGTAGACAGCGGTGACCGCCAGGGCCGGCAGGGTTCCGAGGAAAGCCTGGATAAAGCCCTTCAACGGATGGAAGCAGCAGGCGATTTCCGCGTCGGTGACTGCGCGCCCATTGTTCCGCTGATTCAGCACATTTTCACCGAGAGCCACCGCCGCCGTGCCGCGGCTCAGCCCGTTGTAGAAGGCCATCGAATAATAGACACCCACCTGCACGAGACAGAAGACGATCCGCAGCCAGGGTGTCCCAATAGCGGCAGAAGTCCCCGAGAGGACCATGCTCAGCAGGCACATCACCAGCAGGCCGCCGAAGAAAAACAGCGCAGCCTTCAGGGTTTTCCCGTCCACGGGCTTGCCCGTCTGATAGGGCTTGGCCTGGTCCTTGTTCATGGCATGGTCTCCCTCTGTCTGTTGATCCGGTGATACCGGGTGATTCCCTCCGGGAAGGCACAGGCGTCCAGTGCCGTATCCCAGGGATCTGCCGGGATTGTGTCCACGCGCTGATGGCGCAGGGCGATCCCAATCCGCAATGCATGGGTAGGATGGCCGGCCAGCCAGCGGTCATAGCACCCGCCGCCCTTGCCGAGGCGGTTCCCCGCGCGATCCACCGCACACAGCGGCAAGAACATCAGGTCGATTTGGTCAGGGTCTGCTTCTTCCGCGTCTTCCGGCGGTGCCGGAATACCCCAGGCATCCGGTGTTAAGAGCGACAGATCTTTGAGCACCAGGAACCGCATGGTGAGATCGCGCTCTGTCCGTGGAAGTAGCAGGGTTTTTCCAGATTGCAGGATCTCTTCCAGCAAAGGCCGGATATCCGCTTCTTCTTGCAAGGAACAGTATGCGGCGATCGTTTTTGCTTGTTGGAAGGCATCCAGTTGGAGGATGTGCCCGCAAATTGCTTGGCTTTCCAAGGCGATGACCTCTGCGTCCGGACAGGCGGCCCGGACTTGGGCTCGAATTTCCCGCTTGGTCATGGCCCGATCCATACCCGGTCCACCCGCTCCTGGGCGGACAGCAGGATTTCATAGGAGATCGTGCCGGCCCAGGAAGCCAGTTCGTCGGCGGTGATGGTTTCGTTGCGGTCCGTGCCCATCAGGGTGGCCATGTCGCCGGGACGGACATCTGGGAAGCCGGTTACGTCGAGCATCATCTGGTCCATGCAGATGCGGCCGATCACCGGAACCCGGTGACCGTGCAGAATCGCCTGCGCCTTTCCCGAGGCCGCCCGGTGGTACCCGTCGCCGTACCCGCAGGTGACCGTGGCGACGCGGGTTTCCCGCTGTGCCGTCCAGGTTCGGCCGTAGCTTACGGTATCGCCGGGCTGTACGGTCTTTACATGGGAGACCGCCGCCTGCCAGCTCATGGCGGGCTTCAGGGGACAGTCGGTTTCGACCGGCGGGAAGCCGTACAGGCTCACGCCCATGCGTACCATGTCAAAAGCGGCCTGTGGCATCATGCGGTGGATCGCGGCGGAGTTGGCGCAGTGACGGATGAGGCCGTCCGGCAGAAGCGCCAGCAGTTCCTCGAAGCGGCGAAGCTGTTCCCACGCGCTGGACATGTCGTCGCCGTCCGCGTCCGCGAAATGGGTGAAAGCTCCGGTGAGACGGACCCGGTCGGTCCCTTGCAGCGTGTCCAGTACGGCCCGGACATCGCGCTCGTCGCGGGCGCCGATCCGGCCCATGCCGGTGTCGAGCTTCAGGTGGCAATTGAGGGTGACATTGGCTTCGGCTGCCGCCTGATCAGCGAGGCGGATGTGCTCCGGGGTGCAGACCGTCAGGGTCAGTCCGCAGGCCGCCGCGGTGGCCATTTCTTCTTCGTTCGGAGCGCCGAGGATCAGGATGGGAGCGTCAATGCCTGCCTGCCGCAACGTCAGTCCTTCGGAAGCGCGGGCGACGGCCAGCCAGGAAGCCCCGGCTTTGAGTGCGGTTCTTGAGACCTGCACGGCGCCGTGCCCATAGGCGTCCGCTTTCACCACGGCGAGGAGCACGGCGTGCTCGGGGACGCAGGCTCGCAGCGCCCGCACATTGTTGGCGATGGCGCTAAGGTCGATAACGCGAAGATTCTCAGCCGTGGTCATCCGCCGCCTTTCCCTTGCCTTTTCGGCAATTATATCACAAAAACCGGCGCTTGAAAACCTTTTTGTGAGAAAAGGCAAGCGGCGAGCAACCCATCAGCCCAGAAACGTCATCTGTTCGTATTTCTCGGGCAAGGTGTAGAGGTACGTGAAGCAGTCATCCGGCTTGTACAGGATTTCGTGATCTTTACAGAAGTCCCTGAACAAATCCATCAATGGATTCCGGTTCGGGCTCGGAACTTCATAGGCGTTCCCGTAGGTCCTGATATACTTTTCCTTCAGTCCCGGGAAATGCCGGTCCAGCGCCGCGTAATAGTATTCCCGGTCGCCTTCGCGAAGCGTGAGGCCCATGTCAAAACAGATAATCCCTTTGACGCCCATCTGCGCACAGGCTTCCAGGATGGCGTGTATGTTCTCTTCCGTGTCATTGAGAAAGGGCAGGATCGGTGTCAGCCAGACAATGGTGGGGATCCCCCTTTTCTGCATCTCTTCAAGCACTTTGACCCGCCGCTTTGTGTTGCAGACATTGGGTTCAATGATCTTGCAAAGGTCATCGTCCCAGGTTGTCAATGTGATTTGAACGACACATTTTGCCTTTTGGTTGATTTCATCCAGCAGATCGATGTCCCGCAGGATTCGGTCAGATTTCGTCTGCACCGCGGCACCGAATCCGTATTTGCAGATGATTTCCAGACATTTGCGCGTCAATCCGAGCTGTTCTTCGCAGTGCATGTAGGGGTCGGACATGGCGCCTGTGCCGATCATACCCTTTTGCCGATTGCTTTTAAGCGCCTGTTCCAGCAGTTCCGGGGCATTTTGCTTGACTTCGATGTCCTCAAACGGATGGGTGAACTGGTAGCATTTGCTCCGGCTGTCGCAGTAGATGCACCCGTGCGTACATCCGCGATAGATGTTCATCCCCCAGTGGCCTTTCCCGCCGGTCAGGATTCCCTTTGCGTTGACGAAATGCATGAACGATGCTCCTCAGGCTCTCAGTGTCAGACTCACCGACGCCGCATCACCCCAGGGCAGGGGAATGCACAGGCCGCTGGTCATCAGTTCGTCGCCGCCGTAGGTCTCGCCGGTCTCTTCGACGGTGTACGTCAGTGCCGGGTCGAGGCCGCGGAGGCGGAGCATCGGGGCGTCCGTGTTGGGTTGGGCCAGATCCCGGGTCAGCATCAGGACAGCTTCGCGCTTGTCCGGGGAGACTGTGATCCAGGCGGTATCGTGGCCTTCATAAGGACTCAGCAGGCGGTGAAAATCGCCGTAGAGCAGGGTCTGCCGCAGGGATTTGACGCGGGTGATGATGGCCTTGACCTGTTCGATTTCTTCTTCCGGGAGCTTGTTCAGGTCGAGTTCAAAGCCGAAGCAGCCGCTCATGGCGACGTTGGCCCGGGTCTGCTGCGGCGTGATGCGGCCGGATTGGTGATTGGGCACGGCGCTGACGTGGCTGCCCATCGCAAAAGGCGGGAACACGAGCGACGTGCTCCACTGGATGCGGCAGCGGGAGAGGGCGTCGGTGTTGTCGGAACACCAGGTCTGGGGCATATAGTGCAGCATCCCGAGGTCAAACCGCCCGCCGCCGGAAGCGCAGGACTCGAAGAGGACATCCGGGAATTCGCGGATCAGCCGCTCAAGGATGCTGTACAGGCCGAGCATATAGCGGTGCGGCAGCTCCCGCATACGCTCGGGTGAGAGTTCAAGGGAACCCACGTTGGTGAAGTTGCGGTTCATGTCCCATTTGACATAATCAATGGGATTCTCCCGAAGGATAGTCGCTACGGCGTTGTATACATACTCCTGCACATCTGTCCGGCTCAGGTCGAGAATCAGCTGCCAGCGGCCTTCGATCGGTGTGCGGCCACGGATCTGCATGGCGTACTCGGGGTGCGCGCGGTAGAGGTCGCTGTCCGGGGAGATCATCTCCGGCTCGAACCACAGGCCGAACTTCAGCCCGAGCGCATGCACCTTCTCCGACAGCGATTTCAGACCGTTCGGGAGCTTCTTCCGGTCCACAACCCAGTCGCCGAGAGATGAGTGATCGTTATCCCGTTGCCCGAACCATCCGTCATCCAGCACAAAGAGCTCGACGCCGACTTCGGCGGCTTTCTTTGCGATCGTCAATAGTTTTTCCTCATCAAAGCCGAAATAGGTGGCCTCCCAGTTGTTCAGCAGGATCGGCCGCGGGGCATGAGCGTACTTTCCCCGGACGATGTGCTCCACGCACAGCCGGTGGAAGGCCGCGCTCATGCCGTCAAAGCCCTGGTCAGACCAGGTGAGGACAGCTTCCGGAGTCGTGAAGGACTCTCCCGGCTCCAGCCGCCAGCCGAAGTGCCGATCGTTCAGCCCGAGCATGAGCCTTGCCGTGTCCCGGCTGCCCACATCCACCCCGGCGTAGAAGCTGCCCGAATACACCAGCGCCGCTGCAAGCACCTCGCCGGATGCTTCGTTCGTCTCCGGCCGCGCGAGGGCCGTGAAAGGCGAAGCCACATACGACGATGCTCCCCGGAGGCTTGAAACGCTCATTTCCCCGGGCGTGATCCGGCGCCGGATGATCTCCCGCTCCCGTGCCCAGTCGCCGGAGAGGGTCACGAGGTCCCACCGGCTGTCCGGCAGGTCCAGGCAGAGGCTTGCGGCACGCTCGAGGGTCAGGGTTTGCTTGCCGCGGTTCATGAAAACCGCGCTGCGCGCAATGATATCGCAATCCTCAAAGATTGCGTAGAGAAGGGTGGCTTCCAGCCCCAGCAGTTCATCCCGGAGCTTCAGCCGGAGCGTTTTCGCGTTCTCCCTGAAGGAAGCGGGCAACCCGGGCAGGGCATACTTCCCATCCTCCGCTTCGGCGGAAACAAGGCGCAGATCGCAGGAAGCGGTGCCGTCTTCCGCGCGGACGATCAGCGCGCCTTCGCGCATGTCGCCAAGGCCGTAAGAAGGATATTCCTGCGGCACATGATTGAGCGCGCATTCCTGCTCGGAGAATTCTTCTGGTGATTTCACGCCGTGGCGGCGCAGGATGGAAGCCGGGTTGAAAGCCTCAACCCGTTTCCCGAAGTACAGGTGCGCGGCAAATCCGCCTTTGAGGATGCCAATAATGTAGCTGATATGTGCGTTGCGAAGATGAATCAGATTCTTTGTGATGATGATTTCGGGCATGGTAATGCGGTCCTTTCAATACTTTGGCGTACCCTCTCCGCCCCTTCGGGGCACCTCTCCCAGAGGGAGAGGCAAGACAGGTGTTTACTATCGGTTCAGGCCTCGGAAAAGAGAGGCGAACGTTTCTTGGCTCCCCCTCTGGGGGAGCTGGCGCGAAGCGCCTGAGAGGGTTCGTCACCCCTTCTCAAAATCCTCTCGGATCATTCCCCAGATGTTGTAATCGCAGTATTCGGAGACCATCTTGCCATGGCGGATCGTTCCTTCGAGTTTGAAACCGCTCTTCTCCATCACGCGGTTGGAGCCGATGTTCTTCACGTTGGCTTCTCCCTGCAGTCGGTCCATCCGCGTCTCGGTAAAGATGAACCTGACCACGCGGCGCAGCGCCTCCGTGCAGATTCCGGTCTTCCACAGCCAGGGGGCGATCCGGTAGCCTACCATGCCCATGCGGTCGTTTTCGACATCGAAAACCTCGATCATGCCGATGATCTCGCCGGTGTCTTTCCGCTCGATCCCCCAGATAAAGTCGGAGGATGGTTTCCGTTTGACCCACGGACGCGGATCCTCGAACAGAAGTTCCGGATTCTTCTCGCCCTTGCTGGCCGGCCGTCCCCAGTACGTATAAACCTCATCCAGGCCAAGCCATTTCCGCAGGTCTTCCGTGTCGTCCGGGGTCAGTTTTCTAAGCACCAGCCTGTCGGTTTCCAGCCTCGGGATATATTTGCATTCTTTCATGATGATGAATTCTCCTTGTGTTCATTTCATACCTTTCTTGATTTCCTCAAGCGACATTTCGACAAATTCTGCCAATATCCTTCCATATATCTTTTGCCTATTTCAGTCGTGTTCATATAGCATAGTTGAACGTTGGTATTCAGGATTGACATATTGTTGCCGGATGTGTATAATTCGGCAAAACAGGGATGAAAAACAATATAAAGACCGTTATCCCTGTATCGTTGTTCATACTTCTATTGTTGTTCTGACTGGAAAGGAGAAGTCGTCATGCTGCAAGACATTCTTAACTTTTTGCTAACGAACTGGTATTGGGTTCTCGCTGGATTAGTTGCCCTGATTATTTTGATTAAGTTTATACCACGATACAAAATTGCGCCTCCGGATACGGCTTTGATCATTTCTGGATTGATTCGTAGAAACTATAAGGTCCGCAATCCTGATGGGACTGTTGCCACAAAGAAATTCGGATATCGGATTGTTCGAGGAGGCTCCACATTCTATGTTCCGGCAATCCAGCGGATTGACCAGTTGGACATGTGCCTGACGCAGGTAGACATCAGGACTGCGCTTCCAGTGCCGACAAAAGAATATATCTCGGTTTTGGTTGATGCAGTAGCAAACATCAAGATCGGTTCTGATGATTTGTCTATCGCTACGGCTGCCGAGCAACTCTTGCATTATGATACGACACAAATCAAGGCCTTGGCCAAGGATGTCCTGGAAGGCAATATGCGTGAAATCATTGGTCAAATGACCATTGCAGAGCTTGTACAGAACAGAGACAAGTTTGCCCAGGAGTCTATCAAGGCCGCCATGGCTGACATGAGCAATATGGGTCTTGAGATCATCAACTTGACCATTCAAAATTTCTCAGACAAAGATGGCAATGTCATTGATATCATGGCTGCAAGGAATGTGGCCGAGAAAGAACAGGACAAGCGAATAGCCGAAGCTGCAGCAGAGAAAGAATCAAGGTTTGCAGAGATGCAGGCAGAGGCTGAAATTGCGCGTCAAAACCGCGACGTGGAAGTGCAGAAAGCTGCTTTCAAGCAGGAAACAGAGGAAGCCCGCGCGCGGGCTGAGATGGCCTACAAAATTGAGCAAGAACGTATTCAGAAGACCTTTGAAACGGAGCATGCTGCGGCTGAGTTGACCCGTTTGGAAAAAGAAACCGAACTCAAGCGTCAAGCTGTTGAAATTGAGAGAGAAAAACTGAACCTGGAAATCCGTGAAAAGGCGGCGGCAGAAAAAGACCGCAGAATCGCTGAAGCAGAAGCAGAACGCGTTGCCCGCCAAGCAGAGGCGGATGCCGCGCTTTATGCAGCTCAAAAGGAAGCCGAAGCTATTCGCCTGAAAGGTGAAGCGGAAGCGGAAGCCATGCGCATGAAAGCCGAAGCAATGCAGCTTTATGGACAGGCAGCCATGATGGAAATGATTTCCGATAAGTTGCCGGATATCGCCCGTGCTGTGTCTGAGCCGTTGAGCAAGACAGACAAGATTATCCTCTTTGGCGAAGGCGGCGCAACGTCCATGGCGAAAGATACAGCCGGAACAATGCTTCAAACTTTTGAAGCCGTAAAGCAAGCCGTAGGCTTGGATATTCCCAAGGCGATCCGTGATGTTACAACAGGCGGTCTTGTTGGTAAAGCGGTGCAGGAAACAAGTGAAGTGGAATAAGTCTCCAAGGGATATTTGAAATCAATAAAACAAAGAGGGGGCATTTCCCCTCTTTTTGAATATAGAAGACTTGACAGACCAAGCTTGTTGAGTAGGAAAACGCGTTTTTGCTCTATTAGGATTCACCACCTCACCTGCCACCGCTCCGAGTACTCTCCTTTAACATCGTGATGATCCTGTCCAACGGTTTTCCCTTCGGCAGCCGCCTTCTCCCGCAGCAGTCGGTCGAATTCTTCCTCATCAAAGGGAATCCCGACCTCTGTCCCATCCTTCCAGGCGGAGAGATACGCCGCGTTCGAGATCGAAAGCTCGTTCAGGCCGTCCGCTCCGGGGGCAATGAGGGGTTCGCCGTGGAGGATGTGATTGGCAAAATTCTGCAGGATGCCGCGGTGAGCGGTTTCCTCGCCTTCGGGGAGGATTTCTTCCTCACCGACGGGGATGTGTGCGAGGCTCTCTTTCGACGTAAAGCGCACCTCGTCTTCATCCTGAACCAGCCACCAGAGTTTCATCTTCCCGTTTTCGAGAACCAGCTTGCCCCGGGTGCCGCTGATCTCCAGCCGGTTGGTACCGGGGTACTCGCCTGTGGAGGTGACAAACAGACCCGTCGCGCCGTTGGTATACCGGGCGAAGAGCGTGGCGTCGTCCTCCACGGCGATGCGGTGGTAGCGGGCCACGTCGCACTGGGCGCGGAGGCTCACCGGCATGCCGCAGATCCATTGCCAGAGGTCGAGGTTGTGGGGCGCCTGGTTCAGCAGGACGCCGCCGCCTTCCCCGGCCCAGGTCGCGCGCCAGGCGGAACTGTCGTAATAGGCCTGGGTGCGGTACCAGTTGGTGATGATCCACACGCTGCGCTTGAGCTCACCCAGGACGCCGGTCTGCACCAGCTCCCGGGCCTTGCGGAAGAGCGGGTTGGTGCGCTGATTCAGCATGATAGCATAGGTTTTCCCGGTTTCTTCGGCTGCCCGGACAGCTTCCCTGGCCCGAAAGACACTGATATCTACAGGCTTTTCGGAGAGGACATGAAGCCCCGCCCGAAGCGCCGCTGCGGCGATTTCCGCATGCAGCGGGTGCGGTGTGGCGATGAGGATGGCGTCAGCGGTTCCGGAGGTCAGCAGTTCGTGCCAGTTGATAAAGCGCGGGACATCGGGGAAGCGTTCCGCACACCATTGCAGGCGTGATTCCTGAATGTCACAGACCGCCGCCAGCGTCAGGCCTTCCACTTGGCCGGACGCAATACACTGGGCGTGGGCGCTGCCCATATTGCCCACACCGATGACGGCAATGCGAATGCTGTCTGTCATAATGCCTCCGTTATTTGGCCCCGGCAAAACTGTTTCCGGTATCTGCCACGACCGCGGTGCCGCCGGTCTTGCGGCGGGAGGTGGCGACGCGATTCATGAGTTCATTATAATACTGGTCCTCATCGAACGGCAAAGCGACGGTCTTGCCGGTAAAGGCAGAAAGGTGCATGGCATTGGAGAGGGTCAGGCCGTTGATGCCCTCGGCGCCGCCGGCGACCAGGGGCTCGCCCCGGAGGATCGCTGCGGCCCAGCGCTGCAGCACGCCGCGGTGCTGGGGGTTCTCGCCGTCGGTCTCCGGCTCAAAGCTGTGTCCCGGGACACTTCCGAAGGGCAGTTTATTTGTCTTCATCCAGTCCTGTTCGAGGTCTTCCAGCTCATAGACCGTGAGTTTGTCTTCTTCGCAGACCAGCTGCGCACCGTCCATCTGGACCTCAAAGCGGTTTGTGCCGTGGGGGTCGCCCGTGGAGGTGATGAAGACGCCGGTGTGGCCGTCGGGCCAGGTCATCAGCGCGGTAACGTCGTCCTCGACTTCAATGTCGTGCCACTGGCCGAAGCGCATGGAAGCCTGCACGGTCGCCGGCATGCCGAGGATCCATTGGAAGAGATCCAGCTGGTGCGGGCACTGGTTCAGCAGGACGCCGCCGCCCTCTCCGGCCCATGTCGCGCGCCAGTCGCCGCTGTCATAGTAAAACTGGCTCCTGTACCAGTTGGTGATCAGCCAGTTGGCCCGGCGCACACGGCCGTACTTCCCGCTCTGCACGAGCTCCCGCATCTTACGGTAGACGCAGTTGGTGCGCTGATTGAACATCATCCCGAAAACTACGGCCGGGTGGGCTGCCGCACAGGCATTCATCTCCCGGACCTGTTTCGTGTAGACGCCTGCGGGCTTGTCGCACATAACATGGATACCCCGCTCAAGGCACGCCATCACATATTTGGGATGGTCATAATGGGGCACAGTCACGACGCATGCGTCGATAAGTCCGCTGTCGAGCATGGCGATGGTGTCGTCAAACCGCGCGACGCTCTCCGGGAGCGTTTTCTCTGCCCATTCCAGCCGCGCAGGGTTGATGTCCGCCACCGCCGCGAGGGTCAGCTCCACCTCTGGCCATTCCCCGAGACTGATGGAGCGCGCATAATAAGATCCCTGGTTGCCGATGCCGATGATGCCGAGACGGATAGTAGCCATATGGGAACCTCCTCCATCGCGCGCGACGGGGTCGCGCGTAGTTCACAATTTTGTAATGCTACTGAGAATTTTTCCCGATTTTGTCGAAATTCTCAATAGCACTGAGAATTTTGTCTTTTTACGCAAATCCCCGGCTTCGCAGGTAATCATACGACCTCTTCAGGCAGTCCAGCGGGTCCTCTCCGTTGCAGTCATCCTGTTCGACAAGCATCCACTCCGTGCTGCCGGCTTCGGCTTTCTCGAAGACCCGGTCGAAGTTGATGTTGCCCTCGCCGATCGGGGCCATTTTCCGGCCGTAAGCGTAGTCTTTCAGGTGGATGACCGGGATGCGTCCGGCCAGCTTTTCCAGCCACTGCGCCGGGTCGCCGCCGCCGGCCTGGACCCAGAAAGTGTCGAGCGTGAAGCCCATTTCTTCCGGGGGATAGGCCTCCGCGAGCCATTGCAGGATGGGCATTCCATCTATGTGCCGGAACTCCTGGTCGTGGTTGTGGTACATAAAGTACTTCCCGCTTGCGCGGAAGGCTTTCATCACGGGTTCAAACAGCTTCTGGAAATCCTCCTGGCCCATATGATCTTCGTCTTTCCACGACCACCAGCCCAGGCCGATGCAGCGGCATCCAAAAACATCGTGATCCGCGATGATTTTCGCGGTTTCCCCGGTGAGCCGCGGGACGGGCGTGTGCGTCAGGACACATTGCAGGCTGTTCTTCGCGAGCTCGGATTTCAGCCACTCCGCTTCGAACGGACAGGTCGCCGAGACCTGTACAGCCGTGTAGCCGATGTCCGCTACACGCTTCAAGGCTTCGGCAAACCCGTCAAGGGTCTGGGTCATCTCTCGGAGGGTAAAAAGTTGGGCGCCGATCCTCATGGCCTCAGGCCTCCTCCAGAATCTTCCTCAGGGCTCCGCAGGCCGCGTCAAAGGCCGCGTCAGCGTTTTCATAGGTGTAATTGCCCACCGTGCTGCGCTCGCCATCGCGCTCCAAGGCCTTCAGACCGGCAAAGACCGTCAAGTGTGGCTCCACCGTCATGGCCGTACCGCCGCGGGCAAGGAAATCCTTCACGATCTCCGGGACATGGCCGTCGCCACATCCGGCGGGGACCACCCGGCCGTCCGCGAAGAACGCATCCTTGATGTGCAGATAGTCGATACGGTCTTTCAGCATTTCCCATGCTTCAAGCGTATCTTGGCCGGACTGAACATAATTGGCGGGATCAAAGATACCCAACAGGCGCTTTTCAGTCGTCAGCAGATCGAAGCAGCGTACTGCGTTGTCGCCGTAAATACCTTTTTCGTTCTCATGGCAGAGGAGGACACCGCTGCCTTCGCAGGCGTCGAGCATGGCGCCGAGCCAGTCGAAGACCTGGCCGCGAGCGTCTTCCGGGGTTTGTCCTTCCTTCGGGTAGAAGGAGAACATCCGGATGCGACCGGCGCCAAGGATATGGGCAAGTTCGACTGTGTGTTTCAGCTTGTCCAGATGGTCGGCGAAATCGTCCGCGAGGCTGATCTTTCCGATAGGGGAACCCAGGGAACGGACCTTCTGTCCGGCGTCGTCGAGCATCCGGCGGATTTCACGGGCTTTCTCAAAGGAAAGGTCGGAGATGCTCTGGCCATCCACGCCGCGCAGTTCAGGGCCGGTCAGGTGGTTGCGCAGCATAGCTTTGATCTGCTCTGCAAGGAATGGACTTGCTTCGTCTGAGAACGCATAGATTTCCGGCTTGTTCATACAGCTGCCTCCTGTGGTTGCTTTACTGGTGCCAGTATAGCGCAGGAAGGGCGGGTTGTAAATGGGATACGCTTCCAAAAACACGACAGAAAAACGCCTGGCGATGCGTGAAACGGCCAGGCGTTCGGATCGTGTTGCCATCACAGGATATAATCCGTGATGCAATCGTACCAGTGAACATAGGTCACGCCGTTGACGACGATGCGCTCGTTGTCTGGGAGGCGCTCGCTCCAGAGTTTCCCGCCGGGGATGACATGCCAGTCGTCGCGGTTGAAGCGCCGCCAGAGGATTGTGCGGCCGTTCCGGTCCAGATATTGTTCGGAGACGACGCCGTCATTATACGTATAGCAATCCGTTACGCAGACGGTATCATAAGTATTACCGTTGATGGTCACGGTGTACCGGCCGGTGACGTCCAGCAGGAAGGGCTTTTCCTTGGCGGTGACGGTGTTTCCTTCTCGGACGATGTCCCCCTTCGGGAAGAGGTTGATTTCGTTCCCGCAGTTGTCCTCGCCGAAGCCCCAGTTGTCGAGGAAGGCGTCGCCGTCAAGGAATGTGTAGAGCCTGCGGACGCCGTCCTCCATGTGGCTCTCCGCCAGCAGGCGGCAGTAGGTGTCTGTCAGCTGGGCGACGAAGTGGCGCGTGACTTCTTCCTGGCCGCCGGCGCTGTTGCAGTCCATGGGGCTGGTCTCGACGGCTTTGATCTCTACGCCCCGGATGCCGTGGACCTCCGCCGGGCCGGTCACTTCCATGGCGCACATTTCGGTGCGGGTTTTCTCCGGGAAATCATACATGGCCCAAGTCAGCTTTTCGCCGATGCGGGGCACCAGGAACCACCCCATGAGCTCTTCCCAGCGGACGGGGAAGGGCGGTTGGTCCAAAGGCGTGATGGTATATTCGGGAATGATGTCAGGCAGTTTTTTCATAGCTTTCTCTTCTTTCTTTGTGCTCTTAGTGGACGGATACGGATACTGCTCCCGGAAGCGCTCCCGGGCGTGATGCAGGCGGCTCTTGACTGTGCCGAGGGGGATACGGAGGGTTTCCGCGATCTTCGCTTGGGGCCAGTTCCGGAAGTAGGCCAGACCAAGGATCTGGCGGTCGGCTTTGCTCAGCTTTTCCAGGGTTTCCCGGACTGCACTGTCTTCGGTTCTTCCAGACAGGCTGCGGGTATCGGGCCTTTCGGGCAGGACTTCCACCGGGATCTCCGGGGATTTGGCTTTGGCGCGGAAGTAGTCCGCGCATTTGTTCCTGGCGATGGCCAGGAGCCAGCCCTTGAAAGCTGCGGGATTGTGCAGTGCGTTCCGGTTGGCGGAAGCGGCGGCACAGGTTTCCTGGAGGATGTCCTCAGCGTCGAACCTGTGGTCGATCCGGAAGAAGACAAAGCGCTGCAGCACAGGCAGGTTCTCCCGCAGGAGTTCCTCAAACGTGTCCATCGCCTCACCACCTTTCCGAATGAGATGTTCTGAAATCGATTTCACCCTTCAAGACGGAGAAGAGTGACCAAAGGTTCATTTTCCAACAAAAATCTTAGGGATTGCCGAAAACAGTATAGCACAAAGTGCCTATTCCGAGACAGAATAACATATGGAAGATATTGGAACATTCTTGTAAAACCTCTTGTTTTCATGCAATGATTATGTTAAAATTGTTTCAGCCAAAGCCGAGGATACGGCGCAATCGAATCTCCGTGACAGACAAATGAAAAGAAAGGAAGGTTTCCCGTGACCGAAAGAAAGAAAACCATCCCATGGAAATTGTTGGTGATCTCGTTGGCGATCGTCTTCCTGTTCAGTTTCCTGGCGAGCATGTTCAACTCCGGGATGTTCAGCGTGGATGTCTCCCGTATCAGTTTTGAGACAGACAACGGCGTGCTCAGCGGCCTGTTGTACATGCCCAAGGGTGTGGATGAGAACAACCCCCGCCCCGCGGTGATCGTGACCCACGGCTACCTGAACTCCGCGGAGATGCAGGACGCCAACGCGATCGAGCTCTCCCGCCGCGGCTATGTGGTCCTGGCGCTGGACATGTATGACCATGGCCACAGCGACATCGATGAAAAACTATATCATGACAGTACGGAATTTATGGCCACTTGGGCTCCTTTCTGGATCCACTCCATGTATGACGCTGTTCAGTATATGTATGAAAAGCCTTATGTCCTGAAGGACGAAGAAGGTAATGGAATGATTGGCGTCACAGGTCACAGCATGGGCGGTTTCTCTTCCACCATGGCGGTGTACTATGACGAGTTGGATTATGCACAGAACGGATACCGCAAGATTTATGCGAACCTGACAGAAGGAAGCGATTTCAAGTATACCTCGATTGTTGCTTATGTGGCACCCGGCGAGCCTTCTGTCACAGCGGCTTCCTTTGACGCCTCAGGCGGCGGGCGCTATCTTGGCAAGGTCGCTGCACAGTACGACGAGTTCTTCTTCAACGACCTGACAGTCGAGGGCGGCACGGTCCGCCAAAAGGACTATGTCTCCACGCCCGACGGCATGACCTTCCTGCAGCAGGAGGAACCCGCCGAGGCCAACACCTGGTATGACACCAGCGACGGCGGACACCGCATCATCTATGAGCCTGCCGAAACCCATCCCTGGAACCATTTCTCCACGACCACAACCGCCAATGCCGTGAACTTCTACAACGCGGCGTTTGCGGACTTTATGGAGACCGAACCTGCCGAGGGCAACAGCCAGATTTGGTACTGGAAAGAGATCTGCGAGTTTGTCGCTCTGGTCGGCTTTGTGCTCTTCATCATGGCTTTTGCCAATCTGCTGACCTGCCTGCCGTTCTTCCGCATGGCGCGTACCGAATTGCCCGCCCCGGCGGCTCCCCAGCGGCACGGTAAGTTGGCCGCGACCATTCTGATCCTGATGGTAGCCATCATGCTCCCGGCCCTGCTCTTTGAGACCTTCTACGGATGGGATCCCGAGAATGAAACCCTGAAGCTGCTCCGCGAGATCGCGTGCGGTCTCTGCCTGTTCGGCGGTATCTATGCGATCTGCAGTGCCAGCGGTTCCCAGCACAAGAAGGGTTACATCGTGGGCGGAATCTTTGCTTTGCTGTCGGGTGCCGGACTGGCGGCCCTTACAAAATTCGAACTGTATACCAATCTTGGTGCCTGGACTGCCCCGGTGATCAATAGTGTAGCCAAATGGACCGTGGGCTGCACGTTCGTCGCTCTCATTATCATGTCGGTCGTGTTCCTTTTCCTCAAGAACCGCGACGGCGTGACACTGGCAAACTACGGCGTGACCTTCAAGCCCATGGCCATCATTGCCGGCCTGTGCGCCGCCATCGTGAGTGTCGCCGCTGCTTACGGACTGCTCTTCCTGGTGGACGCCCTCTTCAAGACCGACTTCCGCATCTGGACCTTTGCCTTCAAGACCTTTGACGGCAATATCCTCCCGGCCATCCTGCGCTACCTGCCCACTTTCCTGGCGTTCTACATCGTCAGCTCCGCGTCGATCTGCATCAACACCAACTCGGAGCGCCTGCAGGGCTGGAAGGGCTATATCCTCGCGATCCTGCTCAATGCCGGCGGGATTCTGTTCTGGCTGCTCCGCCAGTACAGTACGCTGTTCAACACCGGCGTCGCGGCGCACCCCAGTGCGGACCTCAGTGGCATCGTGCTGGTCGCCATGGTGCCCACGCTGGCCATCGCGGCCTGCATCAGCCGCTACCTCTACAAGCGCACCGGCAACATCTGGCTCCCGGCTTTCCTGAATGGCATCCTGATGACCATCATGGCCGTGGCCAATACGACTGTGTTCTACAAATAATCTCATAGTTCGAACAGACCTCTCCCGCCGCGGATGAACCTGCGGCGGGGGTTTTCGATTTAGAAAAAACAAAATACGCCTGCCAACACTGCTTAACAATGCTGACAGGCGATGGATAATGATGTTTGTATATATCGGGATTAATCTACAATGCGATATTGTGTAAGTGCGACATGAAGCAGATCAAGCTTCGGGAGCCTTTTCTTCAAGGTTTTGCCCACAAGAAGGACAGAATTTAGCATTAATTGTCACAGCCTGACCACATTTCGGGCATACGGATGAAAGAGCACTTCCGCAACTGACGCAGAAACGAGCGGTGTCGGCGTTACGCGATTTGCACTTTGGACAGACAACAACTCCCTCTTTCAGGATGGAGCCTGCGCCGTTGATCACGACTTGTACACCACCGGTTAAAATCGTACGTTCGATGATATTGAAGATTTCTTCCGGAAGTTTCTTCTGACGAAGAGCGCCGATACCGGCAGAAACAGCGAAAGGCCAAGCAATGAACCACGCGACTGCAGCTGCCCCAACCTTATCTGCCCACTGGCCTTGCCCAACGGTTACGGTCAGAACATCGCCAACAACCATAAACTGGGTTGTGATGGCAAGCCTCGTGCCAGAAATTGTCTTCCAACCGTTACCTGGCTGACTTGCTTGCAGTACATAACCATCCGTTGTTTTTGAAGACTGGGTTTCCATGGATTTGTTGATGCGGCAATAAGTATCAACAGCTTCGACAATGTTCTCAACAGTTACCCCACCGATCAACCTAAAGGACCTGGATTCATTTGCCATAGGAATCTCCTTTCTTGGACATAGATATGTCACTATTTGGTAAACCGATTATAGCATATCAACTGTTTCTGTCAATAATGACTTTTAGCCTTCAACAGATTCTTGTTAAGAAATGAGCTTGTCGGATATTTTAATCGCAAAGAGTCAAAAATGTGATATGATAAACTTGGCAGTGAAAGCTGCACATCCATGAATAAGGATCTATCGAAGATGAGCAAACTCAATTTCGCCTGTGATTATCTCGAAGGTGCGCACCCGGCGATCCTGCGCCGGCTGCTCGAAACCAACCTGGTGAAGACCGACGGCTACGGCGAGGACGAATACTCTGAATCTGCCAGGGAAAAGATCCGCGTGGCCTGCGAGGCTCCGCAGGCGGAGATCCACTTTCTTGTCGGCGGGACGCAGGCCAACGCGACCGTCATCGACGGACTTCTTCGCCGTTGGCAGGGCGTGCTGGCTGCGGAGACCGGCCACATCGCGACCCATGAAGCCGGGGCTGTCGAGGCCGGGGGGCACAAGGTGCTGACCTTGCCTCAGCACAACGGCAAGCTCATGGCGTCAGACGTGAAAG
Source organism: Clostridia bacterium (assembly GCA_017552615.1). GTDB lineage: Bacteria > Bacillota > Clostridia > Christensenellales > Aristaeellaceae > RUG11272. The sequence goes on from JAFZPI010000009.1 coordinate 24,995, forward strand.
CAGCTCTGGATTCCTGGAAAAACGATGACAACCGCGACCACATGGTCATGCCGGGAATGGTGTACATCTCCCAGCCCACGGAGAGCGGGACGCTCTATTCCCTCGCCGAACTGGAAGTGCTCAGCGCGGTCTGCCGCGAGGCAGGGGTGTTCCTGTACGCGGACGGGGCGCGGCTGGCTTATGCTCTGGTCTGCCCGGAGAATGATGTGACCCTGCCGGACCTGGCCCGCCTCTGCGATGCCTTCTATATCGGCGGGACCAAGTGCGGAGCGCTCTTCGGGGAGGCGGTGGTTTTCCCGAAACCCGGGATTGCGCCGCATTTCTTCACACTGGTGAAACAGCACGGAGCTTTACTTGCGAAGGGCCGCATTGCCGGACTGCAGTTTGAGACCCTGTTCACGGACGACCTGTATGGGCAGATCGGTCAGACTGCCATTGCGGCAGCTAGCCGTATCCGGGCCACCCTTTGGGATAAAGGTTACACGCTTGTGATGGAGAACCCCACCAACCAGATCTTTGTCCTGCTGGACAAGGAACAATACACCCGCCTGACTTCCCGAGCCATTCTGTCTTTCTGGGAGCAGCCGGACCCGGAGCACACCGTCATGCGCATCGCCACGAGCTGGGCGACCACGGACGACGACGTGGATGCGCTAATTGCCTGCCTTTGAGAGGGAACACCCGTGAAAGAAATGACACGCGATGCCGCGATCCAGCATTCGCTGGTGAAGCGCTTCCGGAAGGAAATCTGGCAGCCTTTCGTGGCGGCCTGCAAGCGCTATGCTCTGGTGCCAGAAGGCGCCAAAGTGGCGGTGTTTCTCGACGGTACCACACCCACGCTGCTGGCGGCACTGCTGCTGCAGGAACTGCACCGGCACTCCGATGTGCCGTTTGAGTTGACGGTGGTGGAGACCTCATCCACCACCGCCTGTGGCGGTGGTCCCCCTTCCCCTAAAGGGGAAGGCGATTCAACAACCTCACAAGAGCCTTCCCCTTCAGGGGAAGGTGCCCGAAGGGCGGATGAGGTTCGTCAGGAGAGGTTCCGCCTGGCTGCCCTTGCCCACGGCTGTGACCGGTACGTCGTCCCCGACTGCATGAGCGACGTGACGGAGTTCGTCCTGACCTCCATGCTCCGGGACGGGGAAACCCGGGCGTTCTTGCCGCGGGAAAATCCGGACGAAAACGGGATGATCCTGATCCGGCCGCTGTATTGCATCGAAACGAGGGACATTCGAGCCTTCTGCCGGTATAACAACCTGCCTTTTGTTCCCCGGGAAACCGATCCCCGGCGGCGTATGGCCCGGGAACTGATCGACAGTGTCAAAAAGGATGATCCCGACGCCGAGATCCGGGTGTTCCGCGCCGTGCATGCGGTCCATGCTGACACATTTCCTAAAACCGTTGAATCAGAAAGCGAATGATAATATGCACGCCAATCCGATCCTGTATGCCGATTTCCCCGACCCGGACGTGATCCGCGTCGGCGAGACGTATTACCTTGCGACGACAACCATGCACGTCCTGCCGGGCTGTGATATTCTGCGCTCGTATAACCTGTGCGACTGGGAGCTGGTCTGCCATGTCTGCCCGACTCTCGACGGCACCTCGGCGCAGCGCCTGATCGACGGCGACATCTACGGCCAGGGCATGTGGGCTCCCAGCCTGCGCTTTCATGCAGGCGTGTTTCACGTGTTTTTTGTGGCCAACGATACAAGGCGCAGCTATCACTACACCGCTCCGGCGATCGAAGGCCCCTGGACCGAACAGCCGGTCGAGGGATTCTATCATGATCCCTCGCTGCTTTTTGATGACGACGGTCGGGTGTACATTGCCCACGGCAATCGCCGGATCCACTTGACGGAGATGAAGCCGGACCTGTCCGCGCCGATACCCGGTGGATTTGATGAGATCATCGTCCGGGACGGGTCGTCGGACGCCTTTCCGCTTGGGTATGAGGGATCGCACCTGCAGAAGATCAACGGGCGGTACTTCCTCTCCCTGATCCACTGGCCGAAGCAGGAGAACGGCCGCCGCACGCAGGCAGTCTATTGGGCGGATAACATCCAAGGCCCCTGGCAGGGTGGCGACGTGCTCGATGACGACATGGGCTTCCGCAACCGGGGCATTGCCCAGGGCGGGCTGATCGACACGCCGGACGGCCGCTGGTTCGCGATGCTCTTCCAGGACCACGGCGCCGAGGGCCGGATGCCTGTGCTCGTGCCGGTGCGCTGGGAGGACGGGCTGCCGGTCTTCGGGCCGGTGCCCGGGACGATCGAAACGCCCGATTCCCGTCCGGGTTACGTGTATCGTCCCCTGGTGGGGAGTGACGACTTCTCACAGGAAAACCTTCGGGATTTCTGGCAGTGGAACCACCAGCCTGATGACAGCTTGTGGAAGCTTGATTCCGTCGCCGGGACGATGACCCTGCGCACGGGACGGGTCGTGGCGGATCTCGAGCACGCGCCGAACACGCTGACCCAGCGGACCTTCGGTCCCTGTTGCGCCTGTGAGGTGACGGTGGATGCCTCGGGTCTCGGCAACGGAGATTACGCGGGGCTATGCGCCTTGCAGGGACACTTTGCGCAGATCGCGATTTGCCGCCAGGATGGGAAGCTGTTCCTCTCTGTCATCGCGAAGGATGATGAGCTTCGCGAGTTGGCCTGGCTTCCGCTGGAGGGCAAACAGGCGCGGTTCCGGGCGGAGTTTGATTTCACGGACATGAAGGATGAGGTCCGCTTCTTCTGGCGCACGGACGGCGATTGGCAGCCGCTCGGCCCTGCGCATCATCTGGTTTATGACCTGCATCATTTCATGGGCGTACGGGTCGGGCTTTTCTGCTACTCCACCCGCAAGAGCGGGGGAGAAGCGGGGTTCAGGGATTTCCGGTATGAAATGATGGATTAAGAAAAGCAAACCATAACGAGGGAATCCGACAGAAAGATGAAGAACCGATACATTTGCAAAATTGCCTCTTTGGAGGAAATGAATCAAAGATGGGATTACGAGATCAACCTCCATTCAGAGAAGACAAACTGGTTGATCTGGAAAGAGGAAGCAATCGAAAACGCCCGGGAAGGCCGTTCCATCCCGTATTACGGCATCCTTGACGGTACGATTCTCTGCGAAGCAACGGCAAATCTTTATCCTGAGTTCGGGCAAATGACAGGGGATCATACGGTTGAACTCTGCGCGTTTCGGACGATCATGGAAGAGCGCGGGAAGGGATACTTCTCAAAGCTGATGGACTTCATGCTGGGAGACCTGAAGCAGAAGGGGTATACAATAGCGATTGTCGGCGTGGAGCCGGGCGAAGCGATCAACAGGGAGATCTATCATCACTGGGGCTTTACGGAATTCATATGCTCCGGGAAGGAAACGTATCCGGACGGGACGGTTATTGAGGTAGAATTCTGGGGGAAGAGGCTTTGAACCTAGAGCTGTAAGAGAAGGAAAGCGTTGACCGAGGAGACCCTCTCTGTCAGCTTCGCTGACATCTCCCCCAGAGGGGGAGACAAGAAATCCCTTCCCAGGCTCCCCATCGCAATAGGGAGCTCCCGCGAAGCGGGTGAGGGGGTCCCCCCTCTGCAATCCCGAACACTTATTCTGTTATCTTTGCCAATCTGCCACCAAACCCCGAACATTCCGTCTCGAACTCCATAAAGGTATTTTCCATCGTTCGGAAAACGAGATTTGTGGTATCCGGCCAAAAATTTTTCCGAAAAATCTATTTTTCCAGCAGGAATTTCGGAGGAGACGTCGAAACATAACACCAGAATCAAAAGAGAAAGGACGTGACGCCGATGCCCCACTCCGTAGCGCGGAGGCTGAACGGCTGACAGAAGCCTCCGCTTCACCCTAAAAAGTGAAAGGAGCAAAAACGACCATGAAGATGACCCTGACAGCGCGAAACATGATCATCACGCCCGGCATTACACAGCGGATTCACAAGAAAACCGCACGCATGGAGCGCTATCTCCTGCCGGATACCGAGATGCAGATCAAAATGCGCAAGGACAAGAATGACCTGCGCGTCGTGGAAATCACCGTACCTATGGGAAACGGTGTCATCCTTCGCTCCGAGGCTGCTGCCGAGAGCAACCTGTTCCTCGCCATCGACGATGCCCTGGCCAAAATCGAGAAACAGATCCATCGTCACCGTACCAAGCTGGGCAAGCGCATCCGCGAGGACGCCTTCACCTATGAGGAGCCCGAGTATATCGAGGAAGACACCACGGAAGAGAGCGGACCTAAAGTTGTGAGAACAAAGACATTCCCTGTCCGCCCAATGTCAGTCGAAGACGCGGCCATCCAGATGGAAATGCTGGGGCACAGCTTCTTCGCCTTCGTGAACATAGAGACAGAAAGGACCAACGTACTGTACCAACGCAAGGACGGTAACCTAGGTCTCCTGGAGCCCGAAGCCTGAATCAGGGTCACGCCTGCCGCCGCTGTCACCGGCAGGCCGGTCAAACGGAACCCAAGCTCGTACAATTGAATAGCAAACCCCGCCCGGTGCAAAGCGCTCCGGGCGGGGTTTTGAAGTTTTGGACATCAGACTATTGACGTTGAACGGATTCATATGTATAATTCTGTTGAGAAGTTGGATTGTAAACAAGCTAAGTTCTCAACAGGAGGTGCTCGCATATGGAGATTAAGCGCGATCTTTACCTGAACAAACTCAAGTCTTTGATGTGGGACGGACAGGTCAAGGTCATCACGGGTATCCGCAGATGCGGGAAATCATATCTGCTACGGATTCTCTTTCGGAACTTTTTGCTTGAGCAGGGGATTCCAGAAGAACAGATCCTGACGTATGAACTGGACCTTGCCAAGGACATACGTTACCGGAATCCGCTGGAGCTGGCTAAAACCGTTCGGGAGCGGGTGGAGGGCCAAAGCGGTCGGTTTTATCTGTTCGTGGATGAAATCCAGATGTCTGACGAGATGCCGAATCCGTATAATCCGGGCGGCAAAGCGATCACCTTCTATGATGCGCTCAATGACCTGAAATCTCTTTCCAATCTGGATATTTACGTGACCGGCAGCAATTCGCGGATGCTGTCCAGCGACATCCTCACGGAATTCAGGGGCCGGAGCGATGAGATCCGTGTTCATCCATTGAGCTTCGCTGAATACTATACCGCGGCTGGCGGAGATAAAGGGGATGCATTTGAAGAGTACGCGTTCTTTGGCGGTATGCCGCTGATTCTGTCCAGGCCGGATGAGTCCGCAAAGATGAACTATCTGAAGTCCCTATTCTCCGAGGTTTATCTGAAGGATATTGTGGAACGCAAAAAGATCAAACGGGAGGATATTCTCTCTGCGACGGTGGACATGTTGTGCTCCTCTGTTGGATCGCTTACCAACCCTAACAACATTGCCAATGCGCTGAATTCCAGGCAGAGGCTTTCCGGTGAAAATACGGTGGCAGCCAACACGGTAAAGGCATATATCGGGCACCTGGCGGACGCCTATCTGTTTGAAGAGTGCCGCCGGTATGATGTCAGAGGAAGGGACTATTTCGACTACCCAAACAAGTATTACTGCGACGACATTGGACTTCGCAACGCAAGGATCGGCTTCAGACAGCAGGAAATGACCCACATCATGGAAAACATCATTTACAACGATTTGCGGATCCGTGGATGCGAGGTGGATATCGGGATCGTATACAGCCCGGAGAAAAACAAGTCGGGACAAAATGTCCAGGTTCCACGGGAGATTGATTTTATTGCAACGCTGGGCGGCAGAAAGACCTATATCCAGTCAGCTTTTGCATTGGATACGGACGAAAAGGCCCATACAGAAAATAAACCGTTCGACCTGACCGGAGATTCTTTCCCGAAAGTGATTGTCCGGCATGACATCCGGAAACGCTGGTATGACGATCACGGGGTTCTCAATATCGGTATTCTGGATTTCTTGCTGGATCCGAGCATCATCTGAAAACGGCGGGAGCGTTTCCCGCCATATTCATTGGAGCCATGGGTTTACCTCAGCGGCACATAACCCGCCTGTGCGATGCAGGCCTGGCCCTCGTCGGAGACCAGCCATTCCACGAAAGCGGCGGAGGTCTCGTTGCCCTCGTCATAGACCGCGAAGTAGTTCACGGTGAAGGGATAGGCGCCGGACTGGAGGTTCTCGTCCGTCGGTTCGATGCCGTCGATCGCCAGGACCTTCACGCTGCCGGACTTGTAGAGGCCGTTGACATAGTAGAGGTAGGAATAGCCGATGGCCGTGGGGGCGTTATCATAGTTGCCGACCTGGCGGATGAGGTCGCCCATGCCCGTGGAGATGTAGTTCTCCTGGGCAGCCACAAGCTGGAAGCCATCCATGACCATCTCTTCCATCGCGGTCTGGCTGCCGGCGCCGTGCGGGCGCTGATAGGCTTCAATGGTGATGCCCTCTTGGCCGCCGACCTCGCTCCAGAGGCGGATCGCCCCGCCGTAGATCCCGCGGATCTGGTCGGCGGTCAGGCTGTCCACCGGGTTGTCGCTGTTGACGATGAAGACGAACGCGTCGCAGCAGATCGGCACCATGACGAGGTTCAGGCCGTTGTCCGCCGCGGCCTGGCGCTCGTCGGCATTGGGGCCGGTGCCGACCACCAGGTCGATCGGGTGGGTGTCATCCATCATGATCCCCTGCGAGGCGATCGTGACCATCGGGTTGGGCTTGCCCTGGGCGAGACGGGCATAGGCGTTGGGCGTGGAGGAGAAGTTGACGAACCCGTTCAGATCCTCCTCCGCGAGGTTCAGCCATTGCCGCGCCCATTCCATGGCCATCGGGACGCAGACGGTCGATCCGTCGATGGAGGGATAGGTGTCCCACTGCCCGATGAACAGCCCCTCGCTGCCCTCCAGCGGTGCCAGCGCTCCGAGCTGGAACGCACTCGTGTCCTCCACAAAGCGCTGCCAGTCCTCCCCGCGCTCGATAGACTGGTTGATCTGCTGCCAGGAATTCAGGGGAAAGGCTTCCGTTTCCGCTCCCACCAGGGAGAAGGAGAGACAAAGGGTCAGCGCCAGCACGGCGCACAGGGTTTTCTTCATGGTGATGCCTCCATTTCTTTATATTGACATTCATGGATGAATGAATGTTCGTTGCCCCTCAGTCACCGCGTCGCTGTTTCTTCGGGAATAGACGAGATGAGGAGAGTACGAGGTGCGGCAAGCAGCGCCCCTACAGGGATGCTGGGTTGTGTAAGGGCGCCGCTTGCTGCGCCCCATCAAACCTCATCCACCACCGTCTTCGGCGGCGGTTCCCCTTCCCCTAAAGGGAAAGGATTTTGGATACTTTTCTTCGCATTAAGCCTTCCCCTTTAGGGGAAGGTGGCGCGAAGCGCCGGATGAGGTCACTCCGCCTCCACGACCCACACCCTCTCTTCCTTAACCCATCCTGTCAGCCGGATGGTCCGCACATAGGCCCAGCCGTCCCGCTGTTCCAGAACGATCGCCTGCTCACAGTCCCAGACCTGACCAATTTCGTCGCCGCCTGGTGCGTCAAGGACAGGGATCGGGCTGTCATCCGGGGCGCAGAGATAAGCCAGGATACGGCTGCTGTCGCCGTTGCGCAGGAGGGTAATCTCGTCCGCGGTGAACTCTTCTTCACGGTAGATCCACCAGTAATCTTCCGGATCAAAATAATCCCGGATGTCCACATAGGCTTTTCCGTTGCTGATATCAACGTCGTATTCATCGTAACGCTCGCCTGTCGCGTTGTTAACGGCGCCGGTCAGCTTGAAAAGCGTGCTGCCCGTGGTATCCGCCTCGAGGCATTCCAGGGGGATCCAGTAGAGCTTGTCTCCCCAGCCCCAGTATCCGCCTTGTGCAATCCAATCTGATTCTTTCCATTCTTGCAGCCGTACATGCGCCGCATCGCCTTCAACGTCTTCGACCCGGACAAGGGCGTTCGCGAAAATTGTTCCCACGGGTTCGGTGTAGGCTGCGTCCGCCCAAAGGGTTTCTTTCGCCTCTCCGTTCGGGCTAACCACCCGGGCGGTATAGTTGCCGAAATAAAGTTTGCGCTCCTTCCACTCCTGGGTCGAACCGTTGTCGCCGTTGTACCAGGTGAAATCCCCCTGAACCGCGGAGCCGTACCATTCGACGGTGAGACCCGGCGGCAGGGAGAGGCGCTCCAGGCTCACGCAGGCGTAGAACGCCGAATCGGCGATCTCGGTCACGGTCAGTGGCACCGTCAGGCTCTGCAGCCGCCCGCAGCCGGCGAAAGCAAAGGATTCGATGCGTTTCAGGCCAATGGGCAGGGAAATCGTTTTCAGCGGGCTGTTCATTGAGTCGTCGTCGAACGCATAGCTGGCAATCACTTCCGTCCCGGCAGGCACATCGTAATGGGTATCGCTCTGCCCGTTCGGGTAGCGGATCAGGGTCTTGCCGTCGGTGGAGAAGAGCACGCCGTCCACGGACTTGTAGCACGGGTTCCCCTCCTCGACTTCGTAAACCCCAACGGTCACATAATATCCGACTGGCAGCTCTGCAGTATAACCTGCAGGAATAATGATCCGGTTGAAATTTGTCCCGTAGATGGCGTCGATATCGAAGTATTCCAGTCCCTCCGGAAGTCGGAACTCGGTGCAGTATCCATAAACGATGCTTTCCGCGCCCATCATCCGCAGGCTGTCAGGGAGGATCAAGGTTGTCTCCGTATCATATCCCATCAGTTCGGACAGATCAACCCTGCCACCCGAAATGTCCCCGGGGCGGATCACCGTGTAGATGAAAGTGTGCCCTCGCCACTCGCCCTCTTCGTCTTCCTCTTCGACAAATGTCCAAGTATAATTGTCCCCGAGAATGGTCACGCCTTCACAGATTCGGACGGTATTGGTATTGCCGTCCACCTCGATCAGTTCGACTTCTTCCAGTGCGCCTGCGTCCATGTAAAGCCAGGCGACTTTGTCGTCCACGTCGGTTTCCGCATAGGCCAGGCCGCTGTCCTTGTCCGCGAGCATGACGATCACGGTGTCACCCTCATGCAGGGTACGGGCAGGGGATCCGCCAGGCGTGAAAGAAGCTTCCGCTTCCCCGGTGACCCGGCACAGCATCCGCTGGATTTCGAGATCGCTGTCATTTGGTAACTCACAGGCGCCGGGATCGATTTTGATCCAACCTACGCGGCCGTCCCCGGTCTTTACCATGGCCCAGGTCTGCGCCTGCAGCGTTCCGCGGAGTGTGAAACTCTCCCCGGTGGGGATGGGTTCCAGGGGAAAGGCTTCGTCAAAGGGCGCAGCGAACAGCGGGACGGGTTCGTCCTCCGGCAATCCGAGGTCGGCGGCGTCGGACGGTTCCTCCCAGAAAGTGGCGCGCCGCCATATCCAGTCGTCCAGATCAAGCGCACCCGCCACCGCGGGCAGCAGGCAGATGGCCAGGGCCAGGGAAAGCCAGAAAAGGTGTTTCTTCATAAAATAATCACTTCCTTTATTGGGGTAACGGGTGAAACAGGGGGTACCGGGGCGCGGCAAGCAGCGCCCCTACAGGGATGCTGGGTTGTGTAGGGGCGCCGCTTGCTGCGCCCCATCGCTGCAACCTCTTCAGTCTGTGTCCTTGTGGTACCTCATCCCCCACCGCCTTCGGCGGCGGTCCCCCTTCCCCTAAAGGGGAAGGCTTTTGGATACTTTTCTTTGCATTAAGCCTTCCCCTTTAGGGGAAGGTGGCGCGAAGCGCCGGATGAGGTCACTCCGCCTCCACGACCCATACCATCTCTTCCTCAACCCATCCCGTCATTCGGATGGTTCGCACATAGGCCCAGCCGTCGCGCTGTTCCAGAACGATGGCTTGCTCGCAGTCCCAAACCTGACCAATTTCGTCGCCGCCGGGGGCATCAAGGACGGGGATCGGGCTGTTGTCCGGGGAGCAGAGGTAGGCGAGGGTGCGGCTGCTGTCGCCGGTGCGCAGGAGGGTGATCTCGTCCGGGGTGAACTCTTCTTCACGATAAACCCATTCATACTCTTCCGGATCATAATGATCCTGGATGTCCACATAGGCTTTCCCGTTGGTAATCTCAACGTCGTATTCACTGTAGCGCTCGCCTGTCGCGTTGTTGACCGCGCCGGTCAGCTCGAAGAGTGTGTTGCCCGTGGTATCCGCCAGGAGGCAGTCCAGGGCGATCCAGTACACGGTGTCACCCCATCTCCAGTCCTTGCCGGCCGGTGTTTCGTAACGGATTTCGATCACGACTCTGGCCATGTCTCCCTCGGTCGCTGTGACCCTGGTCCTCGTGTCCACCGGCACATCGTCCACATGGTAGGCGCGGGTCTTGTCCCTCCACAGCGGTACGGTCTCCTCGCCGGAAGGGCTGACCACCCGGGCGGTATAATACCTGAACGACGTTCTCCGCTCCTCATTCCGCTCGGTCGCTCCGTTATCGCCGTTGTACCAGGTGAAGTCCGCCTGCTCCGCGTAGCCGTACCATCTGGCACTGAGGCCCGGCGGCAGGGAGAGCCGCTCCAGGCTCACGCAGGCGTAGAAGGCCGAATCGGCGATCTCGGTCACCGTCAGGGGCACCGTCAGGCTCTGCAGCCGCCCGCAACCGCCGAAGGCATAACTCTCAATGCGCTTCAGGCCGATGGGCAGGGAGATCGTCTTCAGCGGTCTGTCCATCCAATCGCTGGAAAACGCACCGCTTCCGATCACCTCTGTCCCGGCGGGCACGTCGTAATGCGTTTCGTCCCACCTGTACGGATAGCGGATCAGCGTTTTCCCGTCGGCGGAGAACAGCACGCCGTCGATATCCCGGTAACGGGGATTCCCCTCTTCCACCTCAAACCTGCCGATCGTCACGCGATCTCCATACGGGATTTCTCCGGTGTAGCCCGCGGGAATGACCAGCCGCCCGATGTCGGTGCCATAGATGGCGTCATAATCACAGATTTCGATCCCTTCCGGAAGCCTCAGTTCATCCAGGCTTCCGTAAACAATAGCCTCTCCACCAAGCATCCGCAGGCTGTCCGGAAGGATGAGTCGAGCAGTTTTGCCATACCCTACGAGCGAATTCAGATCAATGCCGTATTCCACAATGTCCCCAGGGCGGATCACGGTACGGCAGGATTCATACCACCACTTTTCGACAGGATCATCTTCGTCTACCAGGTAACCCCACTCCCAGACAGAAACATCCCCGAGAATGGTTACACCCTCACAAATGCGGACTGTATAGGTGATGCCATCGGACTCGACCAGTTCGAGTTCAGCTTCCTGCAGCGCATCCGTGTCGGTGAACAGCCAGGCAATTTGGCCATTAACCTCGGTTTCCACATAGGCCGTCTTCTCACCTGCGAACATCACGATGACCGTGTCGCCCTCCTGCAGGGTACATAGCACCTGATTACCAAGACCGGCGGGAACACCTGTCTCTCGGGTAACCCAGCACAGCATCCGATCGATCTCAAGATCATCGTCGTTTGGCAGTTCACAGGTGCTGGGATCAATTTGGATCCACCCGTCGCGGCCGTCCTCGGTCTCCACCATGGCCCAGGTCTGTGCCTGGAGCGTGCCATGGATCATGAAGCTTTCCCCGGCAGGGATGGGTTCCAGGGGAAAGGCTTCTTCAAAGGGCGCGGCGAACAGCGGGATGGGTTCGTCCTCCGCGAGACCGAGGTCGGCGGCGTCCGTCTCCTCGTCCCAGAAGTATATGTCCAGCCACTCCAAATCCTCCATGTCCAGCGCCAACGCCGCCGCGGGCAGGAGACAGATAGCAAGGGCAAGGAAAAGCCAGATCAGGTGTTTCTTCATGAGCGAGCACTTCCTTCAATGGGGTTAACGGGGGGCGCGGCAAGCGGCGCCCCTACAGGGATAGGGTGGTGTAGGGGCGCTGCTTGCTGCGCCCGACTTCTCCAATTTTCTCTCCCCTGATTCTATACCATAGAACGATCAAAGGCAAGGAATTCTTGCATGACGGCGGAAAAATAAGCCCGCAAAAATGCCCGTTGAGGCCATGCCTGACTCCAAAAAAGACCTTGCGGCATCCTTCTGTTTGGAGTATGATTCTATATGGTTTCATTCATCCCTTCGAAAGGACCGACAGAAAGGACGATTCCCATGTCATTTGTGCTCAGCTGCTGTTCTGCGGCGGACCTGCCCCAGGATTACCTGGACCGCCGCGACATTCACTATATCAGCTTCCGCTACCAGCTTGGCGACAAAGAATACCCCGATGACCTTGGCAAGACGATCCCTTATAAGGACTTTTACGCGGCGATGGTCCGCGGGGCGGAGACCCGCACCAGCCGGCTGAATGTGGACGAATATGAGCGCTACTTCGAGGGCTTCCTGAAAGAGGGCCGCGACGTGCTGCACCTGGTGCTCTCGAGCGGCATCACGTCTTCCTTCGAGTCCGCGGCGAAGGCGCGGGACCACCTGAAAGAGAAATATCCGGACCGGAAGCTGATCGTGATCGATTCGCTGGCAGCGTCCGGCGGCTTCGGCCTGCTGACGATCCTGGCCGCTGACAAGCGGGACGATGGGCTGACCATCGAGGAGACCGCCGAATGGGTCGAGGCGAACAAGCTCCGGATTCACCACTGGTTCTTCTCGACCGACCTGACCTTCTACATCCGCGGCGGGCGCGTCGGCAAGGTCTCGGGCTTCATGGGACAACTGCTGAACATCTGCCCCCTGCTGAACGTGGATTTCCAGGGCCGCCTGATCCCGCGCGAAAAGATCCGCACCAAGCGCAAGGCCATCCGCGTGACCGAAGAGCACATGGAGATGTATGCCGAGAACCGCCTGGACTATAGTGGCAAGTGTATCATCAGCCATTCCGACTGTCCCGAGGATGCCCGCGCACTGGCGGACCTGATCGAATCCCGCTTCCCGAAGCTGGACGGCCCGGTGATGATCACCGACATCGGGTCCACGATCGGCGCGCACTCCGGGCCGGGGACCGTGGCGCTGTTCTTTGTCGGCGATGTGCGCGCGGACTGAGCCGCGGCTGACACCGCCCGACGACGCCCTGCGGGTGGTGCGGCGCCTGAACGCGGCAGGCCACAGGGCGTACTTTGTGGGCGGCTGTGTCCGGGACAGTCTGCTGGGCCTCATGCCCAAGGACTGGGACATCTGCACCGATGCCGGACCGGACGCGATGGCAGAGGTCTTTCAGGGCTGGCATGTGGTCGAGACCGGCCTCAAGCACGGCACCCTGACTGTGATGCTGAACCATCAGCCCTATGAAGTGACGACTTTCCGCGTCGATGGGGCCTACACCGACCACCGGCACCCGGACAGCGTGGCTTTCACCGACGATCTGCGGGAAGACCTCCGACGGCGCGACTTCACGGTCAACGCGATGGCCTGGCACCCGGAAGAGGGCCTGATAGACCTGTTCCATGGACAGGAAGACTTGCAGGCCGGGCTGATCCGCTGCGTGGGCGATCCCCGCGAACGCTTTGGTGAGGACGCCCTGCGCATCCTGCGGGCGCTGCGCTTTGCTGCCTGCTACGGTCTTTCGATCGAGGACGAGACCGCCAAGGCCATGCGCGACATGGCGGAGGACGTGCGGCTGGTTGCCGGAGAGCGCATCCGTGTGGAGATGGACAAGCTGCTCTGCGGAAGGGCGGCCGAAAGCATCCTCCGGGACTACGCCGATGTGATCACTGCGATCTTCCCTGCATTGAAGCCGATGGTGGGCTTTGACCAGAAAAGCCCCTGGCACCATTGGGAACTCTGGGAGCACACGGTACGGGCGGTGGGATTCATTGCCCCGGACCCGCTGCTGCGCTGGGTGATGCTCCTTCACGATTCTGGGAAACCCGCGGCGTTCACCGTGGACGAACAGGGTGTGGGCCACGCGTTTGGGCACCAGCAGCATTCAGTGAAAATCGCGGCCAGGCTGTTTGACGGGATGCACTTTGACACCCGCACAAGGGAACGGGCCCTGCTGCTGATTGAAAAGCACGACCTTTCGATGACCCCGGACGCCAAGCTTCTCACACGCCAGCTGAACCGCTTCGGCGAAGAAGCTGTCCGCCAGCTGATCGCCGTGCACTGCGCCGACGGAAAGGCGAAGGGCACTGTTCAGCCGGAGACCATGGACGCCTGGGCATCGGAGATGACGGAAGCGCTGGATGCACTGCTCGCGCAGAAACCATGTTTTACGCTCTCCGGCCTCGCCGTGAAGGGCAGCGACCTGATCGCCGCCGGGATGCAGCCCGGAAAACAGCTCGGCGATATGCTGCAGCGGCTGCTGGAAGTCGTGATGGACGGCGAGGTCCCCAACGACCGCGAAGCGCTCCTGCGCAAAGCAAAGGAAATACAGGCGCCCTGACGGTCACCGGCTTGACTTCCCTGAGGTTCTGTGCCATGATTTGACAAACCAAAGATCCAACTGTAAGGAGGACGACGATTTGAAGATCGGCTGTGTCAAAGAGATCAAGAACAATGAATTCCGCGTGGGACTCACGCCCGACAATGTGAAGGCTTATATCAAGGCGGGCCATCACGTTTATATGGAGAAAGGCGCGGGCCTCGGCTCCGGTTTCAGTGACAACGAGTATGTGGACGCGGGTGCTTCCCTGATCGACAATGCAGCGGACGTGTGGCATCTGTGCGACATGATGGTGAAGGTGAAGGAGCCCCTGCCGGAGGAGTACGCGCTTTTCCATGAGGGCATGATCCTTTACACCTACCTGCATCTGGCCGCCGATCCGGAGCAGATGGACGCCCTCCTCGCCGGCAAGGTCAAGGCCGTGGCCTATGAGACCATCCAGGAAACCGAAGGCTCCCTGCCCTGCCTGGCGCCGATGAGCCAGATCGCAGGCCGCCTGTCCATCCAGGAAGGCGCGAAGTACCTCGAGAAGAAGTTTGGCGGCGAGGGCATCCTGCTCGCAGGCGTGCCCGGCACCCCGAAGGCCAACGTCGTGATCCTCGGCGGCGGCACCGTGGGCATGAACGCCTGCAAGATCGCCGTCGGCATGGGCGCGAACGTCACGATCCTCGACGTCAACCTCAAGCGCCTGGAAGAGCTGGACAACATGTTCGGCGCCCACATCCAGACCCTTGTCTCCAATGATTCCAACGTTGAGCGTGTCCTGAAGGACGCGGATCTGGTTATCGGTTCTGTGCTGATCCCTGGCGGTTCGACTCCGAAGCTCTTCAAGGCGAAGTACCTGCCGGAGATGAAGGACGGCGCGGTCTTTGTGGACGTGGCCATCGACCAGGGCGGATGCGGTGAATCGAGCCATGTCACGACGCACGACGATCCGGTGTATATCCTGGACGGTGTCGTGCACTACTGCGTCGGCAACATGCCCGGTGCAGTGCCGCGCACCAGCACGATTGCCCTGACCAACGCGACGCTGAAGTACGGCCTGCAGATCGCGCAGAAAGGTCTGGAAACCGCCGCGAAGGAAAACTCGGCCATTGCCGCCGGCGTCAACTGTTATCTTGGTGCCATCACCAACGCCAATGTGGCCGCGGCCCACAGCCGGGACTGCGCGCCGCTTGCCTCACTGATCTGATTCGAACGAGGAGGGAAACCCATGGAACTTCGCACCGCATCGTCACCCAAGGACGTTAAGACCTATGACACCGCCCGCCTGCGTGAGGAATTCCACATCAAGGGTCTTTTCCCGGCGGACGATGTGAAGATGGTTTACAGCCACATCGACCGCATCATCACCGGCGGCGCCATGCCCGTAAACAAAACGCTGAGCCTTGCCGCGGGGGACGAACTGCGGGCGGAGTATTTCCTGCAGCGCCGCGAGATGGGCATCATCAACATCGGCGGCCCTGGCAAGGTCACCGTGGACGGCACCGAGTACGCCATGCGCAACCGCGACGGCCTGTACATCGGCATGGGTGCGAAAGATATCGCGATGCGCAGCGATGACCCTGCGAATCCCGCAAAGTTCTATTTCAACTCCTGCCCGGCGCACAAGACCTACCCGACGGTGTACATTCGCCCGGAGGACTGCGTGCGGGTCGAGCTCGGGACACTTGAGGAATCCAATCACCGCACGATCTGCAAGTACATCCTGCCCGGGCAGGTCGAGAGCTGCCAGCTCGTGATGGGCATGACGCACCTCGAGCCCGGGAGCGTCTGGAACACGATGCCCTGCCACACCCACGACCGCCGCATGGAAGTTTATCTCTACTTCGACCTGCCGGAAGACGCCTTCGTCATGCACTTCATGGGTGAGGGCCAGGAGACCCGCCACATCATCATGCGAAATGAAGAAGCCGTGATTAGCCCCTCCTGGAGCATCCACTCTGGTGCGGGCAGCCGCAACTACACTTTCATCTGGGGCATGTGCGGCGAGAACCAGGACTTCGACGACATGGACGGCATCCGGAACCAGGACCTGCTGTGAGGCAAGGAGAAGCGAAAATGAATCTGAATCAGTTTTCCCTTGAAGGCAAGGTTGCCCTGATTACGGGCGCGTCCTACGGCATCGGCTTCGCCATTGCCTGTGCCATGCACGAGGCCGGCGCGACGATCGTCTTCAATGACATCAGGCAGGAACTGGTCGACAAAGGCCTGGCCGCTTATGCCGAGAAGGGCATCCCCGCCCGCGGCTACGTCTGCGACGTGACGGATGAAGACGCCGTGAACGCCCTGGTCGCGAAGATCGAAGCCGAGGTCGGCGTGATCGACATCCTTGTCAATAACGCCGGTATCATCAAGCGCATCCCGATGACCGAGATGACTGCCGAACAGTTCCGTCAGGTCATTGACGTCGACCTGAACGCGCCGTTCATCGTGGCGAAGGCCGTCATCCCATCCATGATCAAGAAGGGCCACGGCAAGATCATCAATATCTGCTCGATGATGAGCGAGCTCGGCCGGGAGACGGTCTCCGCCTACGCAGCGGCCAAAGGTGGCCTGAAGATGCTCACCCGCAACATCTGCTCCGAGTACGGCGAATACAATATCCAGTGCAACGGCATCGGCCCGGGCTACATCGCCACACCTCAGACCGCGCCCCTGCGCGAGCGCCAGCCTGACGGCAGCCGGCATCCCTTCGACTCCTTCATCGTGGCCAAGACCCCGGCGGCGCGCTGGGGCAACCCCGAAGACCTCGGCGGCCCCGCGGTCTTCCTGGCCAGCGACGCCTCCAACTTCGTCAACGGCCACATCCTCTATGTGGACGGCGGGATTCTGGCTTATATCGGCAAACAGCCTTGACGGTAAGCAAACAAAAACCATCCATCGTGAAGCAGTTATAAAGCGCGGTTCTGACTTTCTTGATGAAAATCGCCGCGCTTTTGTAACGTGCGATTTTTCACAAACAAAAACAACTTTGCATATCGTTTCGTATGCATCAGGATATGCAAAGCCTTTTGAAGTGAATTTTATCCCGGCGAATCTTCGTTCTAAGGCGTATCGCATATCAAAGATGTGTATTTGTTCATTTTTCATGCCAAACGAAAATAAACGCGTTTTTGACGCGTTTATGAACGAGCAATGGAAAACCCCGCCGTAGCGGGGTCATACGAGTTCGCAATTCGCTGTGTTCGTTTGCTGTCCGTTGTCCAGTACCGCATAGTTGGCAACCCATCTGCCGTACAGGGCTTTCCTCAAGCACAGACCTTCGGAAGCTGAGTTGCGTAAGGAACGGATCAAGGAACGGATTCAGGAGATCTACGACAACTCCCACCAGAACTACGGAGCTCCAAAGATTGCCAGGGAGCTTCAGAAGGAAGGA
>JAFZPI010000010.1 GCA_017552615.1 Clostridia bacterium
AAAGGACGTGCTCGCCAAGTGCTACGGCGGCGATATTACCCGAAAGAAGAAGCTGCTCGAAAAGCAGAAGGAAGGCAAAAAACGCATGCGCCAGTTCGGTACCGTTCAGGTGCCGAGCGAAGCCTTCCTGGCAGTGCTGAAAATGGAAGACACCTGAGCCGTCGGCTCCCGGAACTCGAAGGCGACCTCCATGACTGCGTGTGCTTCACCGGCCACCGGATGCAGCATATCGGTGAACCCATTGAGCCCCTGCTGCGCCTGACCCTCGATGTGGCCGAAGGCCTCTACGAGCGCGGCTTCCGCCGCTTCCTCTGCGGCGGCGCCACCGGTTTTGACACGCTGGCGGCCTCCGCCGTGCTGATCCTGAAGCAGCGCAGGCCCGACGCACAGCTGATCCTCGTCTTTCCTTGCGAAGACCAGGAAAAGAGCTGGAAGCCCCACGAGCAGGCGCTCTACCGCAGCATCCGCGAACAGGCGGACCGGGTCATCGTCCTCGCCGACCATTACTACAACGGCTGCATGATGACAAGGAACCGCTTCATGGTTGACCACGCGGCCTTCTGCGTGGCCTACTGGAAAGACACAAGCACAGGCGGCACGATCTCCACGATCCGCCTCGCCCTGCGGCGCGGGCTGCCCGTGCTGAACATCGCCGTTCCCGAGGAAACCCGTCTTTTCCTCCGCGACACCGACCTTCTCCGACCTCTCCCCTTCTGAGCATGATGGAACTCTATCTTCATCTCCCCTTCTGCCGCCAAAAGTGCCGCTACTGCGATTTCGCCTCGTGGAGCGGCCAGGAGCATCGCATCCCGGACTATATCAACCAGGTGATCCGGGAAGCGCAGCAGCACGCGCAGACTTTGGGTGTGCAAGCGGTCGATACGGTTTTCGTCGGCGGAGGCACGCCTTCCGTCCTCCCGCCCTCCATGATGACCTCCTTGCTCGAAGGCGTTTTCCGCTTTTTCCCGCCAAAGCCAAACGCGGAGTTCACCATCGAGGCCAATCCCGGCACCCTGACCCGTGAATGGCTGGACGCCATACGAAAACTGGGCTGCAACCGCCTCTCCATGGGACTGCAAGCAGCGCAGCCACAGCTCCTGAAAACCCTCGGCCGTATCCACACAGCCGAAGACGCCGCAGTTTCAGCCCGTATGGCCAGAGAAGCCGGATTCGAGAACCTCAGCCTCGACCTGATCTTCGGCATCCCGGGCCAGACGCGGGAAATGTGGCGGGAAAGCCTCGATTTCGCGCTTGCCCTCTCCCCGGAACACCTGAGCTGTTACGGTCTGATCCCGGAAGAAGGCACGCCCCTGAACGCAGACCTGGACGCAGGCCGCCTCACCCTTCCGGACGAGGAAGACGAGCGCGCGATGTACGATGACGCCCTGAGCATCCTCGCAAACGCTGGTTATGACCAATACGAAATCAGTAATTTCGCCAAACCGGACCGGGAGTGCCGCCACAATATCGGCTACTGGACAAGAGAACCCTATCTCGGTCTCGGCCTTGCGGCTGCCTCCTGTTTCCTGGCAACCGGCGGGGGCTGTATCCGGGAAACTAATCCCTCGAATTGGGAAGGGTATGCGTTCGTCGTGGACAAAAAAGCTCCCCGGGAGCAAGAAATCGTCTCCCATGAGGACGCACAGTTTGAAACCCTGATGCTGGGCCTGCGCATGACGAAGGGCGTGGATGAGAAGATTTATGAAGCCACCTTCGGGGAATCTATTTCTGTCCGGTACGGTTCCAGGCTAAAAAGCCTGCAACAGCGCGGATTGCTGGAGCATGAGGGTGGATTCTGGAGGCTGACACGGCGGGGGATGGATATTCAAAATTCGGTGCTGGTGGAATTGATGGAGTGAACGTTTATCCAGCAACATAGCAGAAGACCGCCGCCCGTTGCAGGGTGACGGTCTTTTGCATCAGACATTGTCGTAGTGCGTCCAGACGGATAGAACTCTGACGATTTTGTTTTCAGAATCGATGGTGTACACCATTCTATGCTGCCGGTTGATTCTCCGAGAATACTTACCTTGCAGATCACCGCTGAGTTTTTCATAAGGCGGTGGCACCCGGTATGGATTATCTCTGAGCAGTTGAATCAGTTCCTTGACATTGGGTTCCAGTCCGGCTCTTCGAATCTTCTCTGAATCCTTGACCACCTGTTTGTTCAGTTGAACCCTCCACTCGCTCACCAACCAATCGCCTCCGCATCCACAAACTCACTGTCGGGCTCATTCGCGGCCGCATTGATCCGTTCCACCATTCCGGGAACGCTCATGAGTTCCAGAGTGGCAAGCATGCCGTTGTACTCTTCCTCACTCAGAAGGACTGCATTTCCTTCCTTTGTGGTCACCTGGACAGGATCGTTATAGCGGATCGCGTTGGACACATATCCGAAGAGATTCTTGCGGAAATTCGTGATGGTCGTTGCAGTCATTTGACATCCCTCCTATCTTATGTACATTATAATGTACATATTCTGCTATGTCAATGAGATTTTCCCTTTCCTCTTGACAAAACCTGCCCTGTAAATCAAAATGCAGTAGGACTCAATCAGAATCCTACTGCATCCGCGCAGAGTCAGGGATTCGAACCCTGGGGAGGTTTCGGCCTCCACACGATTTCCAGTCGTGCGCCTTAGACCACTCAGCCAACTCTGCAAGTGCTCTACAGCATCGGTATCATAACAAACCCCGGCAAAAAAGTCAAGTGTTTTAAGGAGAAGCCATGATTGATCTTTGCACCCTCGGCACCGGCGGGTCCATCCCGCTGCACACCCGCGCTTTGGCCAGCCTGTACGTCCGGAACGGCGCGCGGGCGCTTTTGGTGGACTGCGGCGAGGGCACGCAGGTTGAGATCGGGCGGCTCGGCTGGGGCTTTCTGCGCATCGAGGCGCTGCTGCTGACGCACTACCATGCCGACCACTGCTCCGGTCTGCCTGGGCTGCTCCTGGCACTGACGAAATCCGGCCGCACCGAACCCCTGCACATCTGGGGCCCGCCGGACCTGCGCCGGGTCGTAACCGGACTGCGGGTCATCGCGCCACAGCTCGGCTATGAGCCCGTTCTCCACGAGCTGCCCATGACCGGCGGCGCGTTCGAGGCCGCCGGACTGCGCGTGCGGGCTTTCCCGCTGGACCACGGCATGCCCTGCCTCGGCTATCGCTTCGAACTGGACCGGCCCAGGGAATTTCTGCCCGAAAAAGCACAGGCGCTGGGCATTCCGCCCCGGTGCTGGTCGGTCCTGCAGCGCGGGGAGGCGGCCGAAGCGGACGGCGTGCGCTGGAAACCAGAACAGGTGCTGGGCCCCGAACGGCGCGGACTGTCCTTTGTCTACGCCACCGACACCCGGCCGGCGCAGACGATCGTCGAAGCCGGGCGTAACACGGACCTGATGATCCTCGAAGGGATGTACGGCGACGAAGAGGATTTTCCCAAAGCCCTGAAGAACCGGCATATGCTCTCCCGTGAGAGCGCGGCCCTGGCCCGGGAAGCCGGGACGGCGCGACTCCTGTTGACGCACTTCTCCACGGCGGTAGAGGACCCGGAAACCCTGCTGCCTCCGGCCCGAGCGCTCTTCCCGGAGACGGACTGCGCGTTCGACGGGATGACGCTGACGCTGGGGTGGACGGAAAAACGGATGGCAAACGGGGAACGAAAGGCGTCACCTCTTATATAAATCGACCGTCCGACCAACCGACAAATCGGGATTTGTGCATGTGAAGGGAGGCTGAGGAGCGTTTGGAACATATGTATTCATTGGCGAGGGTTCTTCTTATCTGGCTTTTTTGCCTCTTATCTGTTTTGCTCCATGAATTAGGCCACGCATTGGGATACCGGATTTCCGGAGGAAAGGCTGGATGGAAGGTCATTGTGGGATCCGGACCCAGGCTGATCAGTATATCCAGGTTTACCTTCGGTCTTATCCCGGCAGGCGGTAATTTCGTTCCCGCGGAAGAACCCAAGACGGATAAGGGACAGATCATCATGTTCGCCGGCGGGCCCTTCGTTTCTTTGCTGCAGGCCGTTCTGTACTGGA
>JAFZPI010000011.1 GCA_017552615.1 Clostridia bacterium
GCCGTAGAAGGTGTGCCCTGCCTTGCGGACGAGGTCCATTGCCAGCAGTGGGAGCAGCTTCATCCCGATACACAGGCAAATCACAAAAAACAGACAGCCCCTATTCCGAAAAGGACAGAGGTGTCTGTTTTAGGGCCGCGCCGATTTTTACCTTATGCGGGCCGGATCTGACCTGTTTCCCTTAATGCAGGAAGTTCATGAACGCAGAGACGATCAGCGCGTTGGAGATGTTCGACAGCATCGCGCCGACGATTGGGACCACAAAGTATGCCAGCTTGGAGGCGGAGTATTTCTTGCTGATTTCGTCCAGGTTGGCAACGGACACGATGACAGAACCCATGCCGAAGCCGAACTGGCCGGAGGCGATGCAGGCGGAATCGTAGCTTCTGCCGCAGATGCGGTAGGTGAGCACGATGACAAAAACGAACGTGATCACGGTGTTCACCGCCAGGATCAGGATCAGCGGCAGAGCCAGATCGGCCAGCTGCCAGAGTTTCATGGAGGCGACGGCCTGGGCGACGAACATGGCGAGGAAGGTCTTCCCCAGGGCCTGCATCTCCACGGTGGGAAGCTTTTTGCCGCGCTTGTCGGCCAGGATCTTGACGATCACGCCGACGATCAGGCCCCAGATCAGCGGGGTGATCGTCACGCTCGGAACGAGGGCGTCCCAGGCAACGTACAGCACCAGGCCGACGCCGGTGGTCACGACCAGCCGCATCATCGCCATGGTCAGCTGCTTTCCGCTGAAAAGATGATTCGTTTCATCGCTCTCGTCTTCGAGGCCCTCCACATCCTGGGCGGTAGTGGCGAGCTTATGCCGTTTGACCAGGATCTCCACCACAAGGTTGCCGAGCAGGACACCGGCGATCAGGCCGTAGGTGGAAGCGGCCATGCCGAAGGTGACGGCACCCTCATGGCCCCAGCTTTCCGCGATGGAGCCGAAGGCGGCGGCGTTGCTGTGGCCGCCCACCAGGGAGGGGGAACCGGCCATCAGCCCGACCAGCGGGGAAATGCCCGTTGCCTTGGAGACGCCGATGGCCACGAAGTTCTGGATGACGGTCAGGACCATGGTAGTGATGAAGAAGATCAGGATCAGCTTGCCTGCTTTCTTCAGGACCTTCAGGTTGATGGCGTAGCCCAGGGTCGTGAAGAACAGCAGTGCGAAAAAGTTATAGATGGTCTCGTCGAATTCGATCTCGATCTTGGCGAACGAGTGCAGCAGCAGGTTGATCACGGCAAAAACGAGGCCGCCGACCACCGGTGCGGGGATGCAGAGTCTTCTGAGCAGCTTGGATTTTTTACAGATCCAGTTGCCCAGCATGAGGAACAGTACGCTGATGAAGGTGGCGAAGACGGCATTCAATACGATCGTCTTGATCTCTCCCGGGATGATTTCCATACAGATTCTCCTTCTATTGTGTTATTGTTGATCACAGCCAGCCTTCCCTGGCAGCTGTGACATGTTCCCGTTTCGTTTCTTCCAGCCAGTTCATGAATATGTCGATCATGAGCTTTCTGTTGCCGATGTTGCAGTGGTTTTGTCCTTTTTCCGCCGTGGTGACGATGCGCATGGTAAAGGACCGGGCAGACTTCATATACTCTATCTCTTCCAGAAGCAGGGCGTTCGAGAAGAAATGATCCGCCTGGCCGACGACGAGCAGATAGTCCTGTTTGATCTCGTCGGCGATGGGCTTGATGCTGAAATCCTTGGTCTTTACCAGGTAGTCGTAGGGCGTCTCCACGCCGAAGACCAGCAGCCCCTGGTTCAGGTACCAGGAATAGATCGGCTCCGAGTCCATCAGGGCATGCAGAAGGTCATTGACGGCGTCCCGGTCTTCCCTCTCGACGGCGGCGGAGACCTTCTCCGCATAGGTCTTCGGCATGCGGGCGATGGTGGCGCCGTACAGGTCCGCCTGGTAGCCCACCCCGCAGAGGTACTTGATCCGCGGCTCCTTTGCCGCGGCGATCTTGCACAGGACGGAGCCCAGGGAGATGCCCATGAGGGCCACGTCGTCGAGGCCGAAATGATCCAGGATGGCGCTGACCGGCTTGTACCATTCATGGGTGAAGGGGATGCCCTGTTCATAGATCACCGAGCCCTGTCCCGGTCCTTCGAAGATGTAGGCGGAATACCCGTTGCGGTACATGTGCAGGGCGATCTTCAGGTGCTCCTCGTAGTAGGAATCGTAACCGCCGTGCAGCACGACCACGCCCTTCGGGTTTTCGTTGACTGCGTACATCACCGGCAGGAACCCGTTTTCATAGGGCACTTCAGCGTACTGTACGCGGTAGTCTTTCATCAGCTGCCCGTTTGACTCGTAGAACAGCTTTTTCCATCTCTGATACTTGTCTGCCTTCCCCTGGGCGGCGGTGGTAAAGAACTCGTGTGCGCGCAGATAGGCCATCTCCGCTCTCCTATCGCCCCGCTGCCTGGCTTTTTCCTCCGCTTCCTCCATCAGGCGGATATAGGAAGGGATATCCGTGACCTTGGCCGCCATTTCCCGGACCTCGTCCAGATGACCGCCGTGGGCTACCGTCCGGTTGAACTGGAAGTTAAAATTCCCGTCCTTGTGGAATTCCCAGATGCCTACGGGAAAATAAAGATCCTTCATTGACTCACTCTCCTTTTTTTCATTGAACAGGTCACGCGGGCCCACATGACCGGGATTCCTGAATGATGCTTCGGTTTTTCTATTTAACTTTCCGACTTGTTCTTCATTTTTTTATTTTTGTGATTATGCGTATCGTTCCCATAGCCGTTACCGGCTGCAGAACATCCGGTTCATCCTACGCGGTACGGTTCGAGTGTGTCAAAGTCCAGCGTCACGCCGTAGCCGGGCCCTTCCGGCACCGAGACATACCCGTCCCCATCAAGGGTGAGCTCGAAGTCTTTGAACATATTCGTCCTGAGCGGGTTCGGGTTCGCCTCGCACTCCAGAAGGAAGCCGTTGTCCACGCCGCAGGAGAAATGGAGCCCTGCCATGAAGGTGAGGCCGCCCGCGAAGATGTGGGACGTGATCGGGAGTTTGTGCGCAGAAGCGTACGCCGCGATCTTGCGGCATTCCGTAAGTCCCCCGCTCCGGGTGGGGTCTACCTGGACGATGTCCATGGCCCCGCAGTCGATCAGCCGCCTGAACCCGTACCGGGTGTACTCCGTCTCATATCCGGCAAGCGGCATGGGGATGCTCCTCGCGACCAGGGCGCTCCCCTCCGGGTCGTCCGCGCTGACCGGCTCCTCCATGAAAAACAGGTCATACGGCTCCAGCAGGCGCCCCATCCGGATGGCCTCGCGCACGTTGTAGTTCGAATTGACGTCGGCCATGAGCTTGGAATCCGGGCCGATGGCCTCCCTTACGAGCCGCACCCGGTTGGCGTCCTGCTCCATAGACAGCCGGCCGATCTTCATCTTGAAGGCTCGGTAGCCGTTCTCATACCCTTTTTTCGCCTCCTCGGCGTACCATTCATCGGGGACGTTCCTACGGTAGAACCCGCCGCTGTGATATGCTTGGACCTTGTTGCGCGCCCCGCCCAGGAGCTTGTAAATCGGCAGGCCGGTGACCTTGCCGATTATGTCCCAGAGGGCGCAGTCGATGCCGCTGATTGCATGCATGATCACCCCCCGCCTGCCGTGAATCATGGATTTCTGGTACAGGTCCTCAAAGACCGCGTCCACGCAGAACGGGTCACGGCCGATCACATAGGGGCCTATCTCGCGGTCGATGATGAACTGCGTCACCTCGGCGGGGCCGCCGGCGGCGTCCGCCTCCCCGTACCCGGTGACACCCTCGTCGGTATCGACCTCGACGATGACGGTGTTCTTTGCCGCGTTCCACCGCGTACTGTTGCCGAACTGTTCCTCTTCCGGGATGTCGTACCGGTACCGGTACGTTTTTACAGCTGTGATCTTCATAAGGATTCCTTTCCTGCTCTCAGCAGACTACCTTGTCGTAGATCTCTTTGAATTCCTCTTCGCTCAGGAGCCGTTTCTCCGCGGCGCCCTTTTCCTTCACTTTGGCCAGTATCTCGGCGACCTCGTCTGCCGTCGCCTTCAGGCCGAGCTTGTCCACATAGTATTCGACCGACGCCTTGCCGCTCTTTTTCCCGAGGGCGATATGTCCGGTCCTGCCGTACAGGGCTGGGTTGGTGGCGAACATCACGAGGGGCTTCTTCAGGACCAGGTCGACGCCTATGCCGGATTCCCGGGTGTAGTTCCGTACGCCCGACACCGGCATGTTGGCCGGCAGGGGGATGCCCGTGATCTTCGCGACCTCCTCGCAGACGCGCGGGAGCTTCTCTATACGGTAGTCGTTCGGCAGATCCAGGAGGATCTTCATGCTGACCATGAGTTGCTCGAGGGCAGCATTCCCTGTGCGCTCACCGAGACCGTTTATGCAGCTGTGGACGCAGTCGGCGCCCGCCGTGATCCCGGCGAGCTCTGTCGCCACGGCCATCCCGAAGTCGTTATGGGTATGCACCTCGACTGGTAGCCCGTCGGTCAGCCGCTTCACCTTCCGCACCAGGTACTGGATGGTCTCAGGCATGGCGCAGCCCATGGTATCCACGATCCCGATGGAGTCCGGCACGGCTTCTTTCATGAGGACGCCGATCAGCTGCTCCAGGTCCTCGTTCCTGGCCCTTGTGGTATCATACGGGAAATAGACTGCGTAGAGGCCCTGCTGTTTCGCGTAGTTGATGCAGTCGATGCTCTTCTCCGCCACGTTCTCCCATGTCCAGTTGAACTGGTACTTCAGTTTCGGGTATCCTATGGGGATCTCGATGATGATCCCCTTCGCGCCGGCGTCCAGCGCCATATCGATATCCCGGCGCATAGCCCGGACGAATACGAACGGTTCCGCTTTCAGGCCGCGGCGGGATATCTCCCTGACCGCCTGGAAATCGCTTTCCGATACAGCCGGCATGCCTGCTTCGATCCGTTCTACGCCGAGTTCATCCAAAAGCTCGGCGATATGGACCTTCGTATCCTTGTCAAACACGACCCCCGGCGTCTGTTCCCCGTCCCGCAGCGTGGCGTCATGGATGGTCACCTTCGACGCGAAGCTGAACTGTGAACGTACCTTGTCTTCGTCATTAAAAGGACTCGCCCACCATTTTCCCTCATTGTAGTAACCCACAGGCATCTCCTCCTTGTTCTCGTCATGATTCACGGTATAGATCCCGATCCGAATACCGGCTGTTTTCAGCGTGTCTGTTTGTCTGCCTGACTGCCGGAACACTCTATAAGTAACATACCAAACGGGAATCACATATACAAGGAGCATTTGAAATATTGTTTTTTGCTATAAAATCATATAATTGTATATCTTGTCAAATATGATAAAATCATATATGATATAGTCAAGATATATCCGGAGGATGAAAGCATGACAAATAACAAAAGAAAAGTCGAATCTGTGTATGATTATCTTCTTTCCCAGCTGCTGAATATGGAATGCAAGCCGAACACCAGGCTGAAGATCAGCAAGATTGCGGAAGAGTGCGGTGTCAGTGAAACGCCGGTCAGGGAAGCGCTCCGTCAGCTGGAGACCGAAGGATATGTGGAGATCACCCCGAACCGCGGCGCTACGGCTGTCGGGTTCACGAAGGAGAAGATTGAGGAGATATCCGAGATCCGTGGGGTTCTGGAAGGATACCTCACCCGCGTCAGCATAGACTACCTCTCCATCCATGACCTGCGCATCCTGGAGAATATGAACCGGCAGATGGAGGAAGCGGCGAAGCAGAACGACTACGAAAGCTATATCGTCCTGAACAAGCAGTTCCACAGGTCCATCTATGAGCATACCCACAAGGACGAATGGCTCCGGCTGATCGACCAGTTATGGGCAAAATGGTCCTTCATGGGGAACATATTCGTCCTGTCAAAGGGGCGCATGAGCGAATCGGTCGCCGAGCATGACGAACTGCTGCGTCTGATAAAGGAGCGGAAATATGAGGAAGTCGAGGCAATGGTTCGCATGCACAAGAGCAAGGCGCTGGAGATTTGGATCGGTTACCTGACAAACCGGTATCCGACTTGCTGATAGCATTGAAAAATGTTGGAAGAGCTATCAGAAAACCGGA
>JAFZPI010000002.1 GCA_017552615.1 Clostridia bacterium
TACTTTAATGAATCCACAATTTTTTATGATAAAATTTCATTCTTTTGTTTTTGAACAAGAAAAATTGTATATTTGCAGTAGACCGACACGCCACATGAACAACTCCCCATTATTGATTCTTCCCGGGCTCGTTTGCCTGTTTTGGGCCGCTGTACACGGGTTCCTGGCGTCCCGAACCAGCACGTTCCGGGTCTTCTTCATGCTGCTGACCTCGGTCTTCTTCACCATTTGCGGGGACGTGCTGATCGAGCCCCTGCTGGGCTCGGACGCGATTGCCCACATTTTTATCTACGCCTTCGCTCCCGCCATCATCCCCCTCACCTGTCTGTACTATACCTATCTATACCACCCCTTCGTTTATAAACCCAAATACCTGCTCTGGATTGCCTTGCCCGTCATCACGGCTACGTCATCGCTGATCCTGACCCTGGTGATCGGCCTCGAAGGAACCGATGACTTGCTGGACAGGATCCATGCGGG
Source organism: Clostridia bacterium (assembly GCA_017552615.1). GTDB lineage: Bacteria > Bacillota > Clostridia > Christensenellales > Aristaeellaceae > RUG11272. The sequence continues at coordinate 481 of JAFZPI010000002.1, forward strand.
CGATTTCAACCCCCGCGACCCGATGGGCCCCAATCTGGAACACCTGTATTATTATTGGACCATTGTGCTGTTCAGGGGGATTCTCTTTGCCGAAATCGTCTTCTTCACGATCTATTCCGGCATCTTGACCCATCGGCTTCACCTGGGCCCCCGGAACTCACACCGCTTCCTGTTTCACCAGCAGCCCATCCGCCTGATGGAGGTCCAGATGGTCATCGCCTGCCTCCTCACCTTCACAATCTGCCTGAAGCTCTTCCTTCATTCGTCCATGTTCCACGACAACAAGGCTTGGGCTTATTCCATCGCGCTGCTCCATTCCATCCTGTATTTCCTGCTGGGCCTGTTTGCGCTCTTCGGCTCGAAAGAGTACATTTACCTCCGGGACATCAAGACACTGCTGCGCTACAATTACACCCCCGAAACGCGGGCTTCCGTGACAGAGGAGATCATTACCGACATGGCGGGCGATCTCAGCGGGGATTCGCTGACGCGCGTCCTCTCGCGGCTCGGCACGCAGCGCGGCGTCACGCCCGGCCGCGAGGGCGCGGGAAGGGGCGCGGCTGTGCCTTCCCTCTCGGCCACCGTGCTGAACATCGTCTCGCACATGCAGGACGAAAGCGGCCTCCTGGCCGAGTTCCGGCAGCTGATGCAGCACGACCGGATCTTCCTGCAGCCCAGCCTCTCCCTGGCTGACGTCGCACAGCGCCTGGGCACCAACAAGACCTATGTCTCCAAGATGGTCAACCAGAACTATAAAATGGGCTTCCCCGAGCTGATGAACATCCTGCGCGTCGACTACGCACAACGCTACATCCGCTCACATCCCGACGCTTCGCAGGAGCAGATCGCCAAGGCGTGCGGCTTCCTGAGCGCCTCTTCCTTCAACAGCACGTTCAAGCGCATTACGGGCTTCACACCGAAGGTCTGGACGGCCCGCAAGGATTCGGCAGGACGATAAGACATTCACCTTTAATACATTACTACCATGAGCGAAGAACTGAAAGACCCGCGCGACCTCAACGGCGACGGCAAAGTAACCCTCGAGGAAAAGATCAAGTATGCAGCCGGCAAGGCCGGCGAGAAACTCGGCGAAGTGGCTGAAGAAATGAAGGCCAACGCCAAGGATCTCTATGAGAAGAACGCGCCGAAGGCCAAGGAGGTCCTGGATGAGATGAAAGAGAACGCCGCCGGCATCGTCGACAAGGCCAAGGCTGGCGCTAACGATCTGATGGACAAGGCCAAAGTCAAAATGGACGAGGCCAAGGACAAGATCGACAACTGGAAGGATAAGCAGGCGTAGTGAGAAAGCTTCTGCTTCTATTCCTGGCCCTGGCGGCAACAGCAGCTGCCCCGGCGACAGACAGGGTTCCTGCCGCGTCGCTGGGGGCAGTTGTGTATGATGTCTGCTATCGGTTCGCCGGCATCACGACCAAAGTCGCGACGGCGACCATTACGTTCGAAGAATCGGAGTGGGAGGGCAAGCCGGCCTATCATTCCATGGCCCTGATCCAGACACAGCCGTTTTTCAGGCTGTTCCTCAAGGCCGAATACAAAGCGGAGGCCTGGTATTCCCGCAAGGACCTCGCGCCCCTCTATTTCGTTCATCCTTTCTCCGACGGCAAGCAATCAGGCAAATACGAAGTGATCTACGACCCGGGCCGCGAGGCGCGTTCCTGCTGGTCCGTCGAGGGCGGCGAACCCATTGAGAAGACGTACGAGCCCCTGGACAAGCCGCACATGGAGCTGCTTTCGGCCCTGATGTACGTCCGCTTCCATGACTTCAAGGAAGGGACCGCCGAGGAGATCGTCCTCCTGCTGCCCAGCAGGAGCTGCAATGCCCAGATCGGGCCGGAAGACGATCACATCCTGCTCCGGATGTCCGGCAACGGCATGATGGAAAACGGGAGCGGAAACAATCTGCTCCTCTGGCGGTCCAACGAACCAGACCGCCGCATCCTTCGCCTCGAAAGCGATCTCGGCACCGGCTCCTTGCGCTGCACCGTTCACGAGCAGTAGGCCGGATGCCCGTTTTCCTGAAGAAGCGCTATTTCGCTTTTCTATAGGAGTACGTCTTGACCGTGGAGGAAGAACCGCCGCTGTAAGCCTTCTTTATAATGTTGACGGTCCCCTCGAGGTTCGTGTTGCTCTTGAGCGATTTGTCCACATTGTCGCAGGCAGCGATGACCTTGCTGTCATTGGCATCGACGTATCCGGAACCCACGGCATTATTGATGGCTTGCTGAAACTGCGAGATACCCATACCCGGAATCGTTTCGCCCTTGAGTGAACCCTCGGCGATATAGGCGACTTTTTTACTACTCGGGTCTACATTCGAGCAAGAA
>JAFZPI010000012.1 GCA_017552615.1 Clostridia bacterium
GCCAGCGTTCGTCCTGAGCCAGGATCAAACTCTTCCGTTTAATCCTTTTACTCTCCGGAATACACTGTCTACTCTTTCCTTGCGTTTTCTCGTCTTTCCTGTATCGTTTTCAAGGTTCATGGGCGCTGGCCTTCAGCGGGTCAGCTTTAATAGATTATCACAACCCAAAGACATTGTCAAGACATAATCAAAGATTTTTTGAATCTTTTTGATGCCTGTTTCATTTTGCGAACAAATTCGTTTTTTGTTTCAGATATTGTCTATTTTAATCCGAACATTGATAATGTTTTTCTGATTTTTGTTCGTGTTTTTGCAATAGAAAACCCTGCAGCCGCAGGGTAAGTTCGGAAATTCACTCGTTCTCGTTCGAAACCGGTTCGGGGACATAAAACTCATAGGTGATCTTGGAGCCATAAGAACCGGACAGGATGATGGTGCCATCTCCGAATTCCAGTGTATACTGTGTGACCTCTGCTCCCTCGGTCACGAGCGACAGCAGTCCGTCCTGGGCTTGCCAACGGGTGTTGATCGACCTGGGTTCTTCGTCAAAGACGCCCTTTACCACATAGACCGCGGTGTTATCGCCGTGGAGATGCAGCTCAATGATGCCCGACGGGTTCTCCCCTGTCTGCCGCCAGTCGCCAATCAGGTCCGCCATCACGAGCTCCGGAGCACGGGTGGGATCTGCGTTCGGGTCCTGCGTCGGTGTCGTCTCCCATATATAATTCACGGAGTCTTTTGTGAATGCGATGTTGGCGTCTGAAACGGTCGTTGGCGTTGTCTCCGGCCGATTGCTGATCAGGATCGCTGCCACCACCACTGCTGCCGCAATCAAAACCACTGCTGCCACCGTGATGACCACTGTCCGGCGTTGCTGCCACAATGCTTTCAATCGATCGAACATGTATGTTTCCTCCGGTCTTGCGTTTTTCGGTGTGATCTTAGCACAGTCCATTCGGAAAAGCAAGCCACGTATCTGTGGATAACTTCTGTCAATTCACAGCCCCTGTGGACAAATCTGTGGATTGTTGTGGAAAACTTTGTCGATTTGCAACAAGTTATCCCCCACAGGCAGCATTGCCTGTGGATAACGCAGTGATAACCTGTGTATACCCCTTGTTTGCAGAACGGATTATTACGGGTTTATGACGAGGGATCAAAAAAGCAGCGTCTATCGAATCATCAATAGGCGCTGCTTTTGCAATAACTTTGGAATTACTTCAGCATGCTCTCCTGCCAGCTGTCAAACGGCTTGATCCCGAGGAGTTCCGCCACGGTGGGCGCCACGTTGGCCAGACCGAACTGGCCCTGCTTCATCTCATGGCGCTCGTCCTTGTCATAGATGATAAAGGGAACAGGGTTCAGGCTGTGGGCCGTGCGGACCTCGATCTTGCCCTTCTTGTTCTTCTCAAGCATCTGGTCGGAATTGCCGTGGTCGGCGGTCACGATGAGGATGCAGCCCTCGGCGTCGCAGACCTTCTTGATCCGCGTCAGCTCAAGGTCGACGCTCTCCACCGCGATCTCGGTCGCGTAGAGGTTGCCGGTGTGGCCGACCATGTCACCGTTCGGGAAGTTGCAGCGGATGAAGCCGTACTGCTTGCTCTCGATGGCCTCGATCACCTTGTCCGCGATCTCGGTGGCCTTCATCCAGGGGCACTCGTCGAAGGAGCGCACATCGCTCGGGATCTCGCAGTAGTCCTCGAGTTCCTCGGAGACCTTTCCGGAACGGTTGCCGTTCCAGAAGTAGGTCACATGGCCGTACTTCTGGGTCTCGGACACGGCGTACTCCTTGATGCCGTTGGCCACCAGGAGTTCCGTCAGCGTCTCGCGGATCTGCGGCGGGTTGACCAGATATTTGTGCGGGATGTGCAGGTCACCGTCATATTCGAGCATGCCGGCGTACTTGACCTGCGGAATCACGCCGCGGTCAAACTTGTCGAAGGAGGCATCGCCGTCGAAGGCCATGGAAATCTCCAGTGCGCGGTCCCCACGGAAGTTGAAGAGGATGACGCTGTCGCCGTCTTGCATCGCGCCGACAGGCTTGCCGTTATCGCCGATGACGAAAGGCGGCAGGTCCTGGTCGATCGCGCCGGTCGCCGCGCGGAGGTCCTCGACGGCCTCGGCCGCGCTGCCGTAGAAGGCGCCTTCCCCGTCCATCACGTTGACGAAGCTCTTGCCGTGGACGTGCGTCTCCCAGCCCTTCCGGACCATGTCCCAGTTGGCCTGGTAGCGATCCATGGTGATCTGCATGCGGCCGCCGCCGGAAGCGATGCGTCCGTCAAAGGTCGCGTCGTTCAGTTCTGCCAGCACAGCTTCCAGCTGGGCAACGTATTCCGGCGCGGATGTCGCGGGCACGTCACGGCCGTCCAGGAGGGCATGGATACGGACGGTCTTTACGCCTTCCATCTTGGCCTCGCGGATCATGGCAATCAGGTGGGAAATGTTGGAGTGAACGTTGCCGTCGGAGAGCAGGCCGATAAAGTGCAGGGCCGTTCCCTTTTCAATGACAGAGCCCACGAGGTCCTTCCAGGTCTCGCTCTGATAAATCGCGCCGGATTCGATGGACTCGTTGACCAGCTTCGCGCCCTGGGAATAGATCTGGCCGCAGCCGAGCGCATTATGGCCGACCTCGCTGTTGCCCATGTCGTCATCCGTGGGCAAGCCAACGGCTCCACCGTGTGCTTTGATGGTCTGCCAAGGGCAGGTAGCCTTGAATTCGTCGAGGGTCGGGGTGGTGGCCTTCATGACCATGTTGCCAAGCTCCACCGAGGTCTCGCCCACGCCGTCCATGACAACCAGTACAACAGGCTTCTTCATATTCAATATCCTCCTTCTGGAAATGGTATGTTTTCTGGCGGCGGGGCTGCATTCCCCGCCGTGGTTAGTCTATCGCAATCGAGGGAGAATGTCAATGAAGAGGAAAAGAAAAAGGGCGGAATGGTTGCCCTCTCACAGAATATGGACAAAAAAGGCGAGCCTTGCCCCCGCGCCAAGTGCCAACGCTGGCTTCTCGCATACGTCCGGAAAGCCCGGCGGTACAGCTCGCAGCAACAATGTACATCATTTTTTCATCATATGTCAACCCATAGTTCAATGATGCTGAAACGTATTCCCTTGACATTCAGGAAACATCTGGTATAATGAATCCAACCCCTAAAATTAAGGGGTTTGGAGGGACTGCAATGACTCGCGAATTCATCTGGACAACTGCCTTTCTCTCCGGCTGGCACCGCTGCGGATTTGACGACAGCGATCTTACGCGCCTGGAAGATGCGTTGTTGGCTGACCCTAAAGCAGGAGATGTCATTCAGGGCACCGGCGGTGCCAGAAAGCTTCGATTCGAATTTGAAGGCCGGGGAAAAAGCGGGTCAAGTCGGATTGTTTATGTTGATTTTGAGGTCGGAGAGAAGATTTGTGGCCTGGCTGCCTATGCGAAAGCTGATAAATCCAACCTGACACAGGGAGAAAAGAACGCGATCAAGAAGCTGATCAAGCTCCTTGAATCGCACTACAACCAGCCTGTAAGAAAGGAGAACTAACCATGTCTGCTGTCTATGATGATATCATGTCCTCTCTGAACGAACTTCTGGAAATGGCCGAAGGCAAGCAGACCGGCGCCATCGTCCACAAGAGGACCGTGCGTGAACTGGAAACCTTTACACCCGCAGAAATCAAAGCGCTCCGAAAAGATTCCAGCATGACACAGAAAACATTTGCCGCGTGCATCGGTGTTTCCGTGAAATCCGTGGAAGCCTGGGAAGGCGGAAGAAGTCGCCCGGACGGAGCAGCACGGAGAATGCTCGGTTTGATGAAAACCAATCCTAATTTCGCCGAGGATATGGGCATTCTGATCTCACATTAATCCATTCCCATCTGTCTATTTTGCCGGCAAAAACCGGCATTTTCATATACAATTCTCTTCTTTCCTTCTTCTCCCAACCCTTGACTCCCACCCCATTCTTTCCTATAATAACCCCGAAATCACCGAAAGGAAGTCTTTGCATGAAGATCGCCATTGACGGACCTGTGGGAGCGGGAAAATCTACGATATCCGACGCAGTAGCTCGGGAACTGGGGATCCTGCACCTGGACACCGGTGCCATGTACCGCGCGGTGGGGCTGACCTGCCTGCGTCGCGGAATCAATACGCATGACGAAGCCGCCGTGACGGCCCTTTGCCAGGACCTGCGCGTGGATGTGGAGTACGCGGACGGAGCACAGCGCACCCTCGCAGACGGCGAGGACCTGACCGGACTCATCCGCACTCAGGAAGTCAGCGACGCCGCTTCCCTGGTGGGGACCTATGGTGGTGTGCGGGCGGCAATGGTAAAAGCCCAGCAGCGCCTGGCCGCGACGCAGAATATGCTCATGGATGGGCGGGACATCGGGACCGTCGTGCTGCCTGACGCGGATGTGAAGATCTTCCTAACAGCGAGTGCCGAGGAACGCGCCCGCCGCCGTTGGCAGGAGATGAGGGACAAGGGCGAAGACGCGGACTATGACGCGGTGCTCGCCGCCCTGCGGGAGCGGGACGCCCAGGACATGGGCCGCGCCGTGGATCCGCTCCGCTGCGCCGAGGATGCCGTCACCGTGGACACGACCCATCTCTCTTTTGACGAGAGCGTCAGTGCCATCCTCAACATCATCCGCGAAAGGACGGCGACCCGCCTGTGAGTGAAGCAAATACCCCCGTCAAAGAGAGCTTCATGTATAAGGTTGCCCGTTTCTTAGCCAACGTGCTTTTCTATTCGGTCATGCCGTTGAAGATGACCGGTGCAGAGAAACTGGGCCTGGACGCGCCTTTTATCATCATCAGCAACCATAATTCCATGCTGGACCCTTTCGTCCTGGCCTATAAGCTCAAGCGCTACCCGATCACTTTCCTGGGAAAGAAGGAGCTGACCAAGGCCCGTTTCGGCAAGTGGCTGTTCAGTCAGCTCGGCATGATCCCGGTAGATCGCGGCAACACTGACATGGAGGCTATGCGCGCCTGCATGAAGGTCCTTAAGAGCGGCGGCGTCCTCGGCATCTTCCCGGAAGGCACACGCCACCATGAGGGCGTCATGGAGCACATTGAGAGCGGTGTCGCGCTCATCGCGCTGCGCAGCGGTGTTCCCCTGATCCCGGTCTATATCAAAGGCCGCGTGGCACTCTTCCATTTCACCCGCGCCTGGGTCGGGGATCCGATCCCCACGGACGACCTGCGGACCGAAGGCATCAACGCCGATACGTCCGCCCGCCTGAACGCGCGCATCACCGAAACCTTCCGTGCGATGGTCGCCGCGGGCGAAAAGAAAGACTGACGCGAAGCGCAAACAACAGGAGGCTTTCCCATGCTGGAAAAACTCGGCCGCAATCTCCCCTGCTGGTGCGGCAGCGGGCGCAAATACAAAGTCTGCCACATGGAATTCGACGAGCGCATCGCGGAGCACAAGCGGATGGGTGATGTCGTTCCAACCCATAAAATGATCAAGAACCCGGCGCAGATCGCGAAGATCAAAGAGAGCGCAAAGGTCAACGTCGCCGTCCTCGACGCAGTGGCCGCCGCCATCTGCGAGGACATGCCGACCTCCGAGATCGACCGCATTGTTTCGGAGACCACGAAGGCCTATGGCGCCGTTCCCGCGCCGCTGCACTACCAGGGCTATCCCTACAGCGTCTGCACTTCCGTCAACAGCCAGGTCTGCCACGGTTTTCCATCCGACAAGGTCATCCTCAAAAGCGGGGACATTGTCAACGTGGACTGTTCCACGATCCTGGATGGATACTATTCCGATTCCTCCCGCATGTTCATGATCGGGGACGTCAGTGACGCCGCGCGCAAGTTGGTCGAAGTCACCAAAGAGTGCATGGAGCTCGGGCTGGAACAGGTCAAACCCTGGGGCTATCTGGGCGACATGGGCCAAGCTGTGAACGATCATGCAAAAGAAAACGGCTTCAGCGTGGTGCGGGATATCGGCGGGCACGGCGTGGGAATCGAATTCCACGAAGACCCCTTTGTGAGCTATGTGACCAAACGCGGCACCGACATGCTGCTGGTGCCGGGAATGATGTTCACGATCGAGCCCATGGTCAACATGGGAAGCGCCCTCTACGACGTGGACCCGCACAACGGCTGGGAGATCTCAACCCGGGACGGAAAACTCTCGGCGCAGTGGGAGATCCAGGTGCTCGTCACGGAAGACGGGCACGAGGTAATCAGCTGGTGATCGGGTAAGGAGACGGTTCCATGCGTTTTGACTGTGTGCACACCTGCGAGGATCTGGCAGAACTGGTCAACGGGATCGGTTTCCTGCCCTTTTTTCGCAGCGGCATTCCCGGCTGGTCACTGGAAGAGAACATCGATCCCTCTGTCTGGTTCACCGGAAACGACGGCCCCTGGGAATGGAAGGGCTGGCTGGCCCGCGACAAGCGCATCGTCTACGGGAAGTTCTATCGAAACAAAGCCGCTTTCGTGAGCCTGAGCTGTTTCCCGGACCTGTGCAACTTCCGTCGGGACGGATATGATTTCGAAGGTTTTGTCGCCGACGCGCTGGCCCCGTACAATGACCGGCTCCTGATGCAGGCCTTAGAAGCCCACGGTCCCTGCCCCAACAAGGCGCTCAAACGTCTCTGCGGCTTCACCAAGGGATACGATACCGCCCTCACCCGCCTGCAGATGCAGACCTTCATCGTCAGCGGCGATTTCGTCTATGATGTGGACAAGCACGGCCGCCCCTACGGATGGGGCAACGCCCTGCTGGACACTCCCGAGCGCTGGCTCGGCACCGAACTTGTCAATCAAAACGAGCTATACAGCCCCGAAGAAAGCCGGGAGCGCATCGTCCGCTGGCTCCACGGCTGGATGCCGGACGCGAGTGAGGACACCCTGCGTCGGGAACTACGGGGTAAATAACAGCCCGTTACAAGAGCCTGTTCGAACGCAAACGCACCGCTTGACAAGCCCGCTGAAATGCGTCATAATATAGGTGTTTCCAATGACAAAATCCATACCCGAAGGAGTCGTTGATCCGTCATGAGAAAGCGGAACGGAAAAACGCTGTTGCTTGATGCGCTGATTGTCATCCTCGCCTTGGCGGTGGGTGTGATGTTATATTCCGTGTATCGTTCCAACAAAAGCACCGATGAAAAGACCGCCGCCGTTTCACCTGCCGTGACAACGGCACAGCCAACGGAAGCCCCGGCAGGAGAGCCAACCGAAGAACCCACACCGGAACCCACAGATGATCTCGACGGCAGCCTGATCACGGACGCAGAAACACCCGTCCCCAGTGGCAACGAGCCCGTTGATCCCAACCCGGATGAGACTCCTGTCCCCACTTCTTCCGCAATTCCGGAAGAATCTGTGGTTCCCGTTCCCACTGAAGATGCAAATATCGAAGTTGAAACGTCGGATGCTTCCACCGTAGTAAAGCCCACACCGACTCCGACACCAACTCCTACACCGACACCGACTCCAACACCGACACCCACACCTACTCCGACTCCGACACCTACACCCACACCTACTCCGACACCCACGCCCACTCCGACTCCGACTCCTACTGCAACGCCTACACCCACTCCCACGCCTACTGCAACGCCTACACCCACTCCCACGCCTACCGCGACACCTACACCCACTCCGACTCCTACTGCAACGCCTACACCCACTCCCACGCCTACCGCGACACCTACACCCACTCCGACTCCTACTGCAACGCCTACACCCACTCCCACGCCTACTGCGACACCTACACCCACACCCGAACCCACAGCAACCGCTTTGCCGGAAGTGGAAGTCATCGCAGAACCTATTGTGGTGGACGTTGTGCCAGTGGAAGCCGCACCGGAAGTCCAGAAGGAAAGCGTACGCCTGGTGGTCATGGGCGACAGCATGAGCGATTTCGCGGAAGCGCATGGCACCTATCCGCTCGGCAATGTCACGGACGAAAGCACGATGTGGTACTCCCTGCTGGGCGATAGGCTGCCCTGGGCGGTGGAAAGCTTCGAAGCTTTCACATTGAGCGACGTCGGTTATACACAGACTGAAAGCGGTCCCGGAGCCTTCTGGGGATGGAACTACTTCGTCGGCCAAACCGCGCCGGACGTGATCCTCTTGGCCCTGGGCATGGATGACCCGTGGAGCGATCCCGCTGCCATCGAGAACGGCCTGGTCGCCACGCTCGATACGCTCGGCCAGCTCTGGCCGGAGACCCGGGTGATCGTCATCATCCCGCCGGAAAGCGACTTTAACGGAGTGACCAATATCGAAGGCACACGGGCTGCATTCAATGCCGCATGGGATCAGGCGGCAGAAGCGGCAAGCGAACGCGGCGTGCAGGTCATCGACCTGAGAAAATGCACGGTTTCCCGGTATGCCAAGCTGTACATGCTGGACGACGGGCGGCATCCCAACGCAGCCGGCATGAAGGCCATCGCCGATTATATCGTGAATCAACTCAAATAAATGATATCCTCGGAGGCGCGGAAAAGCGCCTCCTTTTTCCTTTTCCCGCTTCTTGACGACGAACCCGCATAAATCTATAATAAACCCGACAAATGAATGGCCGGTGTATCTCTGCAGCAATGCAGGACGGCGGGGATACCCCGCCGCCATGGGAACGCGGATGTGATTTCCGGGCTATCCCAGTAACCGTGAAGCAGACGAGGGCGCAAAGATGCCACTGCGGCAAGAGCCGTGGGAAGGTGCGCCGTCAGGATGAAGCCAAGCCGGGAGACCTGTTTACACCGAGATCTGCCCCTGGGGATGGGAGACGCTGTTCAGCCGACGGAAGCGCGCCGGTCTGATGAGTGTTCCTCCGGGGAGGGACACATTTTCGTGTGCCCTCGCCGATTCATCTTGTCACAAGCATTGAAGGGAGGAACCTGACATGAAAACCCTGAAATGGGCGGCGCTTTTGTGTTGCCTGCTGATGCTGGCGATCGGCTTCGCATCTGCGGAAACACAGACCGCCGCCATCACCGTCACCGACCTGATGGGCCGGGAAGTCACCCTGGAAGCGCCCGCCACCCGCATCGTCGCGCTGACGGCCTCCGACTGCGAGATCGTCTGCGCCCTCGGCGGCGAGGACACCCTTGTGGGCCGCGGCGAATACTGCGACTGGCCGGCCTCTGTGCTGGACGTACCCTCCGTACAGTCCGGCTATGAGACCAACATTGAGCAGATCATCGCCCTCCAGCCCCAGCTCGTGCTGATGTCCTCCATGGCCCAGAGCCCGGAGCAGGTACAGCAGCTCGAGGACGCGGGTATCCGCGTTGCCGTGAGCGAAGCCCCGGACCTCGCGACCGTGTACGACTCCATCCGCATCATCGGGACCCTGATCGGCAAGGATGCCGAGGCCGAAGAACTCGTCATGCAGATGCAGGCCGTTTTCGCCGATATCTCCGCGAAATCGGAGGACACCGGCAAGACCGTTTACTTTGAGGTCTCACCCCTGCAGTGGGGTCTGTGGACCGCCGGGAAAGGCACCTTCATGGACGAGCTCGCGACTATCTGCGGCCTGACCAACGCCTTCGCGGACGTGGAAGGCTGGGCGGAGATCTCCGAAGAACAGGTGATCGCCCGCAACCCGGACTACATCGTCACAATTACGATGTACTATGGTGAAGGCCCAACCCCCGTGGAGGAGATTGCCTCCCGCCCCGGCTGGGATATCCTGACCGCTGTGAAGGAGGGCCACATCCTGAATGCGGACTCCAATGAGATCAGCCGGCCCGGCCCGCGACTCATGGACGCCGCCGAAACCCTCTTCGCCTTTGTGCAGGGCGAATAAGGCTTGACATTGTTGGGGAATGGGATACAATGGAGCCATCGGAACACCCACAATATAAAGGAGGCGTCACCATGGCCATCACCACAAAACCCTTCGGCACCGCGCCTGATGGGCAGCCGGTCACCATGTATACCATGACCAACGAAAACGGATCCTCAGTCTCTGTCATCGATTACGGCGCGATCCTGACCTCGATCATCGTCCCGGACAAGGACGGGAACCTGGCGGACGTCGCCCTTGGTTTTGACAGCATGGCCAAGTACGGCGCAGGCCACGGCAGCATGGGCGACACCGTGGGCCGTTACGGCAACCGCATCGGCAAGGGGCGCTTCACCCTTGACGGTGTGGATTACCAGCTTGCGCTGAACGACCATGGCAAGAACCATCTGCACGGCGGCAACAAGGGCTTTGCCTGGCGGATGTGGACGGCTACCCCCACCGAGGGAAAGCACCGCGACAGTGTGGCTTTCCACTACCTGAGCCCTGACGGCGAAGAAAACTACCCCGGCAACCTTGATGTCACCGTCACCTACACCTGGGATGAGGATGACAACCTGATCATCCGCTACCAGGCCACCACCGACAAGCCCACGCTGTGCAACCTGACCAACCACACCTATTTCAATCTCGCCGGTCATGACCACGGCACGGTGCGCGACCATGAAGTGCTGATCGAGGCCGACGTCATCACGCCGGTCGACGACGAGCTGATCCCCCTGGGCAGTTACATGCCTGTCGTCGGCACGCCCCTGGACTTCAGCGACGGCCTGCTGATCGGTGACGGCCTGGACAGCATGGAAGCCTGCAGCCAAATGGGCCCCGCCCATGGCTACGACCACAACTTTGTCCTGCGCAAGGGCGAAGCGATGGGCCTGGCCGCGTGGGTCTATCACGAAGAGAGCGGCCGCGTGATGGAGGTCATCACAGACCAGCCCGCGGTACAGCTCTACACCGCCTGCACCGCCAACTACGACGGCGGAAAGGGCGGCGCGCACTACGGCCAGTACTCCGGCCTGTGCCTGGAGACCCAGCACTGCCCGGACGACCCCAACAATCCCCAGTTCCCGGGCACCACGGTGCTGCGGCCCGGGGAGAAGTATGACACAACCACCATTTACGCATTCCGCGTGGATGGCTGATCAGGGTTACAGCGTCATCAAAAGACCATCCTGTCGGAATTCTGGCAGGATGGTTTTCGTTATTGATCGTTTTATGACATTTCATTTCTCTCGATCGCTTCCCAAAGTCCGTTGAGATACGCCGCACCGAGCGCCCGGTCGTAGAGCCCGTACCCGGGGCGACCCTGCTCGTCCCAGATCATACGGCCGTGGTCTGGGCGGACATAGGTATCGGGACAGACATCATGGATGGCCTTCATGATCTCATACATATCCAGGTCACCGGCAGAGGACAGGTGCGCGGACTCCCGGAACTCATGCTGGCCCAGGAATTTGATGTTCCGCACATGCATCGCGGCGATGCGGTTCATCATGCCGAAGTGACGGATGATGGACGGAATATCGTTGTCGGGATTGGAACCAAGGCTGCCGGTACACAGGCAGATCCCGTTCGCAGGGCTGTCATGCAGGGCAACGATTTTGTCGAAGTCCTCCTTGCTGTGCGCGATACGCGGCAGGCCGAAGATCGGCCAGGCCGGGTCGTCCGGGTGGCAGGCCAGGCGCACGCCGACCTCCTCGCACACCGGAACCACCGCGTCGAGGAAGTACTTGTAGTTTGCACGGAGATCGTCCTCTGTGACATTCTCATAGAGCTTCAGGGTCTGCTCGAGCTGCGCCAGGCGCTCCGGTTCCCAGCCAGGGAGAGAGAACCCCTGCGAGCCCTCCGCCGTGCGGCGAACGATCTCAAGAGGACCCATGTCGCCCAGGTCGCGCTCGTTGTAGTACAGCGAGTTCGAGCCATCCTCCGGGATGACACGCGCAAGGTCCGTGCGCAGCCAGTCAAACACCGGCATGAAGTTGTAGATGATTACCTTCACACCGTATTTGGCCAGGGTTCGGACCGTGGAACAGTAGTTTGCGATATATTCGTCCCGGGTCGGAAGCCCCAGCTTGATGTCCTCGTGGACGTTCACCGACTCGATGACCTCGAGTTCCAGGCCAGCCGCGTGGACTTCCTCCACCAGCGCCTTGATTTCTTCCTCGGGCCAGTCAACTCCGGCAGGCTTGTCCAGCAAGCCCATGAGACCTGTCATGCCGGGGATCTGTTTCACATACTTCAGCGGGATCGGATCTGATGCTGCGCCGTACCAGCGGAAGGTCATCTTCATGGCGAATACCCCTTTCTCAGCCCTGGGCCTGCTGCTTTTTCTGGTAGTCCTGGATCGCGGCGTGAATGGCCTGCTCCGCCAGCATCGAACAGTGCATCTTCACGGGCGGCAGGCCGCCGAGGGCTTCTGCGACCGCCTGGTTGGTGAGCTCCAGAGCCTCGTCGATACTCTTGCCCTTCACCATCTCGGTCGCCATGGAAGAGGTCGCGATGGCCGCGCCGCAGCCGAAGGTTTTGAACTTCACATCGGTGATGATGCCGTCCTCGACCTTGATGTCCATCTTCATGATGTCGCCGCACTTGGGGTTGCCCACTGTGCCGCTGCCGCTGGCGTCCTCAATCTCGCCGACATTGCGGGGATTGCTGAAATGTTCAATGACTTTATCGGAATACATGGCGCTGCCTCCTCACTTGGTCCCGTTGTAGAATACTTCGTCTGTCACGGTGCTGGTCTCGCGGTTCAGGACGCTCATGGCGCGCAGGCCCGAGATGATCTCCGGCAGGACCTCCAGCACCTTGTCGATCTCCGCGTCGGTGGTATCGCTGCCCAGCGTCATGCGGAGCGAGCCGTGCGCCACCTCGTGGGGCAGGCCGATCGCCAGCAGCACATGGCTGGGATCCAGGCTCCCGGATGTACAGGCCGAGCCGCTGGATGCCGCAATGCCGGCAAGGTCCAGTTTGAGGAGCATGCTCTCGCCCTCGATATACCGCACCGAGATGTTGGCGTTGTTGGGCAGGCGGCCATCCCGGGGACCGTTGACACGCACGTCCGGGATGCGCTCTAGGATGCCGTCGATCAGGCGGTCGCGCATCGCGCTGAGCTTCGCAGCCTTCTCCTCCAGGTTCTCCGTGGCGATCTCGATGGCTTTGCCGATGCCAACGATGCCCGCGAGGTTCTCTGTGCCGGCCCGCTGGCCGCGCTCCTGCGCGCCGCCGTGGATCAGTGTGTCGATGCGTATGCCGCGTCGGACATACAGCGCACCGATGCCCTTCGGCCCGTGGAACTTATGCCCAGACATGGACAGCATGTCGATGTTCATCGCCTGCACATCCAGCGGGATCGCCCCGACAGCCTGCACCGCGTCCGTGTGAAAGAGCACTTTGTGCTCCCGGGCGACCCGGCCGATCTCCGCGATGGGTTCGATCGTGCCGATCTCGTTATTCGCCGTCATGACGGTGATCAGGATCGTTTTGTCCGTGATCGCCGCTTCAATCTGCTCGGGTGTCACGCGGCCGTTCCGATCCACGGGAAGGTAGGTCACTTCGAATCCCTGCTTCTCCAGCCATGCACAGGTGTGCAGCACGGCGTGGTGCTCAATGGCAGTGGTGATGATGTGATTGCCCTTCTTGCGGTTCGCATAGGCCGCGCCTTTGATGGCCCAGTTGTCACTCTCGGAGCCGCCGGCGGTAAAATAGATTTCCTGGGGATTTGCGCCGATGGCGGCAGCCACCTGGCGGCGCGCATTCTCAATGGCCTTACGGGCGTCGCGGCCCGTGGAATGGACACTGGACGGGTTGCCATAGTGCTCGGTGAAGAAAGGCAGCATCTCCTGCAGGACAGCCGGAGAAACCGCCGTCGTGGCGGCGTTGTCGAGGTAGATCGCGTTCATGGGTTTGTTCCTCCTTGTTCGAGATCGGCCAGCACCCCGGCCAGGGTGATGCTGTCCAGCAAATTGTTCATCTGTTTGGCCAGGAGGCTCCAGACATGGCGCGTGTCGCACTGTTCCTTCCAGTTGCAGACATCACCCTCCGTGTCGCAGTCGCAGAAGCGCACCGGGCCTTCGGTGGCGGTGATGACCTCCCCCACCGTGATCTCCTCCGGTTTCCGCGCCAGGGAATATCCGCCCTGGGCCCCGCGGCACGTGGTCACCAGGCCTGCCTTGCGCAGGGAACCCAGCAGCTGCTCCAGATAATCCGGCTGGATGCCGGTCTCGGCCATGCTCCGCAGGGACATCGGTCCGTCATCGGTGTGCCTTGCCAGATACAACATCGCTGTCAGTCCGTACCGCCCCTTCGTGGACAGCTTCACGCTTCCTCGCCTCCATCTCCGACTCATTTAGTCGGTTTTACGGATGGAGTGTATCATAGCCGTGCAATTTTGTCAACAATTGATTTTGGCATCCGAAAAGTGCGCCTGATAGCGGATCTTTGCCTTCAGGCGCAAGGGGTTTTGCCGGATCAGGCGGCAGGATCGGGTTCCGTCCGGGGGCCGGCTGTCAGCTTGCCGCCGGCAAAGCCGGCAATCAGGGATGCCAGGTCGATGCCGGTGGACTCGCGGAGCCCCTCAATGATTTGGTTGGAGGACTGCATGACATCCTTCACCAGCCGGGAGGAATTCCCGTCGCCGTACATGACGATCTTCTCTGTCTGGGACAGCGGCGCAGCCGCATTCTTGACGACCTCGGGGAGGGCTGCCAGGTACATTTCGAGGATGGAGGCTTCACCCATCTTGCGCTGTGCTTCAGCCTTCTTCTCAATGGCTTCCGCCTCGGCCAGGCCCTTGGCCCGGATGCCCTCGGCCTCCTGCTCCATGGCGAAACGGGCGGCTTCGGCTTCGGCACGGCGGGCTTCGGCAGCCTGCTCGGCTTCATACTTCTGGGCATCGGCTTCGCGCTGACGGCGGATCAGGTCGGCCTCAGCCTCGCGCTCCGCCTGATACTTGCGGGCATCAGCGGCCTTGCGGACTTCTGCGTCGAGCTTGCGCTCGCGGATCGCGATTTCCTTCTCGGCCAGTTCGGCTTCTTTCTCGCGACGGGCGATATCGGCGTTGGTGCGGGTAACCTCGATGGTCTTGCGCTGATTCTCCTGCTGGATGGAATAGGCGGCGTCCGCCTCGGCCTTTTTGGTGTCGGCCCGGATCTGCATCTCAGCCTGCTGCACTGCCAGGGCGGCATTCTGCTCCGCGATCTTCTTGTCGGCTTCCACCTTCACGGCGTTGGCTTCCTCCTGAGCATTCGCGGCGGCAATGGCAATGTCGCGCTGGGCGTTGGCCTTGGCGATCTGGGCGTTCTTGCGGATCTGCTCGACGTTGTCGATACCCATGTTCTCAATGGTACCGGCATTGTCGCGGAAGTTCTGGATGTTGAAGTTCACCAGTTCGATGCCGAGTTTTTCCATGTCGGGGATGACGTTTTCCGCCACCTTCTTGGCGACGCCCTGGCGGTCCTGGACCATTTCTTTCAGGCCCACGGAACCCACGATCTCGCGCATGTTGCCTTCCAGCACCTGGGTGACCATGCCGATCAGCTGGGACTGCTTCATGTTCAGCAGGGCTTCGGCCGCGCGTTCAAGGAGCTTGGGGTTTGAAGAAACCTTCACGTTCGCCACGCCGTCCACCATGACGTTGATGAACTCGTTGGTCGGAACGGCCTCACTGGTTTTCACGTCCACGCTCATGACCTGCAGGGACAGCCGGTCTACCCTCTCGAGGAAGGGGAAACGCCAACCGGCCTTGCCGATGAGGATACGGCGCTTGCCCAGACCGGAGATGATGAAGGCCGTGTCCGGCGGCGCCTTGAGGTAACCGATGGCAATGTACACGATCAGGAGAATTACGGCGACGGGGATGAGATAGACAAGCAGCATGGATGGACCCTCCTTTCCGGTCATCTGACGCGGGCGCCCTGCAATCACATGTTTGTGACCGGGGAGGCTCTCTCCCCGGCGCCTTGCTGTGATCTGAGCCTATCACAGGTTATCCGGTCCGCACAACAGATCCTGTCCCAAATGTCATCGTCGATGTTTCAATTGTCCGGACGGAAATCCGGACGTCAAAAGCCCCGCGGCATACGGAGCCGCGGGGCCGGGGGATTACGGAATCGGATCTCAGCCGACGGTGGAAAGATCCCAGGGTTCGTGGATCTTCGGCACGTCGCTGATCAGGCGCTTGGTGTAGGGAGCTTCAGGCGTCAGCATCACCTTGTCGGGCTTACCGGCCTCCACAAACTTGCCGTGCTCCATGATGTAGACGGCGTCGGAGATGTAGTAG
This sequence comes from Clostridia bacterium, assembly GCA_017552615.1. GTDB lineage: Bacteria > Bacillota > Clostridia > Christensenellales > Aristaeellaceae > RUG11272. The sequence goes on from JAFZPI010000012.1 coordinate 16,051, forward strand.
GCCAGGCCGATGTCGTGGGTGATGAAGATAACCGTCATGCCGGTCTCATTGCGCAGCTTCAGCAGCATGTCGAGGATCGTGGCGCGGGAGCACGCGTCGATCATGGACGTGGGCTCGTCGGCCAGGAGGATATCGGGCTTCAGGAGGAAGATGCGGGCGATCATCAGGCGCTGCATCTGGCCGCCGGAGAGCTCGAAGGGATACTTGTTGGTCAGCTCGGCGTACTTCAGGTTCACGAAGGAGCAGGCCTCGGTCTTCATGTCGTACTTCTGCTCCTTGGTGAGGTTCTTGCCGCCGCGCATATTGATGCAGTCATCGAGGACCGCGTCGATCTTGTGGAACTGGTTGTAGCTGGAGAAGGGATCCTGGAAGATGGCCTGGATGCCTTTCCAGTACTCGCGCTTCTTGGCGCCGGTGGAGATGTCTCTGGGCTTCCCGTGGAAGAAGATCTCGCCCTCGGTCGGCTCCAGCAGGCCCAGCAGCATCTTGGAAAGCGTCGTCTTGCCCGAGCCGGACTCGCCGACGATGGAGATGAGCTCGCCCCTGTGGAACTCGAAGTCCACATGGTCCACGGCCACCGTGGTCACCTTGCCGGTGTGGAAGATGCGGGTGACGCCCTTGCCGCTCAGACACATGGGCTCATTCGAGAAGTCCTTGTTGCGGTCTCCGCCGAAGGATACGCTCTCGCGGTCATCGACCACCTGGTTCAGTTCCTCATTCTTCGTCTTCACTGGCATACACCTCCCTCAGATGGTCCACGGAGTGTCCGCAGCGATAGGTGCGGCCGGGTGCGAAGTCCACAATGGGCATGGCGTTGAACTTGCATGCGTTGGTTGCATAGCGGCAGCGGTCCGCGAAACGGCAGCCCTGCGGCGGGTGCTTCAGGTTCGGGGGCGTGCCGGGAATGGCGGTCAGCTTCACGTCGCGGGTGCCTTCCTCAGGCACGAGGATGGAGCGCATCAGGCCGCGGGAATAGGGATGCACCGGATCGAAGACCATCTCATGCGCCGTGCCGCGCTCCACGATCTGGCCGGCGTACATGACCATGATATCATCGGTGACGTTGTACAGCAGGGGCAGCTCGTGGGTGATAAAGATCATGCTCTTGACCAGGCCCTTTGCCATCATGTCCTTCATCATCTTGATGACCATCTTCTGGCTGGTAACGTCCAGAGCGGAAGACGGCTCGTCGGCGATGAGGACCTTCGGGTTCAGGATCGTGGACACGGCGATAACCACGCGCTGGCGCATGCCGCCGGAGAGCTCGACCGAGTGCTTGTCCAGGGCGTCCACCGGGAGGCCCAGGAGGGCAAAGCGCTGCTCGGCCATCTCGCGGACTTCCTTCTTGGTCATCTTGATCTCGTGGGCTTTCATGACGTCCTCGATGAACTTGCCAACCTTGCGGGTGGGGTTCAGGGCGTTCATGGCGGCCTGCGGGATGTAGGCGACCTCAGAGCCCAGGACGGTCTTGCGGACAACGTCCGGGTCCAGGCCCGTGATGTCCTTGCCGTCGATGATGATCTGGCCGCTGGTGTAATGCAGCGGGGGGAAGTAGTAGCCCATCAGGGAGAGCGCCAGGGTGGATTTGCCGCAGCCGGACTCACCGGCGATGCCGAGGCTCTTGCCCTCCTCGATGTCAAGGGAGACGTGGTCGACGGAGTAGACGTCCTCGCCCTGTCTGGTGATGTATTTGGTGGTCAACTGCTTGACCTCAAGCATTTTCTTTGCCATTTTATTCCACCTCCTCAATCACGCAGGGTCGGGTTGAACACCTGGTCAAGACCGGTATTCATCAGGTTCAGGGAGAAGGAGATCAGCGCGATGGTACCAATGACCGGGAAGTAAGCCCACCAGGCGTTACTGGAAGTGTAGGCACCAAAGAGCTTCGCCCAGTTCATCATCAGGCCCAGGGTGGAGCCGTCGTTCATGCTCGGGCCAAGGCCCAGGATGGACAGCTGCGCTTCGGCCAGGATGCCGGAGGAGACCTGAAGGATGAAGGCCATCACCACATAGGAGGCAATGTAGGGCAGGATGTCGGTCAGGATGATGCGCATGAGGCTGTGACCGGAGAGCTTGGACAGGTTGACGTGGTCGCGGTTGCGCAGGGAGATGACCTGCGAACGCACGGAACGTGCCGTCCAGACCCAGCTGGTCACACCAATGATCGCACCGCACATCACGATGCCGCGCTGAGATTTATCCACCATGTTGTAAATGATGATGATCAGCACGAAGCCCGGAATGACGGTAAAGATGTTCATGATGAAGGACAAGATGTCGTCCAGCTTCCCGCCGACATAGCCAGCCAGCAGGCCGACCAGCAGGCCGAGGAAGGTCGCAATGGAACCTGCCAGCAAACCGATCAGCAGGGACTTGCCCGCTGCAGTGATCAGCAGCAGGAGCATATCGCGGCCATTGTTGTCGGTGCCCAGGGGGAAGTTGACCGTGTTGGCCACCTCACTGACGGAGGTGTAATCTGTCAGATTGACATCGAGTTCAATTGGATCAATCTTGCTGTTTGAATTGACTTGCGTATACGACATTTTTCCGTTAGGATCAATCGTTAGCGCACGACCAATTCTCTCAAAGGTTTTCAGATCATCAACAAGGAAATTGAAGCCGTTTTGGCTTGTGAAGAAGGTTTTGCCATTTTTGATGTTTTCATCCTCAATGGTTATTCCAAGCATTTCCTCAATCTCATCAACCGAAGCAGCAGCGATGACTGGGTCATACTCTTCTCCCCACAGAACCAGCAATTCTGAACGATATTCATTTGATGCGTTTATTCCTGTATATTCTTCCCAGTTACGCATTGCTTCAGAGTCCATGATGAAATATCCATTATTGAATTTTTCCTGAAGCTCTGCTTGCGCAGCAATCGCATTTGCCTTGCGCTGTTCCGCATTCACAATATTCTTTTCAATGTTTGCGCGAGCTCGTTCACTGGCTTTTTCAAGTTTAGCCTGGTTATCAGCAATGGTTTTATCGGCATCGCCAATGATGGTTTGCTGAGCGCTGAGTTTCGTAGCCAAGAAATTATTCATATCTCTGGGAGAATATTTCTTGCTATCAGCGTCATATTCGTAATCAGATACTACAATATAGCCATTGGTGATTGCATACTTTCTTGCCAGATATCTTTCAACAACGCTCAACTGAGATTCGGGCAGATAATTCTCATGCCGCGTTTCTTCCGCATCAGGCTTAAGAACACGATGAACCGTTGTTGAATTGAAAGCCGAGATATTTGCATCGTAAATGGAGAAATATGTGCCGGGCTTCAGGAACATATCTCCGTACGAGTACATCGGATCGCGGGTATCGAACATCGGATAGAAAACAGCTGACAGCACGATGATGGAAATGATCGTAAATCCCACCACAAAGCGCGGAGAGTGGAATACGTTCATCATCGTATGGCTGGTGCGGATGTAGTGGGCAATGACGCCGCCCAGTGCACCAAGCACGAGCCCGACAATCAGCCAGAAGCTGAGCGCTCCGCCAAAGATGAGGCTCAGCAGGAACGATACGACCACGACAGCCGCGCCGACAACGATGCTTCCAATCCATGAAGCGGGGTTCGCGATCGCTGTTCCCACCGTCGCGCCGATGAGGCATGCCACCAGCAGCGAGGCAATATGACCGCTTGTGATGGCTGCATTGCCCAGGAGGGCGATGATGGCTGCGCCGATCAGGATACCGAGGTACAGCTTTGGAGAGTGGAGATATTCACGAGTTTCTTCCTTCATCTTCATCCACCTCCTCAGTCAAACTGCGCGGCTTTGACGCGCGGATCAATGAACGCATAGATAAAGTCAAGCAGGAAGGACGCAATCAACACCATGATGGTGATGATCAGAGCGATACCTGAGACCGTATTGTAATCGTTCTCCGATATGGCCGCGTACATCTTCATGCCGAGGCCGGGGTAAGAGAAGATGGTTTCCGCGACCAGGGCGCCGCCGATGGAGGTACCGATGGACATGGCCAGACCGGTGACCTGGGGCAGCATGGCATTGCGGAACACATAACGCACGATGCGGCCGTCCTTGATGCCGAGGAAGCGGCTGTACTTGACGTAGTCCGCGTTCAGCTCGTAAATGGACATCGAGCGCATGCCGACTGCCTGACCGCCGATGGCGATGATGACGATAGACCAGAACGGCAGCTGGTAGTGCCAGAGCACGTTGCTGATGAACTTCCAGCTAAAGGCCGGGATCAGGCCGGGATCATACGCCCGGTTCGGCGGGAACCATCTCAGGTTGATGCCGAAGATCACCAGCAGGATGACGGCGCTGCCGAAGGCCGGTATGGCGCTGACGAACAGCGAGGCCGGCATGACCGCTTTGTCCCAAACCTTGCGCTTGTAAGCCGCCACAGCGCCCAGGAGGTTGCCCAGCAGCCAGCCAAGCAGGATGGCCGGGATCTGCAGGCAGATGGTCCATACAATGCCCTCGGAAATGATGGAGGACACCGTCTTGGGATAGCGGTTGGTGCTGGTGGACTTGCCAAATGTGCCATCAAAGATGTGCTCGATAAAGTGCCAGAGCTCACCCAGCATACCGCCGTCACGGCCCAGCTCTTTTTCGATGGTGTCGTAGGTACTCACCCATGTCCTGTAGTAAGTTTCATCCGGGTTTGAACTCGACACCTGTTTGTTCACCAGGTTGATGATGGAGTCATCGCTGCGGACCTTGTCGTGTTTGACCTGGTTCTCGCCCTCTCCTGTAGTGCCCATCTCCTTGGCGATCCGGTCATAGGTGCTGTCCCATTTCTCTTTCTTCCCTTCCTCCGCTGAGGGATTATATGCTTCAGCGCGGTCGAAACCAACTTCTTCATTGGTAGCGACCATCACATCCCAGTCAAAGCGCATGGGTGTGCCAGCGCCGCGCATCAGACGGGGCAGGAAGAAATTCAGCAGAACAGCCGCGACGAGCGTGATCAGAAACCAGAGGATCTTTTTCTTGAGGTATTTTCTGGTACCTTTGCTCATCCGTATTCCCCCTTCCTATGAAAAGGCGGCCATGACCCGCCTTTGACAGGTCATGGCCGCTTTTGGGTTTTTATCAGTCGACGTTGCGGATGTGATACAGGCCCGCAACACCATAGCCCTCGGAGAGGTTGGTCGGCGGGATATTCAGGCCGTCGCCAGCCACCGGATAACCGGTCCAGACGGACTCGTTCACCGCGTGGAAGCTCTCGGGACGATACATGAGGGAGAAGCTCGGAACCTCAGTCAGATAGATCTGGGTGGCCTCGGTGTAGAGCGCCTTCAGTTCCTCGGCATCCGTGGTGGTCGGGATCGCGGCGATGATCTCATCGGCGCGCTCGTTGGACCAGTGACCGAAGTTGCCGTTCCAGTTGTTGTCCTGGCCCAGGAACTCGGAGCTCATCAGAGCGCGGACACGAGCCCAGGGAGAAGCGGGCTGAGCGCCGGCCGGGCTCCACATGAAGATGTCATACTCGGTCTGAGAAGCGGCGGTGAAGATGGTCTGATACACAGAGTACTCAGGATAGAAGGTCTGGATATCAAGGCCGATGTTCTGGCCAGCCTCAGCCACGATCTGCATGGCAGCCTGCCAGTCGGTCCAGCCGTTCGGGCAGCAAGCCTTCAGTTCGATCTTCGCGCCATTGAGTTCGCGATAGCCGTCGCCGTCGGTGTCGACGATGCCAGCCTCGTCCAGCAGAGCCTTGGCACCTTCAATGTCGTTGCCGACCCACTGGAGGTCCTTCACGGCCTCGTGATCAAACAGGGCCTGCTCGCCGTCGGTGGGGTTCATGACAGAGCGCGGAACGTCCGCGAAGGACGGGCTCTGGTTGGTCATGGCGTTAGCAATGATGTTGTCATAGTCGACAGCCATGGCGATGGCCTTGCGGACCGCCACGTTCTGCAGAGCGGGGGTCTCCATGTTGTACCAAGCGGTGGGCATGGTGGCGCAGATGCCATAGGGCGCTTCGCTCATGTAGGTGGAAATCGGCAGGCCGTCCACCAGCCACAGGTTCTGGACATTGGCGATGAACTGCTGGTTCACGTCGATGTCGCCAGCCTTGAAGGCAACCAGGGCAGCGTCATTGTCGGAATAGATGCCGTGGGCAATGTACTTCGGCACAGGCAGCTGGCCCCACATGGAGGCATCCTGTCCCCAGTAGTCGTCATTGCGGACCAGCGCGACCAGCTGGTCATTGGCAAAGTACTTGCCATAGGGGCCGGAGAACACGATGTCGTCTTCGCAGGTGTCACCCAGGATAGCAGCGGCATCACCGTTGTGCTTCTCAACAATACGGTTCAGCCAGCCTTCCTGCAGGACATACACGCCAGTCAGGTACTGGAGCAGCTGCAGCGGGTTAACGGGGCCGCCCTCTTCGTTCTGCTTGGCTTTGATGACGACGGTATGCTCGTCAACAGCCACAACGTCATCGATGTAAGCGGCAAAGTTGTTGTAGTTGCCGTTCTGGATGTCCATGCTGACTTTCCAGGTGGCCGCCACGTCGTTCGCCGTCACGGGCTCAAAGTCGGACCAGTAAGCCGCTTCCTTGATGGTGACCGTCAGCTCAGTCATGGTATCGTTCCAGACATAGCCGTTGACTTCGCCGTCAGCCAGCAGCGGATACAGGCCGCCGTCCAGCATGTTGTACATGTAGAGGGTCTCGAACATGACAGAACGGGAGCCACGGGGGTTGGCAGAGATGGGATAGCAGTTGTTGTTGGAGCTCAGGGGGTTCCAGCCAACAACGGAGCCCCACTGATAGCCGCCCATATAGACGGTCTCATTACGGGGCAGGTCCTGTGCGCCCTCAGCGCCCGCAAAAGCGGTCACAGAGAGAAGCATCGCTACTGCAAGAACCAGGGACAGGAGCTTCTTCATAGAAACATCCTCCTTATTAATTTATTGCAACCCCATCCGGGGCTGTAACCAAGGCGAGAAAAAGACAATACCACCCATTCATGTCTTCAATGGGAGGTTCGCTGCCTTTTTCTGCATTATAGCAACCCTTTTTCGGTTTGTCAACCGTCAAATTTTTCTCCCGAATCCCCGGCGGGAAGGGTTTACTTTTCATGTAACTACCTTTATAATGATGACAGGGCGGCGTCAAAAGCCGCAGCGAATTCTGTCACAACCATTAAAAACTGAGGAGGAATTCCCCATGAGCACTGCCCGTGAACTTGTTGCACAGATGACCCTTGAGGAAAAGTGTTCCCTTCTCTCCGGCGCCGATTTCTGGCACACGCGGTCCATCGACCGCCTGGGCATCAAGGGCGTCATGTATTCCGACGGCCCCCACGGCCTTCGCAAGCAGGATCAGACCGGCGACCACCTCGGCATTAACGATTCCATCAAAGCCGTCTGCTTCCCCGCCGCCTGCGGCACCACTGCCAGCTTCGACACGGACCTGGTCCGCGCCCTGGGCGAGGCCATCGGTACCGAGTGCCAGCACGAGGAAGTGGCTGTCAACCTCGGCCCGGCCATCAACATCAAGCGCTCCCCGCTCTGCGGCCGCAACTTCGAGTACATGAGCGAGGATCCCTACCTCGCCGGCGAGATGGCCTCGAGCCTGATCCAGGGCGTACAGAGCAAGAACATCGGCGTCTCGGTCAAACACTTCGCCCTGAATGACCAGGAGCACCGCCGCATGTCCTCCGACTCCGTATGCGATGAGCGCACCATGCGCGAGATCTACCTCCCGGCCTTCGAGATGGCCGCGAAAAAGGGCAAAGCCTGGACCTTCATGTGCTCATACAACAAGGTCAACGGCGAGTACGCCTCCCAGAACAAGTGGCTGCTGACCGACCTGCTCCGCGGCGAGTGGGGCTTCGACGGCATTGTGATGAGCGACTGGGGCGCCGTCTCCAACCGGCCCAAGGGCGTCGAAGCCGGCCTCGACATCGAGATGCCGGGCAGCGCCGGCATCAATGACGCCGAAGTCGTCAAGGCCGTCCGCGAAGGCCGCCTTGACGAGAAATACGTCGACATCTGCTGCGAACGCCTGATCGAGGTCCACAACCGCTACCTCGAGCACGCCGATCCCTCCACCCCGTGGGATAAGGACGCAGATCACGAACTTGCCGGGAAACTGGCAGCGGACTGCCAGGTGCTGCTGAAGAACGAGGACGGCATTCTTCCGCTGAAGGACAGCGAGAAGATCGCCATCATCGGCGAGTTCGCCGCGAAGCCCCGCTTCCAGGGCGGCGGTTCCTCCCATATCAACTGCTTCAAGATTACAAGCCTGCTGGACGCCACCGCCGACAAAGGCGTCGCTTACGCCCAGGGCTATCATATCAACTCCGATGACGAAGATGCCGCGTTGGTCGCCGAGGCGCTCGAAAAGGCCGCGGCCGCGGACAAGGTCGTCATCGTAGCCGGCCTGCCGGACAGCTATGAGTCCGAGGGCTATGATCGCAAGCACATGCGCATCCCGCCGAACCAGAACGCCCTGATCGAGAAGATCGCGGCGGTCAATCCGAACCTGGTTGTCCTGCTCTACAACGGCTCCCCGGTCGAGATGCCGTGGGTCGGCCTGGCCAAGGGCCTGATCGAGGGCTACCTGGGTGGCCAGAACGTCGGCACCGCCAACCGCGCCGTCCTCTGGGGCGAGATCAACCCGAGCGCCCGCCTGCCCGAGACCCTTCCGGTCCGCCTGCAGGACACCCCCTGCTACCTGACCTACGGCGGCGAGGGCAACACCGCGGTCTACAACGAAGGCATCTTCGTCGGCTACCGCTATTACACGAAGAAAGAGATCCCGGCACTCTTCCCCTTCGGCTACGGCATGAGCTACACGAGTTTCGCGTACTCCAACCTCAAACTGAGCGCCGACCAGATCAAGGACACAGACAAGGTGACCGTGACCGTCGACGTGACCAACACCGGCAAGATCGCCGGCAAGGAAGTCGTGCAGCTGTATGTCTCCGACCGTGAGAGCGACGTCTTCCGCCCTGTGCGCGAGCTCAAAGGCTTCGCCAAGGTGGAACTCCAACCCGGCGAGACAAAGACCGTGTCCTTCGAGCTGTGCAAGCGCGCCTTCGCCTACTGGAACACAACGATCCATGACTGGCACGTCGAGACCGGCGTCTTCGATATCCAGATCTGCAAGGACGCAGACGACGTGATCCTCAGCGCTCCGCTGACCGTCGAAAGCACGGTCCGCATCCCCGTGACCTACACCGAGGACGCGATCTTCCTGGACCTAAAGAACGATCCCAAGGCCATGGCCGTGATTGGGCCGATGATGAAGGCCAGCATGTCCCTGTTCTCCGATGAGGCGGAGCAGGACGCCAAGTCATCCGCGGCCGCCGAAGCCGTCAGTGACGAAATGGCCAGCGCCATGCTCGACTATATGCCGCTGCGCACGCTGATTTCCTTCTCTCAGGGCAAGATGAACCACGAGATGCTCCAGGGCATCCTGGCCCAGATTAACGGGTAAAAGCATTCCAAACCCCATGCAGGCGGCTGCGGTTGAATGGCCGCAGCCGCCTTTCATTCAGAAAGGACATATGTTTATGAACATTCTCACCCTGAACGGCGCCTGGAAAATGCGCCAGTGCGGCACAGAAACCTGGCACGACGCCGTCGTTCCCGGTTCCGTGTATGCCGACCTGATGCGCGACGGCACACTGCCGGATCCCTTCTGGCGGGAAAACGAACATACCTTCTTCGAGCTCATGCGCCATGACTTTGAGTATGAGCGCACTTTCAGCGTTCCCGAGGACCTTCTCGCGATGAACCGCGTGGTGCTGCGCTGTTTCGGCCTGGACACCCTCGCCCATATCTTCATCAACGGGCAGAAGGTCGCGGACACCGACAACATGCACATCACCTGGGGCTTCGACGTGAAAGACCTGCTGAAGCCCGGTGAAAACACGATTGCCATCAAATTCGACTCCCCCGTCGAGTACTGCCTGGCCAAAGACAAAGAAAGGCCCATGTGGGGATCCACCGACGCGATCCCGGGCTTTGGCTACCTGCGCAAGGCCCACATGATGTTCGGCTGGGACTGGGGTCCCCGCCTGCCGGACGCCGGCATCTGGCGCGACATCCGCCTGGAGGGCATCGACATCGCCCGCATCGAGGACATCCGCGTCGAGCAGATCCATGCCAACGGGAAAGTCACCCTGAATCTCTACTCCGACATTGACGGCGACGCGTCCGCCTGCGCGCTGGAGGCCACGCTTACCTGCCCCGACGGGACCGTGCTTTCCTTTGAGAATGGTTGTACCTGTGTCGTTGAGAAACCAGAACTCTGGTGGCCCAACGGCATCGGAAAGCAGCCCCTCTATACCGTCAAAGCCACGCTGAAATCAAAAGACGGCTCGGTCCAGGACACGTGGTGCCAGCGCATCGGCCTGCGGACGCTCTCCGTCAGCCGGGAGAAAAACGAAGGCGGCGAGGAATTCTGTCATATCGTAAACGGCGTGAAGATCTTCGCAATGGGCGGGGACTATATCCCCGAGGACAATATCTACAGCCGCATCACGCCTGAGCGCACCCGCCGGTTGCTGGAAGATGCCACGCTCGCCAACTTCAACACGATCCGCGTCTGGGGCGGCGGCTATTACCCCGACGACTTCTTCTTCGACATCTGCGACGAACTGGGCCTGATGGTCTGGCAGGATCTGATGTACGCCTGCTCGTTCTATGTGCTAACGCCGGAGTTTGACCAATCCATCCGGCTCGAGGCCAAGCAGAACATTCGGAGAATGCGCAATCATCCGTCCCTCGCCCTGATCTGCGGCAACAATGAAATGGAACAGTTCATGGGCCTGGCGAACCACCTGATCGAGACTGATTTCAAGGGCATGCCCATGCTGTCCCGCTACAACAAGAACAACACAGGCCGCCACCATGTAGCTGACTACACGAAAATGTACTCCTACATCCTGCCGGCCATCGCGCAGGAGGAGGCGCCCCAGACCTTCTGGTGGCCGTCCAGTCCGTCGTCGGGCGGCGATTTCGACGCACCGCAGGATCCGAGCCGCGGCGACGTTCACTACTGGGATGTCTGGCACGGAGAGAAGCCCTTTACCGACTATCGCAACCACCAGTTCAGCTACGTCTCTGAGTTCGGATTCCAGTCCTTCCCGATGCTGCCCACGGTCGAGACCTTCACCGAGCCCGGGGACCGCAACATTTTCTCGCGGATCATGGAACGCCATCAGCGCAACAAGTCCGCCAACGGCAAGATCCTAAACTACCTGAGCCAGACCTTCCGCTATCCGGGCAGCTTCGACAACCTGCTTTACGCCTCACAGCTCCTGCAGGCCGAGGCGATCCGCTACGGCGTGGAGCACTGGCGGCGCAACCGCGGCCGCTGCATGGGCGCGATCATCTGGCAGCTGAACGACTGCTGGCCGGTGGCTTCCTGGGCGTCGATCGACTCCCTCGGCCGCTGGAAGGCCCTGCACTATGTCGCGAAACGCTTCTTCGCCCCGGTGATGATCTCCGTCGAGGAGCGCGGCGAACTGGACCAGAATCCCCATATCAACGAGTTCCACCCCGATCCGATCGAGCGCAGCGCGAGAATGAGCGTGGCGAACGAGACTCCGAACGAGGTTCAGGGCATCGTCACCTGGCAGCTCCGTACCCCCGATGGCGCGGCCGTGAAATCCGGCGAAACAAATGTCACGGTTCCGGCCTTCTCTTCGGTCTGGCTGGACAAGCTCGTCTTTGACGAAGCCAGCACCACAGGCCACTACTTCACCTGTGCTCTCAAAGTCAACGGTAAAGAGATCAGCCGCTCCAGCGCCCTATTCTGCGCACCGAAACACTTTGAATTCACCGATCCCGGTCTGTCTGTCACAACGGATGGTGATACCGTCACTGTCACCGCAACGGGCTTCGGTCACTCGGTCTATATCGAGAGCGATGACCCCGACCTGCTGCTGAGTGATAACTTCTTCGATCTCTCTCAGGAGTCTGTCACCGTCAAGGTGCTGCGCGGCTCAGCGGAGAATGTGCGTGTGCGGTCGGTGTATGATATCAAGTAAACAGATGCTCGGCAGACAAAACGGGCAGGCAGCATCGAACTAGCTGCCTGCCCGCATTTTTGTGGTTTGAGAAATCATAACTGTGTCGCTTTTTCCGGTATAAGGATGCTTAACTTCCGATTCTCCTTGCCGTTTACAATTCTGTAACATTTGTGCTTGCAGGAAAAAGCTGCCAATCCATACGGACTGGCAGCTCAGACCATCAACAAAGTCTCGCTGCATAGGATGTGGCGAGATTTTGTTGTAAAAGTGAAAAAGACCAAAAGGAAAAGGGAGATGAGCGTCGAATATATCAAGTAAAGAAAGGGTGAAGAAATATGCTGCGAGACCGACCCGAGAGCCAGCAGGCAGAATACGAAATCGTGCTTTTGGAGGACTTGGTGCCACAAGACCATCTACTCCGGAAAGTAGACCGTGCAGTGGATTTCAGCTTTATTCATGATCTGTGCAAGCCATTGTATTGCAAGAACAACGGCAGGCCGGCCATCGAGCCGGAGTTGCTGTTCCGCATGCTGTTACTTGGGTACCTGTACGGAATCAAGTCTGAAGTGAAACTGGCAGAAGCCGTAAACGAGAATATCGCATTTAAATGGTTTCTTGGATTGAAGCTGACGGAGAAGGGGCCAGATCATGCGACAATCAGCATCAACCGTGTCCGTCGTTTCCGGGATAACGATATTGCCGAGAAGATTTTCAACGAGATTCTCCGACAGTGCATTGAACGAGGGCTGGTTGGCGGCAAGATTCTGTATACTGACTCAACGCATATCAAAGCAAAGGCAAACAAGCACAGAAAAGCGCTTGTTACAGTCGAAGAAACTCCGAAGGAATACATCGAAGATCTGAATGCACAGATTGACCTGGACCGAAAGGTTCTCGGGAAGAAACCGTTCGACCACGATGATGACGATCCGCCTCCCGGAGGGGGAAAGAAAACAAGGATGCAAAGCCTGACAGATCCTGACGCCGGTCAGCAGACACGGGAAGGAAAGCCGGATGGATTTCATTACAGTGAACATCGGACTGTCGACAGCAAGAATAATGTCATCGTCAATGTCCATGTAGAACCAGCCAATGTGAACGACATGAAGCCGGTTCCGCAGATTCTGGACGAAATCGAACAGCGTTTGGGAAGCTTGCCGAAGTACATGGGATTCGACGCTGGATATCACAGTGCACAGATTGCACATCTGCTGACCAGGAAAGCGATTCAAGGTGTAATCGGGCATCGCCGTCACACACATGCCGGAGAACATTTCGGAAAGTACCGC
>JAFZPI010000013.1 GCA_017552615.1 Clostridia bacterium
CATCTCGACAAAGTCGGAACCGGAAATCGAGAAGAAGGGCACGCCCGCTTCGCCCGCCACGGCCTTGGCCAGAAGGGTTTTGCCGGTGCCGGGAGGGCCGACCAGCAGCACGCCCTTCGGGATGCGGGCGCCGAGGCTGGTGTACTGCTGCGGGTTGCGGAGGAAGTCCACCATCTCCTGGAGTTCTTCTTTTTCTTCGTCCGCGCCGGCCACATCGGCAAATGTGATCTTATTCTTGGAAGGATCCTGCATGCGCGCGTTGGAGCGCGAGAAATTCATCACCCGACTGCCGCCACCCATCTGGGACCGCATCATGAAGAACCAGATCAGGATCACGACGCCCATCATCAGCAGATAGGGCAGGAATTCGAGGAACCAGGAACGGACCACCGGGGCCAGGTACTGGATCTCGAAGTTCAGGTCCAGCGCGGTCATATAGGAGACATCGTCCGTCTCGGCAGCGGCCTGTGCCGCCTGGGCAACCGCATCGCTTCCGGTCTTTGATTCCAGCGCCAAGTTGTGCGTGATACAGTAAGCGTCGACTAAAAAACGTTCCTTGGACGGAATGGTCGTCTCGAAGTCATAGCTGGACTCGGAAAAGCTGTTCTTGTACAGCGAATTCGTGCCAACGCCGATCAGCGCGTTGTCGCGGATGGCCACCTTGGCAACCTTTCCTTCCTGGATCCGCTGCAGCAGGTCCTGGTATTCGATCCTCCGGTTCGCGCCGGTGCCCAGGCTCTGGTTCACCAGCACGGCGATCAGGATCAGCACGCCGATCATAATCACATAACTGATAATGCTGCGGTTGGGTTTCTTCACTGACAGGGTCCTCCTTGCGTCAATCGGCACAGGGTGCCGAAGTAAGAGTATATCACAGATATGAACTCTTTGCAAACAGAGATTTTGTGCCTATTTCGCGTAGATCCGCGGGGAGAGCGCCCCGATGTCCGGCAGGTTCCGGTAGCGCTCGTCATAATCCAGACCATAGCCCACCACGAACGCGTCCGGGATCGTGAAGCAATGGTAATCCGTCTTCAGTTCGACCTTGCGGCCGGACGGCTTGTCCAGGAGCGTGGCGATGCGAAGGGTCGCCGGGCCGCGCATGAGCAGGGCATTTTTGAGGTAGTTCAGCGTGATCCCCGAATCCACGATATCCTCCACAATGATCACATCCTTGCCGAGGATGTCGCGGTCCAGGTCCTTCCGGATCTGCACGACGCCGGTGGACTTCGTGGCGCTGCCGTAGGAAGAGATTGCCATGAACTCACAGGTCACCGGCAGGTCAATCTCCCGGATCAGGTCGGTGAAAAACATCACGGCTCCCTTCAGGATGCACAGCAAAACCGGTTGCTTGCCCGCGTAGTCCCGCGTGATGGTCTGCCCGAGTTCCCGAACCGCCTCACGGATTTCTTCCTTCGTGACCAGGATCTCGTCAAGATCCTTATACAGTTCAGCTGTTTGTTCCATCTCTATCTGTCCTCCGTCTCAATCCAGGGCATCGGCCCCGTCCATTGCAGCAATACGATCTCCTCGCCGGGTTCAGCCGCCGGCACATCCGCGCGCCCGACGCCCGGTACCATCAGCACATCCTGGCCTCGGCACAGCAGGGGCATCCATCTCCGGAACGGCACTTCCACGCTCCTGTCCCGCAGGAATTCCCGCAGGGGGCGGGAATGTCCGCTGTTCACAGGGGTTATCCTGTCCCCGAGCTGCATGCTCCGCACACGGCACTGCTCCAGGATCGGCCGAGGCACAGCCATCGCGGTCTTCCCATCCACAAGTTCGTCGCGGAAAGGCTTAACGTGTAAGATCAGTCCTCCACATCTCAGCCCATTCACAAGATCGAACGACACAGTATCTTGATTCTCCGGCGGCAGCAAGTGCAGATACTGCTCCCCGCGCTCCGCACGCCAGTCCGACGGCAGGTTGCACCGCGTCCCGGGTTTTGCACGGAGAAGAGCTGCCAACGCATCGGTCTGTTCAACGGACAGGCAGCGTTCCGGCGCACAGTTCGCCGGGCTGTCCTCCCACCAATGACGCAAAATCCTTGACTTCACTGCTTCAGGCGTCTGATCGACGCAGCCCAGGCGCAGCCAGAGATCACCCGAATTGCGGGCAAGCAATTCATCCGCCCATCCCCCTGTGAGGGCATCCTCATCTTCCTGCAGCAGAGCCGCGGTTTGCGCAATGCGTTCCGCCGCACCGGGGACGAGGTCCTCCATCAGCGGGAGAAGCTCATGCCGGACGCGGTTGCGAAGGTAGCGGGGTTCGCCGTTGGTCTCATCCTCGACCCAGGGCTGGCCCTTGTCCGTCAGCCAGTCACAGAGTTCCTGATGCGTAAATGTCAGAAGCGGACGGAATACCCGCATATCCCCCCACCGCTGTTCAAATCGCAGGGCACCCAGGCCCCGCGTCCCGCTGCCTCGCAGCAAACGGAGGAGAAAAGTCTCTGCCTGGTCATCCCGGTGGTGCGCGAGGGCGATCGTGTCACAGCCTTCCTCGTCACAGGCGATCTGATACGCGCCATACCGATCGGTGCGCGAGCGGTTCTCTCCGCATCCCTGCGGGAGGATCAAGCGATACACTTTCAGGGGGACACCTAAGCTTCCGCACAGGCCCCGGCAAAAGTCTTCATCCCGGTCAGCCATTTCCCCACGCAGGCCGTGGTTCACATGAACCGCGAAGAGGCCCGGCTTTCCGCGCTGGACAAGCGCCAGCAGCAGGGCGACCGAGTCTGCGCCACCGGAGAGGCCTACGCCGATTCGCGCGGGGACTCCGGTCAGCGCCCACTGCAGCTTTTCATCCATCTTCATACCGGCAACCCGAATCAGTTATAGCGCAGCGGCGCGCCGCACATCGTACAGGGTGTCAGGTTCTTGTAGGCGGGATCATTGATCTCCGCATAGGTGAAGTGACCCTTGAAGGGCAGGTACTCGGGCTTGGCAGACGAGCAGTAAGGATCCAGATGGTAAAGCTTGCCGCCGTCCGGGTTGTAATACAGCACCGTCGAGAGAGCCGCTTCCGGAGGATCCGGAGGCTGGGTGGGCAAACTTACTGCCGGCGTCGGAGAGGGCGTCGGCGCGTTGCTCTCCATGGACCGCGGGTCAACATACCACTGGCCGCCCTCCTGCACGACATCCACCTTGAGCACATAGCGGGCCGCGATGGTGCTTCCCGGCGGATACATGTCGGCATAGTAGGTGACCGTACGGCGCTGGTCGTTGATCGAACCCGTCACGCTGACGAATTCAAAGCTCAGCATCGTGCGGTTCCGCAGAAGACTGAACAGCTCGATCCTGGGCGTTGTGCTGCTCTTCAGGCTCTGGGACCAGCTCCGGCTGCACAGGTTGACCATGCTCTCCTGGAGATTCTCCTGCCAGTAGGTGAGGAAACGGTCCGAGACCTCCACCGAGGCGTCGATCGCGCCGTTATTCTGCTCTTCCTGCAGGGCGAAGGTGCCCAAATCCTCTTCCTGGCTCTGGAGAACCTGCTGCACCGTTGAAGCATCGGGATTCGTCACGGACACGGAGGGATTTCCCTGCGTGACCCAATTATAGAAGGACAGGGAGCTCCCGGAAAGGCTCGCGGTATTCACCTGCGCCGTGCCGCCGGAGCGGTTCTGGGTCTTGCCTTGCGCATTGACCGTCAGGATGATCGCCACAACGAGCGCAGCCGCATACAGCACAGAGATCATGATGTTCGTCGGGCGCTCGAAAGCCTGCGACAGCCACAGGATCGTCAGCATGGCCACCGCGAGCGCGGCGGTGAGGATTGTCAGCCAGCCCGCGTGAACCACCAGGGCAATCACCAGCAGGAGCGGCATGACTGCACAGGCCAGGACGCCCAGGACGGTCTTGCTGTCGATCCGGATCCGGTGGCGGCGGCGCGGCTGGCCGTTGTACACAGATTCGGGCCAGGGCTGGCCGCCGTTGTTCTGCCAGGCTGTGCCCTGGGCAGGCCATGCGCCCTGGGGCATCGGGTCGGCTGTGGGCTGCTGCGCACCCATCGGCTGCGCGCCGGCCTGCTGGGGAGCGACCTGACTGTACCCGCCCTGCGGGGATGCCTGCTGGCCGAAGCCACCCGCCTGCTGCCACATACCCGCGTTGGGCTGCTGCTGCATCGGCTGCTGCGGTGCTGTCTGATTATATGCGACGGGCTGCGGGGCCTGGTAGCCGACGCCCGCGTAACTGCCCTGGGTGACATCGCCCTGGGCCCACGGGTTTGGGCTGCCGGTCTGGCCGGATGCCTGCTGCGCCCTGCCGAAGCTGCCGAATGAGGGTCTCTGATCCATAAAATCCTGCCTCTTCTTCCTGAAGTCCGGTCGGATGGAGTGCACGAAAACCGGAATGACCGAGGTCATTCCGGGACAGTATACCACAAAAGCACAACCTCGCCAATGACAGATTGTAAATTCTGCAAGATTTTACGTTTTCACGAAAATGGAGCGGCATAAGCCGCCCCAGGGTTACGCGTTTTCCATCACATGGCAGGCCAGGAAATGGCCCGGCGAAACTTCCTTCATCTTCGGCATCTCGGACGCGCAGCGCTCGGTGCAGTGCGAGCAGCGGGTGCGGAAGGGGCAGCCGCTCGGCGGATTGATCGGCGTGGGTACGTCGCCCTGCAGCACGATGCGCTTCGTGGCAGCGGCCTTGTCCGGATCCGCGATCGGTACCGCGGACATCAGCGCCGTAGTGTATGGGTGAAGGTGGTGCTCGTAGAGTTCCCGCATGTCCGCCATCTCGACCAGGTGGCCAAGGTACATGACACCGACACGATGGGAGATGTGGCTGACCATGGACAGGTCATGGGAGATAAAGAGGAAAGCGATCCCCATCTCCTCCTGCATCTCTTCGAGCATGTTGATCACCTGCGCCTGGATCGAAACGTCCAGGGCGGAGATCGGCTCATCACAGACGATGAAGTCCGGCTTGGTTGCCAGTGCCCGGGCAATGCCGATGCGCTGCCGCTGTCCGCCGGAAAACTCGTGGGGATAGCGGTTCAGGTGGTCAGCCTTCAGGCCCACGCGCCCGATCAGTTCCCGGACGCGCAGCCGGCGCTCCAGTTTTTTGACGCCCTGCAGCTTCAGGGGCTCGGCGATGATGTCCTCGACCGTCATCCGCGGGTCGAGCGATGCATAAGGGTCCTGGAAGATCATCTGCATCCGGCGGCGGTAGGTCATCAGCGCGCGGCCTTCCAGCTTTGAAATGTCCACACCGTCAAAGAAGATCTGTCCGCTGTGGGGGCGGTACAGCCTGACGACCGTGCGGCCTACGGTGGTCTTTCCGCAGCCGCTCTCGCCCACCAGGCCGAAGGTCTCGCCCCGCTTGATGTCAAAGCTGACCCCGTCCACCGCCTTGAGCAGGGCGCGCTTGGCGAACACCTCTTTCGCGTCCACGGAGAACCAGGTATGCAGGTCCCGGACGGAGAGGATGGGTTTGGTCTGGTCTGTCATGCGTCCTCCCGTTGAATCTTCGGAGCGTTGGGGTGCATCAGGTGGCAGGCGGCGCGATGGCCCTCCCCGCACTGCAGCAGGGGCGGCGCAACCGTCGTACACACCCGCATGCAGTAGCGGCAGCGGGGTGCGAAGGGGCAGCCCGCGGGCGGCTTGAGCATGTCCGGCGGCGTGCCGGGAATGGGCACGAGCTTTTTGTGCTCGCCGGTGGAAATCTTCGGGACCGAGTTCAGCAGGCCCCAGGTATAGGGGTGGCGCGGCGCGTAGAAGATGTCCCGGGCCGAGCCTTCCTCACAGATGGTCCCGCCGTACATGACGATGATGCGGCTGCACATGCTGGCGATTACGCCCAAATCATGCGTGATCATCACGACGGACGCGCCGGAATTGCGCTTCAGGCCCTCCAGCAGTTCCAGGATCTGCGCCTGGATCGTCACGTCAAGGGCCGTAGTGGGCTCGTCGGCAATGATCATTTTCGGGTTGCAGGCTACCGCCATGGCGATCATCACGCGCTGGCGCATGCCGCCGGAAAGTTCGTGGGGGTACTGCTTCAGCCGTTCCTCCGGCGCCGGGATCTCAACCTGGCGCAGAAGTTCGAGCGCCTTTGCGCGGGCTTCGGCCTTCTTCATCCCAAGGTGAATCTTCAGGGGCTCGATCAGCTGCTGTTCCACGGTGAAAAGCGGATTCAGGGAGGTCATCGGGTCCTGGAAGATCATACTGATCTCCTTGCCGTGCATGGCCCGGAGTTCTTTCCCGCGCAGCTTGGTCATCTCCACGCCGTTGAAGCGGATGGCGTCCGCTTTGATCGTAGCGTAATCCGGCAGTAGGTTCATCACGCTGAGCATGGTCACACTCTTGCCGGAACCGGACTCGCCCACGATGCCGAGGAATTCGCCCTCGTCCACGTGGAAGGAGATGCCGCGAACCGCCTGAACACGGCCCACGCCGATCCGGAAGGTCGTGGTCAGGTTCTCCACCTCCAGCAGGGCCATGGGCTCACCGCCTTTCAAACATTACACACATTGCATAATCAGAAATCAATCAGTGCTTCAGCCGCGGGTCAAGGGCGTCGCGCAGGCCGTCGCCGATAAAGTTCAGGGCCAGCATCGTGATGCAGATCGCCACCAGCGGGAAGACCAGCAGCCACGGATACAGGCTGTAATCCCCGAAGCCCTCGCTGGCCAGCGAGCCCCACGAGGACATCGGTTTCTTGATACCCAGGCCCAGGTAGGACAGGAAGGACTCTGAGAAAATTGCGCTCGGCACCAGGAACGCCGTCGAGACAATGATCGGACCCATCGCGTTCGGAATCATATGCCGCAGGAGCAGATGCCGCGTCTTCCCGCCGCAAAGGCGAGCCGCCATGACATACTCGGCGTTCTTGAGCCGGAGCACCTCATTCCGGACCACACGGGCCGTGCCGATCCACGAGGTAAAGCACAGGGCCACCATGATGGCCACGACCTCGTTGATTTTCAGCTGCTCAAAGATCTTGATGATCAGGAGCATGTACAGCAGGCTCGGCAGGGATGTCAGAATGTCCACGATGCGCATCATGATCATGTCCGTGCGCCCGCCAATATATCCGGAAATGCCGCCGTAGATCACGCCGATCACCAGGTTGATCACCGCCGCGCCCACGCCGATGGACAGGGAGATACGGGCGCCGTACATGATCCGCACGAAGAGGTCGCGACCCATCCGGTCGGTCCCGCAAAGGTGATCCCATGAAGGGGCCTTTTTACTCTCCTTCAGGAACATCCCGTCATAGGGGCGGTCGGTGAGCATCGGGTAGAAAATGCAGGCCAGCACCATCGCGGTAAAGACAACCAGGCCGATCATGGCCAGCGGGTCCCGGCGGAAGCGGTGCCAGACATCCTTCCAATAAGAGGTCGAGGGCCGGGCAATCTCCTCCGCCAGCGCGTCCGAGCGGATCGGCGTGAACATGGACGCCGGGAATTCCCGGTACGGGATTTCTACGCTGTGAAAATCGTACTGACTCATGCCCTCACCTCACTTTTCATAGCGCACCCGCGGGTCGACGATGGCCAGCAGGATGTCGCTGATCAGGTTGCAGATCACCACGAACGCGCCGTAGAAGATCACGATTCCCATGATCATATTGTAATCGCGGTCCGACACCATCTGCACGAAATACCGCCCGATACCGTCGATCGAGAAGACCTTCTCCACGACGAAGGAACCGGTCAGCAGGCCCGCCACCAGCGGCCCGAGATAGGTGATCACCGGGGTCAGTGCGTTCTTCAGCGCGTGCTTGGCCACCACCATGAGTTCGCTGACGCCCTTGGCACGGGCGGTACGGACATAATCGTTTTCCAAAGCTTCCAGCATGGAAGAGCGTGTCTGCCGCGCGATATAGGCGATCGGGTTAAAACTCAGACATAGCACAGGGATGAGCAGATGGATAAAATCGACCTGGAAGACCGAGATCGGGATCTTCAGCACCTCGCCGGTCAGGAGGAGCAGCAGCAGCGCCAGCACGAAGCTCGGGATCGAAATGCCGACCGAGGCGATCGCCATGGTCGTAAAGTCTGCCGCCTTTTTCCGCCGGATCGCGGCCAAGACGCCCAACGGGATACCCACCAACAGCGAAAACACAACCGCAATGCCGCCCACAAGGAGCGAGCTCGGAAAATGATGCGTGATCTTGTCGCTGACGCTAACACCTTCGGTCCCGCGGACTGAAACGCCCAGGTTGCCCTGCAGCAAAGCTTTCCAATAATCAAAATACTGTTCCAGCACCGGCTTGTCCAAGCCGTAAGTCGCACGAATGCGTTCCAGAATCTCCGGCGGTACGTTCTTCTGATCGGAGGGAGCAAAGGGGTCGCCCGGAATGGCATGCATCATGAAAAACACGACCGTGATCAAAACCACCATGCTGATCACGCCGGCCAATAAACGCTTCAGGATATACCGGATCATGGCATCACATCCAAAACAGGCTGAAAACGGAGGCAGCGCCCCACAGCGGGCATTATACCGCAAATGGGAAAAGAACGCAAATCTTGTACAGCGGAAAGACAAAAGAGAGAGTAGTGAGCAGAGAGTAGTGAGTAGTGTGAAAAGGCAAAGGGCATAGTGCATAAGGCATAGGGCAACAGGGCATCGCGAAATGATCGGACCGATCACTTGAACCGAAAAGCTGAGAGCAAGACGAATAACAAACCGAAAAAGAGTAGCAAAGCAGATTTCACTACTCACTACTCGCTGTTTTCTGCTCACTCCGCTGTGTCGTATGGCGCTCTCTTCCCCCGGATGAACATCGCATCCCCGAAGGAGAAAAAGCGGTAGCGTTCCGCGACGGCTTTGCGGTAGACTTCCAATGTTTTTTCCCGCGTCAGGAATGCGGACACGAGCATCAGAAGTGTGGACTGCGGAAGATGGAAATTCGTGATCAGCCCATCCACAGCCTTGATCCGCACGCCCGGGTGAATGAAGATCGCGGTGTCGCCGCTGCCCGGATGGATCACACCCTGGTCGTCCGCCACAGTCTCGATCGTGCGAACGGAAGTCGTGCCAACGCAGATCAGACGACCGCCTGCGGCACGGATGCGGTTCAGGGTGTCGGCGGCCTCCGGAGTCACCTGGTACCATTCGGAATGCATCTTGTGGTCGCTGATCTCCTCTGCCTTCACCGGACGGAAGGTACCCAGCCCCACGTGCAACAGTACCGGGACAATCGTCACACCCTTTTCCCGGATGCGCTCAAGCAGCGCAGGTGTGAAATGCAGGCCAGCGGTCGGCGCGGCAGCCGAGCCTTCGGTCTTCGCGTAGACGGTCTGGTAGCGTTCGCGATCACGGAGTTTTTCGTGAATATACGGCGGCAAGGGCATCTCGCCGAGTCGGTCCAAGAGTTCCTCGAAGACCCCGTCATAATGGAAGCGCACATGACGCCCGCCGATATCTTCCACATTATCCAGGACTTCACAGCGAAGGAGTCCTTCGCCGAAGGAACAGATCGCACCGGGTTTCAGTCTCCGCCCGGGTCTTACCAGCGCTTCCCAGTCGGTAGTGTTTTCGCGCCGCAGCAAAAGCACTTCCACCGGCACACCGGTATCTTCCTTTACACCTAATAAGCGTGCCGGAATGACCCGGGTTTCGTTGATTACAAGGGCATCGTTTGGGTTGAGGTACTCAAGTATATCGTCAAAACGCCGATGCTCGATCCCATCTTCCAACGCGCTCACAACCAGCAGGCGGCTGTGGTCTCGGGGTTCGATCGGGGTCTGGGCAATCAGTTCCTCGGGGAGTTCATAGTCAAAGTCAGAAGTCCGCATCTCGAAGCTCCATCCGCGTCTGCTCGCTGTCCCCGGGCCGGAGGCCGCCGGGCATCTCGCGTTTCATGTAATCCCAGGCCGCCGGAGTGCACATGCGACCCCGCGGGGTACGCATGATGAAACCCAGCTGCATCAAGTAGGGTTCATACACGCCCTCGATGGTGGCGGCGTCCTCCCCCGTCATCGCAGCGAGCGTGTCCAGCCCCACCGGGCCGCCGCCGAACTTGTCCATCATGGCGGCCAGCATTGTGCGGTCCGTCTTGTCCAGGCCGAGCGCGTCCACGCCGTTCATGACCAGGGCTTCGTCCGCCATTTCCGCGCTGAGCACGCCGCCGTTGCGCACGTCGGCATAGTCCCGGGCACGGCGGAGCATCCGGTTCGCGATACGCGGCGTCCCGCGGCTGCGGCGTGCGATCTCCAGCATGCCCTCGGGCTGGGCTTCCTTCACCTTGAGAAGCCCAGCGCTGCGGGTGACGATCCGGGAAAGCTCCTCGGGCGTATACAGTTCCAGTCGGTAGATGATACCGAAGCGGTCGCGCAGCGGAGCCGACAGCATACCGAAGCGCGTCGTCGCGCCGATCAGCGTAAAACGCGGCACGGGAATGCGCAGGGAGCGGGCTGTGGGACCCTTGCCGACCATGATGTCGATGGCGAAGTCCTCCATCGCCGGGTACAGGACTTCCTCGACAGCCCGGGACAGGCGGTGAATCTCGTCGATGAAGAGCACGTCGCCCTCGGAGAGGTTCGAGAGCATGGCCGCCAGGTCACCGGGCTTTTCGATGGCCGGACCGGAGGTCACACGGATGTTCTGCCCCATCTCCGCCGCCACAATGGACGCAAGCGTTGTCTTGCCCAGTCCGGGAGGCCCGTAAAGCAAAATATGGTCCAGCGGCTCATGCCGCGCCAAAGACGCCTGGATATAGATGCTCAGGCTCTTTTTCACATCCTCCTGACCGACATATTCCCGCAGCGTATGCGGGCGGAGCGAAGTGTCGAAACTGTCCTCATCCGCGCGGAGAGATCCCGTGACAAACCTTTCTTCTTCCATCATGGCTCACTGCTCACTCCTCACTACTCACTGCTCACTCCATCAAAGGCTCGCCATCGATCGCAGCGCCTGGGTGATCAGTTCGTCCACAGGGGCATTCCTGTCCTTCACATGGCTCAGCGCTGTTCTGGCCTCGGTTGCCGTATAGCCCAGCGCCATCAGGGCTTCCAATGCCTCGCCGAGGCTGTCCGCGGCCTGCGGTTTGACGGGAATGTCCGCAACCGCACTCACGCTGCTGACTTCCGCCTGCGTGATTTTGTCCCGCAGTTCAAGGGTGATCCGCTGGGCTGTCTTCTTGCCGACACCCGGCGCCCGGGAGATCGCCGTCACGTCATCCATCAGGATCGCCACCTGCAGGTCGCGCACCGGCATTGAGCCAAGGATGCTCAAAGCCAGCTTCGGGCCAACACCGCTGATAGCAATCAGCCTCAGGAAGAGGTCTTTCTCTTCCTGGGTCGCAAATCCGAAGAGCTCCATGGCGTCCTCGCGAACGGACAGATAGGTCATGCAGCGCATGGTCTGTCCCACGGGCGGTGCGGCCTGAATGGTGGTCAGGGAGCAGGTCAGTAAATACCCGACACCGCCGGCCTGAAGGATCAGCGTCCCGCCGCTCTTCTCACAGACTTTTCCTTCGATAAATGCGTACATATCTTCTAACTCCTAGTACCCGATATACAGTTTACTTCATCCTGAACTGCTCTTTCGCCACACCTGTGTTGCAGTGCGTGATCGCACAGGCGATGGCGTCCGCGGCGTCGTCCGGCTTGGGGATCTCCTGCATGCCGAGGAGCATTCGCACCATCTGCTGAACCTGCTTCTTGTCCGCGTTGCCGTCCCCGGTCACCGCCTGCTTGATCTGGCCGGGAGTGTATTCGTAAAGGTTCTCGGTGTATTCAGTCGCCGCGATGATCGCTGCACCGCGGGCTGCGCCGACCATCAGCGCGGTCGTGACGTTGTGCGCAAAGAACAGTTCCTCAAAGGCCACGTCATCGGGCTGGTAGATATGGACCAGATCCTGCACGCCTTTGTAGAGCGTGCGGAGGCGGTGCTGCATGGGTGTATGGGCAAAGGTCTCGACGCATCCGTAATTGATGAGCTTCAGGCGGCTTCCGTTGCTCTCCACCACCCCCCATCCCA
Source organism: Clostridia bacterium (assembly GCA_017552615.1). GTDB lineage: Bacteria > Bacillota > Clostridia > Christensenellales > Aristaeellaceae > RUG11272. The sequence continues at coordinate 11,936 of JAFZPI010000013.1, forward strand.
TCAGCGCATACCCCGGGTCGATCCCCAACACGATCATGACGTTATCTGTCCTTTCACGGATTCAATTTCAAATCTTCCGCTTCCAGTTACTTTTCCCATACAGAAATCTCCTGATTTCCATCACCTTGTGGTTGCCCTCGGGGATTACAACATAGAATATCACAAAGTTTTTGACATAGATCCGGTAGTATGGGTATTTCCGTTCCTTGCGGGAATGATATTGTTCAAAAGCCTCAGCATGAGGTCTTCTCTCCAGAATGGCAATTTCGGCCGCCTCGAGCAATTCCTTTGCAGCCTGCGGGTTTTTCAGCGTTCTGGAAATATAAAGCGTATGCTCCTCTATGTCCTGATAAAACTGCGGGAGATAGCGCAATTGATAATCACGCATTGATTGCCCTCCGCAAGCCGGAAAACACCTCTTCGTGCGTCAGTCGTTCAGTTGTATTTTCGGCGAGATAATCCGCCTCATCGAGGGCATACTCCACATAGTCCTCATATTCCGTCAATTCGCGCATGAGGGCAATGACGATATGGAGGTTCCGCTCCGGAATATTGCGCAGGAGCAATTCCGCCTGCTGTCTTTCACTCATGGGCGTTTCCTTCCCTTCCATTTTAGTCCTTAATACGGCAACATCATAGCACATTTACCCGGTTTGTAAAGGGGAACAGCCGTCTTTGGCTTCATTGACAATTTGCCTGAAATGTGCTATGATTGGGGCACCGTAAAAACGCAATTTCAACCGGAACGGAGGGCATGAAAGTATGATGCGCAGACGTTTGATTGCCATGTTTTTGTCCCTGCTGATGCTGGCCCTGCCCTTAGTGGGCGGACTGGCGGAAGCCCCTGAGGAGTACACCCTGGAGCGGGAACCCGGAACCCGCCAGCTGACCCTGTACTGGAACGACCCCGACGCGGACTATTCAAAATGCGACGTGTGGCTTTGGTTTCCGGGGAAGGACGGCAGCGGCAACCTGTTCCACCCCTGCGCCTATGGCGTAAAATGTGTGATCAATGTCCCTGAGGACGTGAGCGAGGTGGGTTTCATCGTGCGGAAGAACTGTTCTGATCCCGGCGGCACCGCCTGGGGCGAGGCTACCAAGGACTTCGAGAGCGACCGGTTTGCGATCCTGACCGGCAGCGAGACCTCTATTTACCTCAAGACCGGGGACGGCATGCAGTACACCAGCCGCGACGGAGGCCAGACCCTGGAACCCATCCGGATCTTCCAGATCGCCGGCATCACAGGGCCGAACCAGATCCGCTATATCATCAGCCCCGCGGCACGGCTGGAGAGTCTGGACCAGATCCATGTACGGCAGGGTGACCGGGAACTCGAGATCACCGGTGTGTCCAGTCTGAACAACAATGTGGTCATGGGCACCATCACCCTGGCCGAGACGCTGGACATCGCCCTGCAGTACACCGTGGAGATCGAGGAGTACGGCGAGATGGCGGCCGTTCCGACCGACATCTTCGACAGCGCGGACTTTATCGCCAACTACACCTATGACGGCGACGACCTCGGCGCGGTGATCGACGGGGATCAGACGATCTTCAAGGTCTGGGCGCCGACGGCTTCTTCCGTCGTCCTGAACCTCTTCGAGGCCGGAAATGACTGCGAAGCCTTCGCCAATGTGCCGATGGAGCGGCAGGACAAGGGCGTCTGGAGTATCGCCTATGCCTGCGGGCACGGCACGTACTATACCTACACCGTGACAACCGCTGTCGGCGTGCAGGAGGCCGTGGATCCCTACGCAAAGGCTGTGGGTGTCAACGGCGACCGCGGCATGGTCGTCGATCTCGCGCTGACCGAGCCTGATGGCTTCCGCGACACGCCTGTGTTCTCTGAACTGAACAGTTACGGCGACGCGGTGATCTGGGAAGTGCACGTCCGTGACTTCTCCAACGCTATCAGCGATTCCCAGTATCCCGGCAAATACCTGGCCTTTACCGAGACCGGTCTCGTCAACGCGGCCGGACAGCCCGTCGGCGTCGACTACCTGAAGAATCTCGGCATCACCCATGTGCACCTGCAGCCCGTCTATGACTTTGCCACCGTGGATGAGCGCGGCGAAGGCGCGAAGTTCAACTGGGGCTATGATCCCAAGAACTACAACGCCCCCGAGGGCTCTTATTCCACCGATCCCTACCACGGCGAGGTCCGCATCAAGGAATTCAAACAGATGGTGCAGGCCCTGCACGAAGCCGGCATCGGCGTCGTGATGGATGTCGTCTACAACCACACCTATTCCGCCGATTCCTGCCTGAACCGCATCGTACCCTATTATTACTATCGCTTCAGCTATGACGGAACACCCTCCAACGGAAGCGGCTGCGGAAACGAGACCGCCTCCAACCGCGTGATGTTCCGCAAGTACATGGTGGACAGCCTGACCTACTGGGCGAAAGAGTACCAGCTTGACGGCTTCCGCTTCGACCTGATGGCCCTGCACGATGTCCAGACTATGCAGGCGATTGAAGAAGCCGTCCACGCCGTGAACCCGAAGGCGCTGATCTACGGCGAAGGCTGGACCGGCGGTGCCTCCGCCCTGCGCGACAATTTCCAGGCCAGCCAGGCCAACATCCGGCAGATCACGGCCAGTGAAGGCGCGATCGGCGGGATCGCGGTTTTCAACGATTCCATCCGTGACGGCCTGAAGGGCAGCGTCTTTGACCGCAAGGACCAGGGCTATGCCAACGGCAAGGCCACCAAGGGCAACGCCAAGAAGGTCATCTTCGGCATCCAGGGCGGCGTGAAGTCCAGCGGCGTCTCCTGGTTCGTGAACGACGCGATGGTCATCAACTACACGTCGTCCCACGACAACAACACCCTCTGGGACAAGCTCCTGGCCACCAATCCCGACGCCGCGAAGGAAGACCTCCTGGCCATGAACCGCCTCTGCGGCGCAGTCGTACTCCTGAGCCGCGGCACGCCGTTCTTCCTCGCCGGAGAAGAAATGCTGCGCACCAAACAGGGCGACAGCAACAGCTACATGTCTTCCGATGAGATCAACAACATCGACTGGGAAGTCCTGACGCCCGACAGCGATGAACAGGTCATGTCCGACTTCTACGCAGGCCTCATCGCCCTGCGCCGCGACAAGTACACGAATCCCGACTCCCCCTACCGCTTCCTGACGGAAGTCGAGCCCGTCGCCGAAACCCTGACCGGCAGCCTGATCGGCATCACCTGGTCCGATGGCGAAAACGTCATCGCCTACGCGGTCGTCAATCCGAAGGCCGACGCGAAAGAATTCGATCCGCCCGAGGGTTGGGAGAACTATATCGTTGCTGTACAGGGCGACAAGGTCACCCCCGACGCCGAGCCGGTCTTCGGAGCGTTCACGGTTGAACCAGTAAGCGTGACGCTGATCGTGAGGAAATAACGAACCGTAGGGGCGACCCTGTGTGGTCGCCCATCCGGGTACGATTGCCCCTCAGTCACCGCTACGCGGTACCAGCTCCCCAGCACAGCTGGGGAGCCTTTTGGTTGGGTTTGCAAAACCTTTGCAATCCCCAACCATTTGTGGTATAATTATAATGTTGAATTATGATTTCAAAGGAGGCGGGGCGTATGGATGACAGACGGATCCACAGCGAGCAGGCAGATCTGCTGATGAAGGCGGTGCTGACCCTGGAGACTGTGGAGGACGCCTATTGTTTCTTTGAGGACCTATGCACCATCGCGGAGATCCAGGCCATGGCCCAGCGTCTCACCGTAGCTACCATGCTGCGGGATAACGTGAAATACCAGGAGATCGCCCGCCGCACGGGCGCCTCCACCGCCACCATCAGCCGGGTGAACCGGGCAAAGGAATACGGCGCGGACGGGTATAACCGCGTGCTCGATGCGCTGGAGAAACAAGGGGAATTGTGACAGAAGACCTCATCCACCACCCGCTGCGCGGGCGGTCCCCCTTCCCCTAAAGGGGAAGGCTCAATGAGTGGGAAAAGGCAAATGCCTTCCCCTTTAGGGGAAGGTGCCCGAAGGGCAGATGAGGTTCGATAGGCAACAGCAGATTTATGATACCGAAAGACAGAGGGATGACATGGATTTAAGTATGCTCAATCCGCAGCAGCGCCTTGCAGCCACAACGTTGGAAGGCCCTGTGCTCATTTTGGCGGGCGCCGGAAGCGGGAAGACCCGCGCGCTGACCTACCGGGCGGCAAACCTGATGGACAGCGGGGTCGCTCCCTGGCACATACTCTGCCTGACATTTACGAACAAGGCCGCGCGGGAGATGAAGCAGCGCATCACAGCGCTGGTCGGCGATTCGGCGGAGGACGCCTGGATCTCCACGTTCCACTCCTCCTGTGCGCGGATATTGCGCCGCGATATCGAAAAGCTCGGCTATAGCCGCTCTTTTGCCATTTATGACGACGAAGACCAGAACGCGGTCGTCAAAGAGATCTTGAAACAGCAGAATATCGATGAGAAGATCCTCCCTCCGCGGGAGATTCGCTCGAAGATTTCAGATGCGAAGAACAAGCTGTGGACGCCGGACGAGTGGTTCGCGAAGAGCGACCGGGATTACCGGTGCCAGATGATCCATGATGCCTTTGTCGCCTATGAAAAGCGCTTGAAGGAACTCAACGCCCTTGACTTCGACGATCTGCTCCTACGGACGCTCGAGCTCTTCGCACAGCATCCGCCGGTGCTGCAGAGCTACCGCGAGCGCTTCCGCTATGTGATGGTCGACGAGTACCAGGACACCAACTACGCGCAGTACATGCTCGTGAAGATCCTGACCGCCGAGAGCCGGAACCTCTGCGTCGTAGGCGACGACGATCAATCGATCTATGGGTGGCGCGGGGCTGATATCCGTAACATCCTCGACTTTGAGAAAGACTTCCCCGAAACCACGGTCATCAAGCTCGAACAGAACTACCGCTCGACCGCGAACATCCTCGACGCGGCCAACCAGGTCATCGCGCACAACGAAGGCCGCAAGGAGAAACATCTGTGGACTGAGGCTGAAGAGGGCGAACCCATCTCCGTCTACTGCGCGGACAACGAGCGCGGCGAAGCCGGCTGGGTCGTGAGCCGCATCAAGCTCTTCCACCGGCAAGGCGTGCCCTATAACCAGATGGCGATCCTCTACCGCGTCAACGCGCAGAGCCGCGTGCTGGAAGAAATGCTCATGGCCTCCGTGGAGCCCAAGATCCCCTACCGGGTCTTCGGCGGGATGCGCTTCTACGAGCGGCGCGAGATCCGCGACATCGTGGCCTATCTCCGCGTGCTCGAAAACCCGGCCGACGACATGGCCTTGCAACGCATCATCAATGTGCCGAAGCGCGCCATCGGCGACAGCACCGTCCAGGAGCTGATTCGCCACGCGCGGGAGATGGAGGTTCCCCTTTTCTCCACGCTGACCCTGCTCCCCGACTCCCTTTCCTCCCGCCCGCGCAAGTGCGTCTCGGATTTCGCCGCACTGATGGCCCAGCTCCTGGTCCTCAAGGACAGCATGGGGCTGACGGACTTTGTCGAGGAGCTCATCAAACGCACCGGCCTGCAGGCGCAGTACGAGGTAGAGACCTCGGAGGAAGCCCAGTCCCGCGTCGAGAACATCCGCGAGTTCGTGGGCGGTGTCCATGAATTTGAGCTTGCAAATCCAGAAGGAAAACTTGCGGATTACCTGGAGAACATCTCCCTGGTCACGGATACCGACAGTCTCTCCGAAGAAGGCGGTTACGTGACCCTGATGACCCTGCACTCCGCCAAGGGCCTGGAATTCGACACCGTGTTCATCACCGGCATGGAAGACGGACTCTTCCCCTCCAACCGTTCCCTGCTGGACGATACGCGACTGGAGGAGGAACGCAGGCTGTGCTATGTGGGCATCACGCGTGCCCGGCGCAAGCTCCTGCTCACCCGCGCGCACCAGCGCACGATCTACAACACCCCGAATTTCAACACCGCCAGCCGCTTCCTCGAGGAGATCCCGAAACGGCTCACGAAGGACGAGAGTGCCGTGCGCGACCGTGCCTTCCGTGACATGCCCCCGCCCCCGCGGATCCAGCGTCCCGCCGCCGGCAAGACCGTCATCCGCCCGGGAGATCCCCTGAGCATCCCCGGCGTGCAGAAAGGCTTTGCCGCGTCCGCCGCCCGCGGGCTGGAAGCCAAGCCCCAGTTCAAGGCGGGCGACCGCGTCATCCATCGGAAGTTCGGAGAGGGCACGGTAACGGCCATCTCCGGCCAGGACATGGCGGCACGCATCAGGATTGACTTCATCGCGCTGGGCGAGAAGGAATTTGCCCTGTCCCTCGCGCCGATCGCGAAACTGGAGGACGAGACATGAGTGACTGGCAAGCCAAAATGCGTCCCCTGGTAGACCGCCTGAACGAGGCCGCCTCCGCCTATTACCAGCACGACGCGCCGATCATGTCGGACATGCAGTACGACGCCCTGTACGATGAGCTGCAGCGCATGGAGCGGGAGAGCGGCGAGATCCTCCCGAATTCCCCCAGCCACCGCGTCGGCGGAGAACCGCTCACGGCTTTCGAGCCCCACCGCCATATCACACGCCTCTGGAGCATGGACAAAGTCCAGTCCGAAGAGGCGCTCGAGGCCTGGATCGACCGCACGGAACGTCTGGCAGGCCGCACCGACCTCCAATACTACGTTGAGTACAAGTTCGATGGTCTGACCCTGAACCTGACGTATCGCGACGGGCAGCTCGTCCAAGCCGCCACCCGCGGCAACGGCGAGGTCGGTGAGGCCATTCTCCCCCAGGCCAAGACCATTCGCAGCCTCCCCCTCTCGATCCCCTACAAGGGGCTTCTCGAGATCCAGGGAGAGTGCATCATGCGCCTGAGCACCTTGGAAGCATATAACAAGGCTGCGTCCGAGCCCCTGAAGAACGCGCGGAATGCCGCGGCCGGGGCCTTGCGGAACCTTGACCCGGCCGTGACGGCGAAGCGCCGCCTCGACGCCTTTTTCTACCAGATCGGCACGATCGAGGATCCGCCCTATGACAGCCAGCCGGGCATGCTGGACTTCATCCGGCAGAACGGTTTTCAGGTGAGCCCGTATCTCGGGACACCGCACAACAGGGAAGAACTCCTCGCCTGCATCCGCGAGATCGAAGCCAGCCGTCCTACCCTGGACTGGCTCATCGACGGCGCGGTGATCAAAGTCGGCGACTTTGCCCTGCGGGAACAGATGGGCTTCACCGAGAAGTTCCCGCGCTGGGCTGTTGCTTATAAGTTCAAGGCCGAGGAGAGCGTCACCGTTCTCCGGAACGTGACCTGGGAGCTGGGCCGCACCGGCAAGCTGACGCCGCTGGCACACCTGGACCCCGTGGATTTCTACGGTGTCACGGTCCGCAAAGCCACGCTGAACAACTGGGGCGACATCCTGCGCAAGCGGGTCGCCATCGGCGCTCCGGTCTGGATCCGCCGCTCCAACGACGTGATTCCGGAGATCCTCGGCCGCGTCGGCGAGCCCGAACCGGGTGAGACTCCGGTCGAACGCCCGACCGTATGCCCCGCCTGCGGTGCACCCCTCATCGAGCGCGGCGCCTATCTCTTCTGCCTGAACCGCCAGAGCTGCAAGCCCCAGGCCGTGGCGCGCATCGCGCACTTTGCCGGGCGGGAAGCCATGGACATCGACGGCCTGAGCGAAAAGACTGCCGACCAGTTCTACGACGCCCTCAGCGTCCGCGACCCAGCGGACCTGTACCACCTGACCCGCGAGCAGATCCGCGGCGTGGAAGGCTTCCTTGACAAAAAGACCGACAACCTCCTCGCCGCCCTTGAAAAGAGCCGCGACTGCGCGCTCGACGCGTTCCTCTTCGCCCTCGGCATCCCCAATGTGGGCCGCAAGACCGCCCGCGACCTGGCAGGTGCCTTCGGGAACCTGGAGAAACTCAAGGCTGCCACAGAGGAACAGCTAACCGCCATCCCGGATGTCGGCGCGATCGTCGCGCAAAGCGTAACAGAGTTCTTCTCCTTTGAAGAGAACCTGACCATGATCGATCGCCTGCTGGCCGCCGGTGTCAAGCCCCGCGAGGCCCAGGCCGCGGCGGAAGGCCCGTTCACCGGCATGAGCATTGTCGTGACCGGCACCCTGCCGACCCTCTCGCGCAAGCAGGCCGAAGACCTGATCCGTGCCGTCGGCGGCACCGCGGCCTCCTCAGTCAGCAAAAAAACCGCCTTCGTCGTAGCAGGCGAAGCCGCCGGGAGCAAGCTGACCAAAGCCCAATCCCTCGGCATCGAAGTGATCGACGAAGCGGAACTCATTCACCGCGCCAACGCATAACGAAACGCAGAACGAACGGAAGCGAACGATTCTTGAAGACATGGATTGACATCGATCTGGACGCCCTGAAGCAGAACTACCGCACCGCCTGCTCCCTCACGCAGGCGAAAGTGACCTGCGTTCTAAAGGCCAACGCCTACGGCCACGGCGCGCTCCCCATCGCCCGTGCCCTGACAGAAGCCGGCTGCGCGTCCTTTGCGGTAAGCTGCGCCCGGGAGGCGCTCGAGCTACGCCGTGCCGGCATTCACGGCGAGATCCTCGTGATGACCTCTTCGGAATTAGATGAACTGCCGGAACTGATCCAAAGCGGCGTCACCCTGACAGCGGCATCCTTCGAGGATTTGAAAGCCGCAAATTATGCCGCAAGTTCCCTCCATGAAACCGCTGTCGTGCACATCAAACTCGACACCGGCTTCCACCGCCTCGGCTTCCCCTGTAATCCCGAAACAACCGGACAGCTTGGCCGTCTGCTTCCAACCCTCTCCAATATACGAGCTGACGGGATCTACAGCCATCTCGGACTTGTCAACCGTGAACTGGACGAACGCCAATACGAGCGGTTCACAGCGATGATCGGGCAGTTGGAAGCTCTCGGTTTGTCCTTCCCGGACCGCCACCTGTGCGATTCCATCGGCCTCGTGCGCTATCCCGAATGGCACATGAGCCGGGTGCGGGTCGGGGCTTTCCTCTACGGAGTGCGACCTTCCGGCAGTGAATCCATGCCGTTTGACTGCCTCGAGACCGCTTGTCTCCGTGCAAAGGTCACCCGCGTGTCTCAAGTCCCAACAGGAGAGGCCATCGGGTATGATGAGGCGCTAACCGAAACGCCCGTCCGCGTGGCCACGATTCAAGCAGGCTACGGGGACGGCTATCCCCGCTGTCTCTCCCATGGCCGCGGACAGGTGCTGATTCGTGGGAAGAGAGCACCGGTCATCGGGCTGATCTGCATGGACCAGATGATGGTCGACGTGACAAACATCCCGGACTGTACCGCTGGCGACACCGCGACCTTGCTTGGCGGCGGGATCGGGTACGGGGAGATCGCCGACTGGGCGCACACGAACCGCAACGAATGCCTCACCCTGCTCTCGCGCCGACCGGTGCGGGTTTATCATGAAGCGGGAAAGCCTGACCTCCTGTGGGACAGCCTGTCCGGAGAGGAGAAACCCTTATGAACATCCGAGAATCCGTCCGGGAGGTCATCCCGTATGCCATCGAAATGCGGCATGAGATTCACCGCCACCCGGAAGTCAGCGGCAGTGAGCGCGAAACCGCAGCCCGTATCCGGCGGGAACTGGAGGCTATGGGCATCCCTGTCCGGACTTTTGACGGCTGCCATTCCCTGATGGGCACCCTGCGGAACGGTGAAGGTCCCTGCATCGCTGTCCGGGCGGAACTGGACGCCCTGCCGATTCAGGAAAATACCGGCCTGTCCTTTGCCTCCGAGACGCCCGGCGTGATGCACGCCTGCGGTCACGATGTCCACATGGCGCTGGCGCTGGCATCGGCCAAGTGGTTTTCGACACATCCGGACGACTGGCACGGCACGATCAAGTTTCTTTTCGAAAGCGAAGAGGAAACCATCGGAGGCGGACAGAGGATGGTTGCCCAGGGCTGTATGGAAGACCCCAAAGTCGACTGCATCCTCGGTCAGCATGTGAACCCCAATTACCCGGTCAACAGCTTTTACAGCCGCTGCGGAGCGGTGAACGGGGCCAGCGACGACCTGAAGCTCACGGTTCATGGCACAGGCTGCCACGGGGCTTATCCTGAAAAAGGCGTGGATGCCATCGTCATCACGGCGCAGATCATTTCAGCTCTGCAGACGCTGGTCAGCCGGAACATCTCCCCGTTTGATCCTGTTGCCCTGACCTTCGGGACCGTACGGGGCGGCACCGTACAAAACATTATCTGCGGCGAAGTGGAACTCACCGGCACGCTGCGCACGATCCGCCCGGAAACCCGCGCGCTGCTGAACCGCCGCCTGGTCGAGACAACGGAAGGCGTTGCCACGGCCATGGGCGGAAGCGCCGCCATGGTGATCGAACCCAGCTACGGCGCGGTGGTCAACGACCCGGACGCCTACCGGGTGGTCGAGGCATGCGCCAGGGAATTCCTCGGCGATGCGCTCATGGTGGAACAGCAGGCCCCGAGTCTCGGGGTGGAGAGCTTCTGCTACTTCCTAGACCACACGCCGGGCGTCTACTACGATCTCGGTTGCGGGATCGGCACCGGCCTGCACACGCCGACCTTCCGGGTGGACGAGGATGTCATCGGGACCGGGGTTACCCTGCAGGTCATGGCAGTCCTGAAACTTCTCGAATTCGAGCAAGCAAAACGCTGACTTTACGGAGGCTTCATGAACATCATCTATCCAAAGCCCTTGAAAGCCGGGGATACCGTTGCCTTGATCGGGGTCTCCGGCTGTGTCCACCGCGAGGATGTGGACGGCTATGTGGCCGACGCCAAGGCCTGCCTTGAGTCCCTCGGCTTCCGCGTGAAAGTGGACGAGAGCTGTTCCAAACGCTACGGCTTCCTCTCCGGGACGGATGAAGAACGGGCCGCCGCATTGGAACGCGCCTTCTGTGACGCCGAAGTCGACGGTGTCTGGTGCATCAAGGGCGGCTACGGCTGCGCCCGGATGGTGGAGCTTGTGGATTGGGCAAAGATCGCCGCGCATCCGAAAGCATTTATCGGCTACAGCGACATTACCGTCCTGCACATCGCCCTGTACGAGCGCTGCCATTTGGCCACCTTTCACGGACCCATGCCAGGCAGCGGCATCACGGAACCCTGCCGGGAAAGCCTCCTTCACGCCATCAGCGGGAATCCTGACCGGGAGCTCATCAACCCGGACGGGTCCCCCCTGCGTCCCCTGCGGAGCGGGATCGCCGAAGGCGTCCTGGTCGGCGGGAACCTGAGCCTGCTGGCAGCCTCCTGCGGAACGCCGAACCAGCTGGACACAAAGGGCAAGCTCCTGTTCATCGAGGAAGTTGGCGAGTTCTCGTACCGGGTCGACGAGTTTCTGTGGCAGCTCGAGCACACCGGGATGTTCCAGAACTGCGCGGGTATCCTGCTCGGCGGCTTCACGGACTGCAACGAGGAGTACGACCACAGCCAGTGTTTCACCACGGATGAGATCCTGCAGCAGATGGCGGACCGGGTGAATGTCCCCGTCCTCGCCGGCCTGCAGGTCGGCCACATGGACGACAAACTGACCCTGGCCTTCGGCCGCCGCTACCGCCTCGACGCGGACACCGGGCGGGTCACGCTGGCGGAATAATACTCATGAATCGAGGGAACCTGTATGCGTTTTACCGTCATTGAAGAACTGATCACGCGTTTCCAAACGAATCCTGCAAACGCCCTGCTTTATTATCTGATTCTTTCGGTCGGCATCCTGATCAGCCTGATCCTCCACGAGTGCGGTCATGGTATGGTCGCCTACTGGTGCGGCGACCCCACCGCCAAGATGATGGGCAGACTGACGCTGAACCCCGCCAAGCACCTCGATCCGCTGGGCACGATCTGCATGCTGTTCCTGCGCTTTGGCTGGGCCAAGCCCGTACCAATCAATCCGCGCAACTTCAAGCATTACCGCCGGGACTATGCTTTTGTCTCCCTGGCAGGCATCACCGTCAATCTGATCCTGTTCCTGCTGTTCACAGCGCTCTCCGTCCTGCTGAACCGTTACATATGGAATGACAGGATCGACCCGGATTTCTTCTCTTATCTATATTTCATGCCGTATAACGCGGTCGCGACAGGGAACTTTGACATATCAACCTATTTTCTCACAAACCAGGCCATCAATATTCAAACCATCATGAATGTGCCTGCGCTGATGTATGTGCAGTTCTTCTTCCAGATCATGAGCGTCATGAACCTCTCCCTGGCTATCTTTAACCTTCTGCCTATCCCACCGCTCGACGGTTTCCGCGTGCTGGACGCCACCGTCCTGCGCGGACGCTTCCAGCTCACGCCGCAGGCATATCAGATTGTCCGGATCGTCATGATCGTGGTTCTCTTTTCCGGGATCGGTTCATGGCTTATCAATCTGATCTTCGAGCCCGTGTATTATGGTGTTCTCGATCTGTTCCTCTCCATCGGTTCCTGAGGTACTCCCATGGCCATGAACTTTCAGCTCAAGGACTTTGACGGGCCGCTGGATTTGCTCCTGCATCTGGTCACCAAAGCCCAGGTGGACATCCGGGATATCTTTGTCTCGGAGATCACCGATCAGTATATCGCTTTCGTCCACAGCGCACCGGACATGGACATGGACGACGCCAGCGAGTTCATCGTGATGGCGGCGACGCTCCTTGAGATCAAGAGCCGCGCCATGCTCCCCAAGCCCCCTGTCACCGAGGATGGTGAGGAGAGCCCGGAGGAGCAGCTCATCCGCCGCCTGGAAGAATACAAGCGCTATAAAGAATCCGCCATAGCCATGCAGGGTTTCGAGAACGCCGCAAAGGGCTTGTTCACCAAGCTGCCGGACGAATTCCCCCTGCCGCCGCCCGAAGTCGAACTGGTCGGGCTGACCCTGCAGGGGCTGGTGGACGCCTTTGCCCGGATCTGGGCACGAAAGCCGTCCGAAGATGAGAACCCCGAAGCCAACCGTTACGCCGCGCGGGACATCCGCCGCGACGAGCACAGCGTCCAGGAGTGTATGCTGACCCTGATGCGGGGGATCCGCAAGAAAGGCTCCCTGCGCTTCGAGGATGCCTTCAGCCAGGCGCCGACCCGCGAGGAAGTCGTCACCCTGTTCCTGGCGCTCCTCGAACTCATGCGCCTGGGCCAGGCGAGGGCCGAACAGCAGGGCGTCCTGGGCGAAATCGTGCTGATGCCCGGCGAGGACCGCAGAAGGGAGACACCCGACCGTGAGTGAGACCGAAAACTATGAGGGCACCCTGAAGGGCCGCATCGAGGCCGTGCTCTACGTAGCCGGGGAACCGATCCTGACAGACGACCTGGCCCGGGCACTTTCCGTGCCCCGCAAGGAGCTGGACACCGCCCTGAAAGAGCTGCGGGATGAGTATGATTTCCAGCAGCGGGGCTGGATCCTCCGCCTCTTCGGCAGCCATGTCCAGCTGGCTACACGGCCGCTCTACGCCGAGGATGTCGTCCGCCTGCTGCAGCCCGTCCAACGGCAGAGCCTCAGCCAGGCGATCATGGAGACCCTGGCAGTCGTCGCCTACCGCCAGCCGGTCACGAAAGCCGAGATCGAGCAGATCCGCGGGGTCAAGTGCGACTACTCCGTCCAGTCCCTGACAAACAAAGGCCTGATCCGCGAAGTCGGCCGCAAAGACACTGTCGGCCACCCGATCCTTTACGGCACCACTGACAGCTTCCTGAGCCACTTCGGCATCAGTTCCCTCGAAGACCTCCCGCCCCTCCCCGAACCGGCAACGGAGGACGCCCCCGTCGACGACGAGGGCGGCGAACTGATCCCCTGAACCAAGGAGCGCTTATGATCCCCCAATGGTTACATGATCTTCTCCACACCCACCCCGCCTACCGCGAAGAAGACGTCCTGAAAAGCCTCTTCCAATCCATTTATGGTGTCGGACATCTGTTATCGGATCCTGTGTCGGTTCAACGCTACATCGTCAAAGAATCATCCGAAGCCGGTCCCAACCGGAACGAGCCCCTGACCGAACGCGTCGAAGACTGGCTGCGCCTGAATCTCCGTCCAGCCCGGGACATGGGATTGCAGCCCGCATGGATCGCCGCGATGATGTGCGCCTCCCCCGCGCCTGCGACAGCAGACCGCCGCTCCCTGATCAGTGCGTTGGCGCAATGCGGCAGCATCCCCGGCATGGACATGGACCGGCTCTTCGGTCTGGCGGAAGAACTGGCGGCGCGGCCAAAGGTCCTCCCGTCGCACTCCGGTTATGTTCATCGCCTTGAAGATCCCCGCTACCGCCTCATCCATGCGGACTGGGAACCGGTACTGCTCATCCTAACTGCACTAGCAAAACATCCGGAAGACCAGCCGCGCCTCATCACGATCGACGGACGGTGCGGGTCCGGAAAGACCACACTAGCGGAGAAACTGAAAATTGTTCTGAACTGCCCCGTGCTTCACACCGATGACTTCGTGATCCCCCACGCGCAGAAAACCGCAAAACGCCTGGCAATTCCGGGCGGAAATGAAGATGTGGACCGCATTGCGGAGGAAATCCTGAAACCCTTCTTCACAGGCAAAGAGCTCCGTCCCCGGAAATATAACTGGTACACAGACGCCTACGAGGATCTGGAACCGATTCAGACGGGCAGGCTACTGATTCTCGAAGGGAGCTACTCCAATCTCCCACCCATCGCGGAACACGCCTCGCTGCGGGTCTTCCTGTCCATAGACCCGGCAAAGCGAATGGATCGGCTACGCAAGCGAAACAGCCCCGAAGCGCTGCAGGGGTTTATCAACCGGTGGATCCCGCTGGAGGAAGCGTATCTGGAAGCTTATCGGCTGCCGGATGAGAAGTGTCTGGTGCTGGAAGCGTAGCCGACCTCATCCACCGCCCGCAGGTATAATGCCGATTTACCCATAGATAGTAAGCGGGCGGTCCCCCTTCCCCTAAAGGGGAAGGCTTCTGATTACTTTTCTACCCATTGCCTTCCCCTTTAGGGGAAGGTGCCCGAAGGGCGGATGAGGTAAACCGCAGAAACCTCCCTGAACTAAACAAGCACTCAAAAAAGAACAATCCGATCACATAACAAAGGAGAACCATCATGCGTCTCGACAAATACTTAAAAGTTTCCCGCATCATCAAGCGCCGCACCGTGGCCAATGAGGCCTGTTCGGGTGGACGGGTGACCCTGAACGGTAAGGTCGCCAAACCCGGCGCGGAGGTCAATGTGGGCGACATTATGACCATCCGCTTCGGTAACAAACTTGGCGAGTATGAAATTCTGGCCGTCAACGAAACGGCCCGCAAGGGCGACGCCGCCGCGATGTACCGGGTCATCAAGGAAGACGCCATGGTTGCCGCTGAGCGCGGCGGCACGGAAGGCGCGGAGGAGTGAATATGTGGAGCGCGATCGTCCTGGGCGGAGGCGCGGGGACCCGCATGCGAGCGGGGATCAACAAAGTACTTTTGCCCCTGGCCGGGATTCCGGTGATCCGCCGGGCCGTGGAAGCCATGGCTCCGTTTGCCGAGAGCATCGTAGTCGTTTGCCCCGACGCGGAACGTCCGCAGTTTGAAGCGGCGCTTGACGGGCTGGACGCCGATATCTCGTATGCCTCCGGCGGGAATACTCGCCAGGCCTCGGCCTGGAACGGACTGTGCGCACTCCCGGAGGATTGCGACCATGTGTTGATCCACGACGGCGCGCGATGTCTGACAGACACCGAAACCATGCGGGCCGTCATCCGCGGTGCGGAGGAAACCGGCGCGGCCGTGGCCTCGATCCCCTGCGTAGACACGGTGAAATCCGTGGATCAGGATCACTATGTGACCGGGACCCTGGACCGCTCGAATCTCCGCTGTGTCCAGACGCCCCAGGCGTTCCGCAGGGACCTGATCGTCGAAGCCCATCTCGCCGCACAGCGCGACGGCTTTCTCGGTACCGACGACGCCTCTCTCGTGGAACGTTTGGGCCATCCCGTGCTGCTGACCGAGGGCAGCCGCCGCAATCTCAAACTGACCACACCGGAGGACTTTGCCGTGGCGGAAGCGTATCTGCAAAAAGAAAACCCACTGCCGGAAATCCGGATCGGCAGCGGGTATGACGTGCACCGGCTGGTGCCGGGGCGGAAGCTGATTCTCTGCGGGACGGACATCCCGTATGAAAAAGGACTGGACGGCCACAGCGACGCGGACGTCGCGGTGCACGCCCTGATGGACGCCCTGCTCGGCGCCGCGGCGCTCGGTGACATCGGCCGCCATTTCCCGGACACCGACGAGCGCTATCGCGGCATTTCCTCCATGAAACTGCTGGCGGAAGTCATCCGTCTCCTGCGGGAAAAGGGTTTATGTGCGGCGAACGCGGATGTGACCATCGTCGCACAGGCTCCCAAACTGGCAGGCTATATCGAAACCATGCGGCAGAACCTTGCGGAAGCGCTGAATCTCCCGCTGGATCGCGTCAACGTCAAAGCCACGACGACGGAGCGCCTTGGCTTTGAAGGCCGCGGTGAAGGAATCAGCGCGCAGGCGGTGGCGATGGTGACAAGGCACAAGGCGTAGGGGCGACCCTGCGTGGTCGCCCATCAATGCGAAATCTTCATTCAAAGATCAGGAATTCACATTCCAGGCGGCCGTTGTAGAGACGGCGCCGGCGGGCAGCATGGCGGCCGTATGCGCGCTCGAAGCCGGGATCAGAAGAAATCGCGCAAAGCTTCCATCCGGGATGACGACGCTGCAGTTTGTGCAGGTCCGCATACAAAGCGCGGCAGGAATCCCGATCGCCAAGGCGCTCGCCGTAAGGCGGATTGCAGAGGAAGACACCTTCGGGTTCTTCCCGCTGCAGTTCCTGCAGAGGAGTTTGCAAAAGGGATATGTATCCTTCCAGCCCAGCCTGCTTTACATGCCGCCTCGCCAGTTCCAGGGATTCCGGATCAATGTCGGAACCCGAAACAGCCCCGATGCGGGTCAGGTCAATATCTTCTTGAAGCTGTTCACGGATCGCTTTCCAGTCTACCTTTTGGAAGGAAGGAAAGCTTTCGCAGGCAAAAATGCGATGGATCCCCGGCGCGATGTGCGCGGCACGAAGAGCCGCCTCGATGATCAGGGTACCAGTGCCGCAGCAGGGGTCGTGCAGGGGCATACCGGGGCGCCAGGGGCTGAGCTCCACCAGGGCCGCCGCAAGGGTTTCCCGCAGGGGAGCCTCGCCATTCCAGGTCCGGTAACCGCGACGGTTCAGCGCCGTACCGGAAGTGTCCAGGCTGATTCGTGCGATGTCGGAGTGCAGGCTGACCTCAATCGGGAAAGCCGCGCCGGTCTCGGGGAACGTGGAAAGGCCTGTGGCCTTGCGCATCCGCTCGATCAACGCCTTCTTCGTGATCGACTGGCAGTCCCGCACGCTCATGAGCTTGCTGCGGACGCACTTGCCGGAGACATTGTACCGCCCGTCCATGGCGAGGTGCTTCTCCCATGGGATGCGCTCGACCAGGCGGAACAGGGCGTCAAAGGTTTCACATTTCTCCTCCGCCAGGAGGATCAGCACACGATCCGCACAGCGCAGCCGCAGGTTTGCCAGGGCGATGCCTGCCGCGTCCGCCGTAAAACAGGCGCCGCCGCTCTCGGCCCGGGCATCCCGGAAGCCGAGGCGTTTCAGCTCCGCCGCCACCAGGCCTTCGGTACCGAAAGCAGCGGTGGCAATGCAGCGGAAGGTTTCACCAGACATACGCTCACCCCTTTGTTTGTGAAGATTCAGCCGCATTATAACAAGGCTTTCCTTCACCGTCAATCCTGCAACTTTTTCCTTTGCATTTGCCGCCAGCTGTGCTATGATGTTTCGCGAAAGAACCGGGAGGTGGACAGACATGAGCGAACCGAACGCTTGGGCCCAATATATGGAAAACACCCGCCGGACGGAGGAGCTTCAGTCCGACATCCTCCGCGGGGCAAAGGCCGGGGAGGATCCCGCCAAACTGCTGATCCTGTGTGCCAAAGCCCTGAGCCTGACCACCAACAATCCCGTCTTCGCACAGGAGGTCGAGCGGACCATGATGGCCGTCCAGGGCCATGCGCTTGGCAATCCGGCGCTCAGGGAAGAGGAACTGGAGGCCTGCCGATGTCGGCTGGAACGCATCCGGGAGGCCTTCGCGAAAGAAGAAGACCTTAGCCTGAAAGAAGAGATGGAACAGGCCATCCGATGGCATGAAAAGCGGATCAAAGAATTGGAAGCCAATTGATGAATTCACAGGGAGGAGCCTGAATATGCAGATTTATAACAGCCTGACCCGGAAAAAAGAGACCTTCCAGCCCATCCATGAGGGTAAAGTGGGCATCTACGCCTGCGGCCCCACGGTGTATGACTATTTCCATATCGGCAACGCCCGCCCCTTCATCACCTTTGACGTGCTCCGCCGTCAGCTGGAGCGCGAAGGGTACGACGTGACCTTTGTGCAGAACTTCACCGACATCGACGACAAGATGATCAACCGCGCCAACAAAGAAGGCATCACCGTCCAGGAGCTGGCCGACCGCTTCATCGGCGAGTACTGGAAGGACGCCAAAGCCCTCGGCGTCCGCCCCGCCACCGTGCATCCCCGGGCTACGGAACACATCGCACAGATCATCGCTCTTGTGCAGCGGCTCATCGACAACGGACATGCCTATGTGGGTTCCAACGGCGACGTGTATTATCGCGTAAGCGCCTTCCCGGGCTACGGAAAGCTGTCCGGCCAGTCCGTGGAAGACCGCGAGATGGGTGCCTCCGAGCGCCTCGACGTGGAGACCGACAAGGAAAACCCCGCGGACTTCGTCCTCTGGAAGGCCCAGAAACCCGGCGAGCCCGCCTGGGAGAGCCCCTGGGGCATGGGCCGGCCCGGCTGGCACATCGAGTGCTCCGCCATGTCCATGACCTATCTCGGGGAGACCTTTGACATTCACTGCGGCGGCAAAGACCTGCTCTTCCCCCACCATGAGAACGAGATCGCCCAGTCCGAAGGCGCAACCGGCAAGCCCTACGTCAAGTACTGGATGCACAACGGCTTCATCAACGTGGATGGGCAGAAGATGAGCAAGTCCCTGCACAACTTCTGGACGGTCCGGGACATTTCGAAGGAATTCGACCTCGAGGCCGTGCGGATGTTCATGCTCTCCGCCCACTACCGCAGCCCGATCAATTTCTCCCGGGACCAGATCGAGGCGGCTCACGCCAGCCTCCAGCGGCTTTACACCACCCGGGACCAGCTGCGCTTCCTGAAAGATAAGGCGGCAGACCGCCCGCTGAACGCGGACGAAGAGGCTTTCACCGCCCGCCTGAAGCAGTACGAAGATCGCTTCGACGCCGCCATGGACGATGACCTGAACACCGCAGATGCCATCGGCGCGATCTTTGAGCTCGTGCGCGACGCCAACTCCACCCTCACGGCGGAGTCTTCGAAAGGCGCGGTCGAAGCCGCGCTGCAGAGCTTCGGATCGCTGTGCGGGATCCTCGGTCTGGTGCAAAAGGAAGAGGACGCCCTCCCCGCAGAGATCCAGCAGATGATCGACGAGCGTGCCGCCGCCCGCAAGGCGAAGGACTGGAAGCGCTCGGACGAACTGCGCGACGCGATCAAGGCGGCGGGCTATGTCCTCGAAGACACACCCCAGGGCCAGAAAGTGCGCAAAAACGTATGAAACGGCGTGCGCTGACCGTCGCGGCGGCTGTCCTGTCAATTCTGGCCGTGGCCCTGTGCTGCATCGGCCTCTTTCCGTTGAAGCATGCCGATAACGCTATGGCGTTCAAAGGTGCCGGCATCCCGGCCGCGGACGCTGCACCGGTGGAACGCCCGGATGGGACCGTGGACATCAATTCCGATGACATCGAAGATCTGACCATGCTGCGCGGCGTCGGCGAGAGCCTTGCCGAGCGGATCATCGCCGAACGCCTGGCGAACGGCAGTTATCACTATCCGGAAGACCTATACGCCGTCAGCGGCATCGGCGCAAGCAAGGTCAGCGGATTCCGGGATCAGCTGGATTTCTCGTGGGAAGAGCCCTGAGCGGGCACAGAGGAAGGAGCGAAAACCATGGCAGAGCATCAGGTCCTGTACAGGCAGTGGCGGCCCCTTACCTTTGCCTCCATGGTGGGACAGGAACTGGTCGTGAATGCCCTTCGCAACCAGGTCCGCACCGGGCGGCTTGCCCACGCCTACCTCTTCTGCGGAAGCCGCGGCACCGGCAAAACCTCGACCGCCAAGATCCTAGCTCGAGCAGTCAACTGTGAAAACCCAAAGGACGGCGACGCCTGCGGCGAATGCGAGAGCTGCCGCAGGCTGCAGGACGAGTCCAGCTTTGACATTCTCGAATACGACGCGGCTTCCAACTCCCGGGTGGAGGACATGCGCAGCATCCTTGAGACGGTGCAGTATCCGCCCCAGTACGGGCGTTACAAGGTCTTTGTCATCGACGAAGTCCACATGCTCTCCGCCAACGCCTTCAACGCCCTGCTGAAAACGCTGGAAGAGCCCCCGTCCTACATGATCTTTATTCTCGCCACGACCGAACCTCACAAGGTCCCGGCCACCATCCTCAGCCGCTGCCAGCGGTATGATTTCGGCCGCATCCCGGCCCGGCAGATCATGGGGCGCCTGCGCGAAGCAGTGGACCACGAGAACGTGAAGGCCACCGACGGCGCGCTGATGCAGATCGCCCGCGCGGCCGAAGGCGGCATGCGCGACGCCCTGTCGATCCTCGACATGTGCATCGGCTACGGCCAGGATGTGGACGAAACGCTCGTCCGGCATGTGCTGGGTACCAGCGACCGGAGTTTCCTCTTTCGTTTTGCCGAATCCCTGATCAATCAGGACGCCTCGGCCGCCCTCGGCTGCATCGACGAACTGATGAACGCCGGGCACGAACCGGCAGTTTTCGCCCGGGAATTTGCCGGACATGTGCGCCTGCTGCTGGTCGCCCGGACCATCCCGGATCAGTTCGCCGCCACCATGGACCTGGCAGAAGAGACCGCGGCCAGCTACATCGGGCAGGCGGGAACAGCCTCTGAGAGCCGCCTGATGAGCATCATGGACATCTTCCTGGATGTCGATTCCGCGCTGCGCTACGCAGCTTCCCCCAGATTCGCCCTCGAGAGTGCCGCCTTGCACGCCTGCCTCCGGACGGAAGAAGCTGACACGGCTGCCCTGCTGGACCGTGTTCAGGAGTTGGAAGGCAAATTAAAAAGCCTGCAGGATCAGATCGCAGGCGGCGCCGTTCAGGTCACGGTTTCAAAACCCAACACGGAACCCGCGCCCAAAGAGCCTGCCAGACCCCGCAAAGCCTCCCCCGCCGTGAAAGACCGGACTATGGAGCAGATCTGGAAAGACGCCATGACCCAGCTGGCCCGGAATGATCCCGGAACCTTTGCCCAGTTGGGACAGGGGCAGTTGGTTTCCGCTGAGGCGTACACGTTCCATTGGGCGCCCAAGTCCGAAGAGGCCGGCTTCTCCGCGGCGATCCTGGCCAAACCAGATAAGACAGCCCGCATCGAGGAAACCCTCAGCTCCATCGCAGAACAGCCCTGCCATTTCATTGTAAACAGAACCCCCGGTTCAGCTCCTCAGCCTGAAGCTGAAGCCCCGTCGCTCGACGATGTGTATAAGACCTTTGGGGCAGAGAATATCACGATTCAGGAATCCTGATTCCCGGAATGCTCATTCTGATCTAACCCAAATCATCACTCCAGAATCTTCATCGGCATCCATCGCAGCGAATCCCCCGATACCAGCGTATACTGAATGCCGTGATGCCGGCCTTCGAGGCTGTCGTGGAAGCGGTGTTCCCCGTGGCAGTGTGCGTAGATAACCTGCTCCGCGCCGTATTTCTCCGCCATGGCAGTGAAGGCACTGTTCTTCTCGAGAATGCTCGTCGGCGGATAGTGCAGGAACATGATAAACCGGCTGTAGCCGTCTGCTTTGGCCGCTTCAAACGACACCTTCAGCCGTTCCGCTTCCCGCTCCACCAGTTTCTCCGCGTGGGCTTCCTCCTCATGGTCCCAGTCCACGATCCGGCGGCCCCGAAGGTAGAAGGGGCCCTCAAACGTATAGCCTTTTGTGCCGACGATCGCCCAGTCGCGATAGGCGGCATAATTGTTTTGCAGGAAAAACAGCTTCCCCGCGTACCGGAGGTTCAAAGCCTCCGTTTTCTTTGCGTCCCAGAACATATCATGGTTGCCCCGGAGCAGGATCTTCCTTCCGGGCAGCGCAGCGATATAGGCCAGGTCCTGCTCGCATTCCGCAAGGTTCCGGCCCCAGCTGTGGTCTCCAACCAGCACCAGCGTGTCATCCGGGCGGATCATTTTCTCACAGTTTTGCCGGAACAGCGTCTCATGGTTGCGCCAGACGGGATCCCGCAGTTGCCCGGGGGCTTTCAGTTCCGACTGAAAGTGGAGATGCAGGTCCCCAATCGCGTACAGGCTCATGCCGTTTCTCTCCCTTCCCGGAACGAAACAGCGCTCCCAGTGGCGGGGGCGCTGTTTGCCTTGTTGTGCGGCAGGCGCGTGGATCAACCCAAACGCCTGCCGCGGTTTTCAATACGGAACTTATCAGGCAGCCTCATCAGCCGGAGTTTCCTCGGCGGGAGCTTCTTCAGCAGGGGCCTCTTCCGCGGGAGCTTCTTCAGCAGGAGTTTCCTCAACAGCTTCTTCCGCACCGATCGTCAGGCGTCCCTGCGGAGCGCCGTAGGCTTCCTCAGTGATCTTGCCGTCGAGCACGGTGGTGATGTATTCCATCAGTGCCTGGTCCATCGGGATGCCGGTGTCGAAGCCGGAGCCTTCGTTGTATGCGCGCTCGAACACCGCGTAGGTGTCGCCGCCTGCAGCGCAGAAGTTGTTCGTCACAACCGCATAGGTCTTCGCGGGATCGAAGGGCTCGCCGTTCACGCTCTCGATCGTCACGCGACCGATGCTCGCGGGGGCGTAATAGGTGGTCTCTTTGCCGGCCACGATGTACAGGTCACCCTGGTCATAGGCCTTCGCCGTGTTGATCTTCCACACCAGGCCGCTCGTCTGCGGGAATCCGCCGATGGCGTCAGGCGTCGCGTAGGTGCTCGCTTCCAGCGCCTCCAGCAGTTCCTCGCCGGTCACATAGATCACAGCGACTGTGTTGCCAAAGGGCAGGACCGTCACGATGTCGTTCTTGGTCACATCACCGGCGCTGATTGGGGCACGAATGCCACCGCCGTTCGTGATGCCCACGATCGCGTTGGGTTCAGCGTTCTCGATGCCGCCATCGCGTGCCACGCTCCACACCATCGCGTCCGTGATCAGATCGCCCAGGTTCGTCTCTTCCGTACGGTTGCCCGGGGCACGGTCGCCGTTCAGCAGCACTTCGGAAGTCGCAAAGGCCTGCGCATATTCCGCTTTCACTGCCTCGACGATGGATTCCGCAAGGTTCTTCACATCTTCGTTCAGCGGAAGGTTCTTCAGCAGGTCGGTCGCAATCAGGCGGTTCTCTTCAATCGTCTTGGTCTCGTTGTCAATGACAATCACGCCAATGTTGGC
>JAFZPI010000014.1 GCA_017552615.1 Clostridia bacterium
GCATGGCCGTTTCCCGCGGCAGGGTTGATGATGAAGGTAAATTCTGCCATTTTCTGCGCTCCACAAAAACGGCGCCCCGCGTCAGGGGCACCGGAATGGGTTTACTTCAGGTCCGCCAGGATCTTTTCAGCGAGCTGTGCGCCGGTGAGGCCGTATTCCTTCAGCAGGTCGGCGGGCTTGCCGCTCTGGCCGAATTCGTCGTTGATGCCGATCTTGCGGAAAGTGAACGCGCCCTTGCCGCAGATCGCGTCGGCGACCGCATCGCCCAGACCGCCGATGACGGAGTGCTCTTCGATGGTGAAGACGTGGCCGGTCCGGTTCGTCCACTCAAGGGCCAGCTCCTTGTCGAAGGGCTTGATGGTGGCGAAGCTGACCAGCGCGGCGTCGACGCCCTTTTCTTCCAGGATGTTGACGGCGTCCACGCAGTGTTCCAGCATGATGCCGCAGGTGAAGATCACGCAGTCCTTGCCTTCCTTGAGCACTTCGCCCTTGCCGACGGTGAAGGGCCGGGCTTCATCCACAGGGGAGGGGAGACGGGCGGTGCGGATGAACACCGGGCCGTTGATCTCGGCGGCGGCTTTCACGCACTGGCGGGTCTCGTTGGCATCGCTCGGCGAGAAGATCGTCATGCCGGGCAGGACGCGCATCAGGGCCAGGTCTTCGATGGCCTGGTGGGAGCCGCCGTCCTCGCCGAGGGTGATGCCGGCGTGGGAGAAGCCGAACTTCACGTTGAACTTCGGGTAGCAGACGCCGTTGCGGATCTGGTCATAGCTGCGTCCCGCGAAGACCGCGAAGGTGGAGCAGAAGGGGATGAGCCCCATCGTGGACATGCCGGCCGCCATATCGACCATGTTGGCCTCGGCGATGCCGCAGTCGTAGAAGCGCTCGGGGAATTCTTTCTTGAACGTGCCGGTCATGGTGGCGGCGGCCAGGTCGGCATCGAGGACGACGACCTTGTCATTTTCCTTGCCGAGTTCGACCAGCGCTTTGCCGTAGGCTACGCGGGTGGCTTCTTTTTCGCCCGTGGGAACGAGATGGATCTTGCTCATGTCTCAGCCCTCCAGTTCTTTCAGCGCCTGCGCGGCTTGTTCAGCGTTCGGGGCCTTGCCGTGCCAGCCCACCTGGCCTTCCATGAAGGAGACGCCCTTGCCCTTCAGGGTCTGGAGCAGTACAAGGCGCGGCTTGCCGGGGCAGTCCGGGGCGTGCAGGGCGTCCAGCACCTGCTGCATGTCGTTGCCGTCCTTGACCTCGATAATGTCATAGCCGAAGGCCTCGAACTTGGCCCGATAATCGCCGAGGGACATGACCTGGTCGTTTGTCCCGTCGATCTGCATGCCGTTGTGGTCGAGAATGACAGTCAGGTTGTCGAGCTTGTAGTGGGCCGCGGCCATGGAGGCCTCCCACACCATGCCCTCGTCGCTCTCGCCGTCGCCGATCATCGTGTAGACGTGGCAGGGATTGCCGGTGTGCTTCGCACCAAGCGCCATGCCCACGGCGATCGAGATGCCTTGGCCCAGGGAGCCGGTGGAGGCGTCGACGCCGGGGCACTTCTTGGTGTCCGGGTGGCCCTGGAGGATGCCGTGAAGCTGGCGGAAATGGTCAAACTCCTCACGCCCGAAATAGCCGCGCTCGCACAGGACGCCGTACAGGCCCGGCGCGGAATGGCCCTTGGAGAGAACGAAGCGGTCCCGGTTGGGGTTCTTATCATCCTTGGGATCGATGCCCTTCATCACGTCAAAGTAAAGCGCGACCAGGGCTTCGGTGGCGGACAGGGAGCCGCCGGGATGGCCCGCGCCCGCTTTGTTGGTCATGATGATGATGTCCCGCCGCACCTGACGGGCGACATCCTGAAGTTCCTGTACGTTCATCAAACATCCTCCTCAAAAAGTGGGATAGGTTTGTCTCTGTGCCATTATAGGAGGCTGTGACGGGGTTGTCAAGCGGTTTGCAATCGGGAAAACAGCATTGAACAAGCGTGTTGACATTGGATGCACCTGGTATTACAATACGCTTGCCCGCAAGGGCCGAAGAGTGAACAACAAATGCGCAGGCGGTTGCTCCATCCCTCCGGAAGGAGGTGATGCTTATGAGACTGACGTTTCATGTCGGACCGTTTACGGTCTCCATCGTGATTCGAAGGACCCATAAGAAGAACAGCCGCCACTCCGGCAAGTGACGACTGATCTCGTGGCATAAGCCACATATCCAGTTAGAACTATGAGGAGCAACCGCATGCGTGGTTCACTCTTCGATTTTATTGTACTACTATTTGGGGAATTGTCAAGCCTCAAAGCGTGATCGCTCCGCCCTCTGCCATATGCTCCAGCGCGGTTCCCATCGCCAGCCGTCCATGAGCATACGTCAGCCCGCCCTGCATGTAGGCGGTAAAGGGCTCGCGCATGGGGCCGTCCGCGCTGAGCTCGATGGAAGCCCCGGCGACAAAGGTGCCCGCGGCCATGACGACCGGGTCGGCGTAACCGGGCATGGCCCAGGGCTCGGGGAGGGCCATGGAGTCCACAGGCGAAGCCATCTGGATGCCCTGGCAGAAGCGCACGAGGCGGTCTCCGGTTTCCAGCATGATGGCCTGGATGATGTCCGCCCTCGGCTCAAAAGCCGTAGGCGTGGTCCGCAGTCCGAGGTTTTCGAAGAGCCTTGCCGCGAGGATGGCAGTCTTCAGCGCCTGGGCAACCGTGTGCGGGGCCATGAACAGTCCCTGGTAGAAAGGCTGCCAGCCCGCGGCATAGCTGCCGACTTCCAGGCCGATGCCCGGGGCAGTCAGATGCCAGGAGATGCGCTCGATGGCTTCTTTCTTTCCGACCATATAGCCGCCGGTGGGGGCGAGCCCGCCCCCGGGGTTTTTGATCAGGCTGCCGACGCAGAGGTCTGCCCCGTGGTGGGTGGGCTCCGTGTCCCGGACGAACTCGCCGTAGCAGTTGTCGACCATCAGCAGGATGCCCGGGTGTTTCGTATGCAGCATCTCCGCCAGCGGGGCGAAGGCTTCCGGCATCAGGGAAGGTCGCCAGGCATAGCCGCGGCTGCGCTGGGCAATGACAAGCGTGGTCTCGGGGCGGATCGCGGCTTCGACGGCGTCCAGGTTGATCTTGCCTTCAGCGGTCAGGGGGACTTCGGTATAGCTGACTTTATGGGCTTTCAGGGACCCCGGCGGGGTGACGTCCGGATTTGTACCGATCACAGACTGCAGCGTGTCGTAGGGCGCGCCGGTGGCAGAAACGATGTGATCCCCGGGCAGCGTCAGCCCAAAGAGCGTTGCCGAAAGCGCCGCGGTTCCACTGGCAATCTGGGGGCGCACGATGGCGGCTTCCGCCCCGAAGAGATCTGCCCAGATCTCCGCGAGGGTATCCCGCCCCGTGTCGTCATAGCCGTAACCGTTGGACGGCGCAAAATGCCGCAGGGCGACCCCGTGGTTTCGGAAGGCGTTGAGGACTTTCCGGGTGAGGCGAAACTCCCTTTTGTCGATTTCTTCAAAGACCAGTGCAAGCTCTTCCTCTGCCTGTGCGATGCGTTCGGATGCATTCATGATATCTTTTCTGCCCTCCTGACTTCCCTGATCATGGAATATTCGTTCAATAAGGTTCCGTTCTTCAGGCGGATCGCGTTCGGCCTGATGCCGGTGATCCTGAAACCCATTTTCTCATATAGGGCTCTGGCACGCGTGTTGCCTTCGACAAAATCCAGTTCCATCTGGAGAATGTGCTCATTTTCTTCCGCGATCCGGATCATTTCCTGGAACATCCTTGTGCCGATGCCCAGATTCCAGTATTCCTTCAGCAGCGCAATGGCCACCGCGGCGCGGTGCCGCGTTTTGAGTCCGGTTTTCCAGACGATTTGGCAGTTCCCGACGACTTTTCCGTCCACCAGGCAAACGAGCATAGCTTCGTTTTCAGATGCATTGACCCGGTCAAACAGCGCCTTTTCGCCTTCTGGCGTGTATTTGACGCACTCCTCGGGATAGCGGAGGATAAACTCCGTCTCACCCGCAGAGACATATAAATAATCCAGCATGCCCGGGATGTCCTCATCCCGCGGGCTGCGGATCAGTCCTTTCCTGCCGTCCTTCAGCGTGAAACTGATATCCTGAATGACCATACGGATGACCTCCTCGGACTTGTTTTGATGTCCACCTTTGTCAGGTCCTGCCTGGCTACTTGATCAAGCCTCCGTGATAAATGCATTCATAGACCTGATTTCCGCAATAGCTAATGGTTTCTTTCCCCTGGAACCAGACGAAATCACCCTCCACGGAGCAGGAATAAGTGTAATCGCCGTTCACATACTTCTCCGGTCCCCGGTATGGCATATCCTCTGGCACATGGAGCAGAGCTTCTTTCAGGAAATCTCCGCTGAATGGACTGCTGGTTATTCGACCAATATAGTTCATACTCCAGTATGGCACATCAGAAATCCACAAAGCCTCTTCTCCGGCAAACTTTTCGCCGCCAAGGTAGGTATCATAATACATCAGATTGTTTTCCCGATACACCAGATCGTGAGACCCGATTCTGGAAGACGCCGTCTCCGCGCCTTTTCCGGCGTATGTTGCCCGCTTTGCTCTGATCAGGAATGATACGATCGATTTGTCCATCTTTCTGCAACCCCTTCAGATCCCGTTCTTTTTCAAAGAGAGCTTATCATCCTGTTGCATCAGCGTTCGCATTTGTCATCTGGTTTCATGATTCAGATCAAGCCAGAGAGCGGGGCGGACAATGATGCCTTTGTGGTAGGCACGGGTGTATGTGAGCAAGCCTTCTTCGGACACGCCCGCCGCACTGTTCAGGCAGCCGCCGGGTGACCGAAGCCACCAGCATCTTGCTGCGTAGCCGTCATCGGTCCGGCAATCGTCATTGACATAGGCTCCCATCGCGATAGCGAAAGCGGTTGCGGTGACACGGGATTGGGTGCTGCTGCCTTCGATCGGGACACCCAGATATCGGTTTGCTTCTGCATAGCTCAGCAGGAAAACCTTGTCCTGCGTATCATTCCCGCCGGAGACTCTTTCTCCTCCGATCATTGTCCAATCAAATCCCTGGGAATCACTGCTGTCGACCGTTGTCATCAGGATTGCGGATTGTTCTTCCGCGCTGAATGCATAGTTCAGGAAGCTGTCATTGAGCCAGGCCCGCAGGGAGCAAGTTTCCCAGGTACAATCATCCCAGGTGCTATGATATCCCATTGCAAGCAGGCCATGTTTGCTCAGGAGCAAAGCTTTTCCGTCCTGTATGTCCAGGACGATCCATTCAATGGGTTCCTGGCCATTGCTCAGGTCATTGTCCTGCTCATAACTGCCGAAAGAAACAACATCTCCGACAGTGATTGTTGCCGGATCGATTTCGCTTTCAGCGTAACACGGTAACAACCCCATAGCCACCATGATCAGCACAATCAGCGCGATCCATTTTCTCATTCGTTATTAGCCTCGCTTTTTTCGCTTTTGCTACTCTGTTTAGGCATCTCTCTGCCTTTTATTGCGTTGAGAATTTGGAGTCCGTCGGTCTCCATTCCCTTGATTTCGCCATGAAAATAATGAACGGGAATCATGGACAAAACCAGGATGAACAGATTCAGAAACAAAGCATAATTGATAAAGAAATCTATCGAATCCGAAGAGAGAATCTCGGAACTGAATGAAATGCTTCCGAATCGCAGAAGCAACAGCGCTGCAACCAGAACAAGAGATACAACAGGGCCTCCCGAAAGCGTTGAAATGAGCATTCCCTTTGAGTCTATCCGGTTTTCAGCAGGGTGAAAGCATCCGTCAAAAACAAGCAACTTCACTGTCAAAGGCTTCGTTTCAAGCAGCTTTTTTCCTGATCCGACCCGTATGTGCCAATGCCTGCCTCCAGTCGAGAGCATATAACCGAAAGCGTGCCCAAGTTCATGCAGAAAGGTCGAGAGAAAGGACAGGACCCACAACGCCAATACGGTAACAGCCATTTCTATCATAAACGCGACAATCTTCGGCATGAGATCCTCCTCCGCAGAACTTCGGTTTTTCGCTGTTATTGAACTCTTGAAACAAAGATGCCGATCCCGCCGGGCAGCTCTTTTGCAAGGGAAAAGTAGTGTTCCGCCAGGTGATAGCCCGCCTGGCTGACGGCGATCAGGCACACTTTTTTGTTCCCATACCTGCCGATAAATGCATCCAGAAGCTGCCTGCTGATGTTCCTGCCGCGATACGCTGCTTTGAGCACGACCGACCCGACGTAACAGTACTCGGACTCTTTCAGAAACATATCCGGATTGATCCCAAGATCATCGATCAGCACCCCGTTCAGGATCGCGTCGTACAGCTCTTTTCTGGCGGGCAGTGACGCAACGTAGCCGACGATCTTTCCATTGTCCATGGCAACAAAAGCAGAATGCCATGGCTTATATCGGGCGAGATACCAGTCTATCAAACCGATGTTTGGATAGACTTGCAGATCAATCTCCCTGATTTGTTCCAGCACGTCTTTTGTCAGGCTGACTTCTTTGATTTCGATCGTTGATGCCATGTGATCCACCTTCACCAGTCCCGTTTTATCGCGATCCGGGTTTATGACCGCCTGATTACATTCCTTTCAGATCTTCTGTAAAGAATGCTTCAATCTCTGCGCTGCTCTCCGACCATTGCAAATCCTTCTCTGCCCGCAGCCAGGTCAGCTGGCGTTTGGCGTAATGCCGCGACCCCTGCTGGATGGCGGCCTTGGCTTCTTCGAGGGAGATTTCTCCCTTGAGATAGGGAACGAGTTCCTTGTACCCTAACCCTTTCATGCTTTGGCAGTCTTCCGGGACGCCGCTGTCCAGCAAACGGCGGACCTCCTCCACCAGTCCAGCTTCCAGCATCTTCTCTACCCGAAGATCAATGCGCTTATAGAGGATATCCCTCGGCAGGGTCAGCGCCGCGCAGCGGCTGGGGAAGGGAGGCGGCGTTTCCGCCTGGGTTTGCTGCGAGAAGGGGATCCCCGTCGCTTTCCACACTTCCAGGGCGCGGATCACCCGGCGCACGTCGTTGACGTGGAGCCGTTCCGCGGTGGGCGGATCGGCTTCTTCGAGCTGTTTGTGCAGGATTTCTTTCCCGTTCGGCTTTTCTGCGATGGCTTCGAGCTCTTCCCGGATTTCCGGGACGGCGGGGACATTCCCCATCGCCATGGGATGCCGCAAGGCTCTCAGATAGAAGCCCGTACCGCCGACCAATAAGGCTCTTTTGCCTCTGCCCTGGATATCCCGGATGCAGGCGCAGGCGTCTTCGACCCACTGGGCGACGCTGTAGTTCTCCCGGGGATCGACGATGTCCAGCATGTGGTGGGGGACACGGGCCTGTTCCTCTGTGGTTGGCTTGGCGGTGCCGATGTCCATGCCGCGGTAGATCTGCATGGAATCCATGCAGACGATCTCGCAGTTATACTTTTCGGCGAGATCAAGGGATAGATCGGTTTTTCCAGAAGCCGTGGGGCCTGTGAGAATCCAAATCATTTCATTCATGACTGAATCCTCTTGAACTTCTTGTCCAGCTCGGTATGGCTGATGGCCACGACCAGAGGTCTGCCATGCGGGCAGGTGGGGGTGACCTTCTCGTCGATCATCCGGGTGACCAGGCTGCGGATATCCGCTTCGCTCAGGCGTTCCCCGCCCTTGACGGCGTGCTTGCAGGCGAGCTGCAGGATCGCGCTTCTCCTGCGCTCCGCGGTGAAAGCGCGGCCCTCACCGGTCAGCTGGTCCAGCACTTCATGCAGGAAGGACGCGCTCTGCGGTTCACCGAGGATCATCGGGATCGAGCGCACGGAGACCTCGCCGTCACCGAAAGGTTCGGCGACCAGGCCGATACCCTCCAGGAGCTCACGGTTTTCGTCGAGCGCTTCCTGTTCGCGGCGGGTGACGGAGACGATCAGCGGCACGAGGAGGAGCTGTCCCGCGCTGCCGGTGTCCACGCGCTTCATCATGTCGTCGAAGAGCAGGCGCTCATGGACCGCGTGCTGGTCGATCATCAGGAGATTGTCGGCGTATTCCACGAGGATGTAAGTATCAAAGAGCACCCCGAGGATGCGCATGGGTTTTGCTTCCCCGTCGAAAAGGGACAGGGGCTGTTCCTGTTCTTTGATGATCGGTTTGGGAAGGGCCTCCGGTGCCGCCTTGGGCTGATTCACCACAAAGTCTGATACAGGCGCGGCGGCTTTGGGGATCGGGGCTCTTGGGACGACTTCATCAAAAGAGATGGGCTTCGGAATTTCGGGAGATGAAACGGGAGGTGCCTTTGGAACAGGGGCGGAGGCAGGTGCGGTAGTGCGGATGGCTTCCATTGAGGGAACTTCGACCTTCTTGGTTACAGGGGCGGAAGGCGCGACTTCCGGGGTCAGGGTCATCGGGACCGGCCTCGCGAAGGCGTCGCGGTCGCGGAGGGCGTCGCGAACGATCGCTTCGATGGCTTCGGCGACCGCGGCTTCGTCGCGGAAGCGGACTTCCAGCTTGTTGGGGTGGACGTTCACGTCCACGGTTTCATAGGGCATGGTCAGGTGCAGGACACAGGTGGGGAATTTGCCGATCATCACGCGCTCACGGCAGGCAGCTTCCAGCGCGGCGGAGAGGACGGACGAGCGGGTGTAGCGCCCGTTGATGAAGAACGACTGGTTGGCCCGGTTGCCGCGGCCGCTCTCACCGATGCCGACATAGCCGGAGAGCAGGACGCCGCCCTGGTGGCCGTCAACCTGGCGCATGGAGCGGGCCATCTCGGCCCCGTAGACCGCGAAGACTGCGGAGGCCAGTTTGCCGTCCCCGGCGGAGTGGTACAGGACTTTGCCCTGACTGATAAAACGGAAGGACACATCCGGCCGGGAGAGGATCATCCGCATCATGACGTCCGAGACGAGGCCGGCCTCGGTCGCGGGCTTCTTCAGGAAGCCCAGGCGCACGGGGACGTTGTAGAACAGGTCTTTGACGAGCATCGTGGTGCCCTGCGGGCAAGCGGCCTCCTCAATGGCCTGAACGGTTCCCCCCTCGATCCGGATGCGGATGCCGGTCGCATCGTTCGCCGTGCGGGTCGTGCAGGTGACCTTTGCGACGGCTGCGATGCTGGCCAGGGCTTCCCCGCGGAAACCGAGGGTATCGATCGATGCCAAATCGGCCACCTCGCTGATCTTGCTGGTGGCGTGGCGCTCGAAGGCCATGCGGATGTCGTCGGCGCGGATGCCGCTACCGTTGTCGGTGACGCGGATGGAGGTGATGCCCCCGTCCCTGATTTCGACCGTGACGGCGCTGGCCCCGGCGTCGAGGCTGTTCTCTACCATCTCCTTGATGGCGGCGGCAGGGCGCTCGACGACTTCACCCGCAGCGATCTTGCCGACGAGGTCGGGGGAGAGCCTGTGAATCATTCCTGGCATGACGGGTTCCTTTCCTTTCGGCGGTAGAGGTTGGCGAGCACGGCGCCGGAGATGTTGTGCCAGACGGAGAACACGGCGCCCGGGACCGTGGCCATGGCCAGGTTCGGGAAGGCGGTTCCCGCAAGGGAAGTGGCGAGGCCGGAGTTCTGCATCCCGATCTCAATCGAGAGCGCCTTGGTCTTCGGCGGGTCGAGTTTCAGAAGCTTTCCGAGCCCAAATCCGCAGGCATAGCCGAGCAGGTTGTGCAGCACGACCACAGCGAGGATCACCGGGCCGGCGGTCAGGATCTGCCCCGCGTTGTGGGAGACCACCGCCATCACGATCAGGCAGATGGCTGCGACCGAGATCAGCGGCAAAACCCGGGCGAAGGATTCCGTGAACCTGCGCAGGAAATGGTTAATGACCAGTCCCAGCGCAATCGGAACAATGACGACCTGGATGATGGACAAAAACATGCTCCATACGTTCACCTGAACGGTGGTGTGAAGGAAGAGGTAAGTAATCGCGGGCGTCAGGACCGGCGCGAGCAATGTGTTCACGCTGGTCATTCCGACCGAAAGCGCTACATCTCCCTTTGCGAGATAAGTGATGACATTGCTGGCCGTCCCCCCGGGACAGGTCCCAACGAGGATCACCCCGGCCAGCAGGGCGTCGTCCAGTTGGAAAAGAGATCCCAGTCCGAAAGCCAGCAGCGGCATGATCGTGAACTGGCTGACGCAGCCCAGACCGATCGTTCCGGGGTGCTTCAGGATATAACGGAAATCCTCGATCTTCAGCGTCAGCCCCATGCCGAACATGACGATCATCAGAAGATAATTGACCCAGCAGGTCTGCACCCACAGGGCGGCCCTGGGAACAAACAGGGAAAGCGCTGCCACGGCCAGGACGATGAACGCCATATATTTACCGACAAAGGCGCTGATGCGCTCCCGAACTTTCAAACTGGTCACTCCTTGTTACTGCCTGTCGTGGTCTGCTGGGCTGGGTCAATCCCGACGACTTCGGCATACCCGATCCGGAAACGGGTTTCCCGATTCGTACAGGGGATGCCGTTCTCCGTGCAGAGGATGGCGTTGATCACGCCGCTGTGGGTAATCAGGAGGACAGACCGATCCCGGTTTGCCTTCCGGAACGCCTGCCACGCGGCTGCGATCCGGTCGAAAAAGCCCTTCGGGCTCTCCCCTCCGGCCCAGGGTTGCGTCCACTCCAGTGTGCTCCACCAGACACCGGGGTACTGCTCGGCCGCTTCTGTGATGAGCATGCCTGCCAGCTTGCCGTTGTTCCCTTCCCGGAACGAGGGAAGCCATTCCACAGGCAGATGAAGCGCGTGTGCAACGATCTCCGCCGTCTCCGCTGCCCGGGGCAGATCGCTGGAGTAAACGGCGGTGATCTCTTTGTCGGTCAGACGTGCGCATGCCTCTCTGACTTGCCGGGTTCCTTCTTCCGTCAAACCGTATGGACTCCAGCCGCCGAGGCGGTTCGGGTCGTCCGCGCCGTGGCGCATCAGGTAGATCATGAAACACCACCTGAAATCATACTGTATTGTCTGATGAGAACCTCATTCACCACCGCCTTTGGCGGCGGTCCCCCTTCTCCTGAGGGGAAGGCTTTTGGCGATAATCATGCTTTTGCCTTCCCCTTCAGGGGAAGGTGGCGCGATAGCGCCGGATGAGGTTCCTCAAATCTTTCTTGCCTTTTCCCTCAGCATGAACAGCTGGTTCAGGGCGTCCATCGGGGTCATGGCCATGACATCGAGGGCCTTGAGCTCTTCGACCAGCTCGGTCTGTTTATAGGCGAAGAGATCCATCTGCATATCCTTGGGCTTTTCGTCGGTTTCGCCGAGGATGCTGCGGCCGATGTTATTTCCGCCGACGTCGCTGACCTCAAGGCGTGCCTGGATCTCCTGGGCGCGGCGGACGACCTTTTCGGGGATACCGGCGAGACGCGCCACGTGGATGCCGTAGGACTTGTCGGCGCCGCCGCGCTCAATGCGGCGGAGGAAGATCACGCTCTCGCCGTGTTCCTTGACCGTGCTGCGGTAGTTGCGTACGCCGGGGATGTGGCCTTCCAGCTCGCTGAGTTCGTGGTAGTGGGTTGCGAAGAGGGTCTTGGCTCCGCATTTCTTCGGGTCGGAGAGATGCTCCACGACGGCCCAGGCGATGGCCATGCCGTCGAAGGTGGAGGTGCCGCGGCCGATCTCGTCGAGGATGATCAGGGAATTGGCCGTGGCCGTGCGCAGGATGTGCGCGGTCTCGGACATCTCGACCATGAAGGTGCTCTGTCCGCTGGCCAGGTCATCGCTGGCACCGACCCTTGTGAAGATTCGGTCGACGATCGGGATCCGGGCGCTGTCCGCCGGGACGAAGGAACCGATGTGCGCCATCAGGGTGATCAGGGCGACCTGCCGCATATAGGTCGACTTGCCGGCCATGTTGGGGCCGGTGATGATCAGCATCCGGGCTTCTTCCGGGTCCATGTGGGTGTCGTTGGGGACGAAGGGCTCGTCCGTCAGCATGGCTTCGACGACCGGATGGCGGCCCGCGATGATCTCCATCGCGCCGTCCTCGGTGATCTCTGGGCGCACATAGCGGTTTTCGACGGCTGCTTGTGCCAGGGAGAGGACGGCGTCGAGGGCTTTCAGGCTGGCGGCCACCCGCTGCATATCCGTCAGGCGGCCCGCGATCTTCTCACGCAGCTCGTTGAAGAGCTGGAGCTCCAGGCGGACGGCCTGCTCCTGTGCGCCGATGATCTTCTGCTCGAGCTCCTTCAGCTCGGGGGTGACGAAGCGCTCGGCGTTGGCCATGGTCTGGCGGCGGGTGTAATCGTCCGGGACCATGTCCAGATACGATTTCGTGACCTCGATGTAGTAGCCGAAGACATGGTTGTACTGGACCCGGAGGTTCCGGATGCCGGTTCGTTCGCGCTCGCGCTGTTCAAGATCCAGGATCCAGCGCTTGCCGTCGGTGGCGGCGCTCCGGTACTCATCGAGGGCGGCTGAATAGCCGCTCCGGATGATTCCGCCCTCGGTGATCGTGATCGGGGCATCCGGATTGACGGCCCGGTCGATCAGGTCCCGCAGGTCTTCCATCGGATCCAGCCCGTCCCGGAGGCGGCAGAGCAAGGGGGACTTTGCTTCCTCGAGCAGGCCGCGGATCCCCGGAACGCGCTCCAGGGACTGACCGAGGGCCATGCAGTCCCGGGCGTTCAGCGTTCGGTACGAAACTTTGCTCAGCAGGCGCTCGATGTCATAGACGCCCTTCAATTCTGAGGCAAGGGTCAGGGTCAGGACGTGCTGCCCGACCATCTCCGCGACGGCTTCCTGGCGCTCGAGGATGGCTTCGCGGTCGGTGAGGGGCTCTTCCACCCAGCTCCGCAGGAGACGTCCGCCCATCGCGGTAGAGGTCCGGTCGAGGAGCCAGAGGAGGGATCCCCTCCGCGTCCGGGAGCGGATGCCCTCGGTGAGTTCGAGGTTGCGGCGGGTGTTCGGGTCGAGGAGCATCACGCCGGTCCCGCCGGTGAGGCGAAGGCTGCTCATGTGCTCCAGTGCGTTTTTCTGCGTGTCGTTCAGGTAGCGCATCAGGGCGCCGGCGGCGCAGACTGTCTGCCGGTGGCACTCATTCAGGCCGAGGGGCGTCAGGTTGCTGAGGCGGAAATGTTCGCGCAGGCGCTCAGCCGCGGCGCTGTAGCCGAACCAGGCAGCCGGCTGTTCTCCGGCGGCGGGGAGGTCAAAGCCGAGACAGGTGCGCAGCATCGCAAGATCATTTGTGATGACCTCACTCGGGCGGATCCGGGCGACTTCATCCCCGAGCCGCTGTTCCGGCTTGTCCAGGTCGCGGGCGAAAAACTCGCCGGTGGACACGTCCGCAAAGGCCAGCCCGGCTTTGCCACTGCCAAAGCAGACAGAGAGCAAGAAGTTATTGCTCCGCTCGTCGAGCATCGAAGGGTCGTTGACGGTCCCCGGCGTGAACACGCGGATCACATCACGTTCCACCAGGCCTTTGGCAGTGGCGGGGTCTTCCATCTGCTCGCAAACCGCCACACGGTATCCCTTGGCGATCAGCTTCTCGAGATAGCCGTTCAGCGCATGGTGCGGCACGCCGCACATCGGGGCGCGCTCAGGCAGTCCGCAGTCCCGCCCGGTGAGGGTCAGTTCCAGCTCCCGGGAAGCCGTGACGGCGTCCTCAAAAAACAGCTCGTAGAAGTCCCCGAGCCGGTACATCAGCAGGCAGTCCTCGTGCTGGCCCTTGATGTTCAGGTACTGCTTCATCATGGGCGTGACGGCCTGGTAGAGG
Source organism: Clostridia bacterium (assembly GCA_017552615.1). Taxonomy (GTDB): domain Bacteria; phylum Bacillota; class Clostridia; order Christensenellales; family Aristaeellaceae; genus RUG11272. The sequence continues at coordinate 13,667 of JAFZPI010000014.1, forward strand.
GCGTCAAAGTTGGTTCTGGTATCGAGTTCCATGGCGGTATTCCTGCTTCCTACTGCTGTGAACCGCAGCCGCTGCATCCGGCGCAGCCCGCGTTGCCGCCCGCATAAAGGGCGAGGATCTGATAGACATTGTTCCGGAGGTCCTCAAAGACCTTGGTCGCATCGTTGTACCGGCGGACGCTTTCGAGACTGTTGATGGCTTCGCTCTGTTCGACGAGCTTCATCATCTCTTCCTTCGTGGCGGTACCGTCGATCAGCTTCGGCCGGATCATGTCGCCGTAAGCCCGGCTCTCTTTTTCCATCCGCTGGGCTTCTTCATCGGCTTCCCAGAGGGCTTTGGCTTCCTGCATGGCCTTGTAGGCTTCGGTTTCGGTCATGGCTTTGCCCAGGGCGTGGGCCTGTTCGAGAATGTCGGTCATACGGTCTTATGATTCCTTTCGCTCAGCGCTCAATGTATTATTTTTCAACCCGGTGATCCTGACGGGGACGATTTGCCCGATGTCCTTTTCGTTCCCCGGGAAGGTGACCGAAATCCCATGCCCGCCTTTTCCGGAGACCTGGCGGTCCGAGCGGCGCGAGAGCCCTTCCACGAGGACCTTTTCTTCCTGCCCGACAAAGCGCGTCATCTGTTCGCGCTGTCGCTTTTCCTGCAGGGCGATGAGGCGCTGGATGCGTTCCGTGGACACTTCCGCGGGAATCTGGTCCGGCATTTTGGCCGCGGCGGTGCCAGTGCGGGGGGAGTAGATAAAGGTGAAGGCCGAGTCGTAGCCGACCTCGTCGACTAGCGAGAGGGTGTCCGCGAACTGCGCTTCGGTCTCCCCGGGGAAACCCACGATGATGTCCGTGGTCAGGCCGATGCCGGGGACGGCTTCCCGAAGACGGCGGACCTTGTCCAGGTACTCAGCCCGCGTATAGCGGCGGTTCATGCGGCGCAGGATGTCGTCGTTCCCCGCCTGGACCGGCAGGTGAAATTGCGGCAAAACGTGTTCGCATTCCGCCATGGCGGCGATCAGATCATCCGATAAATCCTTGGGATGGGAGGTCATGAAGCGGATGCGTTCGATCCCGAGGGCATCCACGGCGCGCAGCAGCTGTGGGAAACCTTCGCCGTCCTCGCCGCGGTAGCTGTTGACATTCTGGCCGAGGAGCATGATTTCTTTCACACCCGTATCCCGCAGGGCTTCGGCCTCCCGCAGGATGTCTGCCATCCGCCGTGAACGCTCCCGGCCGCGCACATAGGGGACGATGCAGTAGGAGCAGAAGTTGTCGCAGCCGTACATGATCGTGAGATAGGCCGCGTCGCCGCGGAGACGGCGCACCGGGACATCCTCGGCGATGACGTCATCCCCGTCAATGGACACGACCCGCTGCCTGTCGGTGAGTACGCGTTCAAACAGCGATGGGAAGCGGTGCAGGTTCGCCGTGCCGAAGGCCAGGTCCACGAAGGGGTACTGCTTCAGGATGCGCTCGGCCATGCCCGGTTCCTGGATCATGCAGCCGCAGACCGCGATCATCATCTCCGGTCGGACCTTGCGGATCTCCTTCAGCCAGGTGACGTTCCCGAGGGCCCGGCGTTCGGCGTTGTCCCGCACGCAGCAGGTATTGAAGATCACAAAGTCCGCCTCCTCCCGGTCGGGGGCGGCGGTGAGGCCCATCTGCTCCAGCATGCCCGCGAGCTTCTCGGAGTCGTGGGCGTTCATCTGGCAGCCGTAGGTGACGACGTGGTAGGTCTGCGGGCGGTGCGGCATCTCCGCAATGCGGCACATGCTGTCCCGCTGGACGGCCATTTCGGCCTCGGAGACGTGAACGGGGGGACGGGTGGACATGGCAGGCCTTCTTTCGGTTGCTCCTGAAAGATTCAGATTGTGTCAGAAGCTGGAGATCCCGTGGCTGTTGACCAGGGCGTCCAGCTTGATCCCGGCCTTGCACAGCGGGCAGTCCCTCGGAGCTGTGCTCTGATAATCGTTGAGGTCGTTTTTCGTGTTGTAGATGCTCATCACGTGGAAACCCTCGCATTCCTCGACGCAGGCGAAGATCGAGCAGATGCCCACGGGGATCCCGCAGTAGTACCGGATGGCTTCCATGGCGGACTTGACTGTATAGCCGGTGGTCACGGATGCCGCGAGCACCAGCACATGCTTGCCGACGATCATCGGGGCGATGTTCTCGCGGAAGATCAGCTGCGAGCCGGAGGTGTGCTCCGGGGTGCAGATGTAGATGGTCTGGTGGGCGTTCATGTTTGTGTGGCCGGTGCGCGCCAGTTCAGCGGCCATGCAGGCGCCGATGACCTCCGTGCCGTCGAGGCATAGGATGGTGTCGATGATGGTGGAGGTGTAGAACTTGCTGCACAGTTCCAGCGCCGCAGCCTGGGCCTCGGACAGGCGGTGCTTGGTCATGGTCAGGTCCAGGTAATAGTTGACGTGGCTGTGGCTGGTTGCGAAGTGGCCGTGCGCCACGCGCAGGGGCAGGCTGCCGTGCCGGTTCGGAAAGTGGAAGAGCTGGATTGCCATGACATATTCCTCCTGTCGTTGTCGTTTATAGGGTAAACGGGTTTTTGAATCGTGGTTAGGGAAGGAGTCCAAATTTGATCACAAATTATGAATGATATATTTTGCCTTATGACATATAATTTTACTTATGACTTTTTACTTCTGCCTTACTCTTCGGTTCGTCCCTGTTCAATGACCTCCCGCATCGTTTCGATATCGACCGCGCCAAGGACAGATCCGAGGATCGTCCCGTCCGGTTTGATGATAAACGTGGTTGGGAAGACCTGAATGCCGAGGTACGTACCCAGCTGATCCTCCGGGTCCATCAGCGTTGGGTAGGTGAAGCCGTTCTCCGCGAGGAAGGCTGCGATGCCGGCTTCATCCGCGGTGTCGACTGTTTCCGGGGTGTCGATGCCGAGAATCAGGACGTCGCCTTCGTTCTCGCCCAGCTCATGGAAAAGGGCCTCGATGTCAGGCATTTCGCGGATGCACCAGGGGCACCAAGTCGTCCAGAAGTTCAGAAAGACCACCTTGCCCTCGAAATCGGCAAGGGTCCACTCCCGGCCGTACTGATCATGAAAGGTGAATTCGGGTAGTTTCGAGGGGTCTTCCGTCTCCGCAATGGATACAATGGGGAGAAGAGTGAGTAAGAGCAACAGGGCAAGGAAACGCTTGAGCATGGGGATCCCTCCGTTTCGGTCAGATTCTTACCGGTGCATGAGATTCAGCATGATATCTTCCAGGATGGCGGAATAGGCGGTGCTCTCGGAACTTCCATATCGTGTGGAGGCGTCGGTGAGCAGGGTGTCCGCGAAGGGGGACAAGGAACCATCCGGCGTGAAGCAGCCCGGGAAGAGGAGTTCCGCCGCGGCGGGGATACCCATGCGGAAAGCCAGGAGGAAGTTCGCGGCCAGCCGCGCCGGGGGCAGGACTCCATTCAGGTGCGACAGGGCCGGGCCTTCCGGGAGCGCGGGTACCGCACTGGCGCCCATAGCGGTCTCCAGCCCCGGATGCTCGCCGAAGCCGGACGGCAGGCTTACGACCGGGTGGCCGCCCGTCATGAACAGGCGGGGGAACTGCCCGAGCTGCCATTGCAGCGCGCCGTCAAAGGTGGAGATCAGCTTCGGTCCGCGACCGCAGAGCATCAGCGGGAGTTCCGGCGGCAGCATGACCGAGAGGCTTCCGTCCCAGCGGAGCTTTTCCAGCGCTAGTCCGACGGTGCTCAGGCGGCAGGCGAAGATGAAAAGGAGGAGTGCCTGGATCCGGGAGGGCATTCCGCTGCGGCTACAGGCATTGCCGATCGTCTGCGCGGTCTCGGTGAAATGAGGCCCGAGGAGGCTGTCCAGCGAGCGGCGCAACAGGTCCAGGGCGGCGGGGGAGGCGGCGGCCCGTTCCGCGGCGTCGCAGGCCCGGAGCATGCGGCGGCCGGTTTCGTTCGGCTCCATGCCCGGGGTGACCCAGAGTTCGTTGCGCAGCCAGTCCGGACGCAGGCTGAAGACAGCGGACAGGAAGTCCGAGATCCCGCTGCCGATGTTCAGCGCGAGGGCCGGGCGGTCCGGGCCGCGCAGCCAGATGGCCAGGCCGGCGCTTCCGGCACCGATGTCCAGCAGGACAAAGGCCCGGTTCGGCAGGGCCTGCCGCCCGTAGGCAAAGAGGGCGGCGGAGGCGGGGAAAACGCATTCGGCGGAACAGGGAAGCCCTGTTGCCTTGCCAATCGAAGAAGCAACCCCGGCAAACTCGCCAAGCAGGCTTTCACGGCCATCGCTGGTCATTTCATCGGGCAGGACCAGGCGGCAGCGGAGGGATTCCGCACCGGCCATTGCAGCCCGGAGGGAGAGCAGCAGCAGCGCTTCACGGAACAGCAGTTTCCGCGCGGTGCGGGTGCGGTTCCCGGTCTGCCAGATCAGGTCCCCGAGGGCATCCGGATCATCCGGGTTGTTGGCGATCGCGCCGTCCACAAAGGGCCAGGGTTCTTCGGTCTCCCCGGCAAGCCGGACTGATGATGAAAGAACGCTTTCAAAGGGATAAACGGGGAGCGGTTCTACGCTGTAGTCCGTACCGCGCCGCAGGAGGATCCGCCACAGGGAGGGCAGGCTGAAAGGCTCGGTCTGGCCCGCCACGGACAATGCCATGCGCAGCCCGGAGGAGCCGGGATCGACCGAACCGGTCGCATTGCCCGCCGGGGCGAGTTCGTCCCGAACGTCAAGGCTCACCAGCGCGCCCGCGCACTGCCCGTCTGCGTAGACGCTCAGGGCGGCGGGATAGGTATCGGTATTGAGCAGCAGCGGCACGCTGCCGTTGGCGTCCAGCGTCTGCCAGCGGTCACCCCGCAGATAGCCGATGCTGCACGCCCCGAGGACGGAAATCAGATAGTATTTCCAGCCCGGATAAGCCGGGGGAACGGAGGGCCACAGGGAGACGGCAGGTACCTGATCCGCCGTGATTTGTTCTTCCGGTGTATAGCGCCGTGTCAGCGTTATGGTCGAGTGTCCGCGTAACTGCAGCGACACTTCGATGGTGCCGTCTTCGAGATCATGGACCCGGATCGCGGTCGGATCCACCGGGGAGACGGCCCAGCCGCGGCGGCAGGCATCTTCGGCCACGGCGGCGGACAGGGGCGGCAACAGGGTGACAGTCTCTCCGTTCCGGATCAGGGAGCAGGGCTCTTCGAGCCGGACATCCCCGAGCAGGCCGCCGGGGAACAGGATCACCCGCTCCGAGAACGTGTGCAGCGCCACGGTCTCCGCGCCTTTCCCGAGCGCGTCCCGCAGGATGAGCCCGAGGGCCGGGGACGAGGTGTCCAGGGGCAGGGTGAAGGCAGGTGCTTCGTGGGGCTGGGCCGCAAGCTTCCGGAAATCTGCCGCGGTCTCGGCGGCTTTCTCCCGGGCGGCAGGCAACAGCCAGTTCTGGTTGGCCTCTTCCCATTGTGTAAGTCGTTCTCCTGCGTCCGCGCAGAAACGGGGTGACCATCGTCCCAGCAGGGTGAAGTTCTCGTCCAGTTCGGCCAGCGCCTCCCGTGCGGCGGACTGATCCCCGGGCACGGGTTCCAGGCCGATGGTTCCGCTCAGCTGGGCAAAGGCCTCGCCGCGCCAACGCCAGATCCCTTCGGGCGGCAGGGTGACGGCGGGCTCCTGTAAGCCTAACGCCTTTAATAGTGGGTTGTGGGCCTGGGGAGGGGTGTTTATCCGTTCCAAAGCCAGGCAATCACAGAAGAAGGGTTCTTCCGGCAGACACGCGGCCGCGGTCACGGCGGTCTGCCAGTCGCCGCTGTCCTCGTCTTTCAGGGCGCGGTCGGCGATGACTTTTGATAGACGCTCGACGTCCTCGGCAAAATGGAGGATGGCGCTGCTGTCAAAAGCGCGGAGGCGCTTGGCCAGCAGTGTTCTCTGCAGGGGCGTCAGCCAGGGGAGCGGGTCTCCGAAGGCCGACCCGTGCTCCAGCCAGCGCACACCTTCCGGCATAAGCCCCAGCAGGGCTGGGGGCTGGGCGGCGGGGAGGATGCCCCACGCCGGGTCCGCCATGCCGAGGACTTCCCGGTGGCCGTCCCGGTTCCAGGTGGCCACTTGGGCAGAAGGCAGCTTAAGTGAGGCCAGAACGGCGCGGCTCAGGGGCGAGGCGCTGCCGCCGATGGACTCCACAGCCAGATGACCTTCCGGGAACTGGTCGCTCAGAAGCACAAAGGCCAAAAGCCCACGCCAGGGGGTGACCCCGGACGGGCTGCGTCCGGGCTCGGGCGGGGCAGGCTTCATGGCCTCGGCGGCCATGCGCATCAGGCTCCGGTTCGCGCCGACAAGGCCGGTGCCGTCCGCCAACGGGACGGCGTCGATCTCGTCAGGCAGCATGACGAAGGTGGTCTCGGGCATGGAAACTCCTTTTTCTTGATTCGTGCATTGGGAATTGGGGTGATTTCGGATCTCAGATATCCCTTTGGCTTACATACAGCACAACGTCCATTAATCTCAGGATCGGCGCCGCTTCCGGGGCTTCCAGGCGCGCGATGCGGTCGACGGCCTGCCTAGCGGGGAAGTCGGTCCAGGGCCAGTAGGTCAGCACGGACTGGGCTTGTTTGCCCCGGGTCCGGGGGTCCATGGCGGGCAGGCCGCAGAGCATGTCCAGCCAGGCCGCGGGCCAGAAGACTTCCGGCGGGCTGTCAAGTTCGGTCTCGATGAGCGGCGGGCGGGTACGCTTCTCAGGCGCGGAGGCCGCCTGCACGTCGGCCGCGGCCTGGGAGGCCCGGCCTTCGAGGCTGGCCAGCCGCCGCTCCATGCGCCGGAGGCGCGAGCGCGCCTGGTCGACCTTCGGCAGGTCGTCGGGCTTTGCGGAAGCAGCTGCCCGGTCGATGACCCGGCGAGCCTCGGCAGCTTCCTGCCGGAGCCTGTCCGCTTCCTCGCGCTCGCGCGCCGCGATGTCGCGCAGGCTGTTCAGCCGGATGCGGCCGCCGAGCCGGGCGTCCAGCTCGGCCTGGTCCGCAGCGTCCAGCTGCAGGGCTTCGCGGACAGCTTCGCGCTGGAGCAGCGCGGTCTCGTCGTCGGTGTCCTCCATGTCGTGTCGATGGATGGTGGTGTGCGAGGTCATGCCGGCCTGGCGGATGTCATGGTCCAGCAGGGCCAGCTGACCGGCCCGTTTCAGGAGCTGTTCGTAGTGGGTGTCGGCTTTTTCGCGGGCGTCGTTCAGGAGAACGGACGGCCGCAGCAGGAAAGGCAGACTCGACTGCATCCCGCGCAGCCAGCAGGCCCCGGCATGGGCCAGGTCGCTGACGCGGCCGATCTGGCGGAGGGCCTCTTCGCGCGGCGCGCCGTCCGGGATGCGACGCGCGATGTAAGCGGAAGCCCAGGCAGGCATCCGTCCGCGCGGCACGGTGCCTTCGCCGATCAGGCGCGTTGCCTCGGGGGCAAACACACTCTGCCACAGCGCATCGAAGCGCAGCAGACGGTCAAAGCTCGCACCCCATTGCGGCCCGTTTGGGTCCAGGGCGTGCCAGTCCAGGGCCAGGGGCACCCGGAATCCGTACTCGCCGCGGACACCGCCCGCGAAGGCTTCCAGCGCCCGGACCAGCAGCAGATGGGTCAGGTGCGGACCTTCCGGCGGCAGGGCACAGTCGTCCGGCAACCCGGCCAGGGCCAGGAAAGCGGGCTGCAGTCCGCTGCTTTCAAGGAAGCGGTGTACGGCGGCTTCATCCTCTCCCTGCCAGAGGGTGGAGAGCAACAGCGCGCCCCAGGTCTTGCCTGTAAGCTTTGCCCCCAGCTGTTCGACAGCCGCGGCGCCACAGGTTTCTGCCAGGGAGGCGCACAGTATGGTCGGCATGGTTTCCGCGTCGGCCAGGAGTTCTGCCAGCGCGCCTTCCGGGGCGGCCAGCGCACAGGCCCAGGCTACGGATGCCGCCCGGTGGGAGGCCGTCATGGCCGGAACAACGGCTTCGTTTGCCGGGATCACGCAGCGCAGGAGGTCGGTATCGGCAGTCGTTTCCGTCAATGCACCCAATGTGCCTGTCATCTCCTGTGTGCGAAGGGACAGGATCGGCGCGAGGGACGTGTGCGGAGCCAGGCCCCATCCGCCCCTCAGCTCGCTGTAAGCCGCGTAGAGCCCGCGCAGGCGTTCGGCCTGTTCCGGCGGGGCACAGAGAAGGTTCACCCGGATGACGTCCTCGCGGGTCAGCGCGCCCGAAAAAGCGCAGTGCAAAAGGGCTTCCGCGACCTGTGCACCTGCGCTTCCGACGGCGACGAGTGAGAGCTTCATCCGCGCTTCCTTCCTTTCATCCTCTGCCCTTGCACTTTGCGCCGGGGAGGAGGATCATCCGCGGTATCCATTGGGGTTGGCGGACTGCCAGCGCCAGGAATCGCGGCACATATCATCCAGGGTTTTCTCCGCCTGCCAGTTCAGCAGGGTTTTGGCTTTGGAGGGGTCCGCCCAGGAGGCGGCGGTGTCACCCGGGCGGCGCGGTCCGATGACATAGGGGATCTTCACGCCGTTGACCCGCTCAAAAGCGTTCACGATATCCAGCACGCTGTAGCCCGTTCCGGTGCCGAGGAGATGATCTCGCAACCCGTGTGCTCTTTGGCGTAGTCGCTGGCGCAGACATGGCCACGCGCCAGGTCGCTGACATGGATATAGTCGCGGACACCGGTGCCATCGGGGGTGTCGTAATCATTGCCGAAGACGGACAGGCGCTCGAGCTGCCCGACCGCGACCTTGGTGATGTAAGGCATCAGGTTGTTCGGGATCCCGGCGGGGTCCTCGCCGATGCGGCCGCTCTCGTCCGCGCCGATGGGGTTGAAGTAGCGGAGCAGCACAACGCTCCACTCCGGATCTGCCTCGGCCACGCCGGAGAGGATCTTCTCGATCATGTACTTGGTCCAGCCGTAGGGATTGGTGCAGCCCTTGCAGAACATATCCTCGCGCAGCGGCACCTCGTCCGGGACACCGTAGACTGTCGCGGAGGAGGAAAACACGATGCGCTTTACCCCGTGGGCCGCCATGGTCTCGCAGAGGGTCAGCGTGCTGTCGAGATTGTTGCGGTAATAGCGCAGGGGCTGAGAGACGCTCTCGCCCACGGCTTTCAGTCCGGCAAAATGAATGACCGCGTCAAAGTCATTTTCGCTGAAGATCCGATCCATCGCCTCCGGATCCCGTACGTCTGCCTCATAGTGGGGGATGGCTTGTCCCGCCAGTTCTTCCAACCGTCTGACAGCCTCGGGGCAGCTGTTGACATAGTTGTCCACAATCACAGCCCTATGCCCGGCCTTCAGGAGCTCGAGACAAGTATGCGAACCGATGTAGCCGGCGCCGCCAGTCAGCAGAATGTTCATAACCCTTTTCCTCCGATCATTCAATCATACTTCCCTATGCCTTATGCCCTGTGCCCTATGCCTTATTCCTCGGAAACGGCTGCGCCGAGTCCGGCTTGAAGAAGACCGTCAGCGTGCGGAACAGGAGCCGCACGTCGTTCCAGAGGGAGAAGCCCTCGATGTACATCAGGTCCAGCATCAGCTTGTCCTCGGGGGAGGTGTTATACCGCCCCTCGATCTGAGCGTAGCCGGTGAGTCCGGCCTTCATCTTTTCGCGGTAGACGAAGGTGGGCAGGATGTGCTTGTATTTCTCCACGTTGGCCAGCATTTCCGGCCTCGGCCCGACGAGCGTCATGTCGCCGATCAGGATGTTCCAGAACTGCGGGAGTTCATCAAGGCGGGAGACCCGCAGGAAGCGTCCGATGCGGGTCACACGGGCGTCGTTTTCCTCCTCGGAAACAGCGGAATTTTCACCCTTCTGCATGGTTCGGAATTTGCGGATCGTGAAGGTGTGGCCGCCTACCGTGATGCGCTGCTGCTGGAAGAGGACCGGACGTCCGTCTTCGGTGAGGATGGCCAGGGCGATGAGACCCATCAGCGGCCAGAGGAGGAGCAGGACGGTCAGGCTGACGGCGATGTCGCCGAGACGCTTGACACAGCGCTGAGCCAGCGTGATCTTGTGGTAGTCCATCTCAAGAAAGGGTGCGTCATCCACAATCAGCGGCTGGGCGGAGGAGAGCATGATGTCCTGCAGCCCGGCCTTGCAGACCAGGTCCCGGCGGAGGTCATAGCAGATCTTCATCAGGCGCATGCGCTCCGCGTCCGGCACCCCGGCGAGGAAGACCACGTCCGCCTGCTCGATGCGTTCGCTCAGGTCCGGGTCGCTCCAGTGCGCCACGTCCCGCAGGTGCCACTGCAGCCTGTAGCGGCCGATCTTCTCCTCAAGCTCCGTCAGGTTGCTGGCGTCGCCGTGGATCAGCAGGCAGGCGCGCGGCAAATGCAGCCGGAAGTAGAGCCAGTTGCCGGCGCGGACCATCCCATAGATGAAGAAGGTCTGCGCCAGCACGCACACGGCCAGCCAGCCGAGCGCACGGTCGAAGATCACCAGCGGTTCCCCCTCTCCCACGAGGCTCAGGAAGCGCAGCTGCAGGTCGGTCACGAGACAGGTGATGAGGTTGCCCAGGGCCATGGAGGAGGTGATCGGGCGGTTCTTCTTGCGTCCCACATCATAGCCGCCGTAAACGCTGGTCATGGCCCCCGTCACCGCGATCCAGGTGATCAGCGTGGAAGCGAATACCCGTCCGATGTGACGGAGTTCGGCGTGGGGGATTCCCATAAGGCCGAAAAAGATCGCGGCCAGACCCAGGTACGTCAGCACACGGAGGGCGCTCACAAGGAGTTCGGAACGGTGCCGGTTCAGCCCGTCGCTTACCCTGCCCATGTCCCTCTCTCCCCTCACACTTTATCACTTTATGATACCACAGAAAGCCTTGTTTCGTCAACCAACGACAACACTGTCGTCACGACAATACTGTCAGATAAAAACATAGATATGCATACAAACAGAAGCGAGCGATGAAATTGTGAATGAAAAAGAGGACACCGCAATCTCAAAGGCCGTAAAGGCTTTGGTATCCTCCAGAGGGAGGCGTGAGACAAGCGGTGCCTCTTGAAGTGAGCGCTATGGGCCTGACTGCCCGTCAACAACGCCAGAATGGCGATGAAAGCGCTTCACTTTCTGAAGAAAAGATACCACAGAGCTGTACAGAAGTCAAGGAGAGACTTTCATGGCTTTCGTATAAATGAGGCTTGACTTCATAAAGAAATTCGTATATAATTTCTTTACCAAAATGAATGGAGGTGCTATGGATGCCGGCTATCCGATCCAGTGCAGACCTGCGGAACAGCTATAACGAGATTTCTTCTTTCTGCCATCAGTACAGTGAACCGGTTTTTATCACCAAGAACGGAAAAGGGGACCTCGCTGTCATGAGCATTGAGTCCTACGAGCAGCTTCTTGGGCGATTCGAGCTTTACGGGTTGATCGACAAAGGCTTGGATGATATTCAGGCAGGGCGTACCCGTCCATTCTCCGATGCGCTTGCAGACATCAGGGCAAGGAGAAAAAGATGAGTTACCGCATTCACATCACGAAAACAGCTGAAGCGGACATGAACAGTGCTATCGACTATATCGAGCAGGTTTTGTTCAATCCGCAAGCCGCGGACAACCTCCTTGATGAAACCGATGCGCAGATCCAGAACCTGTCCAATTACCCGGCCAAATATCCCCTGGTGGATGATCCTGTCCTGAAAGCGCAGGGAATCCGGTTTGTCCCGGTCAAAAACTACCTTGTCTTTTACCGAATCTCGGAAACAGACAAAACCATTCACATCGTCCGTTTCCTTTACGCCCGGCGAAACTGGGTCTCTATCCTCAAAAAGGGGAGATCTCTTGGATGAACATAAACAGCGTCCCATCCGCAAGGACAGGACGCATTTTTGATATAACCGGAATCAGTCCGCGTACAGCGGGAAGTTTGCCATCAGGGCTTCGACCTCGGTCTTGACCTGCGGGACGCAGGCTTCACCCTCGCGGACGACGCGGACGATCCATGCGGCGATCTGGCGCATGTGGTTTTCCTTCAGGCCGCGGGTCGTGACGGCGGGGGTGCCGACGCGCACGCCGCTGGTGACGAAGGGGGAGCGCTTCTCGCCGGGAACCGTATTTTTGTTGACCGTGATGTTGGCGTCCTCGAGCAGAGCTTCCAGCTGCTTGCCGGTGACTTCCATGTCGGAGAAGTCCAGGAGGATCAGGTGGTTGTCGGTGCCGCCGGAGACCATGGGCAGGCCCTCTTCGCGGAAGCCGTTTTCGAGCGCTTTCGCGTTCAGGATGATCTGGTGCTGGTAGGCCTTGAACGCAGGGGTCAGCGCCTCGCCGAAGCACACGGCCTTGGCTGCAATGATGTGCTCGAGAGGGCCGCCCTGGGTGCCGGGGAAGATGGCCTTGTCAACGGCCTTGGCATACTGCTCTTTGCAGAGGATCAGGCCGCCGCGCGGGCCGCGCAGGGTCTTGTGCGTCGTGGAGGTGACAAAGTCCGCGTAGGGGACGGGATTCGGATGCTCGCCCGCGGCGATGAGGCCGGCGATATGGGCCATGTCCACCATGAGCAGGGCGCCGACTTCATCGGCGATGGCGCGGAGCTTGTCGAACTCGATCACGCGCGGATAGGCGGAGGCGCCGGCGACGATCAGCTTCGGCTTGCACTCAAGGGCGATACTGCGCACATTGTCATAATCGATGCGGCCGTCTGTTTCGGAAACGCCGTAGGGCACGAAATGATAATATTTGCCGCTCATGTTCACGGGGCTGCCGTGGGTCAGGTGGCCGCCGTTGTCGAGCGCCATACCCATGACGGTGTCTCCGGGCTGCAGCATCGCGAAATAGACCGCCATATTGGCCTGGGCGCCGGAGTGGGGCTGGACGTTGGCGTGATCCGCGCCGAAAAGCTGGCAGACCCGGTCACGGGCGAGGTTCTCCACCACATCCACGCATTCGCAGCCGCCGTAATAGCGGTGCGCCGGGTATCCCTCGGCGTACTTGTTGGTCAGGCAGGTGCCCATCGCCGCCATGACGGCGGGGGACACGAAATTCTCGGACGCGATCAGCTCAATGTGCGAGCGCTGGCGGTTCAGTTCATCCTCAATGGCCTGGGCTATGGCCGGGTCGGCCTGGCGGATCCGTTCAAGCTCCATCGGAACATCCCTCCTGAAGGTTGGTTCATTGATTCGTCCCATTATAGAATCAGGACAGACGGATTGCAAGTTTTTTTTCTGTCTGGAATACCGGACTCAGTAGAGCATCATGCTCAGCAGGGCGAAGAAGCCCGCCAGCAGGGCCAGGAGAATCAACTCCTGCTTCCAGCGGCGCTGCAGGAGGCCGGCGCATTCCCGCATGAAGGCGTTGGGCCAGTACCACCACTTGGTCTTCCCGCCGATGCCTTCCGCTTCCAGCCCGGCCTGGGCTGCCCACATCCCGCTGCGGAAGACATGGTAATTCGTAGTTGCGAAGACGGTTTTGGCTTCGGGATGGGTTCGTTCGATGATGGATTTCGAGAACGCCATGTTTTCATAGGTATTTTTCGAAGCCGTTTCCGGAAGAATCTGGTTCTCCGGGATTCCCTGGGAAAGAAGATAGCGATGCATGGCCTCGGCTTCTGGCATGGGCTCGTCCGGGCCCTGGCCGCCGGAGGGGATCAGGACGGCTTCTTTTCCGGCGGTTTTCTCTTCCCGCCAGAAAGCAATGGCCCGGTCGACCCGGCCGCGGAGCAGCGGCGGGAGGCTCCCGTCCGGGCGGAACCAGCAGCCGAGGATCACGATAAAGTCCTTGTCCGGTGCAGGCTTGTGCCGGGCGGCGCGGATCCCGCAGATCACGGATCCCGTCAGCATGCATTCAAAATACACGAAGGCCGTGGCGTACACGTTTTCGGCGGTGGTCAAGATCCGGTATTCCATTTCCGACCCCATAAAATCCCGGTTGAAGAGGAACCAGCCGATCCCTTCGCCCGCTAAAAGAAAGAAGCTCACGCCCAGTCCCAGGGCGTTCCGGAGCCGGAGCCGGTCATGCCGCAACAGCACGATGTTGCTGACCGCCATGGCAACGGCGAAGGCCAGGATGAAGGGTGTGGTCACCATCATGAACATCCGGCTGGCCCCGTTGATCGTGCTGTAGGTGTTCATCATGATATAATCGGGCCGGGTCAGATACGCGACCGTGACGCGCGACATCATCCCGCCCGTGACAAGTGCAAAAAGCCCAAAACCCGCGAAGTAGATCGAATGGTAAGAATAGAAAGCCGGACCGCGGCTGCGGATGAAATGCCAGAGCATGATCGCGCTCACGGTCAGCCAGAAGACAGCCAGCGCGATCAGCACCGCGCTGTCGCCGGTGAAGCTTCCGTCGGAAAGGTTGTAAACTGTTTTGAACGAGCCGATACTCAGGGGGATCAGGAAGATGTCTACGCCTGATTCGTCCCGGATCAGGATGTCTGTTTTCCCGGCGCGCAGCGGCTCCACGGGGATCCGCAGGAAATCCCCCTGCCGGGAGACTTCGCCCAGGCGGACCGTCTCCGGGTCTTCCGCTACCGGATAAAGCTGTTCATCCCGGGCGTATTGCAGCGGTAAGGTGACCGTGTAATCCCGGAAGAAGACCAGCCTTGCCAGCGCACAGAACAAAAGCAGCAGGACGGCCAGGACGGCGATCTGGATCCATGCGCTGACAGAGGGAGCCCGTTTTTTCCTGATGGTGGCAGTCATGGTCTCGCCTCAATCCTCAATGATCTGGATCTGGACATTGTCGGGACCTTGGAACCGGATGCACCGGAGGCCGGTGTAGGGGTCCTGCTCGACCGGGCTGACTTCGATACCGTTCTGCTCCAGGCGCTTCAGGATGGGTTGCAGGTTCCGGGCGGAAAGGGTCAGGCTTTGTGCCGGGAGCTCCTTCTGCGCGTTGAAGCAGTGGACCTCGACCTGGAGTTTGCCCATCTCAAGCAGCATGTCGGTGCTGTTGCTGTCCAGCGGGACGAGCTGTTTCTTCAGGCGGAAGCCGAGCTTCATCACATAGAAGTCCCAGATCACTTCCTCGTTGGTGGCCAGGAGGGTCGTGCGGCTGAGGCCCATCTTCCGGGCGAAGGGATAGAGCGTGCGGGAACTGGCGTTGCGCTTCCAACGGCGATAAGATTTCAGGTCCTTGCGCCAGTTGGGATTGGTCACGACGTAAGCCACGGCGACGAACAGCACCTCTCCGAGGATGCCTCCGATCGTGTTGGACACCAGATCATCGGCGTCATAGAGGCCGCGGCGGGTGATGAGCTGGATGTTTTCGATGAGCAGGGAGATGACAAAGCAGGTTACGGCCGGGCGGTAGCGCACTTTCTTCCGGAACCAGTCGAACAGATAGGGCAGCAGGTACCCCATCGGTACGAAAAGCATGATGTTCATGTAGACCTGGGTGAGGCCGGACCACTGGATGGTCACACCGGAGGAGGAAGCGCCGAACCCACTGATGAAGAGCGAATGGACGAAATCCATCAGACTGCTGAAGAGATGGATATGCACATGGTAATCATCCATCGCGCCGCGGGAAAAGATCGTGAACCAGAAGACCGCCAGCAGGTAAACGGCAAACGCGGTGAACAGCAGGGCTGACCGCACCCGGAGCAAACTGTCCGCCCGCGGGTTTTCGCTCACCCCGCCCGTGAGATTCAGGCCGATTTTTCTGCAAATCCGCCGGTCCGCCCAGGGCAACACAAAAACCATCACCAGCACGATCCCGGTGACGAGCAGATTGGTCGAAAGCGCATTGGCGTACAAGGCAGCCCGGCCTCCTCAAAACGTGATGCGGGTATCATGAAGCGCAAAACGGCAGGTGCGCTGTTTCATGCATCTTCGCGGAACAACTCGATCTCTTCCCCCAGCGGTCCCCGGCAGAAGGCCATTCGCGCATGCACCGGCGGATCGGACGGGATCAGCAGGTCGTTTGGTTCAATAAACACCTCATACCCCGCCGCCCTGATGCGTTCTGCCATGCCGTCCACATCGTCCGTGGCCAGCGCGAAGTGCCGCACCGCACCTTTCGACTCGATTCCGGGCCCGTTGCAGAAGATCTCGATCAGCCCACATCCGGTATCGATCAGGATCCCCTCCGGCCATTCCCGCCTGACGGAAAGACCAAGGACACTGAGATAAAACGCTTTCGCCCGCGCAAAGGCTTCGGGTGTCTCGCATTTCATGGAGACGTGGTGGATGCCGGTGATCATGGTATTCTCCTTTTACTGGTTGGCATGAGTCGCTTTTTGTACCTCATCCGCCCTTCGGGCACCTTCCTCTGATCTCCTTCGTCGACATCCCCACAGGGGAAGGCTTTTGGCAACTTTTCTACTCATAAAGCCTTCCCCTTTAGGGGAAGGGGGACCGCCGCGGAGCGGTGGTGGATGAGGTCTTATCGCAGAAGCTTATCCCTGACAGCACTTACGTGTTCTTCCGCAAGCCCGACCTTCATAAAATACCCTTCAACACTTCCAAACTCCTGATCAAACATCTCCAGGAACCGTTCCATACTGATTTCATTCGCCAGCACGATCCTTCGATTCACCTCCGGATGTTCCGCAAGATACCGTTCAATCCGTGCTTTGTTGTATTCACGGCTGAGAACATAGTCCTCAATGATTGTCTTCCGGTCCGCTCCGCAGGCAAGGAGAAGAATTGCGCTCAATACGCCGGTACGATCCTTACCGGCTGTACAGCAGAACAGGATACCGGTCGTCGATTCGGCGATGGTCCGGAGCGCATCCACGGTCTCTGCCTGCTTTGCGATCTGCAGATAGGTTTCCGGGACTTCTTCGAGTGTTGCCGGTGGTACGCTCCCGGCCAGGATCGGGAAAGGATGATACGCGAATCCGTCTGCGTTCGCATAGGCACATGGCTTTCTTGTGGTTTCTCCGGATGTGCGCAGGTCAATGATCGCAGTGATGCCGAGAGCTTTCAGTTTGTTCGCATCCGTTTCGTTCCAAATGATCGGAGCGTCGCTTCGCCAGATCCTGTTGGGAAGGGTCATCTTGCCGTTTGCGATCGGGTGGCCGCCCAGGTCTCTGGTATTGGTGGTCGCGGTCAGCAGACTTTGATAAACCATCCTTGCGGCACCCCTTTCAGACTGAATTCCTCTGCGCAATCCTACAGCTTACCGGCTCCGGAGGTAGTCCATGAGCTGGCCTACGGCTTTGGCTCGGTGGGAGTGAGTTTCCTTGAAAGAGATCGGCAGGCTGGCGGTAGTGTGGCCACCGGAATCCTCCGCGACGAAGATCGGGTCGTAGCCGAAGCCGTTGGTGCCCGATTCCGCTTCCGCGATGGTTCCGTTCCAGATGCCGGTGAAAAGGTGCTCCTTCCCGCCTTCGTCGATAAAGCACACACAGCACACAAAGCGTGCGCTCCGGTCGGCCTTGTCTTTCAACCCGTCGAGGATGGCCATGCGCCGTTCGTGCTCTGTGGGCAGGCCTTTGTAGCGCGCCGAATAGATCCCCGGTTCGTTGCCGAGGACTGTGACCTGCAACCCGCTGTCATCGGAGAGGACGCAGCAGTGCGCGATGTCATAGATGGCCTTGGCTTTCAGATAAGCGTTCTCGGCGAAGGTGGCGCCGGTCTCTTCCACATCGAGATGGATACCCGCTTCGGATTGGGACAAGACTTCAAAGCCCAGCGGCGTGAGGATATCGCGGTATTCTTTGACTTTACCCTGGTTGTTGGTGGCGAGGATGAGTTTCATGAGCGCCTCCCGTCTTGTAACAAAGAATTATTACTCAAACTTCCCACACCCATCCTGCACCTAACGCCAAGCGCAGCAACGCTCTGATGCAGGAAAAGAACTGAACAAGAAAGGCAAAGACCTGAGAATCTGGTATAATGTGGGTGACGAAACCAACTATCCAGAGGAGGTCC
>JAFZPI010000015.1 GCA_017552615.1 Clostridia bacterium
CCATGATTCCATATGTTGCCGCAAGGCCGGTGGATCACGGAAGGGATCATTGTTTTCTTCAATCAAGAGATCATAATGGGTTTTGATGTTCATACGTTATTGCTCCAAATCCCGGTTTGTCGATAGCCGACAATTTCAAAAGTTAATCTGGCATCCATCAATCCCAGTCTCTTGATCCAAAGCCCATTAATGATTCTACCACCTACGACATATTCCTGCAATCGAATTTTTGCACCAGTTCCAAACCCTTGCATTTCCCGATCAAACGTGCTATCATGCCGTCACAGGCAATGAAGGGCCTGGTGATCCGGGATGCCCAAGCGAGCGTGCGGCGGTGGAAGGCGCGCGGCGGAGCGGATGACCTCCCCAGCCCGGAGCCGCGGCTAATCCCCGCCGCCTCATCCCCGTGAACGGATGCAACGAGAGGGCCCCCTCGGGGGTCAAGCCGGGTGGTACCGCGAATGCAGCAAACCTGCCTTCGTCCCTGCAAACACAGAGGCGAAGGCTTTTTGATACCTGCGCCCAGATCAAATCAAGGAGGTTGCCCCATGGCCAAGAAGGAGAACAAACAGGAATTCGTCAGCTTCATCACGCCCCGGAACGAGGACTTTTCCCAGTGGTACACCGACGTCATCACCCAGACCCAGCTCTGCGACTACGCCCCCGTGCGCGGCTGCATGATCGTTCGGCCCTACGGCTACGCGATCTGGGAGCGCATCCAGGCCGAGATGGATGCCCGTTTCAAGGAAAAAGGCGTGGAAAACGTCTACTTCCCCATGCTGATCCCGGAAAGCCTGCTGTTGAAGGAAGCCGAGCACGTCGAAGGCTTCGCGCCGGAAGTCGCCTGGGTCACCCAGGGCGGCGGCGAGACCCTGACCGAGCGTTTGGCGATCCGTCCCACATCCGAGACCATCTTCTGCACGATGTTTGCAAAGTGGGTCCAGACCTGGCGCGACCTGCCCATGAACTATAACCAGTGGTGCTCCGTCATGCGCTGGGAGAAGGCCACACGCCCCTTCCTCCGCACAAGTGAGTTCCTCTGGCAGGAAGGCCACACCATGCACGCTTCCGCCGAGGAAGCCCAGGCCAAGACCCTCGAGATGCTCGAGGTGTACCGCGAGTGCGCCGAGGACGTGATGGCGCTGCCCGTTTATGTCGGCCAGAAGTCCGATAAGGAGAAGTTCGCCGGCGCCCGGGCCACTTATTCCATGGAGGCCATGATGCAGGACGGCAAGAGCCTCCAGGCCGGCACGAGCCACAACTTCGGTACCAACTTCGCCGAAGCCTACGGCATCCAGTTCCAGAACAAAGAGGGCAAACTCCAGTACGCGGAGGAGACCAGCTGGGGCGTCTCGACCCGCCTGATCGGTGCGATCGTCATGACGCACGGCGATGAGCGCGGCTTGCGGCTGCCGCCCCGCATCGCCCCGATTCAGGCTGTCATCCTGCCCATCGCGGCGCATAAGCCCGGCGTCACCGAGGCCTGTGAGAAGCTCTTTGCCGAGCTGAAGGCCGCCGGCATCCGCGTGAAACTCGACGATCGCGATACCGTCAGCGCCGGATTCAAGTTCAACGACTGGGAGCTCAAGGGTGTACCCGCCCGCCTTGAAGTCGGTCCCCGCGACCTGGAGAACGGCGTCGTGACCATTTTCCGCCGCGACACTTGCGAGAAGTCCACCCTGCCCCTCGAAGGGCTGGCAGACGCGGTCAAAGCACTGCTCGACGAAATTCAAAAAGGCCTGTACGAGCAGGCAAAGGCCTTCCGCGACGCCCACACCTATGTCGTACACGACATGAACGAACTCGGCGAGGCCGTGAATCAGGGCTTTGCCAAGGCCATGTGGTGCGGTGAGCGCGCCTGTGAGGATACGATCAAGGAACGCTTCAATGCCACCAGCCGCAATATGCCCTTCGACCAGGCCGCCAACCGTGTCGGTGACACCTGCGTCTGCTGCGGGAAGAAAGCCGACAAGGTCATGTACTTCGCCAAGGCCTACTGAGAAGCAACAGGCGCGTTTGAATTTGAAATGGATCCAGGAAAGGAAGGTGCCGCATGAGAGTCGGAGCCTATTTCCCCGCCAAATTCAGGAACATGCGCCTGGTGCCTTTCGCGTACCGCTGCAGTCAATGCGGCGCTTTGAACGACGGCTTCTATCCGGCAGACGCATCGGTCGTCGCCGATGAACTCACGAGTGATTCACTGTCCGCGTCCGGCCGCGAGCTCACCGACGCGGAGTCTCTGAGCCGCAGTGAGCGCGAGATGCGCCTGATCGCAGCCAGAATGAAACAGGACATCGCAGAGAAAAAATGGAACGGCTCAGCCACCTGCATCGCCCAATGCGGCGCCTGCGGGCAAAAAATGCCCTGGAGCCGGCAGAGTATGCGCACCAGTGACTGGATCTTCACCCTCCTCATCCCCTTCGGCATCGGGATGTATGAACTGCTGTATGAGGGCTTCTACTACCACGAACCGAGGGCAATCCTGTACGGCACGATCCTGCTCGCCATGTCGGTCGTCCTGATGCTGATCATCGCGCTGATCATGGGGAAGCAGAAGCGGCGCATCTATAAACTCCCGCCGGAAAGCTTCCCGACTCCTTTCAGCAGTGTCGAGGAACTCGAAGCCTGGCTCAACGAAGCGCGTCGGGACGGTGAACCCCTCTACCGAAGCATCGACCCGCGCAGCCCCGACACCCCGTATCTCTCCGAGCAGAATGAAGCCGTCCAAAAAGAAAACGACCCGGAACCGATCGTTCTCTGCAAGTGGTGCCTGCAGCCCCTGAACCGTGACAACACGCGCATCTATAACGGAAAAAAGTACTGTTCGGAATGTTACGGCATCGTCCGCCAGGAAGCCGAGATCCACTCTTTCAACAAAAGCCATCGGAAACGGGGCGGGGAAATCATGTGAACCGAATGATTTCAGCAAAAAAGCCGCATTGCGGCTTTTTTTCTGAATTGAAGTCCGGACTCAATAGATGCACAGCGCTCCGAAATCAAAGTCGGAGATGCTCAGCACCGTGACAGTGCCGTCGAGCGCCTGATAGAGGTAGACCAGTTTCCACTGGGGCTGGGCGCCGGGCGCCACCACGGTAGCCTGGCACAGGAAGCAGTGGTTGGTGCCAGCCACCACCTGGGAGCCCAGATAGGCCACAGGCACATAGTTCACGCCGAGCAGGCCTTCCATCGCGGTGTCAAAGAGCTGCTGGCGTTCCTCGGTGACGGCAAAGTCTTCCGCCGGAGCCCAGCCGCCCATCAGGGCACCGTCCGCCAGCGCGGAGACAGCGGTGAGGGCAAAGAGTGCGGTGAGAATGATGGCTAAGAGTTTCTTCATGTTCAGTTCCTTCTTTCGTTTTTCTTTATTGTGAACCGGATTGATCGGTCACACCTATATATACGCAGAAGCATTATGCTTTGTTCCGCTTAGTGTGAAATTTCTTGTTTCAAAATATACATAGGGATTCATTGCATCTTTGTATTGCCTTTGTTAATACAATATGCTATATTGTCTTTGGAAAGGCGGTGACAGTATGGCTGGAAAAAGTGCAAACGTGGTCGCAAGAATCAAGCCGGAAGTCAAAGAACAGGCGGAAGCGATCCTCGCGGAAATGGGGATTTCTGCTTCTCTCGGGATCAACATGTTTTACCATCAAATCATCAACACGCACGGACTTCCCTTCACTCCCACAGGCATTTCCCGCCCGAGGTCTCTGGATGAAATGACGGATGAAGAATTTGACGCACGCATGACAACAGGCCTGGCACAAGCCAAGGCAGGAATGGGCAGCCCTGCCGAAGAGGTATTTGCGCGTCTGAGAGCGAGGAACAGCCATGAGCGAAACGCTTTATAAGGTTGTTATCACACCCTTCGCAGAAGCCGCGCTTCAGGCCACCTACGGCTACATACGGCTTGAACTGCTGGCAGAACAAGCCGCAGACGACTGGCTTGACTTGATGGAACGGGAGATCTTCAATCTGTTCTGCCTGCCGGGCCGGTATCCCCTCGTCCGCCGGGAACCGTGGCACAGCGAGGGGATCCATGTGCAGCCGGTCAAAGGCTACAACATCTATTATTGGATCAATGAAGAACAGTGGAAAGTCTTTGTAATTGACGTGGTCAACCATCGGATACAGCAGGATAAACGACTGACCAAATCCACGCAGTCATTCCGTCAAACAATTTCCGAACAATGATCGAAAGCACATCCAACATCGGTCCTCATAACCGGGATCAGCCTCATGCTGACCCGGTTTTCACGCTTCCAGCCCTTCAAACGTCCGGCACCATGTGTATTTGCTGATCGCACTCGAAACCGCGTTGGCAGCATAAGTGCAAAGAATATCCCGGATATAGGGCGGGAGGGAATGGTTGTACTTGACTTCTAAAATGGTTTCGTCGTGTTCAAAAGGCGGGACCGTGGGCACGTTCGGATTAAAGAGGTCAATAGACCGCAGGCCGGAACGCAGACGCTTGTCGAAGGTGATACGGACCTCTTCCGCCGGGTGCAGGTAGGCTTCGCGGACATAGTCCACGAGCACGACCGGGCGCAGCAGATGGATCGTCATCTCGCGGTAGACATCGTTCAGGAGGCCGGAGCGGGTCATCTCCAGGCCGCTGGGATCCCCGGCCATCAGCTGCTCGCACAGGTCCCGGGGAATAGAGATCGATCGTTTGGAAATCAGCGTGCCGATCTTCGTCTTGCATTCAAGCTTAATGACGCGGTCAGAAAAATTATAGATACGGATGCGGTATTTGTCGCGGTTCTGCACGCCGTCCAGCTTGTCGTAGAGCGCAGTGTTGAACACCGTGTCGAAATACAGCGAACGGATGGCATACTCGTTGTTCTCATCCCCGTTGGGATCCCGGGCCAGAACGCGGTCCAGCGCGCGGGACAGCAGGAAGTGCTGCGCCGGGGAGATGAAATACTTGAGCTCATGCCGCAGGGGCAGGGTGGAAGCCATGCGCGCACCTCCCCCGGGCTCAGACGCCGGCCTCGGTCTGGCAGGCCACCAGCGTGGCGTCGTACACGCCCTCGATGCTCAGGACATTCGCCACTAGGGACTGGCGGTCGTCCAGGCGAACCTCCACGGTCATCTCGGCGCTGGCGCGGGTGACCGTCTTGGAGCGCAGGCGGCGCTGGCGCACCGTGGCCCGCAGGAGTTGCTGGATGTCCTCCTCCGCCGCCTCGTCATAGTGCACAACGAGCAGGTAGGCCGCCTTGTTGCTGAAATGAATGAACGTCACGGCGAAGAGGATACCCGCGATGCCGAGGGCCACCAGGATCGCCGGGAGATAGAGCTTTGCCCCGAGCAAAATACCCATGGTCAGCGCCCAGAACATATAGGCCGTGTCGAGGGGCTCCTTCACTGCTGTGCGGAAGCGGACGATGGACAGCGCGCCGACCATACCCATGGACAGGGCAATATTCGAGCCGATGCACATAACCACCGGCGTCGTGATCAGGGTCATCATGATCAGCGTCAGTGAAAAGCTCGGGCTGTAGAGGACTCCGCGGTAGCAGATCTTGTAGGTGAAGGCCACCAGCAGACCCACCAACAGACCCAGGCCAAGCCCGGCGAGAATGTTGCCGACCGTCAGGTCATGGAACTGCTGCTCAAAGAATGCGGCAAGACCGGTCGTGGTTCCGGATTCAGCCAGGGCGGTGGAAATCATAGGTCTTCCTCCTCGAATGATAAGTATATGATTCTGAATTCAAAGCACAGGTTTTCGTATCTCAGCGGCCGTAGGTTTCGATCTCGCTTTGGCTGAGGTTCGCGTCGGCGGGGAAATGGGGCTGCTCGCCAAAGCCATACTCGATCATCTGGGCTTCGGTGAGGTTAAACTCATTCTTGATCATTGCCCACAGCTTGCGCGGGCGCTTGCGGATAACGTTCCGGATGAACTCCACGCGCTGCTGCCAGTAGCGGTACGCTCCGTCGGCGGTCGTGGGCACGTCTGAGATGACCATCTTGTCGTTCTCCGGTCCCCAGCGTTCCCAGTGCAGCGTCATCTCCGGGGTAATCTCCTCAACCATGGGCTCAAGAATCGAAAGCATCTTTTCTGTCGTGCAAAAAGTGAAGACATCCGCGAGTTTTCTCAGAAACTTCTCTTTGTACTCGGGAACAGACAGGAGTTTCAGGAAAACCGTATTGTTGATATTCTGCTCGCCCATGCCCTTGGTCTTGGTGTAGCTCCGGGGACTGTTAAAGCCGGAGTTGAACAGGCCGTAGTCCACGTCGTATAGGATCCAGCGCCACTTGCTGCCCTCTTCGTGCAGGCGGTAGAAGCGCAGGTTACCGATGTCGGAGTTGCCGAGGAACATCTCGAGCGCCATGTATTCAAAGAAGTTATCGACGTCCACAGCATCCAGGATGTACTGCAGGTCGGCATTGGGCACTCCGTTCACGACCGCAGGCTTGAAGGACTTCTCCGTCATCGCGTTGCGCCAGCTGCGATAGGCGCGGCGTTCGGTGTCCGTGCCATATTTCAGCGCTCCGCTGGCTTCGAGGATCACCATCTGGTCAGCCTCGGAAAGCTCCAGGCCCTCGTGCTGGGCCACAAAGAAGCGGTCACAGCGTTCACGCAGGTTCATGTGGCCCCAGTATGCCCCATTGATGTAAACGACCACGGGTTTCCACGCCAGGTGAATGACGGGGATCGTATCCTCCGAGTATGTGGTCTGGGCCTGGTAGGCATCAATCAGCCGAGACTGGAATCCGTCTGCCAGCCGGGAGAACATGCAGTCGTTGCCGCTGTTGCGCAGGACAAAGGACTTGTACTCGGTGAAATCCCTGTCTTCAAAGAGCGCGGCGTCGAACGTCTTGGCCCCGTAGACGGACTTTGCCCGGAACTTCATGCTCTTCTGGGGCATGTCGAGCGAGTAGTCACCCATCAGCGAGAACTGCGCGTCTTGGTTCAGGAGCTGGGTGCCATCCACGTCATAATACTCCACGTGAACCGGGCGGGGGATCTTGCCGAACTGGCGGTAAACCGTATTTTTGAAGGGCAGCTTGCCCGGGGCTTCCTTCACGCCGTTGGCGCCAAAGACCAGCATGCCGTCGGTCTCGTTCCAGAGCTCATCCGGGTCGGTGACGACCGAGAAAACGGGCAGCGTATGGTGCGTTTCGATCAGGTATGTCCCCGTGAGAATGCTGCTCGCGTATGTCAGCGGGTTGTCGCCGAAAGCCCGGGCCCGGATGACGGTCGTATGGTTCATGGCGATGATCTCGCCGTTATACAGCGCGCTGGAGCGGGTGGGAATCGATCCGTCAAGCGTGTAGTAGACGGTCGTTCCCTCCGGAATCGTGATCGTCGTCTCAACATATGGGCTGTCGGAACTCAGATTGTGCATACCGGGCGCGAGCGTAAACTCGGGCATCTTTGCGTATCCGAGGAACCCGCCCACGTTGTCCTGCCCCGGCGAGGGGGTGTCATAATAAAAAAGTCCGGAAGCCATCAGGGTGCGACCGTAGGAGACATTGGTGGGAATCTCGCTGAGAACCAGCCGGTCCAGGATGAAGCCTGTGGGATCGCTGAGGCAGACTGTTTCGCCACCGCCGCGCCGGATCTTGAAGCTCGAGTGGAGTCGGCCGTCCTTCACCGCGGTGTTACCGTCACAGAGAATCACAAGGCAGGCTCCGGCCTGCAGGCGTGTTCCGTTCGGGAACTGCCACCGCCGGGGCCTGCCGATCCGATCCGACAGACCGTATCCGCTCAGGTCAATCTCCGTATTCGATGTGTTCCGGATCTCGATCCAATCGGTAAACGTCGTGTCATCAACCGTCTTGACTGAGTCGTTCGAGGCCATGACCTCGGTGATGATCACGCCTGTCCGGTTACGGCGGCGCATGTCGATGTCGGCCCCGTCGGTGTCATCGTTCGCGCGGCCCGGGGTCGCGAACGGGGTGTAGGCGAAGGTGCCATCCTGCCCCCGCGCGTAGCTGTTATCCTCGGGCACATTGTCGAGGATCACACGGTCCACGATACGCCCACGAGAATCCGAGAGTACTACCGTGTCGTGTTCGGCGCTGATCGAGAAGTCCGTGTGCGGGATGGCGGAGGGATCCGTTGCACGATTCTTGCCGGAGCAGTAGACCACATAATAGCCATGCGCCGGGATCGTGGCACCCTGCGGGAAGCGCCAGCGGAGCGGGCGGTTCTCCCGGTCGGAGAGCGCGTAGTTGTCAAGGGAGATGGGGCTGTCGGTGGTGTTGCGGAGTTCAACCCAGTCGCAGCGCTCCCCGTCTTCGTCATAGATGGAGGACTGGTTTGACGCCATCACTTCGTTGATGATCAGCGCGCCGTCGGTGACCGTGGAGCTCACATAGTAGGCTTCGTGGCCGCCCTGGTTGTTCACCTCACCGGGGCTGAAGTCCGTCGTCTCCACCCACCGGCCGTTGTCCAGCAGCGCCCAGGCATAATCCGCGGCCATGTTCGGGAAAGAGGCGCTGTCGATCAGGTAGCTGTGGGGGTCAAAGAGATAGACCGTTTCACCGTAGCTCGAAAGCTTGAACTTGGCGTGCAGGGGTTCCTTGATGCTGTTGGTGTTGTCGCAGAAGATCACGATCCGCTCGTCCGCCTGCAGAATGATCCGCGGGAAGATGAACTTGATATCGTTCGGATCATCGCTCAGGCCCACATCCAGCAGGTCGATGGCATGGCCCGAGTTGTTCCACAGCTCAATCCAGTCGCCAAATTTGCCGTTCTCATCCGGTACGGCGGTGTGGTTGGCGCTCATGATCTCGCTGATGACCAGCCCGTCATAGCCTTCCGTGAGGGAAGGTGTGGCTTCCGGATCATTGGGGCTGTCCGCACGGTAGCTCGCCTGGGTCGGAGGGCCGAAGAGCAGCGTATTCCAGGAGACCCCCGTCGCCAGCGGCACCAGAAAGCCCACCAGCACCAGCGCCCCGAAAACCGCAAGCATGGCAAAGAGCGCGGCCGCCCGCTTGCGTCTGCGGGTCCGCGTCTTGACATCCTTCCGCGTCTCCGGCAGGGGCATGCCCTCGAGATAGGGCTCTCCCTCGGCGCGTCCGGCGCGGCGGTTGCGGGGCTGGTTCATCGGATCACCTCATGTTCTCCGTGTGCGGCGGTCCATTGCGCGTCACACGGTCTTGTGTATTGTAGCACATTTCCGGCCAATCGGCAACCATTCAAAGATGTCGAGATTGTAAATTCACGGCCGGAAGCGCCGTCAAACTTTCGTTGCATATAGCTTTTCCGGAAAAAAGATGCTATAATGTCCCCGCCGGTCTGACCGGCAGATGTATTTGTTGTATTCAGAAAGGAAACTCTTTATGGCGAAATTTGCCGTTTTTGTGGATCTGGAGAACTGCGGCGCGAAAGAAGCGACCCTGGCCTCCATCATCGAGAAGGTCAAGATGCGCGGCGAAATCCTGCTGGGCCGTGTATACGGCTATACGGACCGCTTCTCTGACCTGAAACAGATCTTACTGTCCAATACTTTTTCTGTTGTGCCATCCATCCGTTACGGGTATGCCCAGAAGAACAATGCCGATATCCAGCTGGTCGTGGACTCCCTTGAGGTCGCCTACACCAACCCGCTGATCGACTCCTTCTGCATCGTATCGGGCGACAGCGACTACATGCCGCTGGTTGGCCGCCTGAAGGCCATGGGCAAGTATGTGCTCGGCATCAGCCGTTCCGAGGCCGCAAGCAATATCTTCATCAACGCCTGCAACGAATTCCAGTTCCTTGAGAGCATGGGCAGCCGTCCGGCGCCGAGAACGAAGCAGGCCAGCCGCACCAAGCAGAAGACACCGGCTTCCGGCGGCGACGACATGGACCTCGCCGCGCTCAACAAGCTCCTGTGCGATGTTTTCGACGAGCACGACGACACCGACGAAATGTACGCGAGCGAACTCAAGGGCGTGCTGACCCGCCTTCGCCCAGACTTCAACGAAAAGACCTACGGCTGCGCGACATTCTACAAGCTTCTGCAGAAGCTGGCCACTAAATTTGGCGACCTGCGCGTGACCAACGACAACTTCAACGTCATGGTCTCCCTGGCCGCAACGCCCGACGCGTCTGAGGAGCAGGTCCAGCTGACCCGCGAGAACTGGCGCGACGCCTTCGAGGCCCAGCTGAACGCCTACAAGGAGGGCGGTTTCGACCGCATCAACCCCTCCATCCTGAAGGCGGACATCCTCACCACCTATCCCGACTTCAACGAACGCGCCATCGGCTTCAAGCGCTTCTCCGACGTGATGAAGCAGCTGGAGAAAGACGGCATGGTGAAGGTTGAGATGGACGAAGAGAACACCATGATGATCAAACTCCTGTGACCGTATTCCCGATCATTCTGACGGGAAAGGAGGGAACCCACCATGAAAAAGCGATTCCTGGCCTGCCTGCTGCTGTGCCTGATGGTTTTTGCCTGTGCCGGCGCAGAGGACGGTTCCCGCTGGCAGGGCTTCCGCGGCCTCCCCTGGGGATCCATTGAGGAAGAGATCGCGGAGAAGGAAGAACGGGTGGCGGACCGCTATCTGGAAATCAGTGAGCTCTGCCTGGACCTGGTCTACACGGGCATGGTGTACGAAGAGTACACCGGCGCGGAGACCGCTTACATCCTCTATGACGGGGTCCTCGTCTGCGCGGGCTATATGATCCCGGGCGCGGAGGAGGAAGCCATGGCCGAGGCTTTGAAAGAACGCTTCGGCCAGCCCAACGCCGACGGGCGGCTTATCTTCCGCTCCATCCTGAGCCTGGTGCGCCCGGAAGAGGAGAACAGCGCCATCCTGCAAAAATCCCCCACCGCCTGGAATATCGACGGAACGGGCATGATCCTCTACGCCGAAGACGACCGGCTGATCCTCCTCTGTATCGGCCTCGACTACATGAACAGCATGGAAGACGAGGAGCCGGAAATCCCCGAGGATGAAGAAGAAGAGGAACAGGAAGAACCCGGCGAGCCGGAAGAAGAGCCGTAAATCAATCAGGCATGTAGAAGGAAGGGGGTGACCCGGGTTGAAATACCTGCGCAGGCTGACCGGCTGGCTGGCCGGTGTGCTGCTGATCGCAGCGCTGGTGATCGGCCTGGCCATCATCACCTTCTTCGAAGCCATGAACTATTCCAACATCCAGATCGTCCTCAAGGGCGGCATGGCCTACCGGGCCCAGGTCATCACCGGCGTGGAGCCCGACACCGACCCGTGGAACTTCTTCACCGGCGACCTGCAGGAGAGCGACCCGGTTCACGGCACCCTGAATTCGCCGGCCTCCACCTACAGCGCCTATAATGTGGTCGGCTTCGACCACCGGCTGGACATCAGCTTCGCCTGGATCTGGCCCAAGCAGCAGGAAGTCACCCTGGAGGTGACGGAATCCATCCCCCGTATCGACGGGCGCGCGAAAGCCAGCACAGCCGTGGCTCTCGTGGCCGCCGGCGGGCAGGATGCCGTCTATCCCCCGGCTTGGGGAACGGCCCGCTACCGGGTCACCCTGGTCCAGGACAGCCGGAACAAGCAATGGCGCATCCGCAGCATCACGTGGATCGCAGACGAATAAACCATCAACAAAGAAAGCACCGAAGGGAGAACCATCCATGGACGACATGAACCGCACCAACTTCATCTGGGACGCCATCGAGAAGGACCTGGCTGAGGGCGTATACAACGAGGTTCACACCCGCTTCCCGCCCGAGCCGAACGGCTATATGCACATCGGGCACTGCAAGGCCCTGATCATGGACTTCCTGACCGCGGAAAAGTTCGGCGGCAAGTGCAACCTGCGCTTTGACGACACCAATCCCGCCAAGGAGGACATGGAGTTCGTCCGGAACATCGAAAAAGATATCCGCTGGCTTGGCTTTGACTGGACCGGCGGTCTCTTCTACGCGTCCGACTATTATGACAAGTGCTATGAAATCGCCGAGGACTGGATCCTGCGCGGGCTGGCCTATGTGGACGAACTGAATAAAGAAGAGATGCGCGCCTACCGCGGCACTCTCACCGAGCCCGGCAAGAACAGCCCCTGGCGCGACCGCCCGGCAGAGGAAAGCCTCGACCTGTTCCGCCGCATGCGGGCCGGCGAATTCCCCGAGGGAACGAAGACCCTGCGCATGAAGATCGACATGGCCTCTCCGAACATCGTCATGCGGGACCCAGCCATGTACCGCATCCTCTATAAAGAGCACTGGCGCACCGGAAACAAGTGGTGCATCTATCCGATGTACGATTTCTCCCACCCCATCGGCGATGCTCTCGAAGGCATCACGCACTCCCTGTGCTCGCTGGAATACGAAATTCACCGTCCGCTCTACGACTGGGTGGTCGAACACGCGAAGAACATGCTGCCCGGACATCCGCGGCAGATCGAGTTCGCCCGCCTGAACATGACCCGCACGGTCATGAGCAAGCGCTACCTGCGCCAGCTCGTCGAAGGCGGTTATGTCAAGGGCTGGGACGACCCGCGCATGCCCACCCTCTCCGCCCTGCGCCGCCGCGGTTACACCGGCAGGGCCATCCGCGATTTCGTCAGCCGCATCGGCATGAGCAAGGCGGACTCCGTGGTCGATCTCGCCCTTCTGGAGAGCTGCGTCCGCGATGACCTCGGCGAAACCTCGCCCCGGGCAATGGCGGTCCTGCACCCGCTCAAGGTCATCCTCACCAACTGGCCCGAGGGTGAAACCAAGACCATCGAGATGGAAAACCATCCCGACCATCCGGAGATGGGCACGCACACTGTCACCTTCGGCCGCGAACTGTGGATCGACAGCGAGGACTTCATGGAAGTTCCGGTCAAGAAGTATCAGCGCATGTTCCCCGGCAACGAAGTACGCCTCAAGGGCGCCTACATCGTCCGCTGCGAGGGCTGCGAAAAAGATGAAAACGGCAATGTGACTGCTGTCCTGTGCACAGTCGATTTCGACACCGCCAGCGGAACCGCCGGCGCGGACCGCAAGATCAAGGGCAAGACCCTCCACTGGGTCAGCGCGGCAGACGCCGTGCCCTTTGAGGCCCGGCTCTACGAACCTCTGCTCATGGACGAGGAAGCCGTCGAGGCCGAAGATGAGACGGCTGAAGAAGGCGAGGAGAACACGACCCCCGCTAAGAAAGACTTCATCAGCCGTCTCAATCCGGACAGCCTGACCATCCTGCACGGCTACGCCGAACCCTATGTCCAAGCGGCAAACGTCGGCGACACCTTCCAATTCCTCCGCACCGGCTACTTCTGCAAAGACCCCGATTCCACGGAAGAACTGCCGGTGTTCAACCGCACGGTGGGACTGAGGGATACATTCACCAAGCAGGTGAAAGCTTAACAGATCGAAAGGAAGATAAAACCCATGACCGTCAGAACCCGTTTTGCCCCGAGCCCCACGGGCTTTATGCACCTTGGCGGGGTGCGCACCGCGCTGTATGCATATCTGTTTGCCAAACAGAACAACGGCAAGTTCATCCTCCGCATTGAGGACACCGACCAGGAGCGCTATGTCGAAGGCGCGACCGATGTCATCTACGATACCCTCCGCGCCTGCGGCCTGAACTGGGACGAAGGTCCCGACGTGGGCGGCCCCGTAGGCCCCTATGTGCAGTCCGAGCGCAAAGACACATATCTTCCGTATGCAAAGCAGCTTGTAGCCTCCGGTCATGCCTATTACTGCTTCTGCTCCAAGGAAGAGATCGATACCCGCCGTGCCGCGGTGGAAGCCGCCGGCGGTACCTGGAAATACGACAAGCACTGCCAGCACCTGACCCAAGAAGAGGTCGAGGCGAAACTTGCAGCCGGGATTCCCTGGACGATCCGCATGAACGCTCCCACGGAGGGAGAGACAAGTTACCATGACACCGTTTTCGGCGATATGACCTTCCAGAACAGCGAAGCCATGGACGACATGGTGCTGATCAAACAGGACGGTATGCCGACCTACAACTTCGCCAATGTCATTGACGACCACCTGATGGGCATCACCCATGTGATGCGCGGCATGGAGTACCTCTCCTCCACCCCGCGCTATAATTACCTCTATAATGCCCTAGGCTGGGAGATCCCGACCTATATCCACCTGCCCACCGTCATGCGGGACGCCACGCATAAGCTCTCCAAGCGCGACGGCGACGCCTACTATTCCGACTACATCGACAAGGGCTATCTCACCGAGGCGCTGGTCAACTACCTGGCACTGGTCGGCTGGAACCCCGGCGATGAGCGCGAATTCTTCACGCTTCCCGAGTTGGTGGAAGCCTTTGATGTGCACCGCCTGAACAAATCCCCGGGCATCTTCGACGTAAACAAGCTCACCTGGTTCAACGCCGAGTACATCCGCCGCATGAATCCGGAGCGCTACCTGGAACTGGCGACACCTTGGTTCGACAAGGTGCTGGCCGGAAAGAACATCGACTATCACCGCCTCGCAGAGCTGATGCAGGAGCGCACGGAGATCTTCAGCCAGGTCCCGGACATGGTCCGCTTCCTGGGCGAGTTGCCGGATTACGATATCGAGCTCTATACCCACAAGAAGATGAAAACCAACCCGGAGGTCGCCCGGACAGCCCTGGCGCTTTGCAAGCCCATGTTGGAGGGCATCCCGGAGGCTGAGTGGCAGGAGACCGTCATTCACGACCGGCTGATGGAGGCCATCGCCGCGTCCGGGATGAAGAACGGCGCGGTCCTATGGCCCCTGCGCATCGCCATCTCCGGCCAGGCTTCCACCCCCGGCGGCGCGATGGAGATCGCCTATCTCCTCGGGAAAGGCGAAACCTTACGGCGCCTGGCAGACGGCGAGTCCAGGCTGGCCAACGCGTAATCACAAGTAAAAACCCTCACTTTTGCAGTGAGGGCCACGGACGGGTCATTCTGCCGGAGGATCGGCAGGCGGCCCGTCTTTTTCGTGTGCTTCTTCTTTGGGTTCTTCCGGCCGAACCGTTTCCTCCGGCGGGAGGATCAGGTTTTCATTCCGCCAGCGCCGCTGCATGGTGTGGTAGAGTAAGACAATATCGTCCTTCATCGAAGTCAGGTACCCGCCGCGGAAGATTGCCACCACAACAGTCATCAGCACCGGCCCCAGGATCATGCCGAGAAGGCCTCCGGCCCGGTATCCGATGTACATGCTGATCAGGGAAAGCAGGGGCGATAGGCCGATATTGTGGGCCATGATCCGAGGCTCGGTGATCCTTCGGATGATATACAACGCAACCCAGATGGCCAGCGGCAGGATTCCCTCGGCAAAGTTCCCGAGGATCATCTCCACCAAGGTCCAGGGAAGATACAGGGCGCCGTTGCCGACAAGCGGGATGAACTCCAGGATACCGGCGGCCAGGCCGATCAGAAAGGCGTATGGATTCCCGAAGGCGGCCCAGAACACGGTTCCGGCGATCACGGAGAGCGCCGCATAGATCAGCTGGACCTTCAGATAACCGATGGTCCCTCGGATGGCGGAATTGGTCAGCTTGGCCGCGCCGGAATCCGTGAGATTCTTGCGCCGGTGCGGGAGGAAAGACAGCAGCTGGTCATAGTCCTTGGCGATAAAGAAGAGGCCCATGAACAGGAAATTGACATAGATCAGGATCGTGGGCACACCCCACGCGGCGTTCCAGAGGATGCCAAGGAACTGTTTGGCAACGTCTGTTCCCCAGGTGGTGATCTCCTCCATGGCATTGCTGACGGAACTGTTCAGGCTGCCGGGATCCTGCAGGCGTGCGTCCAGCGGCCCCAACACTTCTTCGACCGCTTTCTGGACCGTCTCCATGATCCCGGCAATGAGCTGATCCGGGTTTTCCAAGATTTCCCCCGCGCGCTGGACACCATAAGAGAGCACCCAGATGACCGCGGTCAGGAGGAGGCATAACAGCAGCAGCACCATGATCAGGACCGCCAGGGAGTGCTTCAGGTGCAGTTTCCGCTCCAGAAAGCGCGTCACGGGCTGGATCATCGCCGCAAAGGGCAAGGCGATGATGAAAGGAGAGAGATATTTCCAGGCCAGCGGCGACAGGAAATAAGCAGCCGCCAGCACGGCCAAGACAATGCCGAACTTGATGCTCAGGCGCTCAACGGCACGCCGTTGCGGAGTCATATCCACACTCTCCTTTCCTCATGATTACGGCACGGTCAGTACCCCCGTCCCGGATCCACCGTATGCGTCAGGGGCTCCCCGGCGCCGTAGCGTTCGAGATTGTCCGTAAAGATCTGAACCACCCGGTCCATCGTCCATCGCAAGGTCATATTGCCGGAGATATGAGGTGTGACGATGAGATTCGGCGCATCCCACATTGAACTGTCCGTCGGAAGAGGTTCCTGCCGGAAAACATCCAGCGCCGCACCTCCGATGCGTCCCGTCCGCAGCATCTCCAAGAGGGCTTCCTCATCCAGGCAGTTTCCCCGCCCCACGTTTACCAGATATGCGCCTTCCGGCAGCATGGCCAGCCGGCGGGCGTCCAGTAGGCCGGATGTCTCGGGTGTACCGGGAATGCAGAGGATCAGCAGGTCGGCTTCGGGCAATACCTCTTCAATGCGCTCCACCGTCAGCACCCGGTCAAAGGCGGGTTCCCGGCAGACACCGCTGCGGTTGATGCCAATAATGCCCTCCGGGACAAAGGCCCGAATGCGCCGCGCCGTCTCCCGGCCGATGTCCCCCGTCCCCACGATCACGACCCGGGCGCCGTGGATGGATCGGATCGGGAGATCCCGCCTCCATTCCCGGCGGGACACGATATCCAGATAATCCGCCCGGCGGCGCATCATTTCGAGCGTCACCATGATAATGTGCTCGGAGATCGTGACGCCATAGGCGCCGGCGGCATTGGTGAGCTGCACGCCCTCCGGGAGAGCACCCGGCTGGGTGAAGGGCTCCGCACCCGCGCTCGGCAGGGCGATCCAGCGAAGCTTCTTCGCACGGTCTTCCAGCGGGAACCCGGGTCCGAAGTAAACTTCCGTCTCGGGAAGGAACGCTCTGGCATCCTCTTCGTTTTCACAAAAGGTACAGTCAAATCCGGCCTTTTTTGCTGTCTCCTGGATATGCTTCCGATGATCTTCGGAAAGCATGGGGATCATCACGGTGACCAGTCCGCGTGTGCTTCCGGTTTCATCATCATTCTCATAAGTCTCAAACATAAATGTTCTCCTGTTTGATCGGCGGGAACTCCATCGAAAGGAAAATCCACCGCCGGAGCGATGGATCGTCATAGATGCCCCGGAGTGCCGGTGCCCTCGTTTTTTCACCCGCTATGTAAAGCAGGCTGGTTCCCTGCCGCTGCTTCTCTGCCGTCCCCTAGCGCACGAAGCGGGGGCATGACATCATCAGACTTGGACTCGGGTACCATTTTGTGAAGTGTGGGGAAAACCGAAAAGCTGCCGCACACCCCAGGATCATCCGTTGCTTTTATTATAATCATTCTCTGCGCCGTGTCAAGTCTTTGAACAAAGCAAATTGTCGATCGGCGATCCCGGGCAGAACGGGCCATCTGTGATCCCCTTGCTCACCCTTCCTTCGACCACTCGCTGAAGCCCTCGCCCAGCGCCTCGTGCGCCTGCGTCACAAAGACGAAAGCGCGGTCATCTTCTTCCCGGACAATGTCTTTCAAACGAGGTAGTTCATTACGGGCGATAACCGCCAGCACCATCGGCTTCTCCGCCATGCTGTATCCGCCCCGGGCCTTGAGCTGGGTCACGCCGCGATCCATCTCTTTCAGGATGCGTTCCGTGATGCGCTCCCATTTTTCGCTGATGATAAAGCAGGCTTTGTTGGCCGTCAAACCGATGATCACCACATCAATGATCTTGGAACAGACATAGATGTTGATCATGGCATACAGGGTGGCTTCAGCCTGGCCAAAGGCGATACCGGCCGCCACGACCACCATCAGATCAAGTGCAAAGAGAAACATGCCGACGGAAATAAAGGAGAACCGCTTATGGACCATCCGGGCCGCCATGTCAGTCCCGCCGGTGGTGGCGCCGCCGCGCTGAATCAATCCCAGCCCGATCCCCAGCAGGATCCCGCCAAAGAGCGATGCCAGGAGCAGATCATCGGTCATGGTCTGCATAAACGGTAGCTCACCGAGCAAGTCGATCGAGACCGAAAACAAAACCGTCGCTACCAGACACCGGAACACAAAGATCGGTCCGGAAGACCTGTACCCGATCAGGAAAAGCGGGACGTTCAACGCCAGGGATGTCGCGCCAATGGGCAAGAACTTGAAAAAGTGGTTCAGGATCATCGCCACGCCGGTCAGTCCGCCCGGTGCAATGCTGTTGTCATTCAGGAATAGCGGATAAGCCGCAGCAGCAATCAAGCTGCCCAGAATAATCTGGGTATAAGCGCTCAGCATTTCCTTCCGCGAAGAACGGTTGCGGAAGGACTGGGACAGGTTCAGTTTCAATTTGAGTCTCCTCCGTTACAAAAGCCACAGCCCGCCATCCTAGCAGGTCCATGGCTCATTCCTTTACACATCCTCGAAGAAGGGCTCGCCGTCCTCCGTCCGCAACACCTCATGCTCGAAGTGGAGAGGGACAGGCTTGGCGATCATGTACTTGAGGATTTCGTCCATCCGCACGCTCTCTTGGAAGGTCACCAGGGAGAAGCTGACGCCGTGTTTGTGGGCGCGGCCCGTACGGCCGATGCGGTGGAGGTAGTACTCGTTCTCGTTGGGCAGGTCGAAGTTGATGACGGCTTCGACATCATCCACGTCGATGCCGCGCGCGGCAACATCCGTGGAGATCAGGATCGGGAAGCGTCCGCGCTTGAAATCGGCCATGACCACATTGCGCTTGCTCTGCGGGATATCCCCGTGGAGGCACTGCACGTCGTAGCCGTCCTTCTGGAGTTTGCTGGTCAGGCGGTCGGTCATGAACTTCGTGTTGCAGAAAATCATGATCCGCTGGTATACATCCGAATCCAGCAGGTACACAAGATCATCGATCTTGCGGTTCGGCTCGGTATGAATGACATACTGGGTGATCTGGGGACGGTCTTTCTTCGTGGCCTCGACGGTGATCTCCACCGGGTCATGCTGGTATTTCCACGCGATGGTCAGCACGTCCTGGTTCGTCGTGGCGGAGAAGAGCACAAGCTGGCGGTCCGGAGGCGTGGCCTCGATGATCCGGGTGACCTCCTTCAGGAAGCCCATGGACAGCATCTCGTCCGCCTCGTCCAGTACCATTGTGTGTACTGCATCGAGCCGGATATTGCCACGCTGCATGTGATCCAGCAGGCGGCCCGGCGTCGCGACGACGATCTGCGGCTTCTTCTTCAGTGCGCTGATCTGTTTGGTGAAGGACTGGCCGCCGTAGATAACGGTGA
Source organism: Clostridia bacterium (assembly GCA_017552615.1). Lineage (GTDB taxonomy): Bacteria > Bacillota > Clostridia > Christensenellales > Aristaeellaceae > RUG11272. The sequence continues at coordinate 19,257 of JAFZPI010000015.1, forward strand.
TGCGGACTCCCGGGATATATTTCGCAAGCCGCGTCAGCTCTTCGCCGATCTGCACGGCGAGTTCGCGGGTCGGCGCCAGCACGATTTCCTGCACGCGCTGATCCTTCAGCTGCACGTACTCCAGCATCGGGATGCCGAAGGCACACGTCTTGCCCGTGCCGGTAGGCGCCTGGGCATTGATGTCGGCGCCTGCCATCATCAGCGGAATGGTTTTTTTCTGCACAGTGGAAGGCTCGTTAAAGCCCATGTCGCGCACAGCCCTGAGGATCTCCCTGGACAGATCCATCTCCTCAAAGCGCTGCGGAATGTTTTCGGTCTCGGACAAAACGAACGGTCTCCTCTTCTCTCGTGTTCTCAGGCGGTATAGGCACGGATCGCCCTGGACAGCTGGTCCGGACAGGACGTATCGCCGCGGCAGGGAACGCCCTGCAGAATCTCGGCGACTTCGTCGGCCTTGCGGCCGGTCACCATGCGGCAAAGGCCTTCCGTGTTCCCCTTGCAGCCTTCAATAATCTTGCAGTAAGTGATGATGCCCTGCTCGTCAATCTCCAGGTCAATACCGGTGGAGCAGGTGCCTTTGCAGGTGTAATGGAACATTGATTTCACTCCTTTGGGTTTTCTCACTTCTTCGTAAAGCTCATCTTTTCCCCGTTCATGGTAATGGTGAGCCTGTTTCCGTTGAGGATACATTCATAGGACTCCCCGTCCAGGGTAATGCGGCTGTTGTCCTGGTCAAAGGAATAGGTGCCGTTCCGGCTTTGCCCAAACGCAACTGCCGTATAGGTCTTGTCTGATTTGAACTCGAACCACAGATCCTGCTCCGTGCCTTCGGGCAGGACCGCTCCAGTGGTGTCCAGTTTCCAGGTTCCCACAATGCTACTGCCACAGGCAGTCAGTACAAGCATCGCAATCGCCAGCACGGCGGCCAAAGCTACAAGTTTCCTCATTCGTACCTTCTCCTTTCGGTTCCGTACCTTCGCCATCATACCCTCCCGAGCCATCCCTGTCAAGCACAGAAAAACCGGAGCCCTGTCGCGGACTCCGGCATCAATGATTCGCATTACTTGCGGGTCAGCTCCAGGGAACCACCCAATTCGGGAATGCTGATGGACAGCTTATTGCCTTCAATTTTGTATTCAGACTCAGACCCGTCGATGGTAATCTTGTTGCCATCCACCTTGTAGGTGCCGCTGCTGGTTTCGGGCGTTACGCCCTCCATCGTGGATGTCATGGTCATGGTGTAGGTGTTGTCGGACTTGAACTCAAACGTCACGGTGGCCACGCCCATCATGCTGGCTTCCCACTTGCCAACGATCCCATTGCCGCCGCAGGCCGCGAGCGCAACAACAGCGATTGCCAGAACCGCAACCAAAGCAATGATTTTCTTCATTTTTGTTTCCCCTTTCAGTTCATGTGTGTTATAATGCCCATGAGGCACTGTATTGATTCTATCACGCACCGCTGTGGCTGTCAAGTACGCGGCAGATTGCACGATTTTGCATTGGGAGGTCTGACCATGAAATCATCCGTCCGCAGACTGATTGCGTTGTTCCTGTCCCTGGGGCTGTGTGTTCCCGCCATGTCCCTGGCGGATCTCACAGTTGAAGAAGCCGTCCCATCGCTCCCGGCTGAATCCACCGGTGTGCGCGTCAAGCCGCAGGTCAAACTGATCTCCTCCGGCAATCCGATCTCGGCGGAGTTCTTCTGCGCCGATCCGACAGCCGTGGAATACAACGGGCGGCTTTATGTCTACGGCACCAACGACCATCAGCAGTATGTCGAAAAGGGTGCAAACGCCGAGAACACCTACGAGCGTATCAAGTCCTTCGTCATCTTCTCGACGGATGACATGGTCAACTGGATCTACCACGGCCAGATCAGTACCTCGCTTATCGCTCCGTGGATCATCGCTTCCTGGGCGCCTTCAGTCATTTCACGGGTGGAGGACGACGGCCTGACGCATTTCTACCTTTACTTCTCCAACAGCGGCAACGGCATCGGCGTCCTGACGGCAACCGATCCCCTCGGTCCGTGGACCGACCCGCTCGGCCACGCGCTCATCACACCCCAGACACCGGGCCTGACCAACTGCCCGCAGCCCTTTGACCCCGGCGCGGTCATCGACGAGAACGGCGTTGGCTGGCTGTCCCTCGGCGGCGGCGTGGCGCCAAACGGCACCGACGAGATGCCCGGTACCGCCCGCATCGTGCGGCTCGGCAACGACCTGCTCTCCTTTGACAGCGAATTTGCGGAAATCCCCGCGCCTTACTTCTTTGAGGCGAGCGAACTGAACGTCATCGGGGATACCTATGTCTACACCTACTGCACCAACTGGAAGGAACGCGCCGCATGGGATCGCGACTTTCCCCTCCCCACGACCGCCTGCATGGCCTACATGACCACAAAAACGCCTCTGGACCCGGAGAGCTGGGTCTACCGGGGAGAATGCTTCAAGAACCCCGGTATGTCGGGTTTTGAGTATTCCAACAACCACACCCATATGCACAAATTCAACGGCCAGTGGTATATGATCTACCATACCATGGCCCTGAAAAAGCTGATGTATATCCAGGGTGGCTACCGGAGTCTGTGCGTTGACCCCATTGAGGTGGACGAAGTCACCGCAACCATCACACCCACGGGCGGAACCCAGCGCGGGATCGTGAACTCGATTGCGCCGGTCGACGCCATGCAGGAGCAAAACGCCGCCCTGCGGTTCAACGCTGCGGGTCTGCGAAGTTTCGGCCTCGGTGGACCATACAGCCTGGAAGCCGGTGCATGGTTCGCTGTGCGGCAAGTTGCCTTCCCGGAGGATGCTCCGGCCGCAATGCTCGCCCGTGTCAAGGGCAAAGGCATCATCGAGGTCCACACGGACGCCCTGAACGGCGAGATCGTCGCACGTCTTGCTTTTGACAAAGGCTGTGTCGTTCGCGCAGAAACATTGGCGGAAGTCACGGGACTTCATGACCTGTACTTCGTCTTTTCCGACAACAATATCCAGATCGACGCATGGCAGTTTGTTACGAAATAATCCTTGTCATCCAACGGAGAATATGGTAAGATAAAAAGCAGCAAAACATGCCAATCACAGCAAGGAGGCACGGAATATGAAACGTTTTGTCTGGATTTTCCTCATCGCGCTCCTGATCTGCCTCTGCCTGGCAATTACAGCCCAGGCGGACAGCCTAGAGATCACCCGTGTGAACCGCGATCCTTACGGTGATGTCACCGTGACCTGGACCGGCGGCGACTCCCCCTACATGCTGGTCTTCTGTGCGGTAGACGGCGAAGATTCTACCGTCTGGACCGTGGACGACAACATTCGCTCGCACTCCTACGTGATCGATAATCTTGCGCCAAATTTCGGCTTCATGATCGGAGTCATTGACAGCAACCAGAATTATGACATCTATGAATTGGATGGCAATAACAAGCGCTTCACCGATGTATCGGGAATACGACTGACCTTTACCCTCCGTCAGCGTGTGAATGGCCGCTCCAGTACCATCCAGCAATACTCCGCCTTTGAACTGGAAAACAGCATGACCAACGGAAATCTGTACGGCGCAACGATTAAGCTGTCAGGCTATAAAACCACGCAGCCCCTGCCCTTCACCTTCCGCATGGCCGTTACCCTGCCGGATGGGGAGCCACTAGTGTTCTTTGTGGAACGCGGCAATCTCCCAACGGGCTACAACGGCGGATACGTGTACTGGGACTTCTTCGATTTCAGTGACCTCTGGTCCTACATTCTCCAAGCAAAGGACGAAATCCCGGTCGGAAATTACATTTTCTACATCTATATGGATGACGGCCTGGTCGCTACCGCACAATTCTCGGTCGGCCGGTAAGCCGGTATTCTCCACTGTAAAACCCCGTCGGTCATTCGGCGGGGTTTTGCGATGTTTACGCTTCCAGGACAGCGCGGGCCATATCCTCGGGATCCTTTGTGCAGCGGCGCTTGTGCAGGACCGGAAGTTCCCGCAAAGCGCTGACCTGGCGTGGGACCGGGACGCCGCTGATCTTCTCAAGCTCCTCCGCGCAGGCAAAGGCGTCCTTGCCCTCGGCTGCCCCTTTGCCTTTCAGGGCCGAGAGGACATCCGCACAGAACTTGTACGGACTCGCCGTTGAGACGACCACAGCAGGAGACAGATCGTGGGTACGGGCCCGGTAGTCCCGCAGGACGCGGGTAGCCACGGCGGTGTGAGTGTCCACGACGCAATTCGTATGCGCGTAAAGCGTGGCGATTTCCTCCGCCGTCTCACGGTCGTTGGCAAAGCCCGCCGTGAACGTCCTCATCAACTCGTCCCGGCGCTGTTCACCGACGGAATAGCTGCCTTTCTCTTTCAGTTGGTCCATCCACACGCGCACCAGATCCCCGTCACGGTCCGCGATCTCGTAGAGCAGCCGTTCGAGGTTGGAGGATACAAGGATGTCCATGGAAGGCGACGTGGTCTTGTAGAAAAGCCGATGTGTATTGTATAGGCCTGTATTAAAGAAATCCGTCAGCACATTGTTCCGGTTGCTGGCACAGATGAGCCGTTTCACGGGAAGGCCCATGTTCATGGCGTACCATCCCGCGAGGATGTCGCCGAAATTCCCGGTCGGCACCACAAAGTTGACCGGATCGCCCATCATCACTTCGCCGCCGGCACAGAGATCCGCATACGCGCTGAAGTAATAGACCACCTGGGGCACCAGACGCCCGAAGTTGATGCTGTTCGCAGAGGAGAGCACCCGTCCGGCCACGCCCATCCGTTCCGCGAAATCCTTCGAGCCAAAGAGGGTCTTCACGCCGGTCTGCGCATCGTCAAAGTTACCCTCAACGGCGATGACCCGGGTGTTGCTGCCGCCGGTGGTGGTCATCTGCAGCTTCTGGATGTCGCTGACGCCCTCCTCCGGGTAGAAGACCGTGCAGGAAGTTCCCGGCACATCCCGAAAGCCCTCCAGAGCTGCCTTGCCGGTATCACCGCTGGTGGCGACCAGGATACTGATCTCCCGGTTCTCCCCGTTCTTCCGCGCTGCCTGGCAAACCAAGTGGGGCAGCAACTGCAGGGCCATGTCCTTGAATGCAAGGGTCGGCCCGTGGAAGAGTTCCAGCAGCCAGGTGGTGCTGTCGAGCCTCCGAACAGGTGCAATTTCGGGCGTGTCAAAGCGCTCCGGCGTGTATGCCATCGCCGTCGCATCCGCGATCTCCTGGGGCGTATAGTCCTCCAGATACAGCGAGAGCACCGCCGCCGCCCGTTCCGCATAGGGCATGGATGAGAGGGAAGAAATCCACGCCCGGGACACCTGCGGATACATGGCAGGCACATAAAGTCCGCCTCCCGGGGCAAGTCCCGTCAGGATCGCCTGGGAAGCTGTGACCACGGCGCCGCCGCGTGTGGAGAAAAAAGACATCGCGCGTTCCTCCTCTATGGAAAGGGAGACGGCCTGGCTCTCAGCCGTCCCCCGCAAAATCAACTGTTCCGGTCTCAGATAATATACTTCCGGACAAAATCAGGCAGGACTTCGGGATCCGCAGAGACAGAGAGGACGAAGTTGACCTGATGCTTCGCGCACAGCTCCTCCATCGCCTCAAACAGCCAGGCCGCCTCGTTGAGATCCGTCTTGCACAGCTTCGTAAACGCATCGATGAAGACATAGCTGATGTCGAAATTCTGGCTGAGCATCCCCGACAGGAAGCCCAGGAACATTTCGGCCGTATGGACATGGTATTCGCCCGCATTGATGAAGCGGACCCGGTGGTCTATGTCAAACATGTAGCGGTTGTCGTCGTCGAGGAATGTTACATCGCCCGCGGTTTCGTGGGCTGTCCGGTTGGTCATGTCGATGAGACGCTTGGTCTTGCCGGAGCCCTTGTTTCCCGCGATGATCTGTATCATGGGAATCCCTCCTCACTAAGATTTGCTGATTTGATTATACCCCATCTTTGATGGTTTTGCAAGCCATGTGCAAAATGACTTGACATTCACTGCTGAAAAGCTTACAATGACAACGAAGAGTGAACCACGCATGCGGTTGCTCCTCAAATCAACGCTATACTAAGTGGCTTTCGCCACAAGACAGCCGTCACTTGCCAGAGTGGCGGTTGTTCTTCTTATGGGTCCAGCGAATCACGATGGAGACCGTAAACGGTCCGACATGAAACGTCAGTCGCATAAGCATCACCTCCTTCTGGAGGGATGGAGCAACCGCCTGCGCATTTGTTGTTCACTCTTCGACCTTCCGGATTTCCCCGGTCGGCAAAATGATTGTAAAACTTCCCCTATGGTTCTGTCAAGGATTTTGCATTCCCTTGCAATCCCGCCCCGCCTATGGTATACTTTGACCTGCGCGCGTGAGCGAGGATTTTTGCGTGTGCACAGAAACAGAATGATCATAAGGATTCCCCTAATATAATGAGGAGAGAACGCTATGCTTGATTTTGTCCGCAAGATCCTGGGCGGATCCAACGACGCCCAGATCAAGAAACTTGAAAAGACCATAGATGCCATCGAGGCTCTGGAGGATGAATACCGGAAACTCACCGATGAGCAGCTTCAGGCCAAAACCGCGGAGTTCAAGAAACGGTTGGAGAACGGCGAGACCGAAGATGATATCCTGCCGGAAGCCTTTGCCGCAATCCGCGAGGCCGATGACCGCGTGCTGGGCCTGCGGCCCTTCCGGGTGCAGCTCATCGGCGGTCTGGTGCTCCACCAGGGGCGCATCGCTGAGATGAAGACCGGTGAAGGCAAAACCCTGGTAGCCACCCTGCCATCTTACCTGAACGCACTGCGCGGCAAAGGCGTCCACGTCGTGACCGTCAACGACTACCTGGCCCGCCGCGACAGCGAGTGGATGGGAAAAGTCCATCGCTTCATGGGCCTCTCCGTGGGCCTGATCGTTCACGACCTTACCCCTGATGAGCGCCGCAAAGCCTATGCCTGCGATATCACCTACGGCACCAACAACGAACTCGGCTTTGACTACCTGCGCGATAACATGGTCATCCGCCGGCAGAACCTGGTGCAGCGCGGACACTATTTCGCCATCGTGGACGAGGTCGACTCGATCCTGATCGACGAAGCCCGCACGCCGTTGATCATTTCCGGCCAGGGCGAAAAGTCCACCGACCTGTACCAGAAGGTCGACGCAGTGGTCTGCGGCCTGACCAACGAGACCGACTATACAGTGGACGAGAAGAAGAAGAGCGTTGCCCTCACTGACGAAGGCGCCCAGAAAGTGGAACGCGCCTTCAAGATCACCAACATCAACGATGCGGACAACGCCGAACTGAACCACCATGTTCACTGTGCCCTGCGCGCACACACCCTGATGAAACGCGATGTGGACTATGTGGTCAAAGACGGCCAGGTCATCATCGTGGACGAGTTCACCGGACGCCTGATGATCGGCCGCCGGTACTCCGAAGGCCTGCACCAGGCCATTGAGGCCAAGGAGCATGTAAAGGTCGAGCGCGAGAGCAAGACGCTCGCCACGATCACTTTCCAGAACTACTTCCGCATGTACGAGAACCTCTGCGGCATGACCGGCACGGCCAAGACCGAGGAAGACGAGTTCCGGGCGATCTACAACCTCGACGTCGTGCAGATCCCCACGAACAAGCCCAACATTCGCAAGGACCTCGACGACGTGATCTTCAAGAACAAGAAGGCCAAGTTCAACGCGGTGGTCGAGCAGATCGTCCAGCGCCACGCGACCGGCCAACCCCTGTTGGTCGGCACCGTGACGGTCGAAACCAGCGAGATGCTCTCCGGGATGCTGAAGCGCCGCGGCATTGACCACGAGGTTCTCAACGCGAAGAACCACGCGCGCGAGGCTGAGATCGTGGCTCAGGCCGGCCACTTCGGCGCGGTGACCATCGCAACGAACATGGCAGGCCGCGGCACCGACATTTCGCTGGGCGGCAACCCGGAATACCTGGCCCGCCGCGCCATGCGCCAGGAAGGCTATGAAGACGAGGTCATCGAAGCCGCCGTAGGCCACAATGATGACGTGCCCCAGGAAGTCCTGGATGCCCGCGTTCATTTCAATGAGCTCTATGCCAACTATAAGAAGGAAACCGACGCCGAGCACGAGCGGGTTCTGAAGGTCGGCGGTCTGCACATCATCGGCACCGAGCGCCACGAATCCCGCCGCATCGATAACCAGCTGCGCGGCCGTTCCGCCCGCCAGGGCGACCCGGGCTCCACGCAGTTCATCATTTCGCTGGAGGACGACCTGCTGCGACTCTTCGGCTCCGAGCGCATCGGCACGATGGTCGACCGCCTCGGCATGAAAGAAGACGAACCTCTGACGGCCGGCATCCTGACCAAGCAGATCGAGTCCGCTCAGAAGCGCGTTGAGGGCCGCAACTTCGAGACCCGCAAGAACGTGCTTGAGTACGACAACGTGATGAACCGCCAGCGCGAGGTCATCTACGGCCAGCGCCACCGTGTGCTCATGGGCGAGAACGTCCGCGACAACATCCTCGGCATGGCGGACAAGCTCATCGACGCCGCCATCGACCGCGAGTGCGCCTCCGACGAGAGCAGCGAGTGGGCCATGCATCAGCTCACCCCCTACCTGGAGAACCTGTGTATCCGCCACGGCTACTTTGAAAGCCATCAGTACCTGATCGACAACGAGGACAAGGAGGCCCTCGCAGCCGCCCTGAAGGAGGACGCCCACAGCCTCTACGAAGAGCGCGAGGCACAGCTGACCGACCTGGGCATCAACATGCGCGAGTTCGAGCGCGTCATGCTGCTCCGCTCGGTCGACCGCCGCTGGATGGACCACATCGACGCCATGGCCATGCTCCGCGACGGCATCGGCTACCGGGCCTACTCCGGCAAGAATCCGGTCACCGAATACCAGATCGAAGCCGGCCACATGTTCGAAGAGCTGAACTACCTGATCCGGGAGGATACCGTCCGCGCCATCTACCAGGCAAAGGTCGAACGGACCCCCGAGCCCACGCAGCAGGCAAGGGCGACTTCCGAGAACGATCCCAGCCAGCAGCCCACGGCCCCGCGGCGTCCCGCACCGGGCAGTGCTGCCCTGAACCGGAATGTCATGCAGGCCCTGAACCGCCCCGTGGCCACCGTCAACTCCACCGGCCCCCAGGGGCCTCGCCGGGTCAGCGCCGCCGCCAAGATCGGCCGCAACGATCCATGCCCCTGCGGAAGCGGAAAGAAATACAAGAACTGCTGCGGAAAAGCTGTTAATGAAAACGCGGAGTAAGGAGAAACCACCATGATTGCCTATGATCAATACGCCAACGACCTGGCTGCCATCCGCAAGAGCGTGATGTCCGCCGGGGAAGCGCTGCACATCGAGCAGATGCGCGAGCAGATCGACGAGCTGACCGAAGAGATGAACCAGCCCGAGTTCTGGTCCGACACCGAGCACGCTAACCACATCAACCAGAAGCTCGGCCGCCTGAAAAACCGCCTCGCACATTACGAGAAGCTTCTGTCCACCGCCGACGACATCGAAGTCATGATGGAGCTCGCCCAGGACGAGGGTGACGAGGAGATGGGCGCTGAAGTCGGCATCGAGCTGGCTGCCCTGAAGACCAAGGCTGACGAGTTAGAGCTCGAAACGCTGATGCGAGGCACCTACGACAGCTGCAATGCGATCCTCTCCCTCCACGCCGGCGCCGGCGGCACCGAGGCCCAAGACTGGTGCCAGATGCTCTACCGCATGTACACAAGATACTGCGAGCAGATGGGCTTCTCCGTGAAGGTCCTCGATATCCTCGACGGCGACGAGGCAGGCCTCAAGTCCGCCACGTTTGAAGTGGACGGGGACAACGCTTACGGTTTCCTCCGCGGGGAAAAAGGCGTGCACCGCCTGGTGCGAATTTCACCCTTCGATGCCAACGCCCGGCGGCATACCTCTTTCGCCTCCCTCGACGTTGCCCCGATGATCGAGGAAGACGACGGTGAGATCGAGATCGATATGAAGTATGTCCGCGTGGACACCTACCATTCCTCCGGCGCCGGCGGCCAGAACGTCAACAAGACTTCCTCCGCTGTCCGCATGACCTATGTAAAAGATGACGTGACCATCGTTGTGGCCTGCCAGACCGAGCGCGACCAGGTCCAGAACCGCGCGACCTGCTTGAAGATGTTGAAATCCCGCTTGCTGGAACTCCGCGAACGCGAAAAAGAGCAGCAAATGGCCGACATCAAGGGTGAGATGAAGAAGATCGAGTGGGGCAGCCAAATCCGCTCCTACGTCTTCCAGCCCTACACCATGGTCAAGGACCACCGTACCGGCTACGAAGTCGGCAACATCGACGACGTGATGAACGGGAATCTCGAGGGCTTTGTCACAGCGTATCTGAAGATGCAGTAAGAAAAAAGAGCCATAATGTGCGGCTCTTTGGTCTGTCTCAGGATGCCAGTCGATCTTCTGCGGAAGAAAGCGAGTAGAGCATATCCGGCGCAATGTCAATGCATGCAGTTGGGTCACCGGTCTGGGTATAATCCCAGGCAAGCGTATCATTCATGATCGTGCATGTGTGCAGGAATATGTCCGGATCCTGCAGCGCACGGAAAACACCCAAATCCAGTTTGGGCTTCACATCGTAGGATACGATTTTCCCATCTGCAAAATAAACGGATACCGTATAATCCGGGAAGGGGACAACCTGAACGATTTCAGGGAAGCTTTCCATCAGCAAACCCTCCTCACTCCAAGGGCAGAATCTGTTTAAGCGGTTCATGGTCTTTGGTGAGCAGCCAGTCCTCCATCAGAGCTTCGCGGCGCAGGATCGTCCAAGCAAGCACGACCTTGAGCTGACTGGACGGAAGAGAGCCTCTGATCACCCGTGCATGCTCAATGTCAATCAATGCTTTGTTCCCGGCATATTCAGCATGGAAGTGCGGCGGCGTGTGATCGTCATAATACATAGTGATGCGGATACCAAAGAATCTGCTGATTTCCGGCATCGTGGCCCACCCCCTTGTCCTGATTCATTATACCATGAATTGTCAGCAAAGGCAACTACTGACCTCAGGAGGCCAATTGGATGGTTCGAGTCTCGTCACACCCCCGCCTTGCCCTGTTTCTCGGCGCAGTCCTGGCGCTTGCCCTTGGTATTGCCGTCCTCGGGGGAACCCTCTGGTTCCTTGGCACCAATGAGCCATTGCTGAAAAGCTGGCTGGACTGGGATGCCGTGCCGGAGGAGCTGGGTCTGACAGAAGCGGACCGGAAGCCCATCGCACAGCTGGTCGCCGATACCATGGCCGGCCGAGAGAAGGTTTTCCAGTACAAAGGTCTGTTCAGCCACCAGGCAGAAACCCACATGGCGGACTGTGCACCGCTGTTCGGCCTTGCGCGAACGGTGGGGCTCGTGGGCTTCGGGGTATTTCTCGCGGCGCTGGGTGGTTGTTTTTTCTGCCGAGCATGGCGGGAATGCGCCATCGGGATGCTGATCGGTGTGGGATTATTGCTGCTGATCGTGCTGGTGCTGGGCGTGTGGGGGCTCATTGATTTCGACAGTCTGTTCACCGCTTTCCACAAGACTTTCTTTACCAATGATGACTGGCTGTTCCCGGCAGATGATTTGCTGATTACTCTGATGCCCATTACTTTCTTTATCCGCTATGCTGCGGTGGGCTGTGGGTTATGGCTGGCCTGCTTGATTGCCACGGCTGCCGTGGCTGGACTGATCCTGCGTAAAACCTCATCCGCCCTTCGGGCACCTTCCCCTAAAGGGGAAGGCTGAATGCGTAGAAAAGTAACGAAAAGCCTTCCCCTTTAGGGGTAGGGGGACCGCTTGCGGTGGATGAGGTCCACCCAGGCAACAGACAGGTGCTGTAACCATGATTGATGCAAAACCCGTGCGCATCCTTGCCCTCGAATCCTCCTGCGACGAGACCGCCGCCGCCATCGTCGAGGACGGACGGAAGCTCCTGGCGGATGTAGTGTTCAGCCAGGTGGATCTGCATGCCCTTTACGGCGGGGTCGTGCCGGAAATCGCAAGCCGCGCCCATGTGGAGGCCTGCGACCGGGTCATTGACGAGGCGCTTCGGCAGGCCGGGCTGACCTTTGACGATATCGACGCCCTGGCCGTGACCTACGGTCCCGGGCTGGTCGGGGCGCTGCTGACAGGTGTCAGCTGCATGAAGGGCCTGAGCTACGCGCTGGGGAAGCCGTTGATCCCTGTGAACCACATCGAGGGCCATATCGCCGCTAACTTCCTTTCCCATCCGGAGCTTGAACCATCGTTCCTGTGCCTGGTGGTTTCCGGAGGGCATTCCCATCTGGTGAATGTCCCGGATTATGCCACATATGAACTGCTCGGGCAAACCTTCGACGACGCGGCAGGCGAAGCCTTCGACAAGGCGGCTCGGGTGCTGGGCCTGCCCTACCCCGGCGGCCCGCGGGTGGACGCTCTCGCCGAAGAGGGTGATCCCGGTTATCTGAAGCTCCCCGAACCCCACACCGAAGGCCGGTACGACTATTCGTTTTCTGGCGTGAAGACAGCGTTTCTTAATGCGGTAAACAAGCTCGAAATGACCGGCCAGACCCTGCCCAAGGCTGACCTCGCTGCTTCCTTCCGCCATGCGGTGGTGGAACAGCTCGTAGGCCGCGCGATGCTCGCCGCAAAGGAAACCGGAACGGAACGAATTGCCCTGGCCGGGGGCGTCTCAGCCAACCGGGAACTGCGCCGCCGCATGACCGAGGAATGCGCAAAGGCCGACCTGCCGTTATACATGCCGGAATTGCGCTTTTGCGGGGACAACGGAGCAATGATCGCTTCAGCTGCCTACTGGCGTTACCTGCGGGGAGAAGTTGCCCCGCTGACGCTAAACGCGGTGCCGGGACTGAGGCTGGTAACCCCGCAGACGAAAGGATGACACACCATGAGCAATCCGGGCAATCAGACGAAGAAGCCCCTGATCCGGGAGACCGACCAGAACCGCGAATGGCTGCGGACGCTAAAGTTCACGCTGTTCTCGATCTCGGCGGGCATCATCCAAATCGGGACCTATGCGCTTTTTTACGGGGTGCTCGGCTGGGCTCCGTGGCTTGCTTATCTGGTCTCCCTCATTCTCAGCGTGCTGTGGAACTTCACGTTCAACCGCAAGTATACCTTCCGCAGCGACGCCGACATCAAAAAGGCCATGCTTCTGACGGCGCTGTTCTACGCGGTCTTCACCCCCGTCAGCACCTGGTGGACAGCCGCCCTGACCGGGGAGAATCCCTTCACCGGTGCGGAGGCCAACGAGCAGACCGCGCTGATCAGCCCGTGGATCGTTCAGATCGGCACGATGCTGATCAACTTCGTGACCGAATTTCTCTGGCAGCGCTTCGTGGTCTACCGCCACCGGGTGGACACCACCGTAAAACCGGAAAACAAGTGATCCGAAAAGCTCCTGCACCTGCAAGAAAACACCCTCCTTGTCCGTTGAATGGACGAGGGGGGATTGTTGATGAAGCGAATGATCGGATGGGCGCTGCTGATGACGCTATGTGCAAGCTGTGTTTCCGGAGTGGCAGAAACCGCTACGCCAACAGACTTTGACTGGCTCCTGCCGCAGAACGCGGTCGTGATCTCCCTGTCCGGGCCCGTGACCACTTCCGGGAGTATGATCGCCGTCGCTTGTCCCGCGGAAGGCGCGGTGCGCCTGCGCATCACCGGGCCGGACAGCAGCCCGGTCTATGACACAACTGGTTATTCCGTCAACGGAAGATTCACTTCCGAGGCCATCTATCTGCCCCTGCAAAACGGCAATACCGTGTACACGGTGACCCTGACCAGCGACCTCGGCACCCGAACCGCCACGGTCACCCGCACCCAGCCCTATCTGGAACGTGTCCGTGCCAGCGCCGGAACGTTACCGCTGTCCGCAGTCACCGGCAGGCAAAGCGAAGAACGAATCCTCCTGCTGCGCAACGAAAACAACGAACAGCGTTTCCCTCTGGTGGCAGGCGGTCTGTACGTGATCGGGGAAGCGGTTTGCACGATTTCGGACGGCTGGTTGACCGTCCGGGTGGAGCTCCGTCCGGGAGCAAAGGTGTCTGTTGCAAAATCCCGGGTACGGGTGGCTTTCACAGCAGACGAGATCCCACTCCTGCCTCGGTACAACGACAGCATTCTATCCGGCCAACCCGGCGAGCCGATCGACTTGCAAGGCCACGATATCGCGGTCGTATGGGTCGGACTGACCGTGAGTTTTGACCCCGCGCTCACCGACTCCGCTCCCAAGAGTGCTGACCCGGAGCAAGTCCGGCTGTGGCAGGAAATGGACAACGGGGAGGAACCGCTTGGATAATCCAATCGAAAAGAAGCGCGAAGAGTTTTTGTTCGGCTCTTCGCGCTTTTTCATGTTTTGTCAAAGCTGTTTTCGGTTGAAGATGGCGATGCTTGCGGCGAAGCAAGCCGAGATCATAGCCGCAACAATGATCAGGGAGGCCGTATAGGCGCTTGGTTCTGCCGAGCCATAGATCAGAGAAGTCCCATCCGTCAGAAGCGTCGGCAGATACTCGCTGATTTTCGGAAGCATGGCAAGCAGATAAGACAGGATCACCGCGCCGCCCACCCCGGCGAGCACACCCGTGTTGGATGTCGACAGGGTGGAGAACAGGATCATCAGTGCCACAAGCCACAGACCGAACATCCATGAACAGAACAGGGAAAACAGGAGGTTCTTCACAACGCTGTTATCCCAGTAATAAGCGGCGTATCCATAGGTGACACCCGCGCACAGCCAGTAGCCCAGTGTCCAGAGGGTCACGAGAATAACGGCCTTCGCAATCACGACCTTGTGGCGTTCCAGCCCTTTGGTCAGGGAGAGCACCAGGGTGCCCGACTGGTATTCGCGGGTGAAGATGCCGCTCTCCAGCAGGACAAAGGCGATGATCCCGATTAGCAGATTCTTGAAGAACTGTACCCAGGCGTCCAGGGCGGTGACGGGAACGGGTGTGATGGTCATGCCGCTCTCGGCCATGGAGTCCGCCAGCATCTCATAGATCCAGGGCGTCAGTTTGGCGGTGGCCGGACCCAGGATCCCGAGCAACACGAACAGGATGCCGAGGATCAGCAGGCGGCCCGAGCGAAGCTGTTCAAGGAGTTCCTTCCGGATCAGGGCGAAGAGGGTCTTCATTTCTCCACCACCTCCATGAACAGGGATTCCAGCGTCGGTTCG
Source organism: Clostridia bacterium (assembly GCA_017552615.1). Lineage (GTDB taxonomy): Bacteria > Bacillota > Clostridia > Christensenellales > Aristaeellaceae > RUG11272. The sequence continues at coordinate 34,403 of JAFZPI010000015.1, forward strand.
GCGCGCTCGATCTTCAGGAGGGGGATTTGTTTGTCCGCGACGCATCGCATGACTTCAAACATCCCGCCGTCCTTTTCTGAGAAAGAAAGCTGGTTCCTCCCGGTCTGCTTCATCCAGGGGAAAGCTTCCCGAAGAAGCAGAAGATCGGCCTCGTTTTCGGTTTCGACAATGTATTCGTCTCTGCGGTATTGGGTTTTGATGTCGGAAAGCTTGCCCTGGAGGTCCGCTGCGCCGTGATCGAGGAAGGCCACGTCCGTGCAGATGCGTTCCACGTCCGAGAGGATGTGGGTGGAAAAGAGAACCGTCGTCTGCTCGCGGACCGCCAGGAGGAGTTCCAGGATCTCCTTCCTGCCTACGGGGTCGAGGGCGGAGGTCGGCTCGTCGCAGATCAGCAGTTTCGGGTGATTTAGAAGCGCCTGCGCAATACCCAACCGCTGCTTCATGCCGCGGGAAAAACCGCGAATGCAGTGCTTCTCGCCGCTGAGGCCGACGAGTTCGAGGAGTTCCCGGCCACGCTTTTCGTTCTCTGCTTTATTCAGTCCGGTGATGTCCCCGCAGAAATGGAGATACTCCTGCGCCGTCATGAACGGATAGAACTCCGGCACATCCGGGAGATAACCAATGAAACGGTTGGTAGCGGTCTGCCCGTAGGCAACCTTCTCCCCGTTGACCGTGATCTCCCCGGTGTCTGCTTTCAGCAGACCGAGGATCAGTTTCATCGTGGTGGTTTTCCCGGCGCCGTTCTTGCCGATGAACCCGAACACGCAGTGCTCCGGCACCGCGAGGTTCAGCCCGTTCAGGACTTCTTTGCTGCCGAACCGCTTCCGCAGGCCGGTGATGCGCAGCATGTCCATCACGCGTCCTCCTTGCCGAGGACAAAGTACAGGATCGGCCCGACAAAGCCCATCAGCACGATCGTGACCACCAGCCACAGGGTCCGGTTCCCGCGCTTGTAATGGTCGTGGGTCAGGATATGATACAGCGTATAGCCCAGCAGCGCAAACTGCGCAATGGCCAGCGGGATCAGAAACGGAAGATATCCTTTGATGGCATCCATATCATTTTCTCCTTTTCGTGTGTCATGGTTCAGCTACGGTTCCGGCGATAAAGTTGAATATCTCCCGGATGACGCCCTCGTCCACGTGTTCTGTGCGAGTATAAGCTGCGGAGCCCTCCGTCTTCTGTCCGGACGTGAAAGCATGCGTCAGTCCCGGGAAGGAAATCAGCGTCCAGTTGTCCTTCCCACTGAGGGTTTCCTGCCAGATCCGGAAGTCCTCCATGGTGACCTGGTAGTCCTCCTCTCCCTGCAGGAGCAGACAGGGCTGCCCGATCTCCGTCGCCGCCTCCGCCGCGTCATACGCCGCAAGCCATCTCCAGTAGGGCGGGTAGGCGCCCGCGATCGACTCGTCGTCCGGCAGCGTGTCCAGGTCCGCGAGCTTGTCCAGCGCCGCAAAGAGCGCGTCTTTCTCCGCCTGCATCTCCGGGGTCACCTCCGGCAAGAGTGAATACAGGAAGTTGTATTGCTCCCGCATCAGCGCATCCAGTGGGCGGGGAGACGCTGCCATCATGATGTATCCACGGGCGGTAACCGGCTGCTGCCTCAGGGCACGGTCGATCGCGGGGATCAGGTTGCCACCCAGGCTATGCCCAAGGACATGAATCCGGCCGGGGTCGATCCCTTCCTGAGCGGCCAGCAGCTGAACGGCCGCAGCCGCGTCCCGGATCGTCTCGCCTTCCGGTGTGATCCCGCAGTCGGCTGCCATCTGCGCGCCATACACATAGGTACGCTTGTCATAGCGATAAACCGCGATGCCCATCTCTGCGAGTCCATCGGCCAGGTCCCGGAACGGCCGGAGGTTCACGATGGTCTCGTCCCGGTCGTTAGGGCCGGAACCATGCACCAGCACCACCGCTGGGAAAGGTCCTTCCCCTTTGGGCATGAGCAGCGTGCCGGGTAGTTCCCCGTTCAGCTCGGGTACCGGCAGCGCCAGTTCTCTGCTCTCGAAGGCCCCGGAGACCGTCTCCGGTTCGGTCTCCCCGCTGTAGGGACCCGTGTTCAGCCCGGCCAGGGCCCCGTCCTGGGTCACCAGAATCAGGTCCGCCCGCATGGTCGAAAAGACACAGGGAATATAGAAAGCCTTGTAACCCCGAATCTCGCCCTCGCGCGCAGAGCCGATCCACTCGGGCGTCCCCAGTGCTGCCAGCGACTGCGCCATCCCGCGCAGCCCGCCGAGCTGGGTAGCTGCCGCTTCCATCTGGGGGGTCATCAGCCAGGCGCCCTCAAGGTCTTCCGGGTGTTCGCCAAGGAATACAGCGATCCACGCATCCGCGTCCGCGGCAGTCTCCAGTTTGCAGATCTCTTCCTCCGCGCCAGCCGCGCACAGGGCAAACGGGATCAGACTCACAGACAAAAGAACAGACAGCAGTTTTCTCATGCGATTCGTCTTCATGTCAGGTCTCCTCCCCATGTTTCCACACAGAATCCGTGGTGTCCGCACTTCATGCAGGTCAATTTCCGGGTCTTGAGGGTATGCTTTGCCCAAACCATTTCCTTAAAGGCCGGTTTGAAAACCTCATGACATTGCGGACAAATGTAGTCGATGCTCCGGTAGTAGTACCGCATGATCAGAATGACATAGGGGATCGCCACAGCGACCCATACCAGGAAGGGCCACCAGATCCCCTTGAAGATCCACAGGGCAATGCTGCCCCATTGCAGGATCCCGACAGGAATCGCGCTCAGCGTCAGGTTCACTCGGAAACGGCTGAGTCTCTTCTTGTTTTCCATGACGGTTGCGACGTCACCGATCGATTCGACGGAGACCGGACCGAGTGCCCTGAGGCCCTTCCTCAGGTCGGTCAATCGCTCCAGTTTTTCGCGGCGCTCATCCATTTCATCCCGCAGGACTGTTTTCTGCTGGTCGAGCAGAATCGAGATGACGCTCCCGGGGTCTTCCTCTTTCAGGAGCTGGCCGATGGTATCGATAGACAGGCCGATCTCCCGCAGGAAACAGATGATCCGCATCTTCCGCAGGTCGTCGTCGGAATACAGGCGGCGACCCCCTTCGGAAAGTGTGCTGGGGATCAGGATGCCCCGGGTATCGTAATACTGGACCGTGCGGACGGTCACACCGCACGCTTTGGCGATTTCTCCGGTGGTGTACAGTGACATCGCGGTACCTCCTTTCGGCGCTACCATAGCACATGACGCAGCGTCATGAGCAATACCTGACGTAAGGGGATTTTTTGATTTTGGGCGATTTTCACGAGTTTTTGGGAAAATCGAAGGGATCTTTGCAAGTATAGCAAGATACGGAGAGAATGGCAATGAGAGCGACAACGATCTTTTCCATCTTCTCATCAAGAACCCCTCACCCGCTTCGCGGGAGCTCCCCATTGCGATGGGGAGCCTAATACTAATCTCAATTTAAATTAGCGATAAAATCCATTGACGACCAGTAATGCTCCGAATGATATCCGGAGTCAAGGAGATAATTGTTTGACACAGGCGATCGATTACGTCATTGAGTGTATGAAAGACCTCATTTCGAAAGCCTCGGGTACGGATTTCACGCCAGATCTGCTCAATTGGATTCATCTCAGGTGTGTACGGTGGAATATGGAAAAGGTGAATGTTATCTGGTACTACAAGGGTATTTGATTTATGCCATGAGGCTCCATCACAAACAAGCAGGATCTCATCATCCAGGTATTGGTCTGAAAGCCCTTTGAGAAAAACATTCATGCACGCCGTATTGCACCAAGGCATAACCAGAAAGAAGTCATCACCGGAACAAGGGTCGACAGCTCCAAAGACATAACGGTATTCACGAATATGATGGCAGGGAACACTGGGCCTGTTCCCTGCTGTCCAGCAGTACTTTGGTGTGTTAATCCTCCCGAAACCAGCTTCATCCTGAAACATAATCCTGACATGTTTGTTCAGGCTGACTAACTGGATTTCTTTCAAACGGGTTTTAATTTTTTTGAGGCGTTGATCTCTTCATCACTCGCCTTCTTTGGATGCCTGGAACGTGGCTTGATTTTGCGCCATCCGTGACGCGCCAGAAGCATGTAGATGTATCCCCGGCCGGTGTCCCTGCCCAGCTTTTCATCAAATGCCGCTTTGATTCCCTTGACTGTGATGATTTGCCCTTCCGCCGCAGATGCATCGAAACTATCCAGGATCGCTTGTTCTTCCTCGTATGTCATGTTCCGGTGATTGCCTTCATATTTGATCCTGATATATTCTTTCAATCCGTCACGCTTATACTCACTGACCAGATGGCTCACACGACCGCTGGACAAGTCAAGCTTCTTGGCAATCTCTGGGTTCTTCATCCCCTCGTAACGCAACATCAGTGCTTTGAGCTTTTTCGATATATTCTTATCGTTTGTTTTCTTTTCTTCTGCCTTTATCTCCTGATACTCTTCTGCCGTAATTCGGTATGCCATCTTCATCACCTCGTGGCTATTATACCACAAAATGTTTGATTTGGCTAGTTTTATTTGAGATTAGTATAAGGAAGTGCGTGCAAAGCCCCTGCCTCCCCACCGCAGTGGGGAGGTGGCCCGCAGGCCAGAAGGGTCCTCTTGTAGGCGGCAAGCTCAAGTTTTGATCATTCACCCACAAAAAAGTCAAAATATTCCATGTCAACTTTGCATCATTTTTCATTGACAATAGGGGAACGAATGTTCTATATCTCGCTCACCGGCCGGGAGAAGGCCGGATCATGAGAGGAGGAACGCCATGAACGAAGACCCATGCCAATCGGAAGCCCTGCCCGGGATTTCACCCCCGGCAAACCCTGCACCTGCCCCGGCTGAACCCACGCAGGAGGTTGCCCTCCTGCGGGAAGCCCTGCAGAAAGCGCGGGAGGAAAGCGAAGCCCTGCGCACGCGAAGCCTTGCCGCGCGGACCCTGCGGGATAGCCTGGCTGCGGCGGGTGCGCTACCGGAAGCGGTGGAACTGCTGGCGGGGGCTGTGCCCGGTGAGCGCCTGCGGCTGACCCCGGAAGGTGCGCTTGCGGGCAGCGAAAGCCTATTAGCCGGGCTGCGCAGCCGCTACGGTTTCCTGTTCCGCCCGAAATCTGTGCTGCCCACCCCAGCCCTGACCCCGCCCCGGGACGGCGCGCCGCTGAGCCAGGCAGCCCTGCGGAACATGACCGCGGAGGAGATCAATAAGCGCTGGTCAGAAGTCCGCGAAGCCCTGAAACCTTGAACCTCAACGAACCGACACCATGAAAGGAAAGAAGAAAGAAAATGTCTGTCACTTCATTCATCCCCAAGGTCTGGAGCGCACGCCTCCAGGAGAACCTGCACAAGCAGCTGGTCTTCGGCGCCCTGTGCAACCGCAACTATGAGGGCGACATCAGCCGCTACGGCGACACAGTGCACATCAACACCCTCACCGACGTCACGATCCGCCCCTACACCCGCGGCGCGGAACTCGCCGCACCGGAGGCGCTCTCCGGCACCGACCAGACGCTGACCATCGACCACAGCGTGTACTGCCACTTCTGCCTGAATGACTTGGATGCTGCCCAGGCCCGGGCCGATGTCCTCGAAGCCGCCATGCGCGGCGCCGCTCGCCGCCTCGCGGAGGACACCGAGAGCTACCTGCTCGGGGTCATCGAGGACGGCGCGGGTATCACCGGCACACTCGACCCCACCGGCGACATCTTTGCGCAGATCGTGGGGATCAAGACCGCCATGGACCTGCGCAGCGTCCCACGCACAGGTCGTGCCCTGGTGATCCCGCCCACGCTCGAAGGCGCGCTGATCCAGGACAGCCGCTTTGTGACAGCGGGCGGCGCGATCGCCGGTTCCGCCCTGGCGGACGGTGTCGTCGCGCGCGCCGCGGGCTTTGACATTTACATCAGCAACGACCTGACCGACGAGGTTGTTGCCCTGACCGAAGATGGCGTGACCTTCGCTCAGCAGATCGCCGAGATGGAGGCCTACCGCCCGGAGAAGGCTTTTGCGGACGCGGTCAAGGCCCTGTCCCTGTGCGGCGCCAAGGTCGTTGTGCCCGACTGCGTGGCTGTGTACAGCATCTCCTGAGGAGGCTGACGCCATGGCCATCCGTGTTCCCGATGTGATGCGGGAAGTCCGCAACACGTTTCCCGTCCACTGCCTGGAGGGCACCTGGTCCGTCATCGGCGGCTGCCTGACCCCTTGCGACCTCCTGCTCGAAGGCGACTGGATCGCCATCGCGGCGGGCGCCCGCGCGGACGGCATCCGCCAGGTCGGTCCCGGCGGGCAGCTGGACGACGGCACCCTCCCCGACGAGACCTTCACCGGCGAGGTCTGGCTGCTGGACCCGCCGGAAGGCTTCCTCGCCCTTTGCGGGGAGATCGCGGACTGGGCGGAGCGCAACACCCTCGACGCAATCGAGAGCAAGCGCTTCGGCGATTTCAGCCAGCGCCGCGCCGTCGGCCGCAACGGCCTGCCGCCGGACTGGCCGACCATGTTCCGCTACCGCCTGATGCCCTATCGCAAGATGTTCGGGGAGGTGGGCAAGAAGTGAGCGAACAGTTCTCCGAATCCCGCAATGCCGGTTTTGAAAGTTCAGAAGAAGAAACGGAACAGACTCCTTCTGAGCCCTCCCCGGAAGCCATTTTGGAAGCCCTGACCCAGGCGGAGCGCCTTCGCCGCTTGGGATACGGGTGGCAGTGAAAGGAGACCACCCATGCAGACACCCTGGTTTCTCTGGAAAGGAACGGACAGCCGCATGCAAGGCGTGGTCGTTGAGCAATACCCGCCTATCACACGGGCCGGAACGCGGAATCCGCGACTGACCATCCCGGGCCGAAGTGGCTCTCTGGCGCTTGGCGGTCTTCCCGTCTATGCCGATATGCGCTTGACCCTGAAAGTCCTGCTGAAGCCCGGCACGCGTCCCGCGGACGTCAACGGATGGCTCAGCGGCAGCGGCCTTCTGGTACTGGGCTCCGAACCGGATCGCTCGCTGGAGGCGCGACTTGCCGCCCCTCTTCAGTTCACGGTCCTGCCCGACGGCTGGTACGGCGGCTATCTCCGCTTTGACTGCCACCCGCTGAAACACAAGTATCCGGAAGAATCTGATATCGCGGTCACACCCGCCCAAGTTTCAGATTCCACATGGACGGGCATATCCAATCCGGGCGATGTCCCCGCCCGTCCCCGCTACACTCTCCAGGGCAGCGGCTGTCTCACCCTGACCTGGCACCTGCCGGTTCGAGATAACCCGCCCCAATTCACGGTGGATCTCCGCGATACCCCGTTTGCAAACAACGGCGGCGCGGTTTTCGACAGCGAGAGCATGACGGTCACAACACTGGACGGCAGCGCCAGTCTTTCTTCCCTTTCCCGTCTGGAGAACGGCGAAGTGGAAGACTTCGGATTGCCGTTGGGTATCACCCGACTCTCCGCTGTTTCGGAGGGCGGCATCCTTGAGGGTCTTACTGTGACCCCGCGCTGGAGGTGGCTGTGATGATCTGTGTCTATGATCCGTTTGAGACGGTCGGAGCTTCCCTCGGGGAAGGTGTTCTTTCCCCTATCTCCTGCACGGTGCGGGAAGAAGCCGGTGGCCTCTACGCCCTGACGCTTGTTCTTCCGTTAACGGATGACGGTGTCTGGCAATCCGTGCGTCCTTTCGCCCTGCTGCGGGTGCCTGTGCCCCGGTGCGAGACACCGGCCGTCAACACGGCAGACAACCTGATCGTGGACGCGGGCTGGCAGGTGTGGCAGGTCACCCGGGATCGGGCGGGGCTGTACGCTTCGACCGCCTATATCCGCTACACCGCCTTTGTCAACGGCAATCTGTATGTGCGGGGTGACCGGGTGCGGCACAACAGCCGCAACTGGGAGTGCATCACCGCAGCGACCCTCCTGACTCCGTCCGCCGAGAACAGCGCTTCCTGGCGCGACCTGGGCACAGGAGATCCCGTGCCGAGAGCCTATCTCCCCGCCGGGGAACAGTTCGCGGTTTCAAACGCGGGAGAAACCTGGCTGGAGGTCAAACGGGCCGACGGCACCCGCGGCTATGTGCGCCGAGCCGACTGTACCTACCTCTACACCCCCGACGCCAATGCCCAGCTCCCCGGGCCGGTCGCGTCCCGCACCCTGACGGACCAGCTCTTCCGGGTAACGGACGTGCAGATCGACAGCACGACCGGCCTGCTCACCGCCCACGCCCTGCATCTCAGTTATGACGCCAGCGCGATCCTGCTCGACCGCGTCACCCTGAACCATACGGATCTGCCCACCGCCGTGGCCGCCCTGCGCTCCGCAGCCCTCCCGGACGGCAGCGCCGGGGCCGCGTCGGTCTTCTGCCAGGGAACAGGCTGCGAGGTCTCCGGCACCTTCACCCGGATGACCCTGACAGCGGCCCTGCTGGACCCTGAGATCGGCCTGGTCCGGCAAGCCCGGGCAAGACTGGTGCGCGACAATCGTGACTTCTTTCTCCTGCGGAACGAAGAGACTGACAGCGGCCTGCGCCTCACCCACGGCGTCAACCTGCGTGGCGTCCGCTGGTCCCGGGACTGTGCCGACGTGACCACGCGCCTGCTCCCCGTCGCCCGCGCTGCCGACGGCAGCGACCTGCTCCTCCCGGAGCGCTTTGTAGACAGTCCGCTGCTCGACCGCTACCCCTTCCCCGTCACCCGTCCGCTGCGGGTCAACGCCCGTGTCGGCCGGGACAACCTGACCGAGGCCAATGTCTATGCCCGTATGCGAGCCGAAGCGCAGGCACGCCTCGCCATCGGCATCGACCTGCCCCGGACCACGCTGACGGTTGACTTCCTCCTGTTGGGAGACACGGAAGAATACAAAGCCTACCGCGATCTGGAACGGTTGACACTCTACGACGTCGTCGAAATCCACCATCCGGATTTGGGTTTGTCTGTCCGCGCTCAGGTCAAAAGCTATGAATGGGACGCCGTTGCAAAGAGATACACCCGCATCACCCTGGGTGACGTTTTCGGAACAGCTGACCACACTGTCTATGGCTACAGCCTGGCCGACGGCACCGTCAGCGTACGGAAACTCTCACCCGAAGCAATCGATGAAATCCGGAACGGATAATATTAATGAAGAAAAAGGAAGGAGATGAAGTCCCATCATTCAAAAAAGCGATCTGATTGCCCTGTTCCAAACGATGTACAAAGAAAAGTGGAAATACCTCTGGGGACATGCCGAGCGCGGCTGTGTGGACTGCTCCGGGGCCTTTGTATGGGCGTACCGGCAGTTGGGAGAAACCATCTACCACGGCTCCAACACGATCGCGCGGCAGCATGTGCAGGAACTGCTCCCGCTCTCTGAAGCCAAACCGGGAATGGCCGCCTTCAAGATCCGCAAACCCGGCGCGAGAGGTTACGCGATTCCGAAGAGGTTTCAGGCAGGCGGAAGCGCGTATAACGGCGACCTGAACGACTATTACCACATCGGCCTGGTGGACGAAGATGGCAAGCACGTCCTCAATGCCCAGAGTGAAAAGGCCGGCTTCACCCGCACGCTAATTTCGAAATGGCACGCCGTTGGCGCTCTGTCCTCTGTCCAATACGAAGAAATCCCCATGCGGATCATGACCGTCACCAGCGAGAACGGCCTGCCAGTACGAGTCCGGAAGGCTCCGTCAAAGTCTGCGGCCATCATCGCCAAACTGGCCGTCGGAACGCCTGTCATTGCGGGTGAAGAGCGGAATGGCTGGCGGGAGATCGTCTTCGGGGACGAGAGCGGATATATGATGAGCCGGTGCCTGCGGAACGCAGGTGAAACAGAATGAAGCGAGGAAACACGATGAAGCGAAAGACAAAACGGAACTGGATCGCTTGGGCCCGAGCCGCCGGGCTGCGGGCGGTCCGCACCTTTGCCGAAGCCATGCTTGCCTATATCGGCACCGGAGCCCTGGTGCTCGGGGATGTCTGCTGGTCCGGAGCTCTGTCTGCCGGCGCATTGGGCGCTGTCAGCGCCCTGCTGCTGGCCCTTGCGGGGCTCCCGGAAGCCGATTCCTGACCTGTAGAGCAGGAAAAATACAATCATTTCCATCATCAATGGCATAAAAACCTTGCGTTTTTGGCCAAGTGGTGCTATGATAGCCCCCGGCGCGGAAAAGGATCCCGCGCAAGCATCACACCGCGCCCGACTTCACACTCGGTGGAGCGGCGGGCGCAGAAAGAAGAGGCATCATATGCAGAAAGTCATTTGCAAGGTCACGTACGACACCGATACCGCCGAGCTCCTGGGCAAGAAGACCGAGGGCGCTTTCGGGGATCCGGCAGGCTATGAAGAGTGCCTGTTCAAGACTCCCGACGGGAAGTTCTTCCTGTACGGCAACGGCGGCGAAGCTTCTGTCTACGCCGAAGAGACCATCAAGCGCCTCGCCGCTGCCAAGGCGGACGAGTGGCTGGCGGCCAACAAGTGACCCACGAAAGCCCCGCATCACACGGTGCGGGGTTTTTGCGTGGGAACATGAACCGGACAAAGAAAAACCCCGCATCACTGCGGGGGAAAACAGGAAGTAGGGGGCAGCGCGGGTCCACAGATCAATGGACCTCGTTGCCGCTGTCGGCGCTCGGCATGATGATGGCCGCCACGATGTAAGCGAGCAGGCCGCTGCCAAAGATGATGGAGAAGCCCACAAAGCCCAGGCGGACGATGGTGGGGTCGATGTTGAAGTATTCGGCAATTCCGCCGCAAACGCCGCAGATCATCTTGTTGTTGCTCTTGTGAAGGGTCTTCATATCCGTTTCCTCCTCAGTCGGTTCTCATTGGTGCAAGCTCAATCTCAGCTTGCAGGCACATCATACCGCGGTCACGGATGAGAAACAAGAGGGTTGGATGAGAAAAAGATTAGAAGATTGTGAAAGGGTTGGCAGGAAGGAAAAGCTCTTGCAATTCTTTCAGCTAATGGTTATCATATTCTTACATCCTGAAAAATAGCGAGTGTTAAGGAGGGCAGCCATGACAAGCATGAAAGAGATCGAACAGTTGATTGCTTCGTTGGATAATACCGGTCATCTGTTGTATTCTTGCCCAGACAACCCATATGAATCAATCTATATCCGCGCAAAGATTTCCGAAGGGTCACTTACGATCACAGATGAAGAGTCTGAACATGCTCCCGGTGGTGGTTCATCTTTAGAAGAATTGAAATTTGACACAATGAATACACAGAAAGTCTTTCTTTTCTTACTCGAAATCGATCCAAATCCATACCTCGCTCTATCATCCATGATGAGTTATATGCAAAGAACAAAAGTCTTTCAAGCAGCCTGTCAAGTCAGAAGCATTCAATTCCAGAAAAAACTGTTCTTATAGACATCTCTTCAGATAAAGATTTCATGTTACAAAAGCCTAAGCCACACTGATCGTAACACTATGACTGATTTAGAGAATATCTCCGATTCTCTTCTATATAATCAAGAAAGGCATATTTCGAAAAGCTGACAACTATCTTTTGAAAGAGGTGAATTGAAAAATGAAGGAGAAAATTCTTGGGTATCTGCAACTGGAAGCAGAATCGAAACTAAAAGAACAGCTGCGGCATTTGTTCTCAGCTATCGCAGGAAGAAGCGCCACTCATGAATATCAAAATGAAAATGAGTGGACAATTGAATATGAGGATGGTGGGTCGTTCCACTCGGATTATCACTATATCAAGCACGCAATCAAGCTATTAAAATCTAAGCCCAAAGAGCGCGACAGCTACAAGCCCGATTTTACTTGGAAATCATATCAGGATGCACCTGCTGAATACCTAAAGGATTATGACTGGGAACTCATTGAAATCCGCGAATCAAAAGTTCCATTCTCGGATGCAGAACTCCAAGAATATATTATACGAATTAACAGCTCATCTGACCATTTGAAGGTTCCCCTGTGGATTGTGCTGGAATATGAATCAGGCATCAGCTAAAGCTAATATGAATCTATTACCTACAACAAGGAGTAACACCACAGCCCAAAGGAGGCCCACCCCATGAACAACCCCCACCGCCGCGATATGGAACTCCCCTATATCTCCGACAGCGCCGTCTTTGAAGAGCAGAAACGCGCGCGCCGCCTGACCCAGGAACTGAACACCATGGATCGCTCGGACCTGGAAGGCATCTCGAAGAAGTGCGAGGAACTCCTGGGCAAGTCCGACCGCCCGTTCATCAACCCGCCCTTCTACTGCGACTACGGCACCCACATCGAGATGGGCCGCAACTGCTTCATGAACTATAACTGCTGCATCCTCGATGTCGCAAAGGTGGTCATCGGCGACAACCTGCAGTGCGGACCGAACGTGGCCATCTACACCGCCGGCCACCCGCTCCACCCCGACGCCCGGAACTCCGCGCTGGAGTACGGCATCGGCGTAACGATCGGCGACAACGTGTGGATCGGCGGGAACACGGTGATCCTGCCCGGCGTAACCGTCGGCGACTGCGCGGTCATTGGCGCGGGCTCGGTGGTAACGAAGGACGTCCCGGCCTGGACCATTGTCGCCGGAAATCCCGCCCGGGTTATTCGGAAGATCACCGATGCCGACAAGCAAACCTATTACCGCGACCGCAAGTTTGACGATGAGGCCTGGGAGGTTTTGAAGAAGCTGTATCCGGATTGGGAGAGGGAATGAGAGAACCCTCTCTGTCGCTTCGCGACATCTCCCCCAAAGGGGGAGACAAGACAGTTGGTGAACTTGTCTCTCCCTCTGGGAGAGGTGCCCCGAAGGGGCGGAGAGGGTCGACAAAAGGCTCCCCAGCTCGGCTGGGGAGCTGTCACCGCGAAGCGGTGACTGAGGGGCAACCCTCACTTTACATCTTCGTAACCTTCCATCCTTCATCCAGCCCTTCCAGCGCCGCCTGGCTGCCGACAATGCAGCGGCGGCTCTTTTCGACTATTTGAGTGAAAAGGGGCAGGCGGGCCAGGATGTCGTTCTTCTTCATGGCCAGCATAGCAGCGCGGTCAGCCCGGCGTTCTTCTCGCGTGATGCCGGAGAACCAGGCCCAGTCGGCGCCGGTGCCCAGATCCGCCGGGGACTGCAGGGGCTCGCTGTTGCCGATAGCGGAGATGATGTAGCGGTCGAGACCCTCGTCGCTCTCCACAAAAGCCTTCAGGAAGTCGGCGGTGTGATCGAAAACGGACTCACTGCCGACCGGAGAGGGATCGCGGAAGGAGTGGAAAGCGATATTGCCGCTGTACTGGGACATGAACCCGCAGCCGTAGGCCCCGCCCTTGACGCGGATCTCATTCCACAGGTAACCGTATGTCAGCACGCCTTCAAGAACGCTGAGATCCGGGGCCCATTTCTCTCCGAGTACATTGGCGTGCGTCGCCAGCGCCGCGAAGGAAACGCCCGCAGGAATCACGACCGCTTCTTTCTCAAAGCTGTCGCTAACGGGGAGTGTAAGCGTTTCCGGAACTGTGCCCTCGCCCTTGGCAAAACGCAGGGGCAGGCTGTCCATCAGCGGGTTCCGGCGGGTAGCGGTCTGGCTCACGATCAGGCGGTTACGGGTGAAGAACGTGTCCCGGGTGCGCTCCGCCAGGGCGATCAGGCCGTCAACGCGCTCGTCAAAATGGTCGCGCAGGTCGGTCAGCCACTTCAGATAGGTGAGGCCACTCATCTGCTCGCCCAGATAGCCGGACGCGGAGAAACTGCTCTTGGCCCGCGTGACCGCATACCGGGTGCCCGAATAGAGCACGGACTGGGTCATCTGCTCGATCTGCTGGTTCAGCAGGTCTCGGATGGTCTTTTTGTCGTTGTATTGGGTATCAGTCAGGATCTCCGCGACGAGGTCTGCGCCGTCCTCGGCACACTCGTCGAGGCTAGAGAACGTCACCTTCAGCACAGGTTTGGCCGTCGTGCGGTCTCCGGTGTCATAGCCGCTGCCGTCCAGATTGAAACGGCCCAGCTTCTGCTTGATCAACCGGTTCAATTCGCTGACCGTGTGTTTTGAAGTCGGAAGGTTCCGCATCAGGCTCAGCATGAAGGTCTGGGCCTGCATGTCCTCGATGGACTGGTCGGTGATGGCAAAGTACAGCGCGCTGTGCACAATGCCGTTGGATGCCACGGGGTGGAACAGCGTGCGGACACCGTTCGTCTCCCCGACTTCGGTCTCCGTCCAGAAGGGCTCCGGCGAGACATCCTTGAGCTCCAGTTGGGGCAAGGTCGCCGTCTGCTCGGCGGTGTCAGGTGTGTTGTGCCAGCGCTCAAGCTCGGCAAACTCGGCAATCACCTGCGCGCGATCGGCGTCGGTCCAGTCGGCGGAAGCCGCCTCAAGGCGGGCCTGTTCGGCTTTGCGCTTTTCCTCACCGCGAGTCTTCGAGGGCACGAGGCAGGCTTCGCAGAGATGATCATCGTCCAGGAGCATATCCCGGAGGACATCGGCGTAATAGTCCGTGTCAAGAGCTTCGCGAAGTTCTTTGATGACCGGACCGTTCAGGAGATAGAGCATCGGGTCGCCGCCGTGCAGCCAGGAACCCAGCGCGGTAATGCAGCGGATCAGGCCCGCGGGTTCATGACGATCCTTCAGGCGGTATTCCGCCTGGTCGAGCTGGGCCTCGAGTGCCGCGCGGTCCAGGCCCTTTTCAAGCTGGGCTTCAACCGTCTCACGGACGATCTTCCGCAGGGCGTCGCGGTGCTTTTCTTCGGTGTTGCGCAGGGTAACGGTGACGATGGGCTGGGCAATCTCGGGCGAAATGTCGATACTGACATCCTGGGCAAGGCCGCTGTCGAGGATCGCTTTGGTCAGCGGGGCCTCGACCGAATCTGTCAGCCAGGTCGCAACGATGTTAGCGGCGGAGATGCGCTTGCGATCCTGCCAGTCGCAGAGGATCTTGCCGAAAGTGATGTAGGCCTTATTGGCCTCGTCCTCCTCGTCACCGATCTCATAGGGAACGGTGACGCGCTTTGCCGCGACAGGCGTCTGCATGGCGATCCCGGGTGTCTCCCTCGGCGCGCCGAAGCGGGAGAGGTATTCCTCATCCATCAACCGCAGCACTTCGTCCAGCGGCACCGCGCCGTCGAGCCAGATGCGTGCGTTCCCGGGATGGTAGAAAGTACGATGCGCGTCAAGGAAGCGCTCATAGGTCAGCTCCGGGATGTGCTCCGGGTCGCCGCCAGAATCCTTACCGTAGCAGGAGTCCGGGAAGATCAGCATCTGCAGCTGACGAGTCAGCTGCTCATCCACGGAAGCATAGGCGCCCTTCATCTCGTTAAAGACCACGCCGTTGTAGGTGGGGGTCGTCTCCCCTTCCTTCATCTCATAGTGCCAACCCTCCTGGCGGAAGATGTTCGGGTTGGTGTAGACCGCCGGGCAGAACACCGCGTCAAGATACACCTGCGTCAGGTTCAGGAAGTCCTGGTCATTGCGGCTGGACACGGGATAGATCGTCTTGTCCGGGAAGGTGATTGCATTCAAAAATGTGTTCATGGAGCCCTTGAGCAGGTCCAGGAAAGGTTCTTTCACCGGATAGCGCTCCGAGCCGCCCAGTACCGAGTGCTCGAGGATGTGGAACACGCCGGTGTCGTCCCAGGGGACTGTCTTGAAGCCCACGCAGAAGAGTTTGTTGCTCTCCCCATTGTCCATCCAGCAAAGCTGTGCGCCGGTGCGCTCGTGCCGCATCTCCCAAAGCGTGCCTTCCAGTTCCTCGCTCTCGCGGCAATTGATAACGGTAAAGCCATGAATGGTGTCGCCGATTTTCATTCGCGTATCTCCTTTTTCTCCGGGACCCGAACCCCGGTTGATTATGGATTGTAATTCCCCGCCAAACATGGTACACTGTCTGCGCGGTGATGGATTGATTGTACCCCATCGGCGCGGGGTGTGTCAAGGTGGATGGTCCATAGAGAGCAGAGGGCATTTTGATGATATACGACGAAGCCGTAAAGGCCATTAAGACCGCAATTCTGCAAAGCCAGTATAGTGCGGCGCAATTTGTCAATGAGAAACAGTTGATGCTGTACCTCTCCATAGGAAAATACATATCCCTGAACTCCCGAAAAGGTTCCTGGGGCAAAGGAGCAATTGATGCAATCGGAAACCAGTTGGACAGGGAACTTCCTGGTCTCCGAGGATTCTCACCTCGCAATTTGCGATACATGCGCACATTTTATGAAGAATGGGCTTATCTGGATAACCCAAGTGCGGAACTGTCAAAGACAAGCAATGCTAATTTGGCACCGGCGGGTGCCAAATTGCAAATCACAAATTGGCACCCGTCGGTGCCGGAACAGACCGGCTTCCCATATGAAGCATTTTTCTCCATTGGGTTTTCTCATCATCGCGTCATTCTTTCAAAACTCAAAGATAATAGTGAAAGACTTTACTACATCGTCAAAACTGCAGAAGAGAAACTCAGCCGCGAAGCACTGGAAGTAAGCATTGCCCGAGATGATTATCACCATCAAGCCAAATTGCCAAACAACTTTTCACAGACACTGCCTGCGGCAGAACAGGCATTCCGGGCAATCAACACATTCAAAGATGAGTACCTGCTGGATTTTATCAATGTGGAGGAACTAGGGATCCGGGATCGGCAAGATCTGGACGAGCGAGTCGTGGAAAACGCCATCATCCACAACATCAAGAACTTCATTCTGACCTTCGGCAAGGATTTCACTTTTGTGAGGAATCAATATCATCTGGATCAATTTGGTGTAGATCAGTATATTGACCTGCTCTTCTTCAACCGGGATTTGAATTGCCTGGTTGCTGTCGAACTGAAAAGAGGCGCTTTCAAGACCGCGTATCTCGGACAATTGCAAGGTTATCTGAGCATTCTGGATGGTTTTGAGAAAAAACCGCATGAAAACCCATCGATTGGGCTCATCTTGTGCAAAGATATGGAAAAGTCATTCGTTGACTATGTGATCCAAGATTACAAGAAACCAATGGGAGTTGCAACTTATAAAACATCAAAAGATATGTCTGAAAAGTTGAAAAAAGCATTGCCGGATATTGATGATTTGAGAAGGCTGCTTGAAGCAGAGGATTCATGATCAGAGAGCCTTAAGCAAGATGAAAGAAGCAAAAAACGGAGGCACATATCCTTGAAAATCGGAATGATATCCCTCGGCTGCAATAAGAACCGGGTGGATTCGGAATTGGCGCTGGGACTGATGACCGAGCGCGGGTGGACTGTGACCGCGGACCCGGCGGAAGCCGACGTGCTGATGGTCAACACCTGCGGGTTTATCGGGCCCGCAAAGGAAGAATCCATCGACACGATCCTGGAAATGGCGCAGTACAAGCAGACCGGCCGCTGCCGCCTGCTGGTGGTGTCCGGCTGCCTCAGTCAGCGATACCAGCAAGCCCTGCTGGACGAAATGCCGGAGATCGACCTGCTTTTCGGCGTGAATCAGTACGGCCAGCTGGCAGACGCGATCGAGTCCGCCCTGAAAAGCCCCACAAAGCGCCTGTGGTGCGATGACCCGAAGACCTTCTACGAACACGGGCGCACCCTGACCACGCCGTCATGGACCGCCTACACCCGCATCGGCGAGGGCTGCTCCAACCGCTGCACCTTCTGCGCAATCCCGCTGATCCGCGGCGATTACCGCTCCCGGGACGAAGCAGCGATCCTCAACGAAGTCGCCTGCCTCGCGAAACAGGGCGTGCGCGAGCACATCCTTGTCGCCCAAGACACAACGCGCTGGGGAACCGATGACGGCGGCCACTCGAAACTCGCGGACCTGATGAAGAAATGCGCCGCCATCGAGGGCGTGGACTGGCTGCGGGTCCTCTACTGCTACCCGGACGAGACCGACGAGCGCCTGCTCGACGTGATAGCGGAGACGCCAAACATCTGTTCTTACCTCGACCTGCCAATCCAGCACATCAACGACACCCTGCTCCGGCGGATGCACCGGCGCGGCGATTCCGGGGACATCCGGCGCTGCCTGCGGCTTGCCCGGGAGCGTGGGTTGACCCTGAGGACCTCGATCATCGTGGGCTTCCCCGGGGAGACCGAAGACCAGTTCCGGGAGCTGCTGGATTTCGTCGAAGAAGCGCAGTTCGACCGGCTCGGCGCCTTCGCCTACTCCGCGGAGGAAGACACCCCCGCCGCCCGCCTGCCCGACCAGATCCCCGAAGAGGTCAAGCAGGAACGCCTCGACCGTCTGATGACCCTGCAGGCCGGGATTTCCCTGAAAAGGAATCAGGCGAGACTGGGTCAGGAAATCAAAGTTCTCGTCACGGACACCGACGGGCGTTACGCGCTCGGGCGTTCGGAACGGGAGGCCCCGGAGACCGACGGGGAAATCCGTTTCACGGTCCATCCACAAGTGAAACCCGGCGATTTCGTCACTGTCCGGTTAACAGAAGCCGATACCTATGATTTGAAGGGTGAAATGCTATGAATTTACCCAATATCCTCACCATCATCCGCTGCGCTCTGGTCCCGGTCATGGTTGGCCTGTGCTATCTCCCGGAGGAGTACCTCTGGATCCCCGGCGTCGTGTTTGCCGTCGCATCGCTGACGGATTTCCTTGACGGCTACCTCGCCCGGAAGCACAATCTTGTCACCGATTTCGGCAAGTTCCTGGACCCCCTGGCGGACAAACTCCTTGTGCTCAGCGCGCTGGTCATGCTCGTACATCTCGGGCGCATCCCCGCCTGGCTGACCGTCCTGGTGCTGGCACGCGAGCTGGCCGTCGACGGCTTGCGGATGATTGCCGTCGGCAAAGGCCGGGTCATCGCCGCCGCTTGGACCGGCAAAGTCAAGACCTTCAGCCAGATGATCCTCATCCTGGTGCTGTTCTTTCTGGGCTGGAAGTGGAACGAGAATCTCTTTGTCCTGGTCGGCAGCATCTGGGTTGCCTTTATCACCCTGTTCAGCGGGGTGCAGTATTTCGTGCGGAACGGGGACGCACTGAAGTCGTAATGGCAGTCGGAAAGGGACAATAGGGACAGCACCTCTTGCGCTTCATAAATGTAAATTTTCTATGGCAACAGGAAGCCGTCTTCATAAAACATAATCTATAAACAGCGTCGGTATCATGGCGTGAAATACGATCAACAATGAGGAGGGATCCCGATGCGGAGATGGATCATCATCACGGCCGCTTTCTTATGGATGTTTTGTCTTATGCCGTTCTTTTGTACAGCAGAGGCCGGCGCAGGCATAACAACTGTAACGGATAAAACCGAAACACTGGTTGGCGTCTGGGCCGCGTCTGGCGCGGAAGCAGAAGGCGAAATCCTGAATTGGGAGGATGGAGACCACCGCGATTCTTTTGTCCTGGAACTCCGGGAGGACGGGACCCTGTCCGTATCCATCACAGGCATCCGGAACAATGGCACCTGGTCCGTTGAAGAAGGCCTTCTGCGCCTGGAAGATGGCACGGAGTTTGCCTTTGCCCCAGAAGGAGACAGACTTCGCGTGGAAGTCAGCGATGGCATATATTACTTCCTGGCGCGGACCGAGGACTCCTTTGAGGAGATCCTGTCCTGTGCAAGTGATATTCAGGATGCGCTGATCGGTCGTTGGCGGCTCACCATGATCGAATCAGACGATGGGGAGATACGCCGCCGGGCCGCGCTTGACGCCGAGGGCTATGACATGACGGTGGAATTCACCGCCGACGGCACGATGACCATGGTCACCTGGCTCAACGGCGAAGAAGCCATGACCGCTTCCTTCGGCTACGAGGTGAGCAGCAGCGAAATTCTCATGCTGGACGGGGACTTCGCGGTCCGTTTCTCCCTGAACGGCAACCTTCTGGCGATCGTCCAGCGTGGAGGCGTCTATTACTATCTGCCGTGGAACGAGCCGGACCCGGAAGGCACCGCAGCGGAAGAAGCGGGTCTGATCGGCGTGTGGCGCCTCGAATCGTACTGTGATGCGGACGGTTCCCACGCCGTATCCCGTGAAATGATGGACCAAGCTGGCTTCGACGAGACGCTCGAGTTCACAGCAGACGGCCAGAGCATTATGACCATTCTGAAATCGAATAACCCAAATTCTGAACCGAGTATCAACAATTATGTGATCGAGCAGCCCGGTGTCATCGTGCTGGACGGCCGCTATGTAGAACGCTATGCCATCGAAGGCGACACCCTGACCATCACCGAAACCTCTTCGATCATGGTTTTCAAGCGCGTAATATCAGAAGAAGCGGAAGATGATTCCGAGCCTGCCCCGGACGGCGAAGTCGAAGACGAGGAATGGGATGAGTACTGGGATGAGGATGAAGAGCCATTCGACGCCATTGCCGCCCTGACAGGCCACTGGCAGCTGGACGGAATCGAGTACGATGACGGGGATACCTGGAACAGATTAGACCTGACACTCGCTGGCTACTCGGAAACCGTCGAGTTCACCGCAGACGGATCGTTCAGCCTTAAAGCATATCAGGATGAAGAGATCGTCACGGATACCACCAAGAGTTATGAACTGACCGGGGCAAACTTCGTGACTTTAAACGGTAGCACCATGCTTCCTTTTGGCTTCAGCGACGGGCGTCTTGTCCTGATCCGTCAGGACGCGAAATATTTCTATATCCCCGAAGTGGACAGCCCCGACAACCCGGTGGATGAAGTCATTCCGCTGATTGACGAATCCCTTCTCGGTCTTTGGAAGATCGAATCCTTGAGTATCACCGACGAGAGCGGCGGCATTCTCGTGCTGGACCGGAAAACCATGGACGCCCTTGACTATAATGATTTTGCCGAATTCTCGTCAGAAGGCGTCTGGATCGAAAGCTTCTATGGCGCAGATGGCAGCTTGATGGATCAAACCACATCTTCCTATGTGATCACCGCTCCAGGCATCATGCTCGTGGACAATTCCTATCACGAGAACTACATCGTCGAGGACAATACTCTGATCATCTCGGATCCGGATATGGTGACGGTTTATATCAGGGTAACAGAATCCCCGGAAAACGAGATACCATGAACGGAATTCTCATGCTACCACTACACTAGGCATGAAGAGCTGATACTGTTAATCATCATCACATCGGAGGTCACCATGGAAGCGAGGGATTATCCCAATTTCTTTACCCGCATCGGCATCACGGACGAGGAAGTCCGCGCCAGGGTGCAGGCATGTTTTGACACAATCTTCTTCGACCCGGAAGAGAACTTTTATCATCCGGTCGACGCTGACAGCGCCTGCATGATCGACACCGGCAATATCGACGCCCGCACCGAGGGTATGAGCTACGGCATGATGATGGCCGTGCAGATGGACCGGCAGGACATCTTCGACCGCCTGTGGACCTTCTCCATGCGGTACATGCACCTGGATGCAGGCCCGCACGCGGGGTATTTCGCCTGGTCCACCAATCTCGAGGGACGCCACAACGCCGAGGGCCCGGCCCCCGACGGCGAGGAGTATTTCGCGATGGCGCTCTTCATGGCCGACGCCCGCTGGGGTTCCGGCGAGGGCTGGTATGACTACGCCCACTGGGCACGGGATATCCTGCGCCACGCCCTCCACCAGCCGGAACTCGCCGAGGGCGGACAGCCCATGTGGAACCCATCCAATCACCTGATCAAGTTCGTGCCAGAAATGGAAACCTCCGATCCAAGCTACCACCTCCCCCACTTCTACGAATGGTTCGCAAAGCTTGCAGACGAGGCCGACCGCCCCTTCTGGGCCGAAGCCGCCCGGGCCAGCCGCGCCTACATCGCCCTGTGCGCGCATCCCGTGACCGGCCTCAGCCCCGAATACGCCGCCTATGACGGCAGCCCGGTTCTGTTCTTCCGCAAACCCTGGGCCTTTTATTCTGACGCGTACCGCGTGGGGATGAATATCGCCCTCGACTGCCTGTGGAACGGGCGCTCCCCCGCCCTCTGCGCCGTGGCGACCCGCTTGCAGGACTTCTTTGCCGACAAGCGCGAAGAGGACTATAAAGCCTATGACCTGGACGGCCGCGCCTGGGACGAGCCCGCCATGCACCCCGTGGCCATCACCGCCACCTGCGCCGCTGCCACCATCGCCTCCGACAGCCCCACTGCCGAGGCCTGGCTGCGCCGTTTCTGGGAGCTCCCCCTGCGCAAGGGCAACCGCCGCTACTACGACAACTGCCTATATTTTTTCAGCCTCCTGATGCTCGCGGGGATGTACAGGCCATGGGTCGACGCTGACTGAGCCCGAAAACTCGGGGTTGACAATGACCGGGAAACGTGATAGGATAGTCGCGTTCCCCGGTCGCATGGCTCAGTTGGTAGCACCAGCTGGTCAAGTCACCAAGCGCAGTGATGTAGAGTATCTTCGATGGTCGCCCATACTGGTCACATCTACAACAATGTAGAGGTTACCAGCAAATCCGAACAATTTCCGCTAAAGAGTGAAAATCGTTCGAAAAACAATCGCATAAGGTCGCATGGCTCAGTTGGTAGTTCCAGGCGGTACAAACCATCGAATCCAGAATGTAGATGTTGACGGAGTGCTGGCAAGCCGTTAACACCGATGACCAGAAGCCTCAAGCAAATTTTCGGACGATTTGCGAGAGTTGCCAGAAAAGTTCGGAACAAGGTCGCATGGCTCAGTTGGTAGAACCAGCTGGTCAAGTCACCAACCGCGGTGATGTAGAGTATCTCCGATGGTCGCCCATACTGGTCACATCTACAACAATGTAGAGGTCACCGGCAAATCCGAACAATTTCCGCAGAAATTCGAAAATCGTTCGGAAAACAATAGCATAAGGTCGCATGGCTCAGTTGGTAGAACAACCATTCCCTGGAGCACATCCGAAATTCTGGCTATGGATGTAAAATATGGTCGGAAAACTTTCCAAAATGGTCCGTTGGCTCAGTTGGTAGAGCACATCGTTCACATCGATGGGGTCACTGGTTCGAGTCCAGTACGGACCACTCAATTCTCCCACCCCTAGTGGGAGGATTTTTTTGTCTATTATGGAATTGTTGGCTAAATTGGTTGTAAGGAGTACGACGAAATGATGTGCAAAGCATATCTTCCTCCGTAAAAGGTGATAGAAAATCAACTTCATAAAAAAGCTCAATGTGTAGAAAATAAGCTTTGAGACCCGAGAACAGCAAAAAAGCCACACAACCACTTCAAACTTTAGTACTGGTTAAGACTTGTCAAAACATTTTGTGCAGAAAGAAAAGAATCGCGTGATATAAACAATAATAATACTAATGATCCTATTCTCAGTCATCCTTACCTGGTATCCAATCCATTTTCACAAACTGATCCTTTTTATCATCATAGCAGTAGCATTCACAGTAATCTCCATCTGTCACAATATAGTTTTTTACCTTCAGCGCTCTGACATAATCAATCGCCTGTTGAAAAGGAGCTTCACTGTATATGCCAGCAGCGTTTCTTCTCCCCGGTAATCCGTCTCGATGAGCTGAAGCAGTTCCCCAAAGATTTTTGACAGGTTTCCACGATTGATCTCATCGATGATAAAGAAGTATTCTCTATTAGGATCCTGACGGGCCTTCTCGCAGAAATCATAGAACACACCAGTTTGCAGCACGAAATCTGAGCCCACAGGCTTGTATCCCATGATGAAATCTTCATAGGAATAATTCTGATGGAATTGGATAGAAGCAATTCTGCTCTTATCCTTCATTCCCATCATCACATACGCTAGGCGCTTTGATGTAAAGGTTTTACCTACACCCGGTGCACCTTGTAAAATAACGTTTTTCTTTCTCCTGACTAATCCGATCAACTGATCTAGGTGTTCTTCTGACATGAAAACTTCAGAGAGGAAGTCTTCCTTGTTGTAATATTCACATGCTTGCTTTTCTTTCTCAGTCTCATCAAGCAAATCTTCATTCTCTGGCTTTACTGCCTTTTCCCAGAGAAAACGTTCAATGCCAAACTCGCCCAGTGCTTCCTTTAATTCATCACGAAGACGCCAGATAAAGCTTCCTGGTGTTCCAGAATCTGCCTTTTTTCCCAAGAAAAGAATTGGCCAGTACCGTGTTGTCCCATTCTTCCGGATAGAAAGCGGGCAACTTGTTATCTTGTGAATATGTTTTGCCAGATTTGTACAATACCCGCTTATAGACATAGCAGATTTGCCAAAAATCTGCCCAATCTGCGTGCATGTACCCTGACCACCAGCATCATAAAATGCTGCAAGCGTACCGCCCCATACTGGACCAATCACATTCGGATCGTTCAGTAGCTTTAACCAATCATCTTTTGTGAATCCAGGATTGTACGTGCAGAACAACTTCCACAATTCTCCAACATTAATTTGATCTTTATCCTGCCAAAGCAAATTATCCAACTGCATCTTCAGAAGCGTTGGTGCCCACTGAACAATCAACTGTTCATTCTGCTGCATCTTACGTGCTGCTTTCGTTACAATGCTACTTCTTCTCCGTCATACATCATAAAGATCTTATCAGTGTAATCGCGAATGTTGAAATCTTCAGGCTGCGGCACCCGATCCTCTTCCGTTACCGTGACCAGATCAATGCGATCAATCCGGAACTTAACCACCTTTTCGTGCTTATCGGAGTATCCAAGGACATAGTAACGGTCATCCTTCCAAATAGTGGCATAAGGAGAAAGGGTGTACACTTCGCCATCATTACGGTGCACCCTTTTCTTTTCCAAATTGTAGTTGAAATACTGGAACTGGATTTTCTTATTCGTCTCGATGCCTTCCTTGATGGACTGTACGTTGATGAAGACCATGCTGTTCTTGGCCTTGATGTTTTCAGAGACCAGAATGCTCGGGTAAAGGATGGATTGTTCGGAAGGGCCGTTCAGATCCACCAGTCGCTTGATCAGTTCCTTGCTTCTCTCGATTGTCAGGAACTGGGAGGAAGAGACGGCATCAATCAGGATCTGCAGTTCAGGGGTTGTCCACTCCCGGTCTACGTAACTGTAAGTCGTTGTGACCCCGGAACCTTCGAAAACAGAGATATCGAATCCAGAGTCAATCAGCGTCTGGATGTCATCCCGCAAGGTTGGCAAAGATGTGGCATAGCCATGATCAGACAGAGCCTTCCGAAGCTCCGCTGTTGTCAGTGCATGTTGTTCGTCAGAATTCTGCTGGAGATACTTCAGCAGAAATAGCACCCGATTCTTATTCGCCATGTTGTCTACTCCTCATTAAGAGTTTCGCTAAATGGTATTGTACCATGAAGCCCTTGAAAAGTCTATCAGAATCGGCAACTATTCAAAATTTCTTTTAGGGTACAAAAACAGGGGTTGATTTTGGATTTCGGGTCCGATATAATCCAAAACACATCGAGGACGATGTGTCCACGATAGAAACGGAGGGGTGTTATGAGGCAGAAGAATCCCAAGTACATGAAGGAGATCGAGGCCTTTGTGGATCATTATTATTCCCAGCATCATAAGTCTCCCAGCTGCCGGGAAATTGCTGAGAACACTACCCTCCAGCGCAGTGCCGTCCAACGGTATCTGACAGCCATGAACGATCAGGGAATGATCCAGTACGACGGTCGAACCATTCGTACCAGGAAGATTCAGGGAAACACTCCCCGAATGACCTCTGTCGGCATCATTGGCTCGATTAACTGCGGCCCGCTGATGATGGAAGAAGAATCCGTGGAAGGGTAAAGATCTGCCCCGTAACAGGAGGATTACGATGGATCTGAATTCATTTCAGTGGACAAGGGAACCGAAAGCCTGTGAAATTCAAAACGGTATCATTCGGGTGACGACTTTACCGCATACAGATCTCTGGCAGCGTACGTA
>JAFZPI010000003.1 GCA_017552615.1 Clostridia bacterium
CCGTTCAGGGATTCCAGCATTTCAGCAGTATACAAATCCTTCATACGGGTTCCTCCGGTCACAAACAGGGAAGCCCTTCCCCTTGTGCGTCAGGGAAGGGCTGTGCTTGCTTGATGTGTGGAAATAAATCAATCAGATGAGCTCGAGAATGACCATCTCGGCGGCATCGCCGCGGCGCGGTCCGAGCTTGTAGATGCGGGTATAACCGCCGGAGCAGTTCTTTTCGGCATTGCGGGCCTTGTACTTGGGTCCGATTTCCCGGAAGAGCTTCTCCACCACAGGATGCTTGTTGTCCTTGGTGCGGTCGCGGTAATCCGCTTTAGTTTCATCCTGCTGCTTGGTTTCCTTCAGATCATAGAGGTAAGCCATCATGATCCGGCGGGCATGCAGACGGGAAGGAGCATCGTTGACGACGTCCAGCGTAACCAGCTGGCCCTTGTCGTTATGGGTTTCCTTGGTGGTGGAAACCGTGTTGTCGCATTCGCGCACAGCCAGAGTGATCATCTTATCCGCGATCCGGCGGACTTCCTTGGCCTTGGCCTCGGTCGTCTCGATGCGGCCGTTCCAGATCAGATTGGTCACCTGATTGCGGAGCAGCGCCTTGCGCTGATCAGCCGTGCGACCCAGCTTGCGTTGGTTAGCCATGGGGTTTTCCTCCTCTTAGTCTTCGTTGGGTCGCAGGCCCAGTCCGAGCGCGTTGAGCTTCTGCTCAACTTCTTCCAGACTCTTGCGGCCGAGGTTGCGAACCTTCATCATATCTTCCTGATTCTTCTGCACCAGCTCAGCAACGCTGTTGATGCCGGCACGCTTCAGGCAGTTGTAGGCACGGACGGAAAGATCCAGTTCCTCGATGGTCATCTCCAGAACCTTGTCTTTCTTATCCTCTTCGGGCTGGACCATGCTCACGGGCATGACACGGTCGGTCAGGCTGATGAACAGGGTCAGGTGCTCGGTGAGGATCTTGGCGGCGCTGGAAATCGCCTCTTCAGGCTTCAGCGTGCCGTTGGTCCAGATTTCAAGCGTCAGCTTGTCGTAGTCGGTGATCTGGCCGACACGGGTGTCTTCCACGATGTAGTTGACCTTCTTCACGGGGGTGAAGATGGAGTCGATCGGGATCACACCGATGGGCATGCTGGCGGTCTTGTTCTTATCGGCGCTGACATATCCGCGGCCCCGTTCGAGCGTCAGCTGCATCTGCAGGTGAGCTTCTTCGTTCAGGGTGGCGATATGCAGGTCGGGGTTGACAACTTCGACTTCGTCATCCGTCTTGATGTCGCCGGCCTTCAGCTCGAAGGGACCCTTGACGTCGATAGACAGCTGCTTGGGTCCGTCCGTAAACATTCTGCAGGCGATGGACTTCAGGTTCAGGATGATTTCGGTCACATCTTCCTTGATACCCGGAATCGTGGAGAATTCATGCTGCACACCTTCGATGTGCACAGAGGAAACAGCCACGCCGGGGAGGGAAGAAAGCAGTACCCGACGCATGGAATTTCCCAGCGTGTGGCCGAAGCCGCGCTCCAGGGGCTCGATCACGAACTTGCCGTAGGTGCCGTCCTGGCTGGATTCCACACATTCGATGCGGGCTTTTTCGATTTCGACGATCATTTCGTTTTACCCTCCATACCGGATGCGGAGCACAGGCGACAGGATCGCCTGCAGCAACCGCACGGTTCCTTGTTCGTTCGGTTGTCGGCAAGTCATTAACGGGAGTAATACTCGACGATCATGTTCTCCTGGACCTGCAGGTCGATATCCTCACGGGTCGGAAGAGCCGCGACGGAACCGGTCAGGTTCTGGGCGTCAAAGGAGAGCCACTTGGGGGTCAGCACGGTGGTGCCTTCCCGCAGGACCTTGAACATCTCCATTTCTTCGCTGCGCTTGCGGAGGGTGATCTTGTCACCGACCTTCACCTGGTAGGAAGGAATGTCGACCTTCATGTCGTTGACCCGGATGTGACCGTGGGTCACGATCTGGCGGGCCATGCGGCGGGTCTTGGCCAGGCCGAGACGGAACACCACGTTGTCCAGACGCAGCTCGAGCAGCTGCAGGAGGTTGTCACCGGTGATGCCCTTCATGTTGGCGGCCTTCAGGTAGTACTTGTGGAACTGCTTTTCAAGCACTCCGTACACGAACTTGACCTTCTGCTTTTCCTGCAGCTGGGCGCCGTATTCGGAGACCTTGCGGCGGCGGTTTCCGCCGGGATTGCGGTTGGATTTCTTATTGCCATAGCCCATGACGGCCGGGGAAATATCGAAACTCCGGCACTTCTTGGCGATCGGCTGTTTATTAACTGCCATTTCTATATGCCCTCCTATACTTACACGCGACGGCGCTTGGGCGGACGGCAACCATTGTGAGGAATGGGCGTCACGTCCTTAATCATGTTCACATCCAGACCGGCGGCCTGCAGGGAACGGATAGCAGCCTCACGGCCGGAACCGGGGCCCTTGACATAAACTTCAACCGTGCGCAGACCGTATTCCATAGCGGCCTTGGCGGCGGTTTCAGCGGCCATCTGCGCGGCAAAAGGAGTGGACTTCTTGCTGCCGCGGAAGCCAAGACCACCCGCGCTCGCCCAGGAAAGCGCATTGCCCTGGGTATCGGTGATGGTCACGATGGTATTGTTGAAAGAAGAACGGATATGCGCAGCGCCCCGCTCAACGACTTTGCGCTCACGGCGTTTACGCGTAGCCTTCTTCAGCTTTTGCTTAGGTGCCATTGATTTTTCTCCCTCCGTAACCCGCCTCAGGCGGGAATCGATTCAGTAAAAAGCTTACTTGGTGGCCTTTTTCTTGCCGGCGATGGTCTTCTTGGGGCCCTTGCGGGTACGGGCATTCTGTTTCGTGTTCTGCCCGCGGACAGGAAGGCCATGACGGTGGCGGACGCCACGGTAGCAGCCGATTTCAATCAGGCGCTTGATATTGAGAGACACTTCACGGCGAAGGTCACCTTCGACCTTCAGGTGATGCTCAATATACTCACGCAGTTTGCTGATTTCGGTCTCGGAGAGGTCCTTTACCCGGGTGTCGGGATTCACGCCGACTTCCGCGAGCATTTTCTGCGAAGTGGTCAGGCCGATGCCGTAGATGTAGGTCAGGCCGATCTCAACGCGCTTTTCTCTGGGCAGGTCAACACCTGCAATGCGTGCCATTTTAAGTAATACACCTCCGTATAATCTCTGACCCACCTGGGTCAAGCAGGAAAAGTGGGCTCCACCAAGGACCGGCAACCCAACCAGGCCTCAATGAAACACTACTCAGCGCCGGCACCCGGTGAAAGCGGGCGCACGACAACACTGACGGACCGCTATGGAAGGTGCAGTCTGCCAGCGCCTGAAAGAGACGGGTTTGATTTCCC
>JAFZPI010000016.1 GCA_017552615.1 Clostridia bacterium
CCTCGTGAATTTCTATGAGGGCCGCGGCAAGCTGGCCAAGGTGGATGGCGCGGGCAACATGGACGAGATCTTCGACGCCATCATGAAGGCGCTGCAGGCGTGATCACGGTCAAGAATTCCGAACAGATCGCCTGCATGCGGCGGGCCGGAGCGCTCCTGTACGAAGTGCTGCAGGCCGTGGCGCGCGAGGTGAAGCCCGGTGTCACCACCGCTTCTCTCGACCGCCTGGCGGAAGCCATGATCCGGGATCACGGGGCCATCCCGTCCTTCCTCGGTTATGATGGCTATCCCGCCTCGCTGTGCACGTCGGTTGACAGCTGTGTCATCCACGGCATCCCGTCGGAGGGACAGATCCTGCGCGGGGGGAGCATCCTCTCCCTGGACTGTGGGCTCATCCTCGACGGATGGCAGGCGGACAGCGCCCTGACCGTGCCGGTTGGGGAGATCCCCCTGGCGGCGCGGCGGCTGATCGAGACCACCGAGCGCGCGTTCTTCGCCGGAGCCCGCAAGGCCCTGAACGGGAACACGCTGGGCGATATCGGCAGCGCGGTGCAGTCCGTTGCGGAAAGCGCGGGCTACGGCGTGATCCGGGATTACACCGGCCACGGCATTGGCCGCGACATGCACGAGGAGCCCTCGGTGTACAACTTCGGCCTCCCCGGGCACGGCCAGCGCCTATGCGCCGGCATGACCCTCGCGATCGAGCCGATGATCAGCCAGGACGACTGGCACACCGACGAGGGCAACGACGGCTGGGCTGTCCTGACGAGGGACGGCGCCCTCAGCGCCCATTACGAGCACACCATCGCCATCACGGAGGATGGTCTGCCCGAGATCCTGACCCTGCCGGGCCATCACTGGGAGGAGGATACCCATGGAGCCGATTCCCTTTGACGAAGGCCGCCTGGTGACCGCCACCGCGGGCCGCGACCGCAAGAGACGCTTTGTGGTCATCGGTATCCCGGAGGAAGGCTATGTGCTCATGGCCGACGGCGACACCCGCAGGCTGGATCACCCCAAGAAGAAAAAGACCAAACATCTCAGGCCAAGTCCGGTGAAGATGGACGACCTCGCGCTGCTGCGGGAGGAGCGCCGGCTGAAGGACAGCGACATCCGCGCCTTCCTCACCGCGCAAGGATTTGACCGCGAACAGCCCCTGTGCAAGGAGGACTGAAAACTTGTCCAAGGACGATGTCATTGAAATGGACGGAAAGGTCGTGGAGGCCCTTCCCAACGCCATGTTCCGGGTCGAGCTGTCCAACGGCTACCAGATCATTGCGCATATCTCCGGCAAAATGCGGCAGAATTTCATCCGCATCTATCCGGGCGATAAAGTTACTGTCGAGCTTTCGCCCTATGATCTGACCCGCGGTCGGATCACCTGGCGCAGCAAGAGCTGAGTTCACTTCGAGCAAAGGAGGAACAATACCATGAAGGTCAGACCGAGTGTCAAGCCGATCTGCGAAAAGTGCAAGATCATCAAGCGCAAGGGCAAAGTCATGGTGATTTGCGAAAATCCCAAGCACAAGCAGAAGCAGGGCTGAGAACCCTCCCTTGATAACAGCACCCCGCCGGGCATCCGTTCCGGCGGGGTGCTGGCGTTTCACACCCAATTCACGCGGAAGTTGTAAACATCAGGAAACACAGGTGGGCTTTCATTGCCAAACAGATGTTCCTGTGGTAGAATGGGAAATGAAAGAATACGCTGCTGTCAAGAGGTGAAAAACCGTGAATCTCCGCGCTGCCCTGGACATGATGAGCAAGCCGAAGCCGAAGGCTGACCCGGTTCCGGAGCGCGTGTTCACGGACTGCTGGACCCGGCAGGTACTCCGCCCTTTGGAACAGTTCCCGGGGGCGGCAGACATCCGGCGGGAGACCATCATGCTGATGCAGACCGAAGCGCTGCCAGAGGCCTTTGACCCGAAATGCATCCTGTACCTCGACACCGAGACCACCGGCCTCGCCGGAGGCGCGGGTACCGTGGCCTTTGAGGTCGGGCTTGGGCGCATGACGTATGGGGGCTTTGCAATCACCCAGCTCGTGATGCGGGATTACCCGGAGGAGCGTTTCCTGCTCGATAAGGTGAAAGAAGCGTTGAATGATGTTGATGTGATCTGCACGTTCAACGGGCGCACGTTCGATGTGCCGCTGCTGCGGGACCGCTTCCTGATGAACCGGATGAGCCCCGCCTGCCTCGACAAACCGCACATTGACTTGCTGCACATCGCCCGGCGGGTGTTCAAGCTCCGTCTGCAGCGCTGCCGCCTGACGAACCTGGAAGAGGCGGTGCTTGGGATCCCGCGTAGCCATGACCTTCCCGGGAGTGAAGTGCCCCAACGATACTTTGATTATCTGAAAACCGGGGAGTTCAGCCTTCTGAACGATGTGCTTTCTCACAACGAGCAGGACATTGCCAGTCTGTGCGTGTTGCTTAGCCGGATGTGCGCGGCATATGAACAGCCCGAAACCTTGCTTCACGGCGAGGACCTGTACAGCATGGGCGTGGGTCTGGACCGGCAGCGGCATACGGAAGAGGCGCGGCGCTGCTGGCGGCTGGTCACTGGCGGACGCATGCGGGCCGCAAGCCAACAGCAGCTGGCCCGGAGCTATCGCCGGGCGGGGGACCGGGAGACTGCCAGGGACGTCTGGCTGGAGATGATCACCCGGCACGAGGGCGGCGTGCAGCCCTATATCGAGCTGGCCAAGCACTACGAGCATGTCGAGCGTGACCCGCGGACGGCGCTGGAATACACCCGCAGGGCCATGATGCTGCTGGCGGAGCCGTCGCTTTTGACAAATCAGGCTGTACAAGAGACGCAAAATGCGCTACAATACCGCTATGCCCGCCTGCGGAAAAAGGCGGCGCAGGCACAGAAAGAGGGATGACAGATGAGCCTGAAAGGTATGATGACCGGCCGCAAGGCCTATAAAGCCCACGGAAACGGCAACTATGCCGAGGCACTGAAGCTCTACGACGAGGCTTGGACGGAGGGCATGGACAACCCGCGCTGGATCCTCGGCTACACCGTGCTGCTCCTGCGGGACGGTCAGTATGCCAAGGCCCGGGAGATCCTGGTCAAGCTGCAGAAAAACCCGGCGCTGACGCCTGACATGAAAAATCAGCTTTTCATCAACTATGCTGCGGCGGTCTTCCGCATGGGCGAGACGGACAAGGGCATCCGCCTGCTGGAGCGCCAGCATGCCCAGGGTCCGGCCGGACTGATTTATCAGACCCTCGGTTACCTGTATATCGAGAAATACGTTCCGGAAAACACGCCGGACTTTGATGCTATTGAGGCCGCGGCGAAGCAGGAAGCCGAAGCCGCAAAAGCAGTAGCCAGCGAGGCCGGGGATACCGAATCGACCGAAGCCGCACCTGCCGAGGCCGAACCGGTCGCGCCGCAGTCCTCTGCCCGTGAAGAGTGGCAGAAGGCCAAGGACAAGGCCGAGGCCTTTATCCGCGAATCCATCGATTACGACGATGAGGACAGTGTATGTCTGGACAACATGGGCCAGTGGGTCTACCGTGTCCTGGGAGACCATGATGGCGCGAAGGAATGGTTCGAGAAGGCCCTGAAGATCAAGCCCAGCCAGATCGACACCCTGTGGTTCCTCTCACGCTATGACCTGGACAAGGGCGACAGCAAGGCAGCGCTGCAGAAGATCGAGGCCATCCTCGAGAATGGCCGCTTCTCCCCGCTGAATTATGTAGACCGGAAGATGGCCGAAGATGAGCTGGCCCGTCTGAAGGCTTGAGAAAGGACGGAAGTCGCATGCAGGAAGAGAACAAGACGGTCGAAGGACAGGAAATCCGGACGGAAACTATAGAGGAACCGGAAGAAACCGGCAAGAAGCACAAGAAGAACAAGAAAGAGAAGCCGAAGCGTCCGCTGTGGCAGGAGATCCTAAGCTGGGTGTGGCCGCTCCTCGGGGCGCTTGCCATCGCGCTGGTGGTACGGACTCTGCTCTTTGAGCCTGTAAAGGTGGACGGCAGTTCGATGCTTGATACCCTCAACAACGGGGAGATCATGTTCGTCGATAAGACCGGGTATTCAAGTTTCTGGGTCACCTGGCCCTGGGGCTCCAACGAAGCCAAGGAAGCCTCCGAAAAATGGACCTTCTTCGGCAATCCCGAACGCTTTGACCCCGTCGTCTGCCGCTATCCGGACCGCGGAACCACCAACTTTGTCAAGCGCGTGGTAGGCCTGCCGGGCGATACGGTGGAAGTCAAGGACGGCTATCTCTATGTCAACGGCGAGAAGTACGACGAGCCCTATGTCAGTGACAACTACCGTGCCGGTGAGACTTGGGGCGATTCGATCCTGGTCCCGAAGAAGGGCGATATCATCACCTACGATGGCGAGCAGTTCAAAGTGAACGGTTCATCGTATGACTATGCTTTCGCCCTTGTGAACCTGGAGGGCGAGGCCAAGACCTCCATCCGCATGATCCGTGTTTCGAACGGACTTTCGATCATCGGAACGGTTTTCCGGGTCATGCAGGGGAAAGAGACGTACTTCACCGACGGTTCGACCTGGCTACAGC
This sequence comes from Clostridia bacterium, assembly GCA_017552615.1. Classification (GTDB taxonomy): domain Bacteria; phylum Bacillota; class Clostridia; order Christensenellales; family Aristaeellaceae; genus RUG11272. The sequence continues at coordinate 4,546 of JAFZPI010000016.1, forward strand.
TGGTCAGCGGGGACGGGGATGGCAGTCTCTCCTATTACGACAACCAGCAGCAGATCGTGACCGTTGCGGTCAAGCAGCTTGATACGGCTCCTTTTGCCGCGAACACGGAGTTTACCGTTACCGAGGACGATTACTTCGTCATGGGTGACCACCGCAACAATTCCCGGGACAGCCGGTGGTGCGGCGCAATCCCGCGGAGCTATGTGATGGGCCGTGTCCGGCAGATCATCTGGCCGCTGGGTGAATGGCGCAGCGTGGTAAACGGACTGGAGTTCTCGGCGGAATAATCTGAACGAAGTGGAAAACGAATGCATTAAAACTGTCCCATGCCATACGACACGGGACAGTTTTCTTGACCGGTCATTCTCACTTCATCTTATTCTCAAAATCCTTCTCAATCGCCTCTTCCAGCGCCTTGACGATGATCTTCAGCGTGCGGATACGGGCGTATTTCTTGTCATTGGATTCAATAATGTACCAGGGAGCGTTCTCGGTGGAGGTTTTCTGGAGCATCTCGTCCACAGCCACTTCGTACTGGTCCCACTTCTCGCGGTTGCGCCAGTCCTCGTCGGTGATCTTCCACTGCTTCTCCGGGGTGTTCTGCCGGTCGGTGAAGCGGGCGAGCTGCGTGTCCTGGTCGATGTGGATCCAGAACTTCAGCACCACCGCGCCCCAGTCCGTCAGCTGGCGCTCGAACTCGTTGATCTCGTTGTAGGCGCGCTGCCAGTCCTTTTCCTTGCAGAAGCCCTCGAGGCGTTCCACCATCACGCGGCCGTACCAGGTGCGGTCAAAGATGCAGATGTGGCCGGACCGCGGCAGCCGCGTCCAGAAGCGCCAGAGATACTGGCGGTTGAGTTCGTGGGGTTCGGGCGAAGCGATGGGCCGCACGTCAAATCCCCGCGGATCCAGCGGCGAGGCCACGCGGCGGATGTTGCCGCCTTTGCCGGCCGCGTCCCAGCCCTCGTAGCAGAGGACGACCGGGATCTTCAGGCGGTAGAGGATATTGTGCAGCTCGTGGAGCCGGGCCTGGAGCTTCTTCAGCTTCTTGGAGTACTCTTCGTCGCTGATGGCGGGGGAGAGGTCGACGTCCTTCAGCTTCGGCATCTCGATCAGCGGGAACTCTTCCTTGAAGGGTTCGCCCACATAGCGGCCGTTCTTCAGGCCTTCGGTGATCATGCCGGTGAGGAGTTTCATCGTGTCCCGCGCTGCGCACTTGCGGTTTGCGGCGCTGAGCACGTGCCATTTGCAGGCCACCTGGGTCTTTTCCATGAAGTCCTCGTATGCGGCGACAAAGCGTTTGTATTCGCGGTGCTGCCAGAGGTCCTCATCCGTCGCGCGCCATTCGGTGTCCGCGTGGCCCTTCAGCATGGAAAGACGCTCGAACTGCTCATCCTTGCTGATGTGCAGGAAGACCTTCAGCACCAGGTAGCCGCCGTCGCGGAGCTGGCGCTCGAACTCATTGACCTGGCGGATGCGGCGCCGGTATTCGCCGGGAGTGATTTCCCTGTGGAGGAATTTCCGCACCGTGTCCTCCATCCAGCCGGAATCCATGAAAACGATCTTGCCGTTCTCCGGGATCGCGGAAGCATAGGGATAGAGGAAGGGATAGCGCATCTCTTTTTCCGGGATGACGGCGGAGGAAACCACATTGTAAAAGCGTGGGTCGATCTCCCTGATCATCTCGCGGATCAGGCTGCCCTTGCCCGCAGCGGCCCAGCCCTCGATCAGCACCAGGACCGGGAGCTTTGCGTCCCGCAGGAGCTGCTGCTGGGAAGCCAGCACGTTCCGGAGCTCTTTCAGCTCAGCTGCCGCTTCCTTTTTGTCGCCGGATTTCACTTCACATTCCTTCAACATGGAAAACCCCTCCTGTCTGTGTCGAACAATGAATGAACATGGCTGTTGTTTGACGATATTATATATGATTGTGATGGGAAAAGCAATGATATCGGAAAAATAAGATGGTGAACGATCAAATCATTGCAATTGTAATGAGTCAGTAGTATAATAGCAATGAAAGCGAAGGGAGGAGAGGTCGATGACCTGTACAATTCAGATCCGGGTCGATGATGCATTGAAACAGCAATCGGACAGCTTATTCCGAGATCTTGGCACGGATACGACATCTGCGATCCGGATGTTTTTGCATCAGGCGATCGCCTGCAACGGATTTCCGTTTGAAATCAAAAAGACCGTTCCGAATCCATATGCCGCGCTTTCGGAAGAAGAGCTCCTGGGGAGGCTCGAGGTTGCAAGGTTCCATGCGGATCAGGGCAAAGTCAGGGATGCCGATGAAGTTGTCACGGGGCTGAGGAGGAAGTATGGAGTATAGCGTTGTGATGACTTCGGACGCGGAAGAGGACTTGGAAGGATTCATCCGGTATCTGCTGTACGAGAAAAGGAGTCCGCAGGCAGCATCCAATGTGCTCAATGATTTTGAAGAGACAAAGAAGAGACTCTCGAAAAGAGCGGACAGCGTCAAACTCTGCGATCACCCGAAGCTTCACGCGCTCGGTTACCGAAAAATGCGGTTTTCAAAACACAGGTATTTCCTGATGTACCGGATCGAAGGCGAACGGGTGGTTGTCGATCGTGTTTTTCATGAACTGCAGGACTACGAGAATCACATGCGATAATGCCATAACAAAACCTCGTCAGAACAGTAATGATCTGGCGAGGTTTTCTTTATGCCTTACCGGTTCGGTGTCGACGTGGACCGCAGGGTCACATCGTGATAGCCGCCTTCGACGATTGAGGTGGAGGAGACCAGCGTCAGGCGGGCTTTGTCCCGCAGGTCCTGGAGGTTGGTGACGCCCACGTTGCACATGGTGCTCTTGACCTTGTAGAGGCTGATCTCCACGTTGTCGTGCAGGGGGCCGGCGTAGACGACGTAGCTGTCCACACCCTCCTCGAAGGAGAGTTTTCCGGCGCCGCCGAGATCGTAGCGCTGCCAGTTGCGGGCACGGTTGGAACCCTCACCCCAGTACTCTTTCATATAAACGCCGTTGACCATTACCCTGGCGGAGGGGCTCTCGTCGAAACGGGCGAAGTAGCGGCCCATCATCAGGAAGTCCGCGCCCATGGCGAGCGCCAGCGTCATGTGGTAGTCATGCACGATGCCGCCGTCGGAGCAGATCGGCACGTAGATGCCGGTTTCTTTGTAATACTCATCCCGGGCCGCTGCGACCTCGATCAGTGCCGTGGCCTGCCCGCGGCCGATGCCTTTGGTCTCGCGGGTGATGCAGATCGAGCCGCCGCCGATGCCGACCTTCACAAAGTCCGCGCCGGCTTTCGCGAGGAAGAGGAAGCCATCCCGGTCGACGACATTTCCTGCACCGATCTTCACGCTGTCGCCGTACTGCTCCCGGACCCACTTCAAGGTCTTTTCCTGCCAGCAGGTGTAGCCCTCGGAGGAATCGATGCACAGCACGTCCGCGCCGGCCTTCAGCAGGGCGGGGATGCGCTCGGCATAGTCGCGGGTGTTGATGCCGGCGCCGACGAGATAGCGCTTCTTCTCGTCCAGGAGCTCCAGGGGATTCTCTTTATGGGAGGCATAGTCCTTCCGGAAGACGAAGTACATCAGGTTGCCTTCATGGTCCACAATGGGGAGGCTGTTCAGCTTGTGGTCCCAGATGATGTCGTTGGCTTCCTTCAGCGTGGTCTCCGCGGGAGCGGTGACCAGCTTGTCCAGCGGCGTCATGAAATCGCGGACCGGGGTGTCGGTTGCCATGCGGCTCACTCGGTAGTCCCGGCTGGAGACGATGCCGAGGAGCTTGCCGTTGGGGGTGCCGTCGGCGGTGATGGCCACGGTGGAGAATCCGTTCTTCGCCTTCAGGTCCAGGACGTCCTGCAGGGTGTTGTCCGGGGTCAGGTTGGAGGCGGAGGGCACAAAGCCCGCTTTGTAGCCCTTGACTCGGGCGACCATGGCGGCCTCATCGGCGATGGTCTGCGCGCCGTAGATAAAGGAGATGCCGCCTTCCCGCGCCAGGGCGATGGCCAGCTTGTCGTCGGAAACCGACTGCATGATGGCGCTCACCAGCGGGATATTCAGCGAGATCGCCGGTTCTTCCTCGCCCTTGCGGTATTTCGTCAGCGCGGTGTGCAGGCTCACGTTCTGCGGCACACAGTCTTCCGGCGTGTAGCCCGGGATCAGCAGGTACTCACTGAAGGTGTGGCTCGGTTCCTGGTAGTAGTAGGCCATGGGCGTCTCCTCCTTTGCGCGGTCCGGCGGGTGAGATGGAATTGGCTTATGATAGCGCATCCCCGCATCCTTGTCAACCATCGAAAAAACCGGAGCCGCAGGGCTCCGGAAAGCGCTTATTTGCGCGTGTAGGTGATGATATAGGCCTGGTCCTGTCCGTCGGCATTGGCGGAATAACCAATGCTGAGCGTTTCCACATCGCCGGATTTCTGGCCGGAGATTGACACCTCGGCGGCCGTCTCCTGTCCGTTTTCGCTCCAGGTCATCTTGGAACCGTTGACGCTGTAGGTACCACTGGTGGACTGCTCCCATTCGCCTTCCACATACTGCCGGCTGGTGTAGCTCCCGTCGTCATTAAAGGTCAGTTCCAGCGTGGCGCCCATCCATTCCGCCTGCCAGGTGCCCACTACGTTGGGGGCTTTGGTGCCGCAGGCCGTGAGCAGCACCAGCGCCAGGGCCAGCACCGCGATCATTGCCGTGATCTTCTTCATCTGATTTCTTCTCCCTCTCCGTGATACAAAAGCGCGTCTATACGCACAATGGCATTATACCGCGCTTTCGGTTTGTGTCAAGTGCCGTGCAAAAACCGGAGCCATCCGGCCCCGGTTCGCGTCATGCTGGTTTTTCTCAGTTCGCCGCGCGGAAGGTGAAAGTTATCGTGCTGTAGACGGATTTCAGGGTTTTGCCTGTGTATTCGTCCGTGGCCATGTAGGTTTCCCGAGGTTCGCTTCCTGCGGAGGCGTTGAGGGCGTCCACATAGGCGGAACCGTCCTTGATCCCGTAGCGGTAATCGATATTCAGCAGTTCCAGCTTGGCGTCCGGATTGTTGCACTCCGTGCAGGAAGCGGGTCTCTCGGCGGCCTCGTATTCATGGCCGCAGGCGCTGCAGACCCAGCTGCCGGTGCGCTCGATGACAAAGACGGTCTCCCCCTGTTCGCCGGTGAGACCGGTCAGGGTGAGCTGCAGTTCCGAGCCCCGGACGGCGTAGGTGACGGCGTATCCGTCCAGCAGGAGCAGGTCGCTGTCGACGCTGTACGTGCCGGTCTTCGGGTTCTCATCGCCGTGCACACCGAAGGTATATTTTCCGTCCGCATCAAAGGTCAGGTCCAGATCCACGGTTTCCCCGCTGTCCAGCGTTATGCTGGCGGTCCATGTCCGTGCCAGCGCGGATGTCCCCGAGCACGCGCTGAGCAGTCCCAGCGCCAGAGCCAGCAGAACTGCCACCGCAATGATTTTCTTCATGATCAGACCGCCCCTTTCATGATCCGCTTGTTTCCTGCGTTCATGATACGATGAAAGCAACCTTCTGTCAAGCGTGGAAAAACCGGAGTGCGGATGGTGCGCTCCGGTATGCTCCCGACAGGGTTACTTGCGGACGAAGCTCAGCGTGGCGCCTGCTTCCTGCAGGGTGAGCCTGTCTTCATTGACGAGGAAGACCATCTCTTCTCCGTCTCCGGTGATGATCGTGTCAACACTGATCGTATAAGTGGTGCTCGTTTCTTCGCCGGCGGCCGAAATGATGAGGGTGCCGTCGGTAGTGAATGTAATGGCGAACTCGTCATTGGCTTCGAGTGCCCAGGTGCCGATCAGCGCCTCGGGGTCCGCTGTGCCGGTGAGATGGGGTTCCGCGCCTTCCCGCGTGAAGATCAGGGTGATCCCGATCTCCTCGAGGGTCAGGGTGTCACCGTCCACGGTAAAGGATTCCGGATCCATATCGTCAAAACGGATCCCGTCCGTATCGACGGTATAGAGGCCGGTTGTTTCCTGGCCGGATCCAGACATTACATAGGTGCCGTCCTCATTGAAGACGACCTTCATATCGACGGTGAAGCCGAGGTTGGTCTCGGTCAGGAACCAGGTGCCCAGCAGGGCTTCCGGGTCAGCCGTTCCGGAGACAGCAGCTCCCTTGCGGGTGAAGGATATTTCCATGCCGCTATCGTAGAAGATCATGGTGTCACCGTCAACCGCATAGTCCATCGGAGCGAATGTATCAATGGCAATTTGTCCGTTGACAATGGAGTAGACGCCGCCCCCTTCCATGTCACCCATTACTTCGGTATAGGTTCCATCTGGATTGAAAGTGAATTCCACGCCAAGATCATCCATGATCCAGGTGCCGAGCAGGGCTTCATCCACGGCGACTGTTTCCGCGCAGGCCGGCAGGGCAAGGGCGAGCAGCATCGCGAGTGCCGCGATCATCGAAATCGTCTTTTTCATCGGACAGACACACTCCTGTTATGTTTTGCCTATCGGCTGTAACCATCATAAACGCAAGCGACGACGATGTCAAGCGGGAAAACAGTTTGCCTTGACGTTCCTTTCCGGCTGTTGTAAAATATGGATGGACATATTGTACTTTATTGTACTCAGCTACGCGGCTGTGAACAAATGTGGAGGAACATACCATGGAAAAACTCAGTGCTGCCCTTGCTCCCGCCCCAACCCGCCCAGTCAAAGTCCTGCAGTTCGGGGAGGGCAATTTCCTGCGGGCGTTCTGCGACTGGATGATCGACATCGCCAATGAGAAAACAGACTTCAACGGCAGCATCGTGCTGGTGAAGCCCATCAACATCGGGACGCTGTTCCCGGCCTTCAAAGAGCAGGATTATCGTTACACTGTGCTCCTGCGTGGTTTGGTGGATGGCGAGCCGGTGGAGCAGAGCCGGGTCGTGACTTCTGTGTCTGATGCGGTGGATTGTTATGCAGATTATGACCGTTATGCTGCCTATGCGAAGTGCGAGACTTTGCGCTTTATCATTTCCAACACGACGGAGGCGGGCATCGTACTCGACGAGAGCGATCGCTTTGACCTCTGCCCGCCCAACACCTACCCGGGCAAGCTGACCAAGTTCCTTTTCGAGCGCGCGGAAGCCTTTGATTACGCCGAAGACAAGGGCCTTGTGATCCTGCCGGTCGAGCTCATCGACGACAACGGCATCCAGCTGCGCCGCTGTGTGAAAGCACTGGCAAAGGCTTGGAACCTTGGCGAGCGCTTCGAAAAGTGGCTGGACACCGCCTGCACGTTTACTTCCACGCTGGTGGACCGCATCGTCACCGGCTATCCCCGGGGCGAGGCTGAAGCGATCTGGGAGAAGCTGGGCTATGAGGACAACATCCTCGTCACGGCAGAACCCTTTGGTCTGTGGGTCATCGAGAGCGACAAGGAACTCTCCGGCGAGCTCCCCCTGCCCGCCTGCGACCTGCCTGTCGTCTACACCGACAACCAGAAACCCTACAAACAGCGCAAGGTGCGCATCCTCAACGGCGCGCACACCTCCTTTGTGCCGATGGCTTTCCAGTGCGGTCACGACATCGTCCTGCAGGCGATGAACGATCCCACTATCCGCACCTTCATGCAACGGACGCTCTATGACGAGGTCATCCCGACCTTGTCATTGCCGAAGGAAGACCTGACGGCCTTTGCCGAAGCGGTCACGAGCCGGTTTGCCAACCCCTTCATCAAGCATCGCCTGCTGGACATCTGCCTGAACTGCGTCAGCAAATGGCGTGCGCGCTGCCTGCCTTCCCTGCTGGGCTATGTCGAGCAGAAAGGTGCGCTTCCGCCGCACCTGACCTTCTCCATCGCCGCGATGATGAGCCTCTACCGCGGCGGCATACTGGCGGATGGCAAACTCCAGTGCAAGCGCGGCGAGGAGACCTACACCCTCCAGGATGACGCGGCTGTCTTGGCCTTCTTCGCAGAGACTGGTGACATGGCCCCCGCGGACCAGGTGAAGGCTTTCTTATCCAATGAAGCCTTCTTCGGTCAGGACCTGACGCAAGTTCCGCGTCTGGCCGATGCCGTGACCGATATGTATGCTGACATCCTCGACAAAGGCATGAAGGCGGTCGTGGAAGAACGGTTTTTCCCGGGCTGATCTCGAACGGAGGATACCATCATGAACGATCTTCTCCGCATCACTTCCCGTGACAACGTGGCAGTGGCTTTACGGGCGCTCTCGGCCGGGGGAACCGTCGAAGCGGAAGATATTGCACTGACTCTGAAAACGGATGTTCCCGCAGGGCATAAAGTGGCTTTGCAGGACATCGACGCGGGCGAGCCTGTCATCAAATACGGCTTCCCCATCGGTGCGGCGAAAGAAGCCATCCCCGCCGGGAATCATGTGCATGTTCACAACTTGAGAACGCTGCTTTCCGGTGAGCTGGAATACACTTATCAGCCGACACATCCAACGCTTGATCCCTTGCCGGTGCGGACCTTCATGGGCTATCCCCGGAAGGATGGCCGCGTGGGTATCCGCAACGATTTGGTGATCCTGCCCACTGTGGGTTGTGTCAACGATGTAGCCCGTGCGCTGGAGCGTGATGCCCAGAGACTGGCTGGCGGCGGTGTGGGGAAGGTCTACGCCTTTTCCCATCCCTATGGCTGTTCCCAAATGGGCGAAGACCAGGAGAATACCCGATGTGTGCTGGCCAACCTGGCTACCCACCCCAATGTAGGCGGCGTCCTGGTGCTGGGTCTCGGATGCGAGAACAGCGGCGTGGATATCCTGAAACAGTATATGGGGGATTGGGACGAGAGCCGTGTGCGCTTTCTTGTCTGTCAGCAGGTAGAAGACGAGTATGAGGCAGGCATGGCGTTGTTGGAGGAACTGGCAGACCGCATGCGGGAAGAGCATCGTATGCCCTGTCCGGTTTCGAAGCTTGTTGTGGGTCTTAAATGCGGAGGTTCTGACGGCTTCTCCGGGATCACCGCGAACCCGGTGATCGGCGGATTTTCGGACCGGCTGGGTGCCCAGGGTGGGACGACGATCCTGACCGAGGTGCCGGAGATGTTCGGCGCGGAAACCATTCTCATGGCAAGGGCTGAAAACGAAGAGGTATTTGAGAAAACAGTTTCCCTTATCAACGATTTCAAGCGATATTTTGAAGAGCATCACCAGACGATTTATGAGAATCCTTCCCCCGGCAACAAGGCCGGCGGGATTTCCACCCTGGAGGATAAGGCCCTCGGCTGTACGCAGAAGAGCGGCTTTGGTCCTGTGCGGGATGTGCTGAGGTACGGCGAGCAAGTGCGCACCCCTGGCTTGAACCTGCTCTCTGCCCCGGGCAATGATCTGGTGGCATCCACAGCGCTGGCTGCAGCCGGAGCTCAGCTGGTGCTCTTCTCGACGGGCCGGGGCACACCTTTTGCCTGTCCGGTGCCAACGGTGAAGATCAGTTCCAACACCCCTCTGGCCCAAAGAAAAAAGAACTGGATCGACTTCGATGCCGGACGGCTGCTTTCCGAAAGCATTCCCCTGCCGGAACTGGCGCGGGAGCTTGAAAACCTGGTGCTGGCTGTCGCTTCCGGGAAAGAAGTCAAGGCCGAGGAGCGCGGATTTCATGATCTGGCAATCTTTAAGACGGGGGTGACATTGTAGAAGTGTCTGAACAGACAAGAAAGCAGGTGAATTACACCATTGCCTGCATTCATGAGTTTGCCAGGAAAAACCAGATGAGCCAACAGGCGGCGTTCCAGTATTTGTACAAGTATAAGGGGATTGCGTTTCTGTCGGAGTTTTATGATGTCGAGCATACACTATCGCTTGATGATGCGCTGAATGATATGGCTCTGATATGCAGGCAGAATGGAGGGAAACTCTCATGATGCTCTATCACGGTTCAAACATTGAGATAGACATCATTGATCTCGGCAAATGCCGTCCCCGCAAGGACTTTGGGCAGGGGTTTTATCTGACTGACCTTCCGGATCAGGCAATGCGTATGGCGGAACGGGTTGCGAGGATCTATGGCGGCAAACCGGTTGTCACGACCTTTGAAGTGGATTTTGATGCACTGATGAAAAGCGATCTTTCGGTTCGTGTTTTCGGGAAGCCGGATGAATCATGGGCATCTTTTGTGATGTATAATCGGACACTACCGCTTGCCGATCGGGAATCCACGGACTGTAGCCGGAAGAAACAATATGATTTAGTGATTGGTCCTGTTGCAGATGATGATTTGGCTTTACTGTTCCGTCAGTTTCAGGAAGGCTTGATTTCTGTCGATATCCTGACACGGGAGATGACTTACAAGAAACTGACGATTCAGTACTGTTTCCTTACACAGCCTGCCATCGACAGGTTGGAGAAAGCTGGTGTGATAAAATGACCAAGGCAGAAATGCTGATTGAGTACACGACACAAGACATCGTCTCATGGATCATGGAAGAACAGCATCTTGGGATGGAAGAGGCACTGGCACAGTTTTATTCGTCGAAAACGTTTGAAAAACTGGCAGATCTGGAAACAGGGCTGTATCTGGACGCACCTTTATCTGTTTATTGCCTGTATCGGGATGAACAGGTAGCCGGGAAGTTTGTTCAGAATGAAATCTGAGATAAGTGTCAACGGATAGAGCTTCCATTCCCCACTTTCAGGTGGGGTTTTCTATATCCTTCGATCCGATTTGCCCCTTGTGTGCTTTACGCTACCTATGGTATAATCAGGCTCGAAAGAACGCCCGGCGGGCAGTCTGGAGAGGAGCGAAATCCATGAAAACGATCGGTATTATCGGCGCGGGGAGCATGGGCGGGGCGATTGCCCGGGGGCTGCTGGAAACCGGCTATGTGCGGCCGGGGGATTTGGCGGTCTGTGACCCGAAGCCTGAGATCCTGCAGGCCATCCAGAGCGAGTGGCCGGCGGTGACCTGCGTGACCTCAGCCGATGCTCTGTGCGAACTTGCCAATACCGTGATCCTTGCGGTGAAACCGTATCTGGTTGCGGAAGTCATCGACCAGTGCGGCGACAGCCTGACCGATCACGCGGTGATCAGCATTGCGGCGGGCGTTACCGTGACACGCCTGCATGAGCTCCTGGACCCGCTGAAGGCACGAGTGCTGCGCGTCATGCCGAACACCCCGGCGTTGGTGGGAGAGGGCATGACGGCCCTGTGCAGCGAAACTACGCTCACATCGGAGGAACTGACCTTTGCCCGCGGCGTGTTTGATGCGCTTGGGAAGACCGTGATGATGCCGGAGCGTCTCTTTGACGGTGTGATTGCGGTCAGCGGGTCTTCGCCGGCTTATGTGTACATGCTGATCGAAGCCATGGCGGACGCCGGTGTCCGCGAGGGGATCCCGTGGGCTGACGCTTGCCGCATGGCGGCGCAGTCGGTACTGGGAAGCGCGCTGATGGTGCTGAACACCGGGACCCATCCCGCGGCTTTGCGCAACGCGGTCTGCTCTCCTGCCGGCACGACGATCGAGGCGGTTGCGGCGCTGGAGGAACACGGCTTCCGGAATGCCGTCATGGAGGCCATGCACCTCTGTGCGGAGAAATCCCGGGAGATGGGCAAGGAAACGCGGAATCGGAGGCGGTAATCCTTGACAGAGACAAAGCGCAAGCAGGTTACGATCTACACGGACGGCGCCTGCTCCGGTAACCCCGGGCCCGGTGGCTGGGGCGCCATCCTCGAATACAATGGTCACCGCAAAGAAATGAGCGGCTTCATGCACGCCACGACCAACAACCGCATGGAAGTCCTGGCAGCAATCAGCGCGCTTGGGGCCCTCACCGAGCCCTGTGACGTGACCCTCTATTCCGATTCCACCTATCTCGTGAAAGCTTACAACGACCATTGGATCGACGGCTGGGTGAAACGCGGGTGGAAGACTTCGGCCGGAACGCCGGTGGAGAACCAGGACCTTTGGTTTTCCCTCGGTTTGCTGACGAAGAAGCATAATGTCCGCTTTGTGTGGGTAAAGGGGCACGCTTCCAATCCGGGCAACAACCGTTGCGACGAGCTGGCCCGGGAGGCCATCGCTGAATACCGGCGGCTGAACGGCGGCGGGGAATGACATCGGGAGGGATATGGGATGAAATGCCTTGTAACGGGTGCCAAAGGCCAATTAGGTCGGGCATTGACAGAAGAATTAGGCCGCCGGGGTATTCCCACCGTGACTACCGATATCGAGTCTCTGAACCTGACCGACGCGGAGGCCGTCGAGGCTTTTGTCGTTGCCGAGAAACCGGATGTGATCCTTCACTGCGCGGGGTATACAGCTGTCGACAAGGCGGAGTCGGAACCCGAGGTGTGCATCGCCGCCAATGCGGGGGCTTCCCTTAACCTGGCGCGGGCTGCGCTGTGTACCGGGGCAGCGATGCTGCTGGTGTCCAGCGATTATGTCTTCAGCGGGGAAGGAGATATGCCCTGGGAGACCGAGGACCGCCGCGAACCGCTCAATGTCTACGGCGTCAGCAAGGTGCAGGCGGAGGAAGCTGTGCGCAGTCTTCTGACGCGCTGCTGGGTGGTGCGGACCAGCTGGATGTTTTCGGCCCATGGGCACAATTTCGTCCGGACCATGCTCCGGCTTGGACGGGAACGGCATGAAACGCCCGTCGTCTGCGACCAGATCGGCAGCCCGACCTATGCGCCGGACCTGGCAGCGTTTCTCTGTGACCTGATCCAGACGCAGCGCTACGGTTTCTATCACGCCACGAATGAAGGCTTCTGCTCTTGGGCGGAGTTTGCCCAAAGGATCTTTGATGAAGCGGGTTTATCCTGTTCGGTGGTGCCGGTTCCCTCTGCGGTTTATCCTGCGGCAGCGCGGCGTCCGCTGAACTCCCGGCTAAGTAAAGCGAGTCTGGATCGGAACGGCTTTGCCCGTTTGCCGTCATGGCAGGACGGACTGAAGCGTTGCTTGGAGGAGATCGGCGGGAGAGCCTGACACCCCTGGAATCCGAGCCGGAAGGAGGTGAGCGCGTGGAGAGCTTTGAGGCGCTGGTAAACGGGACCGTGTACCGCAATGAGGAGAACGGGTATTCCGTGGTGTCAGTGCAGATCGGGCGGAGTGAGAAAACTGTCGTCGGCGTGATGCCTCCGTTGCATCCCGGCGAACAGGCGGCCTTTGAGGGCGAGTGGGTCGAGCACAGTAAGTTCGGCAAGCAGTTCAAGTGCACGCGCTGCACTCCGATCGCCCCGACGACCCTACTGGGCATCGAGCGCTTCCTCGGCAGCGGCGCGGTGAAAGGCGTGGGCCGCAAGACCGCGAAGGACATTGTGGCGGCCTTCGGCGAGGAAACCCTGACGGTGCTTTCCACGTATCCTGAGCGCCTTCAGGAGATCCCCGGCATGGGCAAGAAACGCTGGCGGCAGATCGCGGAGAGCTTCCAGGCGGCTTCGGCGGAGCGGGAAGCCATGATCTTTCTCCAGCAATACGGCATCACGGCGGCACTGGCGGCACGGATTGGCAAGCTCTACGGAGACAGGGCGCGGGAGGTCGTACAGACCAACCCGTATCGCCTTTGTGAGGACCTGGAGGGCGTGGGTTTTGTCACCGCGGACCGCATCGCGATCGCGATGGGCATCGCGCCGGACAGCGAAGACCGGATCCGGGCGGCCCTGCGATATCTCCTGCAGGAAGCCGCGGGCAGCATGGGCCACGTCTTTCTTTACAGGGATGACCTGATTCAGCGTGCGGTGGTGCTCCTGAACCTGGAGCCGGAACTGCCGGAACGCCAGCTGCGGGCGATGGCACTGGAGCGGGATGTCAAGCTTTCGGAAGACGAAGAGGGACGGACGCAGGTCTGGCTGCCGCATTATGAGGCTGCCGAGCGGGAAGTGGCCCAGCGGCTGTGTGAGCTGATGGCCGCTGCGCCGCATACGGCGGAGATGAACGCGGACGAAGCCATTGCGCGCTATGAACGCCAACACGGGGTTGCGTTCAGCCCCCGGCAGCGGGAAGCCATCGCCAGCGCGGTGCAGCACGGCGTGCTGGTCATCACCGGCGGTCCGGGAACCGGTAAGACGACGATCATCAACTGCATTCTCCAACTGCTCAGCGCCGAGGGGGAGGTCTCCCTCTGCGCGCCGACGGGCCGCGCGGCCAAGCGCATGTCCGAGGCCACGGGCCGTGAGGCGAAGACGATCCACCGCCTGCTTGAGTACGGCGGCGAGGAAGGCGTTTTTGCGCGCAATGCCCAGACGCCCCTGGAGACCGACTGTGTCATCGTGGACGAAGCCTCCATGATCGACCTGATGCTGATGCGCTCGCTCCTCCGGGCGATCGAACCGGGCGCCCGGTTGTTGATCGTCGGGGACAGTGATCAGCTCCCGAGCGTCGGTCCGGGCAATGTCCTGGGGGATATCCTCGAGAGCGGCGTGGTGCCTTCCGTACGACTCAATGAAATCTTCCGCCAGGCGGAGAACAGCCGCATCGTGGTCAACGCCCACCGGATCAATCACGGGGAGATGCCCCTGTGGAACGAGAAGGGGACCGACTTTTTCTTCGAGCGCACCCAGGCCCCGTATGAGACGGCGCAGAAGGTCGTCAGCCTCGTGACCCAGCGCCTGCCGCGTTTCCTGCACCTACAGGACGAAGATCGTGCCAGGCACATTCAGGTCCTGGCTCCGGCCCGCAAGGGCGACTGCGGGGTCATCACGCTGAACTTCATGCTCCAGCAGGCGCTGAATCCACCGTCCCCGGAGAAACCCACGCTGACCTGGGGAGAAAACGTCTTTCGTCTCGGGGACAAGGTGATCCAGACCCACAACGACTACACTCTTGGCTGGCGGCGGGAGACCCGGTACGGCTGGGAGGAAGGCCAGGGCGTCTTCAACGGCGACGTGGGCTGTGTGACGGACGTGGACACGGAGGAGCACACACTCATCGTGCACTTTGACGAAGACCGGGACGTGGTCTACGGCTCAGCTGAACTTGAAAACCTCGAGCTGGCCTATTGCCTTTCCGTGCACAAGAGCCAGGGTAGCGAGTTTGAGGCAGTCGTGATGCCGGTCTGCGGCGGGCCGCCGATGCTTTTAACCCGCAACCTGATCTACACGGCCCTCACACGGGCGCGGGGGCTGGTCATGCTGATCGGGCGGGAGGAAACCGTGCGGCAGATGGTGGAGAACGACCATGTGCTCCGCCGCAACACGGACCTGAACCGGAGGCTCCGCCAGGCGGCGGAAGTGTATCTCTCGTGAGCGGGCGGTTTTTCAGGGTGATTCGCGGGGCGGAGCGTTCACTGCTGGAACGGACCTACCCCAATAACGCGATCTGCCTGCTGTGCGGGCGTGCCGCGGGCGGCGAGCTTCTGTGCCCGGACTGCCGGAAAGGGCTGGAAGCCTGTGCGCTTCCTGAGGATGAACATGCGGTCTGGCTTTACAGAGACGAAGCCGGACGGCTGGTCCGGATGCTGAAGGAACGGGCGGTGGCCCCAGCGGCGGAGATCCTGGCCCGGGACATCGCGGAGAAACTCAGGAAGCTGGACGTTTCGGCAGACGCGGTGATCACCTCCGTGCCGATGCCGGTCCTGCGCCGGCGGGAGCGTGGCATCGACCATGGCTGGAAGCTTGCGCTGGCGCTTGGCGCCGAAACAGGCTATCCGGTACGGCCGCTCCTGAAGCGCAAAGCGCGCAGCGCAAAAACCCAGCGCGGTCTCAGCGCGGAAGAGCGGCTCAAAAACATGAGGGACGCTTTTGCACCGCTGGATGATATTCCGCAGACCGTGATCCTCGTCGATGACGTGATGACGACCGGGGCGACCGCCGCCGCGTGCAGGGAGACCCTGACAGTCGCGGGATGCGAAAGGGTCATCGTTCTCGCCGCGACCCGGGCCGAATAGAGAAGAAAAGAGGATGCCCATGCGCAAACTGTGCCTGATGCTGCTGGCTTTGCTGGCCCTGGTTCTGGCGCTTGGCGCGGCGTCGGCGGAAAAAGCCGCCAATATCAACGCTTCGTGCACGTTTTCCGCCAAAGGCGCCAGCCGCAAGGAACTGAAAACCCTGACCGACGACAGCTACAAGACCTACTTCGCTGTGCGCGCCGGCGGGGAGATCAGCATTGACGGGAAGGGCAAGCCGCTCGGCAGCATCCTGCTGCAGTTTTATGACAGGGCCACGGAGACCGAGGTCCTGGCGCAGGTGGGGGATGTCTGGATCAGCGCGGGTGTCCGCGGGAAATACCTCTCGGACTGGCTGGAACTGCCGGAAGGCACGACGGCGGTGCGGGTCGTGAACACTTCCAAAGCAAGGATGCTCATGGCCCAGATCACGATCTTCGGCCCCGGTGACCGCCCTGATAAGAGCCCGGAGTGGCATGACTGCGAGAAGGCAGACTTGATGGTCTTCGCCTGCCACCCGGATGATGAACTGCTGTGGCTGGGAGGCCTGCTGCCCACCTATGCCGGGGAGCGGGGCTATGAAGTCCAGGTGGTTTATGGCGTGCCGTCAACTCCCCAGCGCCGGCTGGAACTGCTGGACGGGCTCTGCCACTGCGGGGTGACCTGCTATCCGGTTTTCATGAACCTCCCGGACAAGCGCTCCACGACCCTCAGCGGGGCTTACAAGAACTGGAGCAAGAACAAGATGTGCAAGCTGGAGACCGGCTTCATCCGGCAGTACCGCCCCGAGGTGGTCGTCACCCACGATTTCAACGGGGAGTACGGTCACGGCGGGCACCGGGCGATGGCGGACACGGTCCGCCTGAGCGTGGGCTATGCGGCGGACAGGACGAAATACGAAGATTCTTCGAAAGCCTACGGCACCTGGCAGGTCAAGAAGTTCTATGTCCACCTCTACAAAGAGAATCAGATCCGGCTCGACTGGCATGTGCCGCTGTCCCATTTTGATGGGAAAGACGGCATGACGGTGGCGACGGAGGCCCTGGACCTGCACCGGAGCCAGGTGGCGAACGGCTGGGCGATGGAGGAAGGCGGAGACTGCGACAACACCCTGTTCGGCCTCTATATGACGACGGTAGGTCCGGACGAGGCCGGAGACGATCTCTTTGAACACATTGATCTCTATCTTGAACCTTCGGAGGATGAATGAGATGTACGAGGGGAAGCTGGTACGCCTGCGGGCCTTTGAGTCCGGGGACCTCGACGCCAACCACGCGTTTGTCAACGATTACGAGACCCTGCGGGGGATGATGAGCGGGATCCCGTTCCCCTCTTCGATGGGGGACGAGCAGCAGTGGCTGAACCAGCAGTCCAGCTACACCCGGGGCGAGTACCAGTTCGCGATCGAGGACTTTGAGGGCGATCTGGTGGGCCGCTGCGGGATCATCCGCGTGGACTGGAAGAACCGCCTGGGCGAGCTGGCGATCATGATCGGGACGCCCTACCGCGGAAAGGGCTACGGAACCGAGGCCATGGCCATCCTGTCGGATTTCTGCTTCCGGGAGATGAACCTGCACCGGCTGAAGGTCTCGGTCTTTGCTTTCAATGAAGCGGCGCTCAGGTGCTACGAGGCCAACGGATTTGTCCGGGAAGGCGTGCTGCGGCAGGAGCTCTGGCGCGACGGGGCCTGGCGGGATGTCGTCATTCTTGCAAAATTGGCTCCGGACGCGGGCTGACCGTTGACATCCGGGGCTTTTCCGCGTAAGATAGGAATGTTCGCCCGGGGCGGGCGAATGGAAAGGTGAGACGCAGAACGATGAAAAAGATTGTGACCAAATTTGGCGGGAGTTCGCTGGCGAACAGCGGGCAGTTCCGCAAGGTAAAAGAGATCCTTGAGATGGACCCCGCGCGGTGCTATGTGATCCCCTCCGCACCGGGCCGCCGCTTTGACGGGGACGATAAGGTAACCGACCTGCTCTACCGCTGCCACAGCCAGCGGCTTGCGGGGGACGAGAGCTGGCGCGACACGCTGGATACCATCGCCGCACGTTACCTCGACATCGCCGAGGAACTGGGGCTGAAGGTCGACATCGGCGCGGAACTGGACACCATCGCCGCGAACATTGAGGCCGGGGCCGAGCGCGATTACTGCGCGTCTCGCGGCGAGTACCTGAACGGCATCCTGCTCGCGGATTTCCTGGGCTGGCGTTTTATGGACGCCGCGAAAGTGATCTTCTTCAACGCGGACGGAACGCTCGACGCGGAGAAAACCAACGTCGTCATGATGGCTTTGCTGGCCGACGGGCTTCCCTCGGTGGTGCCGGGTTTCTACGGCGTGCTGCCGGACGGGCGCATCCACACCTTCAGCCGCGGCGGCAGCGATATCACGGGTGCGATTGTGGCCCGGGCCGTGCTGGCGGATACCTATGAGAACTGGACGGACGTTTCCGGCTTCCTGATGGCGGACCCGCGTATCGTCCGCAACCCGCGGGAGATCAGCGCCGTCACCTACGCGGAGCTCCGCGAGCTGAGCTACATGGGCGCTTCCGTCCTGCACGAGGACGCGATGTTCCCCGTGCACAAGGTCGGCATCCCTACGGTCATCCGCAACACCAACAATCCCACCCACCCCGGCACCCTGATCAGCCTGCACCTGCCGGTGGAGCCCACCGTGCCCACGATCTCGGGCATTGCGGGCCGCAAGGGCTTCAGCGTCGTGGCGGTGGAAAAGGCCATGATGAACACCGAGCTGGGCTTCGGCCGCAAGGTGCTGCAGGTCTTTGAGGAGGCCGGCATCTCCTTCGAACACATGCCGTCCGGGATCGATTCGATCTCCGTGGTGGTGTCCGGCGAAGCGCTGGAACCCCACCGCGAGGAGATCGTCCGCCGCATCGCAGACCTGACCCAGCCGGACGTCCTGTCCATCCACGACCATATGGCGATCATCGCGACCGTGGGCCGAGGCATGGTCTCCAACTGCGGCACCGCGGCACGCCTGTTCTCCGCGATGAGCCGCGCGGGCATCAACGTCCGCATGATCGACCAGGGTTCCAGCGAGCTCTCGATCATCGTCGGCGTGGATGACGCGGACTTCGAGCGCACGATTGAGGCGATCTATAACGAGTTTGTCGGCTGATCGGAAAAGAGAAGGGAATCCTTAAAGACGGGAGGTGAGCGCGTGACCCAGCAGAATCCATGGCAGACATCGTCCATGGGCGGAATGCCCCCGTCGGGCGGCTATGCGTCAGGCACCGCTCCCTCCGGTTATGCGTCGATGAATCCCCAGCTTCAGCCACAACCTCAGGTTCAGCCGCCGCCTTATTATGGCACCAATCCCGTACCGAACGGATATCCCACAGGTCCACAAATGACGAACAGCGGCAGCCAGCCGCCGGTCGATGATCCCTCGGCTGTCCCGGGATTCAGCTACATGCCCACCGGACGCGGACCGCGGAAATCCATGCGCTGGTGGCACTGGGCAATCATCGGGGCCGCGGTGCTGGGCATGACCGCCGCACTGATCCTGATCCTGGTTTCCGGGAAAGCGGACTCTACAACCGCCGTGATCCGCCAGGCTTCCCTCGGGGAGCAGTATGTGGGCGACGCGCTGATTGTCCGGGATGAGACCGTTTATGACGCGGAAGGCGTCACCCGCGTGGAGTATGTGGCCGAGGAAGGCCAGCTCGTGCGCTATAACGCCGAGATCTGCCGGATCTTCGCCGCGGGCTATTCGACGCGCGATATGACTTCTTTGCAGGACTACCGGGACCAGATCCGGACCTACCAGCGCACCCTCCTGACCTCGGAGACGACGATCGAGGGACAGCGCTACGCGATGGAATCCAACGTCCTGCAGTCCGTGCGCCAGATCCGCGAGATCATCGGCGGCGCACGCGGAAACCTGATCAACCAGGAGCAGATCCTGACGGCCGCCGTCCGCGACCGCCAGACCTACATCCGCTCGACTTATTCCAACGACCAGCGTTTGACGCGGCTGCTGGAGGACGCGAACGTCCAGGAGCAGCGGATCGATTCTGTCACCCGCCGGGCCAAAGCCATCGAGGAGTGCATCGTCAGCTTCTACACCGACGGTTACGAATACGGCCTGAACATGCTGAACTACAACACGTTCGACCCTGTCCAGGTGCGCTCGATGATGGAAGGCCGCAAGCCCGAACTGACCACGACCCAGCGCGGCCGAACGGCGATCTACCGCACGATCCGCGACAATCCGTGGGCGGTGCTGATGCTGGCGGACGACCAGACCTGGAACCCGGTGGAGGGCCAGCAGTTCCAGATGCGGCTGGGTACCTTCAACGACGACGAGGTCATGATCGCGACGGTCGAATCCTTCCGGCGTTCCGGCGGCGAACTGCTGGTGGTGCTGGTGATCGAAAACGATGTGAGCCGGGTGCTGGACCTGCGCCAGAGCCGCGTGACGCTCTACGACGAAAACACTGCGCTGATCGTCCCATCGAAGGCGATCTATGTCCAGGACGAGACGGAAGGCGTGGTCGTGCGCACCGGCGGTTCGGACCTGTTCGTGCCGGTGACAATCATCCGGCGCAGCGGCGAGGATGTGTACATCAGCCCGGTCACCGAGGGTTATCTGTTTGAAGGCCTGACGGTGCGGCTGTTCTGACGAGAGGAAGAAAGCATGGAGAGAGAACTGCTGGCGGCCAATCTGGAGCGCGTGCGCCTGGAACTGGCCGAGGCGACCGAGGGCCGCTGGCCTGTCCCACGCCTGGTGGCGGTCACCAAGACCCATCCTTTGGAAGACATCCTGCCCCTGCGCGAGCTCGGCGTGACCGATGTGGGCGAAAACCGGGTGCAGGAACTGCGGGAAAAGCTCCCGGCCCTGGCCGAGAACTACACGGTCCACCTGATCGGGCAGCTGCAGAGCAACAAGGTCAAGTACATCATGGAATCCGTGTCCCTGATCCATTCGCTGGACCGCTGGTCCCTGGCCCGGGAGATCGACCGCCAGGCGCAGATCCATGGCAAGCGGATGCCGGTGCTGGTGCAGGTCAGCCCCGCCGGGGAGCCGCAGAAAGGCGGAATGGATACGGCGGAAGTGCCGGGCTTCATCCGCGAGGCGGCGAAGCTGCCTGGCATGGAGATCCGGGGCCTGATGGCGGTCATGCCCGACACCCGGGATGAAGACATCCTGCTGCCCCTGTTCCGGGGCATGCGCACATTGTTTGAACAGATCCGGGACGAGGCTGTCCCGGGAACCGCGATCACCGAGCTTTCGATGGGGATGAGCGGCGATTATCGGCTGGCCGCGCGCTGCGGAGCCACGATGGTGCGCATCGGAAGCGCGATCTTCGGGCCCAGGCCGCCCATGCACCCCTGACGACAGACACAAGGAGCGAAACGTATGGCATTATCGAGAATGTTTGCATCCCTTTCCAACCGGCTCTCCGAGGGCCCCTTTGTCACGGAGGAGCCCAACCTGCCAAGCGGCGGGCATTCCGGCTATCGGCCGGAGGATTACCGCACCCAGAGCCGCCGGGCGCGGGCCCAGGGCCCCTACCGGAACCAGGGCGTGCAGCCGCTCGGCTATTCCGGGAGCTTTTCGATGCCCCAACTGCAGCCGGCTACGACAGCTCCCCAGCAGATGATGGGCTATCCCGGCACCGGGTCCCAGCCGATAACAGGATACACCGGTACCGCGCCGCAGGCCGCCGCGCCGTACGCGATGAACGGCAATCCGGGAACGGCTCCCGCTCCCCAGCAGGGTTATGTGAACATGCCGCAGCAGGGCTATGCCGCGAACGGGTATCCGTCTGCTATCCCCCAGCAGAATATGAGCAGCATGCCGCAGCAGGGGTATATGGGGACTCCGTCCCAGCCGCAGCAGGGCTATGCCGCGAACGGCTATCCGTCTGCCATGCCCCAGACCGGGTATCCGGTCCAAGGAATGACGGCCCAGCCCACCGTACCCCAGCCGCCGATTCAGGAGAGAGCGAATCAGCGCAAGGCCGTGCAGCTGCCCACGGATTACAACATGAACAGCTATTCCGGAGCGGTGCCGCAGCAGCCCGCCGGATATCAGCAGAACTGGCCCAATCGCGAGCAGAAACCTTACCAGAGCAAGTTCCGCCAGGACACACCTGCCGTGCCGCAGCGCCCGGAGCGCAGCCGCCGGATCTTCCAGCGCCAGCAGCAGCCCCAGCCGATGCCGGTGGTCCAGCCGCAGGTGCCTGTGCAGGCCCAGCCCCAGATGATGTCGCAGCCGCAGGCGGATTATGCGGCGCAGATCCCGCAGAACCCGAACGCCACCCAGCCCCTGCGCCGGGAGGGCAACGTGACCTACATGCCCAACCTGTATGTGGGCAGCGACGGTGCGGCCTACCGCCATGTGGAGCGCCTGACGCAGCCGATGTCGGCCTCGACTTGTTACCGGCTGATCGAGTTCATGCGCAACGGGGAGACGGTGATCGTCAACACCGAGCTGATCCAGGACGAGCGCGAAAACCAGCGCTGCCTCGACCTGCTCTACGGCGCGGCCTACACGATGAACTGCAGCTTTACGCGGATCTCCGCGAAGAGCATCTATCTGATCGCGCCGTCGTCTGTCTCGGTCATCTCGTATGAATCCATTCGGCAGATGAACGAGCAGGACCAGGCTGTGCGCTGGCCGGGCAACGACAGCGCCCTGCTCAGCGGGAACCGTCCGCGGCATAACCCCGTTTTCGGCGGCGTGCGTGCGGCGGAATAACGAAGGATGAAAGCGGAGACGGAGCGCCAGGAGCAGCTCCTGCTGGACTGGGCCCTGCGCGCGGCGAAGACCGGCCGGTGCGTGACCGGGCGCTTCATCCCGGAGGCGGACATCGGCCAGGCCGTACACGCGGCGCGCCAGGCCGGGGTGGAGGCTGCGTTTGACGGCGGACGGCCCGGTGCCGAGCGGGTGCAGGTCTGCTTTGTCCCGCCGGGGGATGAACCCGAATTCACCGGACAATGGCTGGAGATCCGCTGGAACCGCCGCTTTGCGGCCCCGGAGCACCGGGCGCTGCTTGGGAGCCTGATGGCCCTCGGGATCGATCGGAGCTACGCGGGGGACCTGATCGCGGACGAGGCCCATGCCTGGCTGTACTGCCTGCCTTCTCTGGCTGTGCGCCTGCCGGACGAATGGCGGGAAGCCGGACGCGTTGCCATCGAGGTCTTCCCGGTGGAGATCTCGCCGGAGATCGAGCCGCCGCGAGGAATACCACTTAGAGACACGGTGCCTTCCCTACGCTTGGACGCTATTCTGGCATCCGCTTTGCGGGAATCTCGTGCCAACGTGGCGGAGCGGATCCGCCGGGGCGATGTCCAAGTCAATCACCGGGCTGAAGAGCGGATCGATCATCTCCTTGCGGAAAATGATCTGCTCAGCATCAAAGGCAAAGGGCGCGTACGTCTCTGTTCGGTCGGTGAACCCAACCGCAAAGGGCGGCTGCCCGTGGAATTGGAATTGTTTCTCAAATCACGATGAACCATACAGCAAAGAGAACCGAAAGGAGCCTGCACCATGAGCGAGCGCATTACCATCCAGACCATTGAGAGCATGCAGTTTGACATCAAGCCGCGCGGCTATGACCGGGACGCGGTGGACACCTTCCTCGACGCCATCTGTGACGAGATGGAGCGCATGAATAACGAGGCGGCGGCCTTGCGCCAGCAGCTGCGGGAAGCCCAGGCGGCGGCCAGCCGCGCCGCGGCGGCCCAGCCTGCGCCGGCTCCGGTCCAGCCCGTACAGCCCGTGGTTCAGCCCGCCCAGAGCGCCGGGAACGCGGAGATCCTCGGCATCCTCGAACTGGCCAACCGCCTGAAGAACGAGACCCTGGCTGAGGCCCAGAAGAAGGCCGACGAGATCCTCGAGGAGGCCAACACCCAGGCCCGTGAGAACCTCGGGAGCCTCGCCGCTGAGCGCGACAGCCTGACCAACCAGGTGGAAGCCCTGCGCAAGACCGTCGGGGACTACCGCGAGCGTTTTACCGCCCTGCTCCAGGCCCAGCAGGATGCGATGGATAAGATCAGCGACCTGTAATCAAAAACATTCCCAAACCGGGGAGCCGATATGGCTCACCCGGCTTTTTTGCGCAGCGAAAAGGGCTGCCCGTGAGGACAGCCCGGAGGTTCAGAGGGGTTCGTACTGGCTGTAGAAGGCGAGGGCGATGCCGGCCAGGAAGATGAGCGCCAGGCCTACCCAGAGGATGTGGCTGAAGGAGGTGGGTTCCTGCTGGCTTTTCAGCACCTTGTAATCATAGAAGGTCTTGGGCAGGTCCTCCCGCTTCTTCCTGGTGAACATGAGGCTGAAAACCTTCATCAGGCTGAAGCGGATCATGTCGAAGACGCCGTTCTGGGAGACAAAGGCCATCAGGCCGATGCCGATGAACAGGGCGCCCGGGACGAAGAGCGCGTCACAGACCAGCCGCCAGCGCTCCCCGGGGTCGGTCGCGGCGAAGCCGCCCTGTGCCCCGAAGAGCAGCAGGCTCAGCGCGAGGCCGATCCCGGCGGAGATGACGTATCGCTTCCATTTGGGTTTCTCGGGGGTATCCTTCACAGTCCAAGCTCCTTCAGGTACTGGGCAAACTCGGCTTCATTGCAGTAGATGTAATGGCCGGGGGTGATTTCCCGCAGCCTGGGCTTGTCCACGCTGTAGTCGTGCGCCTTGGCGGGATTGTACTCGATGCGCTTGCGGGCCTTCTCATAGTGGGGATCCGGATAGGGGATGGCCGACAGCAGCGACTTGGTGTAGGGGTGAAGCGGATGCGCGAAGAGCTCGTCGGAGGTGGTCATCTCCACAATCTTGCCGTAATACATGACGGCGATGCGGTCGGAGAAGTACTTGACGACGCTCAGGTTGTGGGCGATGAACATGATGGTCAGGCCCATGCGGTTGCGCAGGTCGTTGAGGAGGTTGATGACCTGGGCCTGGATCGACACGTCCAGCGCGGAGATCGGTTCGTCGGCGATGATCAGGTCAGGGTTCATGATGATGGCGCGGGCAATGCCGATGCGCTGGCGCTGGCCGCCGGAGAATTCGTGCGGATAGCGGTCCGCGTGCTCACGGACGAGACCCACCAGTTCGAGCATCTCGTTGACGCGCTCGTTGATGTACTCCTTGTCCTTTACGCCCTGGATGATCAGGCCTTCGGCAATGATCTCGCGGACGGTCATGCGCGGGTTGATGGACGCGATGGGGTCCTGGAAGATCATCTGCATCTTGGACATGATGTTGTCCTTGCTGGCAACCTTCATGTCGCGCTTGTAGTCTGCCTTACGCTTCTCGAGGGCTTCTCCGCTCAGGCCGGCCTGGTCGGCCTCAAACTGCGCGGTAAGCTCTTCCTGGCGGCGGGCACGGTAGCGGTTGATCGCCTTGCCCTTTTCCACAAAGGAGATCAGGGCGTTGGTGCTGGCGTTGGAGGTCTTGACCTTCAGGTCCGAACGGATCTCCTTGCACTTTTGCTTGAACGCGGCCTTGAGCTTGGCCTCCTCGTCGGGATGCGCCGCGATGGCTTCCTTGAGGGCGGCCTCTTCCGCCATGATCGCCAGATTGGCGTCGTTGTGGAGGCTCTTTTTCAGCACCGGCAGGCCGTTCAGGTTCGAGGAGATGCGAAGTCCCTCGAAGTAGACGTCACCCTCGGTGGGGTCGTAGAGGTTGATGATCGTGCGGCCGGTGGTGGTCTTGCCGCAGCCGCTCTCGCCCACGAGGCCGAAGACTTCGCCCTTCTTCACATAGAAGCTGATGTCATCCACGGCCTTGTTGACATAGTTGCCGCTGCGGAAGTACTGCTTCAGGTGGGAGACGCGCAGGAGCACGTCATCGCCAAATGCTTCCGGCTGCTCCGGCGCCGCGCCTTCGGCATCGGCTGCCCGGCGGTCGGTACCGTCCACCTTGTCGTCCTTCCGGCTGAGCAGCACGCGCTGCATCAGCTTGCGGGCGATCGCGGCCAAGATGACCAGGGCCAGGCCGGCCAGGAAGATGTAGACATACTTGGCGACCAGCGCCCAGAAAGTGACGACCAGCGAGCCGATGGAAGCACGGTCGCGCGCGTCCTTGACGACAGTCTCGACGAAGATGGTCTCCCGTGCGTCGGGATTGTTCTTGTCCTCCTCGGCGCGTAGGGCTTTCATCTTGTCGCGGATGCTGACATAGGAGCCATCGAAGCGATTCGGGTCGAGGTCATCCTCGTCCAGGAATTCCTCTTCTTCGGAATCGGAATCCGCGAACCATTCTTCCTCTTCTTCTGTCGCTTCTTCGGTTTCGGAAGCTTCGCCTTCAGCGGGTGCTTCTTCTCCGGCATTTTCGCCCTCGGCCCCGGGGGCTTCCTCAGGTGCGGTGCCATCCAGCATGACGGACGGCTCAGCCTCGGTTTCCTCCTCCTGCGGCTGCGGCAGGATGCTCTGCGTCAGCTCTTTGGCCGCCAGGAAGAAGATGTGGGGATCACCGTAATCCACGCTGGGATCCAGGGCGAGGACTTCATTGTAGACGTCGTCGAGGAGGGAGTTGTACTCCACCGTCTCGCCGTTCTCCTTGCGCTGCGCAAGATCCATGAGCTGGACAATGAAGTTGTCGTCGCCTTCGCGGGATTCCTGAAGACGGACCTGCGCAAGCGCTTCCTGGTAACGGGCGTCAAAATCATCCTTTGTCACCGAAGCGTTCCACCATTGTGCGGTGGTTTTGTTTTTGCTGTATGTACCGCTTTCGATTTCAGCATCCACCAGGAGTTTGATCGTGGAGTAGAACTCAAAACGCGATCCGGCATCCTTGCCGTGGGTGCTGCGATAATCCTTATAGGCTTTGTCCAGTTCCGTTGCCTGTTCGGGCTTGGCCATGGTGACCTTTTTGGGAACATACAGTTCCTTCAGATACTCAAGGATCTCGGCGATTTCATGGCTCTGCAGGATGAGCTCGATGTTGCTGTTCTCCTGGATGAAAGCGGCGGTGTCGAACTCGTTGGCAAACCAGGCGCGGACTTCTTCGGTCTCGTTGGCGTAGTGCGCGGTGAGGCCATCCTTTGCGCGCTGGTAATACTCGTCAAACTGCGGGCTGACTTCCGCGTCCAGCGCTTCCTGCTGCTGGGGGGTGGGTGTGTCGTTGAGGCCGAGCTCGAGTTCCACGTTCTTGCGGACCGTGTTGCTCATCGAGGTGAACAGCTGGTCGTCGAAGCGGAGCCGGTCAAAGATGTTGGTCTTCACGTCAAAGGAATCCATATCCGCGCTGAGCTCTCCCCAACGGCTGCCGGTATTGATGACCGCGTAGAGGAAGAGCACCAGGGAGATCACGATCAGCACGATGCCGATGATGCGGACAATCCGGGATACCAGGTTTACGGCTTTAGCGCCCTTCATGCCTGATCACCTCCCTCTGTCTGTTCGTCCCCGAGGGGAAGGGTTTGTTTTTCAAGCTGCACAGCGGCGGTTGCGTCCTTGCTCTCCTCCCGTTCCTTGGAGGCGGCCAGCATGCGCTGGATGCGTTCGGTGACGATGGCCGGAGGCTCGACCTTGGGGGCATTTGGGTGGAGGAGCCAGGTGGCGGCCCAGTGGGTTGGCGAGATTTCGAAGGCCGGGGGCTGCTCCTCGAAGTCGATCTGCAGCGCAAACTGGTTGCGCTGGGCAAAGGCGTCGCCCTTGGGCGGCAGGATCATGTCCGGTGGCGTGCCGGGGATGGCGGAGAGCTTCTCCTTGGTCTCCAGGTCCGGCATGGAGGACAGCAGCGCCCAGGTGTAGGGGTGCCGCGGGTCGTAGAAGACATCGTCCGCGGTGCCGTACTCGACGATCTTGCCGGCGTACATGATGGCGATCTTGTCCGCCATGTTGGCCACGACGCCTAGGTCGTGGGTGATGAAGATGACGGAGAGGTTGCGCTCTTTCTTGAGATTGTTGATGAGTTCCAGGATCTGGGCCTGGATCGTCACGTCCAGGGCGGTGGTGGGCTCGTCGCAGATCAGGATGTCCGGGTTGGCGGACAGGGCGATCGCGATGACGATACGCTGGCGCATGCCGCCGGAGAACTCGAAGGGATACTGGTGATAGCGCTTCTCCGGTTCGGGGATGCCCACTTCCTTCATCAGCTCGATGGCGCGGTGGCGGGCCATGCCCTTGGTCAGGTGATAGGCGTACTCACTGGCGCGGTCCTTCAACCAGTCCACCAGACGGACGGCCTGTTCGTTCAGGTCGGTGGCGGCTGTCTCGTCCTGCTCGAAGTGCTGGATCATCCCGTTCATGATGCTGTTCAGGTCTTCGCGGGACTTGTCGGTGTCCACCAGGTTCAGCGGCACGACGGAGGGGGCGAACTTGCCCTTGGCTGTCAGCTTGTTGAACTTGACGGTATCGCGGTTAAACCGGCTCTGCTCTTTCGGGTTGCGACGCAGGCCGTAGAAATAGCGATCAATGGAATAGCCCATGCTGCTGCGGAAGACATAGGCGCGGTTGTCTTTGTCCAGGGCCAGGCGGTCGATGGCGTTTTCGACGGCGTCCGCGGCCTTCTTGGCGGAGGCGGTGCACTTGCTCTTGTCCAGCTCTTTGGCCGAGAAGGTCGGCAGTTCCTGCCTGAGGACGTCGACTGCGTGCGCTTTGGCCTGCTTTGCCTCGGCGGCCGAATGCGCCAGGGCTTTTTCAACATCCTTCAGGAAGGAGATCATAAAGCCTTCGTCCAGGGATTTGCGTGCCCGGGCGTTGATCGATTCGACCGATTCGGTCTTGGGATCGGCTGTCCCGCCGTGGCTCACAAGGTAGCCGATACGGAAGAAGTTCGGCTGCTCGGTCTCCGGTTCGGTGACTTCCTTCAGGCGGCCGCGGAGCTTGTCCAGGGTCACTTTGAGGCTGTCTTCGACCGACGTGTTTGCCTGGTCTGCCACGCGCTGGACGCCGTAGCGCTTGACTTCATCGAGCAGGGCGTTGAAAGCGCTGTCGTCCTCGCGGATCAGCCATTCGTTCCGGACGGTTTTGCCCGTGCTGACCAGCTTCAGGCATGTCTCACGGATCTTGCGCTTGTCCTTCCGGAGCAGGGCGTTTTCCGTCTCCTCAATGCCGTCCAGCATGCTGATTGCATTCTCCTGGGCGGTTTTCCAAGTGTTCTCCAGCTTTACGGCAACCACGGTGAAGCGGTTGAACTCTTCGCACTCGGCTTTGGCGTCCGTGACGCCGGCGGCGGTCATGTTCTTTTCCAGCTCCGCCAGCATATGGTTGAAGCGCTTCCGGCCGTCGGCGCGGCGCTCCTTGTTGTTGAGGATCATGGCCTCGGTCAGCTGTTTGCCGATGCGCATGATGGGATTCAGGGCCGAGAGGGGGTCCTGGAAAACCATGCTCAGCTTGTGGCCGCGCAGGGTGTGGAACTCTTCCTCGGGGATCTTCAGCAGATCCTTGCCGTCATAGATGATCTCGCCGCCCTCGACGACCGCGTTGCCCGCCAGGATGCCCATGATGGCGCGGTTGGTGACCGACTTGCCGGAGCCGCTTTCGCCGGCGATGGCCAGGGTCTCGCCTTCTTCGAGGTCGAAGGAGACGTCGCGCACGGCGTGGACCGCGCCATTGTTGGTGCGGAAAGAGATGGTCAGGTTCCTGACCTCAAGCTTCTTCGCCATCTTAATTCTCCGCTCCTCTCAGTGTTGGGTTGAACGCGTCCCGTAAACCGTTGCCGAACAGGTTGAAGGAGATCTCCAGGATGGAGATGAACAGCGCGGGGAACAGGATGATGTGCGGATAGGTGCTCAGGTAGGGCTGGCCGTTGGACAGCATCGTGCCGATGGAGGTCAGGCCGGAGGTCTCCAGGTCGATGATCTTCAGGTAGCTCAGCATCGACTCGGAGAAGATCACGCCCGGGATGGCGAGGATCGAGCCGGTGATGATCGTGCCCAGCGAGTTCGGGAAGATGTGCTTGAAAATCAGCCGGCGGTCCGAAGCGCCGAGCGTCCGGGCAGCCAGGACGTACTCATGGCCCTTGAAGCGGTAAAACTGCATGCGGACGCGAGCCGCTATGCCGATCCACCCTGTCAGGACAAAGGCGAAGAGCAGCGACCATATGGGGCCGACTTTCTCCTGCAGGTGCAGCTTGAACAACGTGGCCACGACGATGAAGGGCATGTAGCCCAGAATGTCGGAAATGCGCTCCATGATCATGTCGGTGGCGCCGCCGAAGTAGCCCTCGATCGAGCCGTAGCACGCGCCGATAACGAAGTTGATCAGGCTGACGGAGATGGCCAGGATGAAGCTCAGCCGTCCGCCGTAAGCGAGGCAGGCGAAAATGTCCTGACCGTAGACATTCGTGCCGAAGACAAAGGAGGGCTCATGGTTATAGCGCTTGACATAATCGTTGTAGATGTTGATGCGCACGCGGTAGCCGCCCTGCACTTTCAGCGCGTAGACATAGGTGCCGTCATCGCCCGCGATGCGCTGGGCGTCTTCCGGGTAGTAGTCCTTCGGGTAGCGCTGCTTTTCTTCCGGCAGAGCATCGTCGATGGGCTCGGAGGTGCGGAGGTAGTTGGGGATCACGTTGCCGTCCTCATCGAGCACAGCCTTGCCGCTGGTGTTCTCCAGGGCGGTCTGGTAAGCCTTCTTGGCATTCTGGTCCAGGGGGTTGTCCCGGTAATTCTGCTCGTAGTCGATCAGGTTGCCGTCCTGGTCAACCTCTGTGACATCGAGCTTGTACCAGATATTGCCCTTCTTGAAGCCGTTGAAGTTGATGTTGTAGGTCTTGGGGATCGGATAGAAGACCTGGATACCGGTTTCCTGCTGATAAGCCAGGAGCGATTCGTACTCCTGCGCCGGCAGGACCTTGACCTCATAACCGGGCTCATAGTAGGTATCTACACGGAAGGCGTACCGGGTCTCGCCGTCCGCGTCCGTGTCGGTCTTGACCTCGCTCACGATGGGATCCATGCCGCTCTCGAGGCCCAGGGCGCGGTAGTAGTCATAGGATCCCTGGTACTGGGAGTCCAGATACTTCGTGCCGTCCCAGAAGCCGCTGCCGTTGAAGAGGGAAACCTTTGGCAGGACAAACGCGTAGTTCTCCTCGCGGAAGCTGACGTCCGTGTAGCTGAAGATCGGCACGACGATCGAGAAAAGAAGCAGGATCAGGATCAGCACAGAGGCGACCACGGCGCTCCTGTCGCGCTTGAAACGGCGCCACACGTCGCCGAAATAGCTGATGCGCTTGGTCTCCAGCTTGACGTCGCTGAGGTGCCGGTCCTGCTGGACGAGTTTGAATTTCTCAGCAGGGATCTGCTGCGGATACTCACTGTTGCGGTTTTCCATTTCAGACACTCCTTTCTTCGGTCGAGCCGCGTCACTTCCTCGAACCCATGCGGATGCGCGGGTCGATGAAGCCGTAGCTGATGTCGGTCAGGATGCCGGACGCCAAACCGATCACGGTGTAGAAGAAGGTTTCGGCCATGAAGAAGTTATAGTCTTTCACACTGATGGCATCGACAAAGACGTTGCCGAGGCCGGGAATGCCAAAGATCCTTTCGATGATGAGGGAGCCGCCGATGATGCCGATGAACTCGCCGATGATCATCGGCAGGATGACCACCATTGAGTTGCGCATGGCATGGCGGGAGATGGCCTGGGCTTTGGTCAGGCCCTTGGTGCGGGCAAGGAGCATGTAGTCGCCCGTCAGCACCTCCGAGAGCTCGGCGCGGGTGTAACGGGTCAGGCGGGCTGTCACGCCGAAGCCGAGGGAGATCACGGCCGGGATCATGGAGACAAACATCTGCCAGCTGAATAGCGGTGTCTCGTCCAGGGATTTGATCGTCAGGTCAAACCAGCGGAGTTTGACGCACAGGAAAAGCTGGACAAGGAAGGCGTAGACGTAACTCGGCACGGAGGTAAAGATCATGACCGTCGTGGAGATCACGTTGTCCTGCCACTTGTTCTTTTTCAGGGCGGCGTAAATGCCGAAGGCCAGGCCGATCGGGATGGCGATCAGAATGGAATAGAGATTGACCAGGATGGTATAGGGCAATTTCTGCATCATGACCGGCCAGACAGCGCGGTCTGTGTAGAGTTGTTCGCCCATGCCCCAGTTCCATTCGGTGATGACGTTTTTCCAGAAGTTGAAATACTGCACCATGATGGGCTTGTAATAGCCCCGCTGCGCGTATTTCGCCTTCTGAAGCTCCACGTCCTTGTTGATGCTCTTGACCAGCGGAAGCGGCAGGAGCTTGATGAGGATGAAGCAGATTGTCATGATGACAAAAAGCGTGAGGAACATGAGCAAAATACGCTTGACAACATACTTGCTCCTGGATCCGCCGAAGAAAGCGCACAGGGCCAGAACGACAACAAGGGCGCTAATGACGATGATTGCGGTCATCCGTCTCTCTCCATTCAAAGTAATGATGCAAAAGCCGGTCTGAACCGGCTTGCAGGGACGAAAAACCCGCAGGTTTGCCGTCCCTGCAAGCCGCGGATAAACGACACGGCAGGCACGGGAGGCTCTGCACCTCCCGTGCCTGCGCAAAATGCGTCAGATCAATACTGCAGGTTGCCGGCAGCAATGAAGTCCGCCCACTCCGCGTCGTCCATGGTGTAGGTGTTGAAGGCGTAACCGCCGAAGCCCACATTCATGACGTACTGATAGGTCGCGAACTCAACACGCTGGCTGTGCAGGGCTGCCACGTTCCGATAGTACACGGGGGTCGTGGTGTAGTAGTTCAGGAAGCAGTATTCGCAAGCGGCCAGGAAGGCACACTTGGTGGCATAGTCATAATCGTTGAACTTGCCGATCTGCTCTTCCAGCTTGCCGACCAGAGCAGCGTCGGTCGCGCCGCCGACCCAGTTGGTCCAGTTCTGGAGGTTGTCAGTGACGTCCTTGCCGTCCACATTGATGGTCATCATGACTTCCTCGGTGTGGAAGCCGTATTCCATCTGGTTGCCGCCGCCCATCGCGTCGTCAGTGTAGCACTGGTTCAGCATGGTGAACGGAGACATGGCGGCGCCGCCCCAAGTGGTGAAGATGACGTCCGCAGCGCCGGAATACATGGTGTTGTAGTAGTCGGCGTCAACGGTCATGGTCAGAGACACCTTGCCTTCCAGCGGGGTGCCTTCGCAGGCAGCCTTCAGCTGGTCGTCGAAGTAGGTGAACATCTGGACATAGATGGTGTCGTTCTGATAGACGCGGAAGTCGATGGTCAGTTCGGACTCGCCGTCCCACACGCCCTCAGCCACAGCCTTTTCGGCGGCAACGGCCATCTTTTCACGGGCCAGTTCGAGGTCATAGCCGGTCATGGCGTCATAGGCTTCGTCCAGGTCGGCATACTCGCCGCCCTCGCCGTAGGTCAGGCCGTACAGGTTGACCAGGGCGTTCTTGGCGCCTTCGCTGTCGCGGTAGGCCTCACCGGTGAAGGGATTGTACACATACTGATAATTCAGCATGCCGAAGCCCGCGGTGCCGGCAGAGGTGTAGGCGGTGGCGAAGTGCTCGCGGTCAATGCACAGGGCGAAGGCTTCGCGGAATTCCTTGATGGTCAGGATCTCAGAGCCGGTGCCATGCTCGCGGAGCTTCTCCAGGTCGGTGTTGAAGGACACCTTGGTGGTGTAGCTCTGAGGGGTGTAATAGATGTAGGGAGAAGAAGCGTACGTGGCCATATCGGCGCTCTGAAGCGCGACGCCGTCCAGGTCGCCAACTTCGAAGGATTTCATCTGGGTCTCGTGCTGAGAAATAACGGACACGGTGACCTTGTCGGTCTGATACATGCCGTAGTGCTTGTCGTCGCGGTAACCGTACCACTCGGGGTTGCGCTCATAGCTGATCTGCTTGTCGAGTTCGAAGTAGGTGATCTTGTAGGGGCCGTAGGAGATGGAGGTCTCCACGTCCTTCATGTACTTGGAGGTGACGGAGGCCGCTTCCTCTTCGGTGGCAACTTCGGTGCCGTCGGCAGCGGTGAAGACTTTCAGCTCTTCGTACATGGGCTTGTAGACCAGCCAGTTGGAGCTCAGGTGATAGGGCATGTAGAAGGCGGGCTCTTCCATAGCCTTCTCCAGCACCAGGTCGATGGTGTAGTCATCGATCTTCAGGAGGCCGACGTCTTCCCAAGCAGTCTCGGGAGCGATCGCGGCGGTGTAGAGGTAGGAAGCCTGATAGGCATTGTAGGGAGCGCCCTCAGCCAGGTAGTTGTCGAAGATGTACTTGGCAGACACCCAGTCCTCATCGTTGCCCTCTTCCACGGCTTCGTCGCGGTACAGGGTTTCGTCGTTGATGTTCACATAGGTGGGAGCGGCATTGCCGTCAGCGTCGGGAGCGCCCGCGATGCCCCAGAAGTTCATGTCGAGATAAACGTCGGTGCCAGCGGCCACGAGGTTCTCGGCAGTATCTTCGACCAAGGAGTAAGCGGTCTCACCGGCATACAGATAGTTCTTGGCGTTGACGATGATCAGGTCGCCGGCATAATAGGAGTCAGCGCGGCGATTCTTCATCTTGGGGTTCAGCTGCTGCTGCATGGAATAGATGTAGTCATCAGCCGTGATCTTTTCGCCGTTCTCCCAGGTGGCATCCTGGTTCAGCGCGATACGCCAGGCCTTGGCGGTCTCGCCCTCTTCGACGCCGAAGCGGCCGACATACTCGGCGGTGACGTCCACGGGCAGCTCGGCGGCCATCTCACAGGTGATGGCGTAGCCGGACTTATCGGCGTTCAGGGTGATGCCATAGAAGCCCATGGTCATCATGTCCAGCACGCTGCTGTCGTCGCTGGTCTCCCAGGTGTGGGGGTTCCAGTCCATGGTTGTGGTGGCCGCGATATAATCGTGATAGGTGTATTCCTTCTCGTCACGATAGTCACGGGTCTCGTCACCGGCATAACGCACGGTATCGACTTCTCCGCCGCCCGCAGCCTTCGGGGCGGTGGTGATGCTTCCGGCATTGAAGGGTGCATAGGTCTCGGCAGCCGCGGAAACAAGGCCCGCGATCATGCAGAGAGCCAGCGCAAGCGCCAGAATCTTCTTCATTAGGGGTTCCTCCTTTTTTGATTTAATCGGGTAAACCGATAGACAGTATTTTATCATCTTTTGCGAAAAAACACAAGGCCTTTTTTTCACTCTCGCTTGCCATTTCATTAACAATAAAAGAGGTTGCGAAAAGCGTAGGCAGGTGTTATAATTTCAGGGATAACACAAGGATCAGGTTATGCATAGGAGTGCGGATGAAAGCTTTGCGATGGTTCCTTTGCGCGCTGGCGGCAGTGATTCTTCTGGCGGTGCTGGCCGGCTGCGGCGCGCAGGACGGGGAGACCGGGAAGGCGGCGGAGCAACCCGCGCCGACGGAAATCCCGATCCCCGAGGGCGATTACGTCAACATCCAGGTGGATGGTGAGACCGTGGCCCGCATCCCTCTTTCCGACGCCCCGAAAACGGTGACCCTCCGCGGGAAAGACGGGGAGGTCAACATCGTCCGGGTAACGGAGGACGGCGCGGTGATGGAATCCGCCAACTGCCAGGGCCAGGACTGTGTCCAGGCCGGCGCGGTGACCATCGACAACTGGGAGATCCGCCCGTGGGGTGCTTTCATCTATTGCCTGCCCCATCGGGTGACGGTGGAACTGGTCGTAAGGGAATAAAGACGGAAGAAAGACTTGCCCTGACAAAACTGATTCATTATTTCGACGGAGGTGCCGATCATGTCGGAGAACGAGCTGAAGCCCACGGAGGAAACCGTACAGGAACCGCAGGAGCAGTCTGCAAAGCCCGCGAAGCGGAAGCTGGCTCCCTGGATGATCCTTGGGATCATCGCGCTGGCGGCTGCCCTGGTGCTGGCGATCACCAACCTGGTGACCGAAGGGCCGATCAGCGAGCGGAAGCAGAAGGAACTGAAGGCCGCCTTCAGCAACGTGCAGACCGAAGGGGAGCTGGAGCCGGTCGCCGACCAGGACAATGTTGCGGTCATCAAGGCGGACGGCGAGATCACCGGCTATGCCGTCAAGACCTCCGCGACGGGCTACGGAGGCGAGGTGACGGTGGTCCTGGGACTTAACGCCGCAGGCGAAGTCGTCGGCGTACAGATCGGCGACGGGAGCTTCCAGGAGACGTCGGGCATCGGTGCCCGTTGGCTGAACCCGGAGAAGGCTGCGGACCTGCTGGGCATGAGCGCCATTGAAGGCGGACTGATCGACGCGATTTCCGGCGCAACTGTGACTTCTACTGCCGTCCTGAACGCGGCGAATGAGGGCATGGCGCTGGTTGCCACCCTGATGGATAAGGACTGGGGAGACGAGAAGCCCGTTGCCTTTGTCAAGGAAGGCGACGAGGATGTGGAAATCGATTTCGTCGAGGTCGCCGCCACGGGCACATCCATGACCGTGAAAAACAGCGCGTACGCGGAAGCATCGGCAGAGGAAGAAAGCCCCTGGCAGCCGGGTGCGAAGCTGGAAGGCCGTGCCGTAGGCACCGCTTCCACCTTTGAAGGCGGAGAAGTGATCGTCCGCATGAAACTGGACGAGAACGCGAAAATCGCCGAGATCACCGTAGACGCTTCCACGCAGACCTCGGGTGTCGGTACCAACTGCGAGAAGCCCGAGTTTACCGACCGGTTCATCGGGAAGACTGCGCCGCTGGTCCTGGGCCAAGACATTGATGCCTATTCCGGCGCCACGGTGACATCGAAGGCGGTTGTGGACGCAGTGAACGCCGCCGTGACCATGAGTCCCTGGCAGCCCGGCGGGAAACTGGAGGGCAAAGCCGCGGGCTTCGAAAACGGCGAGGTTGTCGTCCGGATGTCGCTGGATGATGATGCGAAGATCAAGACCCTCGAGGTCGACGCTTCCACCCAGACGGCGGGCGTGGGCACCAACTGCGAGAAGCCGGAATTCACCGATCAGTTTATCGGCAAGGCGGCGCCTTTGAGTCTGAAGGATGAAGGCGTTGACGCGTACTCCGGCGCAACGGTGACCTCCGAAGCCGTGATCAAAGCCATCAATACGGCGTATGAGCTGGAAGACGACTCGGTGAAGCTGGCCCAGGGCACCTACACCACAGCGACCCGCAGCGGCGAAGGCATCGCGTATGCGACCTTTGCGGATGATTACAGCGGCGCGATTACCGTGACCTACCAGGTCAAGAACGGGATCGCGGAAGCAGTCACGATCGACAGCGAGGAAGAGCCGCCGCTGGTGACCATCGACGAACAGGGCCGGTATGTGACAAAGTATGCGGGTTACGGTGACCAGCCGGTCACGATCTATGCGACGCTGGACGAGAACGGGGCCATCACAAGCTTTGAAGTCGACGTATCCACACAGACACCGGATTACGGCGGCCAGTGTGCGGATGAAGAATGGCTCAGCCAGTTCATCGGCAAGAGCGGGAAAGTGATGCTGGGCAACGGCATCGACGCGAAGAGCAACGCGACGATTACCTCCACCGCGATTGTGCGCGGTGTGAACCAGCTCTTCAAGAATCTCCCGGCTGAGCCGGAACCTGCACCTGCGGAAACGGTCGAGGAAGCGCCGCTGGTAACTGTCGACGACCAGGGCCGGTATGTGACAAGCTATCCCGGCTATCCCGATCTGCAGGGCGCGCCTGTGACGATCTACGTGACCCTGGACGAGAGCGGCGCCATCGCGACCATGGAAGTGGACGTGTCCACACAGACCGAAGGCTATGGCCAGAACTGCGACGATCCGGACTGGCTGGCCCAGTTCATCGGCAAGAGCGGAAAGGTCATGCTGGGTAACGGCGTGGATGCGATGAGCAATGCGACGACAACGTCCACGGCGATCGTGCGCGCCGTGAACCAGCTGTTCAAGAACATGCCAACGGAAGAAACGAAGACGGAAGCCGCGCCTGCAGAGGAAAAGCCGCTGGTGACGGTTGATGAACAGGGCCGCTATGAGACAAGCTACGCGGGGTATGACGGCAAGCCTGTGATCATTTACGTCACACTGGATGAAAACGGTGCCATCGCGACCATGGATGTGGATGTTTCTTCCCAGACACCAACAATTGGCGGCCGGTGCAATGACCAGGAATGGCTGAGCCAATTCATCGGCAAGAGCGGGAAGGTCATGCTGGGCAACGGCGTGGATGCGATGAGCAACGCGACGGAGACTTCCACCGCCATTGTGCGTGCCGTAAACCAACTGTTCAAGAACCTGTCGGCAAAGTAAGAACAAACGACAATTAAACCAGCAAGGCGGGAGAATCGTGAAAGATCTCCCGCCTGTTTCAGGGCTTGAGAAGGAGCAAAACCCATGATTCAGCGAGAGATCAACTGGCTTTTTGGCATCAAACCGGGTACTTTCCGATTGGAATCGGGAACCTTGCCAATCAATAACAGGGATGCCTTACGTCAAAAACTGCAGGAAGCAGAGAACGCCTTGGCATCGCAAGGCTGTGACAGCCTGCGGTGTGAAGTGGACATCAGCGACACGGAAATGATTCAGTTCCTGGAAGAATACGGTATGCGCCGGGCGGGAACCGGGGACAATCGCGTGGCTTATGAAAAGCAGCTTTCTGACAACTGTCCGCTGCTGCCCCTGCGCATGCACCCGGCTTTCCGGGGCGGGAAGCTGACACCCTGGGGCGGGGAACGGCTGAAGACTGTCTACGGGAAAGACATTGCGGAAGTACCGACAGGTGAAAGTTTGGAGGTCAGCTGCATTCCGGGACTGGAATCCACCGATGACAGCGGGGTGAAGCTCCCGGAACTAATCCGGACTTATGGCGTGCGCTTTGCTGGACGGTTCGCGGATGGTGCCTTCCCGCTCTTGCTCAAGATCATCGACGCCGCCGAGCCCCTGTCGGTGCAGGTGCATCCCGATGACGCCTATGCGCATGACCATGAGAATGGGAAACTGGGCAAGACCGAAGCCTGGCTGATCCTGGACGCTCCGGAAGGCGCGGAGCTCGTCTACGGCATCCGGGAGGGCACGGACCTGGCGACCCTCAAGGCTGCCTGCGAGCAAGGCGCAGCTGTGGAACCGCTGTTGCGGCGCGTAAAGGTGAAGCCCGGGGATGTGTGCTATATTCCCGCCGGCTGTGTTCACGCGATCGGCGCGGGGATCATGCTCTACGAGATCCAGCAGTCTTCCGATATCACCTACCGCTTCTACGACTGGAACCGGTTGGACAAGAACGGAAAAGGCCGCGAGCTGCATCTGAAGCAGGCCCTGGACGTGACGGACCTGACCCTGGCTCCGGAACCTGTCCGTGCCGAGGATACTCCTGTGGCCCGTGTGCTGGACAAAACGTTCTTTACGCTGGATATCCTGAATCCCCGGGAGGGAGCGCCGGTGGATGTGCCCAAGATCGAGGACTTTGGGTTGCTGACAGGGTTGGACGGTGAGCTGACGCTTCGTTGGGAGAACGGTTCTATGCCTCTTTGCCCCGGTGAATCGCTGTATATTCCTTGCGCGGCTCCTGCGCTGACGATTGAAGGGGATGGTCGTGCGGCGCTGAGCATGCCGAGATAAAACCTCATCCACAAAAGGAGGAGCCGTGCAGGTTTGCACAGCTCCTTTTTGACGACCCTTTTGTATTGTTACCGGATAAAGTTCATGAACTGCGTGTGCTTCGTGTCCGGCTTGCCGTTTGCTTCGGCTTCGGCTTTGATTGCTTTGATCATGAAGGCCATGTTCCGGCCAAGGTTACGCATGGTTTCAACGCCTTCCACGTCAGCCAGGACATCTTGGCCCTTATAGCCGTGGACGTCGTTCCAGTAGGTGCTGGGGACGGTGGGCATACCGCTGATACCGAAGAGCATGTTCAGGGTCTGGAATGTGGCGCTGTTGCCGCCGCGGCGGCAGGAAACGACTGACGCGCCGACCTTCATGTGCAGGTCGCAGCCGCAGGAATAGAACAGGCGCTGCATGAAGGAGAGTACCGTGCCGTTGGGCATGCCGTAGTAGACCGGGGAGCCGACGACGATGCCGTCCGCTTCGGCCAGCTTGGGCGAGGTCTCGTTCACCAGGTCGGTGAAGACGCATTTGCCGGTGGTCTTGCAGCGGCGGCAGCCGATGCAGCCGCGGATATCCTTGTTGCCGATGTGGATTTCTTCGGTCTCGACACCGGCGGCGTTCAGTTCTTCCGCGACCAGGCCGAGGGCGGTGTGAATGCAGCCGCGGGGATCGGGGCTTCCGTTGATGAGTAATACTTTCATGTCAGTGCCTTCCTTTCATTTGTCTGATTGGTTTATGCCTGTCTGTCATTTATCATAACACAGCTCCCCGGGGAATGGAAGTCCTTGGAGGCCGGATTATTTCAACTGCAGCCCGTCCCGGAACGCGTTGCCGACGGCTTCGCCGACCACGCGGTAAACATTGAACGACGGGTCGAAGATGATGGGTTTCAGCTTGCCAAGGTCGACCCGGCCGTCCGTAAGGATGCGCTCGTCCGCCTGGGAAGCCACGATTTCACCGATCAGGTAACCGGTCGACGTGTCCCATGACTTGACGGTGCATTCCAGCGTCAGCGGGTATTCCTCGATGATCGGGGCATTCACGTGCGTGCTCTTGTGGACGTGGCACCCAGCTTTTTCGATCTTGTTGACCTTGCTGCCGGTCTCCACGCCGAAGTAATCGGAGATCAGGACGGTATCCGCGGTGCCGAAGGCCACGGTAAACGCGCCGGTCTTCTCAAAATTCTCGGTGGTCTTGTGCTTCGAGAGCATCAGGGTAATCTCGCCCATGTCGCTCTGCATGCCCCAGGCCGCGTTCATCGCGTTGGGGATGCCGTTCTCGTCATAGGTTCCGATGATGAAGACGCCCTCGGGGGTGATGACGGATTTCTTGCCGGTGAATTCCATATGCTTTTCCTCCTGCTTTATTGATCTCGTTACTTTTTGCCCCAGTCGCTCATCTTCGCCCCTTCGACCTGGACAAACCCGCGGTGACCGTGAACGGGGATCGCGTCCAGCGCCGCGTCCAGGGCTTCGAATTCTTCGTCGGTCAGGCTGACACTCCAGGCGCCGAGGTTCTCGAGGATGCGGCCCTGGTTTTTTGACCCCGGGATCGGCACTACGTTCGGGTATTTGTGCAGCATCCAAGCCAGGGAAATCTGCGCGTTGGTAGCCTGCTTCTTCTCAGCGTAGCGGCCGATCAGATCCAGGATC
Source organism: Clostridia bacterium (assembly GCA_017552615.1). Taxonomy (GTDB): domain Bacteria; phylum Bacillota; class Clostridia; order Christensenellales; family Aristaeellaceae; genus RUG11272. Next base: position 45,341 of record JAFZPI010000016.1, read on the forward strand.
GGGCGGTTGGCGTCGATGTTCTCCTGCCTGAGTTGGGGGACAAACTTCCGCACGTCGTCGCTGTGGGAGAAGTCGGTCGAGGCCGTGACCTTGCCGGAGAGGAAGCCGCTCGCGATCGGCGAGAAAGGTACTACGCCGATGCTGTGGGCAAGGCAGTACGGGATGACTTCCGCTTCAATGCCGCGCTCCACCATGGAATAGATGTTCTGGATGGCGGACAGAGGCGTGATGGCCTGGGCCCGGTCGATGATGTCGACGTCCACCTGGCTGAGGCCCCAGCCACGGATCAGACCCTCGTCGATCAGCCGGCCCATCGCGCCGGCCACATCCTCCAGCGGCACCGCCAGATTCACCCGGTGCAGATAATAGAGATCGACCCAGTCGGTGCCCAGCCGCTCCAGGGACGCCAACAGATGGCGCTTCACGGTCGCGTAGACAGATCCGTCCTGCGCGGGCTCTTCCGCGGCGATGTGCAGTTTGGTCGCCAGCACGACGTCCTTGCGCACGTCCTTCAGCGCCTTGCCGACGATGCGCTCGTTGTGCCCCCGGAACTCCGGGAACAGGTTGGGGCCGTACGCTTCCGCCGTGTCATAGAATGTGCAGCCGAAATCATAAGCTTTGCGGATGGCCTCGATGCTGTAGGCTTCGTCCGGGATGTCCCCGTAGCCGTGGGAAAAGCCCATGCAGCCCATGCCAATGTCGGATACGGTGAGGTCTCTCAGTTTGCGCATTTGTTGATACCCCTTTCACTTGCATTATTCTTTCATCTCGCCGAACACATCCTCTACCGATCCGATGTAGAACCAGTGAGGCGGGAACTTGGTGTAAATGCCGTCGCGGACAAAGTCCGGGGTCAATTCCAGCTTGAACTGATCCGCATAGATCTTCTTGCAGACAAAGGTCAGCTCTGCCTCTTCAAAACCTACACCATTTTCCAGCGTCTTGGGGGTGAGGCTGGTCAAAGCCACCTTGTCGCAGTCGCGGCCGGACTTGGTGCCGAGGGTCAGCACGTCTTTCCGGTATTCCTCCGGGAAGAAGCAGACCGTGAAGTGATCCTGCTGCTGCAGATACTCGAAGGTATAGCGCAGTGGGTTGACATACACGGTCAGCGTGGAGCCCGGATGCCCCCACACATTGCCCATGGCGCCCCAGCCGATGGTCATGCAGCGGAAATCATCCCCGGTGCCCACGGTGAGGACGGCCAATTGCTTGTGGAACTTGTTGAAGACATCATAGGACGCATCAAGGAAGTTTTCCTTGGTGATTGGCTGTGACATGGATCATACCTCCGTTTTGCTGATTGGGTTTTGTTTCAGTGTTTTCCTTCCGTCTCCCGGATTACGCGGATCACGGCGGAGGAGTCTTCCTTCCCGGCACCTTTGGCCTGGGCGATGCGGTACCACTGCAGGGCGGTGTTCAGCGTGAAATTCGCGATTTCCGCGTCCTGGCACAGCTGGCGGGCCAGTTCCAGGTCCTTGACCACCAGGTCCAGCGCAAAGCCGGGCTGATAATCATTGTTCTTGATCTTGGCCATCTTCGCGCCGAGGATCATGTTGTTGCCGGAGGATTTCGTCGTGACTTCATAGAAGGCATCGGCTGAGATGCCGAGGGCATCGGCCATGGCCAGGGCTTCGCCGTTGATGGCCTGGGCGGCGAAAGCCATGTAGTTGTTGATGAGCTTGATGGCGTTGCCGTTGCCCCGCGCGCCCATGAAGAAGTATTTGTCGCCGATGGTATCGGTGTACTTCTTCACATCCAACGTCAGGAACTCTTCCTCCGACGTGCCGATCATCAGGGAAAGCTTGCCGTTTGCCGCGCCGGCCGGACCGCCGGAGACGGGAACATCGACATACACCACGCCGCGGGTCTGCGCCAAAGCGGCCATGTCGCGGTTGAGCTTCGGGGACACAGTGCTGAAGTCCAGGATGACCGTTCCCGGGGCCGCGTGGGCGATGAGCTCCGGAGCCACGCTCTCCACCTGCGCGGGGCCGGGGAGCGAGAGGCCGATCAGGGTGCACTGCTCTGCCATCTCCTGATTGGACGCGGCAATCACCGCGCCTTTTTCACATAGGGCGGCGCTTGCGGCGGCCGGACGGTTGCACACCATCAGCTCGCCCGCCTTCTTCAACCAGTTTTCTGCCATCGGGAAACCCATATGGCCAAGACCGATAAAACCAATCATACTTTTTCCCCCTTGTTTGTAGTCGGGTCGGTTTACTTCCGTGTCCTATAATATTCTATCCTCGAGGTTTCTTTTCCTTCACGCACAAACAGAAATTTCCGTATCGAATGAGCTAAAGGGCAGAAAACCAGCACAAGAAAACCCTTGGGAACGCAATGTTCACAAGGGCTTTCTTCATGTCTGGGTGAGAAGACTTGAACTTCCGGCCTCCTGAACCCCATTCAGGCACGCTACCAAACTGCGCCACACCCAGATAAAAACCGCCAATTCACAAGGCTTTTCACACGCTGCGTGCCTGAATGTTTGCACGTTAGCGTGCCTGAATCCTCACCTTGCGAACTGAATTATACGTCAGCAAAGATGAATTGTCAAGGATGAAAAGTAAATGTTCTTTAAGGTCAATCGTAATGACCTTTGCACGAGGCGATGAAGATTTCATCATCCTTGACTTCGTATACGAGTCGGTCGAGTTCATTGATTCTTCTGGACCATCTGCCTGCTTTTGAGTGCCTGAGGGGTTCCGGCTTTCCGAGACCAGAGAAAGGTGTTCTGGAAATCTCCTTCAATAACCGGTTGATCTTGGTTGCTGTTGGTTTGTCATTTTGCTGCTAGTCCAGATAATCAGCAAACGCGGACTCGGAGAAGGTGAACTTAGGCATTTGTCATTGCCTCCAACTCATCCAGCGTTTTGGTGATTACTTTCCCCTCTTCGATCTGTTTCCAGGATGCATCCAGCCATTTCATATTCTTCTCGGAATAAAAAGGATCTTCCGGTGCGGTTACCTCAAATGGGATCTTTCGGTCACGCAGTGCACGTTTGGCATAGATGGTGAAGAATGTGGACAGGCTCATGCCCATGTCGCTGCACATGGAATCAAGTGCGCGTTTATCTTGGTCTTCCAGCCGTATGCTGATTGTCGTCATTTTGCACACCTCCGAATGCATTATACAGCAAAAAGAAGCAAAATACAAGCAGAATGTATGAATCGTGCACGGCTTACGCATGAATAGAAAGAATAACATGAGCGAGATATTCATCATCATACGCACAGTGCCTGCGGCGTCTGGCAACGGACATGTTGTCTTTCATACTTTTCAACACAGAGAGCGCAAAGTGACGAATGACTGC
>JAFZPI010000017.1 GCA_017552615.1 Clostridia bacterium
ATGGCGATTGATGCGGTGGTGGAGCAGGTGATGGGAATCGAACCCACGTGGTCGGCTTGGGAAGCCGAAGCTCTGCCATTGAGCTACACCTGCACGTCCCGCATCAAGCCCAGCCAGACTTGCAGACGGATGTATCATAGCTGTTTTTGTCGTAACTGTCAAGGGGTTGATTGTGATTTTGGATAGACTTCTTACTGCTTCAAACTCGCAAAGATTAAATGCAACGCACTTGCAACGCACATCAATTTGTAGTATAATCACTACGAAAGGAGATGCATTTTTATGACGACGAAAACGAACATGACGCTTCGTGTTGAACCGGAGCTGCGCGATAAGGCGGCTATTCTTTTCAAGTCTCTTGGCTTGGATCTCAGCACCGCAACAGGGATCTTTTACCGACAAGCCCTTCGCTGTCATGGCCTGCCCTTTGAAATCAAACTGGATGAGCCCAACAAGGAGACATATAAGGCAATAGAAGCAGCTGAAAAAGGCGATGTGTACGGTCCGTATAACAGTGTCGCAGACCTGATGGAGGCACTGAATGCTTAAACCGCAGTTTACAGGTCAGTTTAAACGGGACTATAAAGCGGCACTAAAGCGAGGTTGTGATCCCGCAAAACTGGAGACGGTCATTTCGCTTTTGTGTCAGGAAAAGCCACTGGATGAGCATTATCGTGATCATCCGTTGGTCAATTCCCGGAATTACAAAAACGTGCGGGAGTGTCACATTGAACCGGACTGGCTGCTGATCTATCAGGTTGTTCGCGACCGGCTTTTGCTGGTATTGATCCGCACAGGTTCGCACAGTGAATTATTCTGAGGAAAAAGCGGAAAGAATAAACGGAAATGCAAAACTGGACAGATGATTCATTTACCCTTCCGGAGCAGGAAGACGACAGCACCTTGCTGCCGCTTTACCTGCGCCCGCAGGAACTTTCGCCGGATGCCCGGACTTACGGCACGCTGAGCTGGAACCGGCGCAGCAAGTGCTGGGTGGTCAAGGGCGATCCCTCAGTGACGGAGCTGTGCAAGCGGCTCTTCCCGGGGAGCGCGGGGGCGCGGCGCGGGGAGGCGCGATTCACGGCCCACCGGCGTGCGGTGGGCGATTTGTGCTGGCTGATGCTGCGCTTCCCCCTGCAGGTGAAGCTCGGGGACCTGGACCGCTGGGATGAGGCGGTTGCCGCGGTGCGGAACTACGCGATCCGTCAGGAGAAAGCCGCCCGGATGCCCCAGGCAGCCGACCCGCCCGAGGGAAGCTTTGACGGCACGCTCATGAATTTCCAGCGGGAGGGCCTGGCTTTCCTCCTGCAGCATGACCGCTGCTTGCTGGCCGACGAGATGGGCCTTGGCAAAACCGTGCAGGCCCTGGCAATGCTGGCCGCTGACCGGCTCTTCCCCGCGCTGGTCGTTCCGCCGCCGCACCTGACCCTGAACTGGCGGGAGGAAGCCCAGCGATTCCTGCGCATCGAAGACCGTGCGCCGCGCGTGCACATCGTCACAGGCCTGACCCCGTATGATCTGCCTGAAGCGGACATTTACATCATGCACTATCTCCTCCTGCGTGGTTGGAAGGAAACCCTGCCGACCCTGCCCCTGCGCTGCGTGGTCTTCGACGAGATCCAGGAACTCCGTCATTCGGGGACAGAAAAATACAGCGCGGCGTCGCTCCTCGCAGAGAGCTGTGAGCGCGTGTACGGGCTTTCCGGAACGCCAATCTACAACCGGGGCGGGGAAATCTGGAACGTTATCAATATCCTGGACTTCCATTTCCTCGGGGACTGGGAGAGCTTTTCACGGGAGTGGTGCTACGGCTACGGCAGCGCCATCGTGGCGAAACCGGACGTCCTGGGAGACTACTTGCGGCGTGAAGGGCTGATGCTCCGCCGCACCAAAGAGGCTGTCCTGTCCCAGCTGCCGCCCAAGCGCCGCCTGGTGCAGGAACTGGACTGGAACGACAAGGTCTACGCGAAGCTGATGGCGCCGGTGATCCCACAGATCGTGAAGTGGAAGACCGACGCCAGCCTGACCCGGCAGGAGAAAAACATCCTGGAAGAAACCATCAGCCAGCGCGCCCGGCAGGCCACCGGCGTGGCCAAGGCCCCGTGGGTCTGCCAGTTTGTGCGGGCATTGCTGGAGAACGGGGAAAAAGTGCTCCTCTTTGCGCACCACCATGAAGTGATGGACATCTACCGCCAGGAACTGAAGGCTTTTCACCCGGGCTTCATCACGGGCCGGGAGACCGTCAGCCAGAAGGAGCAGGCGGTCTCGCGCTTTATGGAAGGAAAGACAGACCTGTGCTGCATCAGTCTGCGTGCGGCGGCGGGCCTGAACCTCCAGCGCGCCACGTGTGTGGTGTTCGGCGAGCTGGACTGGAGTCCGGCGGTACATTCCCAGGCGGAGGACCGTGCGCACCGCATCGGCCAGCAGGACAGTCTTCTCTGCTATTACCTGGTCGCTCCCGCGGGTTCGGACGCCTCCATGCAGGAAGCTCTGGGCCTGAAGGTCAGCCAGTTTGTCGGCCTGATGGGCGATCGCCCCCAAACCCAGGAGGAAGCCGAGGCTGCCGCCAATTACGCGAGGCGGCATGTAGAGCAGATTGCGGAGAGGATGCTGGGAGGAGAAACCTGAGTTTCCAAGGCAAATGGAAAACGCTGATTCCCTGCAGAACAGAGTCAGCGTTTTCGTTTGTTTTGCATTTTCAATATGAAAGATCCATATCATTGTCACCCATTCACATACGATCTTTTGACCTTTGATCCGTTCCGACCCGCAGACTTACCGTTGACAGCACGGCGCAGGCGATCAAGATGATGCCGTAGATCAGGACGACCTCGGAATCCATATCAATCTTGCCGAGGGTAAGTCCCGCCGCGAGGGCAAAGCCCGCCAGTTCCGCAGAGATGGCGATGGGCGTCTCGAGTTCGTGTCTGTTCCAATGGAGGGTCAGGCAGGCCAGGCCCATTTCGGCCGAGAAGGCGATGATCAGGGCGGTGTAGAACTGCGGCTTGTCGAAGACGAACTCCGCAAAGATCACGGTCAGGAAGCCGGCGGCGACGGTCAGCAGGCGGAGAATGTCGCGCCAGGTCGCGCGGTGTTCCCGGATCACGCGCACCATGCGGATGGCCAGGACGGTTGAAATGGTCACGGCGGCGGCGATCTGTGTGAAGCTGATCACAAAGCCGAAACGGAGGGCGTCGTCATCGCGAAGCTGCTCGAAAAAGATCTGGGAGCCGGAGAGAACAATGAGGAAAATACCGGCCAGTCGGCCGTCGGGGAGGAGAGTCTTGTGCTTTCGCTGGCGGAAAAGAAGGGTCAGGAGCGCTGCGAGGAGACACAGGGCCGCCAGCGCTTCCCAGAACCAGACGCAAACCTGCCAGGACGAAAAATCCTCGTCCGCGTATGTACAGACGGAGAGAGGGAAGAACTGCAGGTTCTCGTCCTCGATCAGCGAGCCGATGCCCTGGCCGTTGAAGACCTCCGCGGCACGGCCACAGGCCAGCGCCAAGCAGGCGCCGGGGGCCAGGAGGTCCAGGGTCCGCAGGAGGGAGGGCTGTCCTTTTTCCCGTGTGAAAACCCAGAAAACAAGAACGCCCAGTAAACCGCCGAAAAGGCCGCCGTAGAGGGTGGTTCCGCCCAACCACGGCTGTAGCAAAAAGAGCCATCCCGGCTCTGCGTAGACGTCGAGAAAACCAAGGTTCACCAGGCCCCAGGCCAGATGACCGCCCAGGATCGCGCCAAGGGCCGCGCACAGGCCAGCCGCCAGGGCTTTGCGGCCGCCGAGGATGCGGGCCAGGACCAGCGCGCCGACGGCGCCTCCGGCCATCAGGAGACCGTACGGGGTGAAGCCGCCGGTGACCGGCAGCAGGAAACCCATTTCTTCCATTGGTGTCAAACCCCATTATCCGCGGGCTCAGGGCAGGGAATACGCTTCCTCCGCGGTGATAAAGTAGATGCAGTCGGAGATCGTGCGTTTTTTGCCGTTCAGGGCGTTGATGCGGGTTGTTCCGAGCACCAGCCAGGAGGAGGAGCCACCGTCGAGGTTGAAGGCCTCTTGGGCGCCCATGTCGTAGGCCAGCTGGGCGAGCTCGGGGATGGTGTATCCACCGTTATCATGCTGTTCCGGGCCTTCGGTGGTGATGATGAGGTAGCTCAGCTCGTCCATCTGGCAGAGGGCTGTGCGCTGGGCCTTGCCGTACCCGACACGGCGCATGCACATTTCGGTGTACTCCGTCTGCAGGACACCGTCGATGACCAGCGCCGGGCCAAAGACGAATGACTGCAGGATCTCGCCGTCAAAATCGTCGTAGTTGTTGGCAACCGGAGCCCGGAAGATGTGGAAATCCCCGTTCCCGTCGATAAACATGCAGTCCCACTCGGTGGCTTTGGCCTTCCGCAGGGTCTGCCCGTTGCGGATGACCACGCCCTGGGTGCGGTCCACGCAGTAGTCGCCGCTGATGGTGAGCACGGCGTGCTCCCGCTCGGCCATGGTCGTGACGAAAACGGTCTGCTTGGAGGGATATTTGCGCCAGGAGGTTGTGCGGATCTGGGTGGGATCGGCGATCTGCACCCAGGTGAAATACACTTTGGTGACCCCGATGACCCGGCTCTCGATGCGCACCGAAAGCGTTCCGTCCAGGTATCCGCCCTGGTCCGACAGCCAGCCCTCCGCGTGGGGCTCATAGGGGGTCTTGGCCTGGAGGTCGATCGGTGCTGCGTCCGGGTTCTGCAATTCCACGGGATTGTAGTACGGGAGGTCCGCCTCCGCCGCGGCCACGGGCATGGAGGACGGAACGAGGAACGCGATCAGTACGAACACCAGGATCAGGACCAGGACCAGCGGCAGGATCTTTTTCAAAGGAGAGCCTCCTTGCGTATCTGGCGGCGGGTCAGGATGAGCTCCATCACCAGCATGCCGATGTCGGTCAGGATCATACCGGGATAGCACCAGTCCTTGGGATGGATCTTCATCCAGTCTTTGGCTGCCTCCCCGAGGGGCAGCGCGTCGATGAACGACGTGAGTTTGTCGTCAAGGCCGAACTGGAGCGCGGCGTTGACACCGATGATCAGCAGGAGAAGGAAGACCGGCACGGCGATCCCGAGCCAGCTTTTGCGGGAGCGCACGGCCGCGAGCAGGATGCACGCGGTCATGGCGGCCATGCAGAGGATCTGTTCCATCTGCACGAGCACAAAGATCGTGTGGCTGAGGTTGTCCCGCATGAGCTCCAGGATGAATACGGGTGCGCACAGGAACACGACGGTCCGCTCAAAAGCCACGCCGCGGGCCCCGGAGCATTTGCGGAGCCAGTGCACGGCGAGAAAAACACAGATCAGGCTGAAGATCGCGATATGCAAGCTGATGGGCAGCACCCACTCCTGTTCCCACGCGGCGTCGCCCCACATGTCCTCGCTGTAGGAGGTGTTGGGCACGGACAGCGGGAAGAAGTGGGTCCAGCCGGCTTCGGTCAGGTCCTGTCCCTGGGCATAGCGGCCAATGGAACGGAAAACACCCTCGGCTTCATCGAGGCCCCGCGCACCGAGGAAACACTCGGCGGCGCGCGCAAACGTCACGCCCAAAGCCAGCGGGGCGGCGAAGCAGTCCAGGGCCCGTCGGACGGGCACTTTCGCCGCCAGAGCCGCGAGGACGCAGCCCAGCGTGAATCCCGCGCAGCCCCCCACAAAGGAGAGATGCTCGTGGTTCAGCTCGGTCAGCGCGCCGAGGCCGAGGTCCGCGAAGACATCCATCCGGAACAGGACGTACACGCCCTTTGAAAGAATGTAGCCTGTCACAAGACCGATGGCGAGCGTCAGCCAGGCTAGCCTGCGCTTCTCGCCCTCCCGGGCCAGGATGAGATGAAAGAGCCAGGCGCTCAACAGCAGGCCGCCGCCGAAGATCAGGACAAACGGAATCGCGTCCATGGCGATGATGTCACTCCCATTACTGCGCAGAGGCGAAATAGATGATATCGAGAAGCTTGCGGGCTTCGTGGCCGGAGCCGTTCGCGCGTTTTCCGCACAGGGCAATCGTAGCCGAGTTGCCGCCGTCGAGGTTATAGGCGACCTGGACGCCCTGGCGCCAGACCAGGTCGGCGAACTGGGACATGGTCATGCCCTTCGAGCCGAGGGAGGGGCCGGAGCAGGCGATCACTTTATAATGCAGGGGTCCCGCCTGGCAGATGCAGATGCGCTGCTTGTAGCCTGCGGAGTCCATGTCCACGAAACTGCGGTCCGAGCGGTGGTAATCCGTGATCAGTTCGCCGTTGTCGACCAGGCAGGGGCCGAAGGTGAAGGCGTTGATGATGCGTTTGCCGTTGATGGTCTCCGGGATGCTGTCCTGTGTGGGCCGGTAGAAGATATGGAAATCCCCGTCCTCGTCGATGAGGAGGACGTCCATCAGGCGGCCGTAAGTCGTGTCTTCCTCCTCCAGGTGGTTGCGGTACATGATGCCCTGGCGGATGATATACCCCATGCCGTGCTTGTCCGCGGCGTTGTTGTAGTCGCCGTTGACGGCCAGGACCGCGTTCACTTCCTGCGCCATGCGCAGGGGATCCCGCGCGTCGTTGGAGTCGAAGCTGGTCGCGGCCTTGGTGCGCAGTTGGGAGGCGTCGCTGATCACGATGTCTGCCACCCAGTATTCGGTGCGGGCTTCGTGGCCGCTGACGATGGTCACGGTGATGGTGCTGTCCGTGTACCCGCAGACGGTGTTGCCGTCCGCGTCGGTATATGGCGCGGTATAGCCCTCCCGGGAGAGGCTGGAACCGCCGGAGAAATCGATCGGCAGCGGGATCTCGGCCCCCGCAGCGACGCAGAACAGGCACAGGAACAGGGCGATGGACAGGATGCGTTTCAGCATGGTGCACACCTCGACATAAAAATTCATCATATTGTAACAATTTTGACCGGACTTGTCAATGCGTGCACGGCGCCTGCGGCGCGGGAAGTGAAGTTTTTACAAGTGAAAACCCCGCCGGGGTGCGGCGGGGCAGGATGGGTGACCGTTTGGATTCAGGATATTTACTTGACTTGTTTTTCCGCGGCTTTCTCAGCTTGGGTTTCCGTATGCGCGGCCTCCTTATGCTTGCCGAAGCCGAAGCGGGAGAACAGGCTGATGGACGAGCCGTTCTTGGAGATGATGTCGATGACGACGGCGACCAGGAGGACCAGGCCCAGGACGACCTGCTGGATATCCATGGACATACCGACCATCGACATGCCGTTCTTGATCATGGCCATGGTCAGAGCGCCGACGACCGCGCCGCCGACGGTACCGATGCCGCCGTATGCGGAGGCGCCGCCGATGTAGCAGGCCGCGATAGCGTTCAGCTCTTCACCCTGGCCGGCCATCGGGAAGGCGGAGTTGGCGCGGACCGCGTAGGTCAGGCCGGCGAGGGATGCCAGGAAGCCCATGTTAACGTAGGTCAGGAAGAGCATGCGCTGGGTCTTGACACCCGAGAGCCGGGCCGCGTTCACGTTGCCGCCCATGGCGTACAGGTGACGGCCGGGAACCGTTTTCTGGGTCAGGAAAGTGTACGCGATCAGGACCAGGGAGACCGTGATCAGCACCATCGGCATGCCTCTGTCCTGAGACAGGGAGTAGAACACCCAAATCAGAACCGCAGAGATGAGGCCGGTTTTGAGCAGCATCTTTCCGAGCGGCTCAACGGCATTGCCCTTCCGGGCCTGCTTGATCCGGCCGTAGAATTTGAGGCCCACAAAGGCGGCCACCACGATCAGGCCGATCCACAGGGCGAGGCTCTTGTCACCGCCGAGCGAGCCGCCGAAGATGTTCCGGAAGCCTTCCGGGAACGGCGCGCGGGTCTCACCCTTCAGGAGCACCATGGTCAGGCCGTAGAAGGTCAGCTGGCCGGCCAGGGTCACGACGAATGCGGGGATCTTCATGTAAGCGATCCAGAAGCCCTGCCAGGCGCCAATGGCAATGCCGATCAGCAGGCACAGCGGCAGGACGACAGCGACCGGCAGTTTGACGTCTTCCACCAGAATGGCGGCGCACGCTGCGATGAAGCCCATCACGCGGCCGACAGACAGGTCGATGTTGGCGCTGGAGATAATGCACAGCAGCATACCGGTCGCCAGGATGACGATGTAACCGGCCTGGTTGATGACGTTCGTGATGTTCTGGGGACTCAGGTTGGCGTAGTGGGTCATGATGAAGAAGAACAGCGTGATGACCACCAGCGCCACCAGCATCATGTTCTTGTTGGCGGCGGCGCCGATCTTCTTCAGCAGGTCCGGCTTCAGCCAGCCGATCAGGCACAGGACACCGATGACCAGCAGCAGCCCGGCGCCCCAGAAGAAGTAATCCCAGTTGTCCTTCAGGGTGCCGTTTGTACCGGTCTCAAGTTCCTTGATCTGGGCTTTGCGTTCTGCGATCCGCTGGGCAGCCTCGTCCTTCTCTTCCGAGGATTTGGCGTTCTCGGCCTTGGCCTGTTCCTCAAACTGCTGGATCTGCTGGACAAAGAGATCGACGGAGGAGGTTTCGGGCTCATAGGGTGTCAGCTCGATCTCAAGACCGTTTTCCTCGGCGACCTTTTTGACCTGTTCGACAGCCTTTTCATACTGTTTGCGGGTCGTGGCTTCGGAGGTCTTGGGATGCTGGCCGTCGTAGTTGATGATCTTCTTCAGATAAGTGTTGGCCAGGTTGAATTGTTTGAAGAGGTCGCTGTTGGCCTGCTTCACGGCTTCTGCATCCTCGGGATTCAATCCGGCGAACGCGTTGACCTGCTCGAGACGGTAGAGGATGTTTTTGCCCTCGTTTGTCTCGAGATAGCCGACGGCTTCCTCGCGGGCTTTCTCAGCTGCTTCGATGCAGGCGTCGATGTCCTTGAACAGGGGATCGACTTCCGGTGCAACCGGCTGTTCCGCCTTGCGCAGCGCATCGTTGACCGCTGTCATGATGAAGCCTTCGAGCTTGTCGACTTCTTCCGGGTTGACGACTTTTTCCGCGAGGGTGATGTCCGTCATCTCGGGGCGGTCGGTAAAGACGACCTTGACGTCGCCGCCGCCGCTGGCCGCTTCGACCGTGCGGAGGCCGTCCTCCGCCTCGGCGGCCGTCTCTTCCGCGAGGGCTTCGCCTTCTGTCGGTGCAGTTGCATCGGCAACAACAGTCTCGGTGGCTGCCTCGGGGTTCTCGGCCGTTTCAACCGGCGTCTCGACAGCCGTTGTGGTCTCCTCGGTCACCGCGCCTGCTTCTTCCGCCGGGACGGTTTCGGAAGTCTCCTCTGTTTCGGGAGTCTCTTCTTCATCCGTCGGATAGAGGAGCTTGTTCAGCGCGGCTCGATCCGCTTTCATCTGGGCAATATAGCCGTCGATGTTCGCGATAGCCACCTCGGCGATCGATTTGCAGTTCTCTGTCTTGGCGACGTATTGCTGGATGTTCGCCTGGTATTCTTCGTAGTCGTTGTCTTTCAGTGTCTGCCATTCGTTTTTGATCTGCAGACCCTTGAAGCCGACAACGGACAGGCCGATCGCAAGCACCAGCAGAACGACGGTTGCAATCTTGATCCCGTGTTTCATGGTCGAACCCTTCCTTCACGATGTGATATGAGTCCGGCGGTCGTCTTATTCCGCCTGTGTGCCTATGCCCGTCTTGCTGGCCTCCATGATCATCTGCATGATGATCTCCTGGTTGGCCGCGGCGGCGGGAAGTTCGCCGATCAGCTTTCCTTCGCACATGACATAGATGCGGTCGCACATGCCGAGGAGTTCGGGCAGTTCGGAGGAGACCATCAGGATCGACTTCCCCTCCGCTGCCATGTCGTTGATGATGCAGTAGATCTCGTACTTGGCGCCGACGTCGATACCGCGGGTCGGCTCGTCGAGCATCATGATTTCAGGCTTGGCGTACATCCATTTCGCGACCAGCACTTTCTGCTGGTTGCCGCCGGAGAGGTTGTTGACATACTGCTCGACGGAAGGCGTTTTGATGTTGAGCAGCTGCCTGTATTCCTCTGCCGAGGACAGCTCTTTATCTGCGTCCAGAACACCGTGGGATGAGACGAAGCCGAGGCGCGAGAGCGTGATGTTGTGCTTGATCGAATTGCTCAGCACCAGGCCGTCGCCCTTGCGGTCCTCCGTCACATAGGCCAGGCCGGCTTGAACGGCCTGCGAGACGGTGTTCAGGTGAATTTCTTTTCCATCTTTGTACAGGTGTCCGCTGATCTGGGTGCCGTAGGCTTTGCCGAAAACGCTCTGGCAGAGCTCCGTCCGCCCGGCGCCGATCAGGCCGGCGATGCCGACGACCTCGCCCTTGCGCAGGTAGATCGAGACATCGTCCACGACCTTGCGCTCCGGATACAGCGGGTGATGTACGGTCCAGTTGCGGATCTCCAGCGACTTTTCTCCGATCTGTACGCCGTGGCGCTTCGGGAAACGGTCGGTAATCTCACGGCCGACCATGCCCTTGATGATGCGGGCTTCGGTGAAGTCGTCGTGGTTTTTGTCGAGGGTTTCGATGGTCTTGCCATCGCGGATCACGGTGATATGATCGGAGACGTAGGCCACTTCGTTCAGCTTGTGGGAGATGATGATGGACGTGATGCCGCGGGTCTGCTTGAACTCGAGCAGCAGGTCCAGGAGCTTCTTGGAGTCGGACTCGGTCAGGGAGGAGGTGGGCTCGTCGAGGATCAGCAGGCGGACGTTTTTGGCCAGCGCCTTGGCGATCTCGACCAGCTGCTGCTTGCCGGTGCCGATGTTCTTGATCAGCTCGCGGGGGGAGTCCTCCAGGCCGACAATGCGCATGTATTTTTCCGCATTGGCATACGTGGCATCCCAGTCGATGATGCCCTTCATTTTGCGCTGTTCGTTGCCCAGGAACATGTTCTCGGCGATGGTCAGGTAGGGGACCAGCGCCAGTTCCTGGTGGATGATGACGATGCCGAGACGCTCGGAGTCGCGGATCGTCTGGAAACGGCACTCATTGCCGTCAAAAAGGATATCGCCCTCATAGGTTCCATAGGGATGGATACCGCTGAGGACTTTCATCAGCGTTGATTTGCCCGCGCCGTTCTCGCCGACCAGCGCGTGGATCTCTCCCTCCTCGACGCGGAGATTGACGTTATCCAGCGCGCGGACGCCCGGAAAGGTTTTGGTGATGGCGCGCATCTCCAGCAGGGCCATGCGATCAGTCCCTTCTCGATGGTATCATGGAAAAAGCGAAAGGACGGTGAAGACCGTCCTTTCGCCGTCGCGGAGGGCAAGCCTTCGCCTCGGAAAGGGGAGGCTGACTGCCAACCAGTCAGCCTCCGCCAAGAGGTTTACGGATTACTGAAGATCTTCGGGGGTGTAGTAGCCGGACTCGATCAGCAGCTCTTCGTAGTTGTTGATGTCAGCGAAGACAGGATCGCACAGGAAGGAGGGAACGTCCTTCACGTTGTTGTTGTAGGTGGAGGTGTCGTTCACGGTGACTTCCTCGCCCAGCAGGTACTCGTTAACCATCTCGACGACCTGCGCAGCCAGGGTACGGGTGTCCTTGAACACGGACATGGACTGCTTGCCGGCAAGGATGTTCTTCATGTTGGCCTTGTCGCAGTCCTGGCCGGTGATGACCGGGAAGCTCTCCAGCGGGCAGCCGGCAGCCTCAACGGCGTTGGCGATACCCATGGCCAGGGAGTCGTTCGGGCTCAGAACCAGATCCGGGAAGGAGCCGTCAGAATAGAAGGCGGTCAGCAGGTTGTCCATACGGGTCTGGGCGTCGGGGGTGCCCCAGCCCAGGATGGCGCAGGTCTCGAAGTCGGTCTGGCCGGAAGGCACAACCAGCTTGCCCTCGTCGATGTACTTCTGCAGGATGTCCATCGCACCGGCATAGAAGAAGCGGGCGTTGTTGTCGTCGGGAGAGCCGGCGAACACTTCCATGCGGAAGGTCTTGTCGGTGTTCTCAAGATCGAACTTCTCGACGATGTAGGAGGCCTGGATGACGCCAACCTTGTAGTTATCGAAGGTGGCATAGAAGTCCACGTCGGGGGTGTCCATCAGCAGACGGTCATAGGCGACGACCATGATGTTGTTTTCCTTGGCCTTCGCGAGGACTTCGCCGAGGGAGGAGCCGTCGATGGAGGCGATGACGAGCACGTCACAGCCGTTGGTGATCATGTTCTCAAGGTCGGCGATCTGCTGAGCCACGTTGTTGGCGGCATAGGTCAGGATGACTTCATAGCCGTTCTCTTCGAGCTCTTTCTGCATATTCTCGCCGTCCTGCACCCAGCGCTGCAGGTCCTGCGTGGGCATGGACACGCCGACCTTCTCGGCCAGAGCGCTTGCACAGGCCATCATCATGACCAGAGCGATGAGCAGAGCAACAAACTTTTTCATGGGGCATCTCTCCTTTTTTTATTTTCATGGCACCTGCCATGGAGAACGAATCCATCCGCGTGCCCAAATGGCAAACACGTCGGCACTTCCGGCCGGGATATCAATACTGTGGATCGCACGCGAAATCGTGCACAGTATACACGACTTTCATGCCGCTGTCAAGACAGCAGCGACGGGTTTGCGAGACAGTGCAACAGAAGTGCAAGATCTGTTCCGGTTTGCGCAATATCCGCGGGATTCAGGCAAGTTTCTTGGCCTGCTCTTCCTTCCCGGCGCGCCCGGTGATGCGGGCGAAGAAGCGACGCCGCTTCTCCCGGCGTTTGAGGCGCTCCGCGAGGTCACGCGCGCCGACACCATAAACAAGGTAGAGGATGATCCCCGAAACAACCATGATCAGCACAGTCGCAGCGCACCGGAGGCCGGCCTGGTTGAACTGGCTGCTGTTGTTGCCTGTCTCCGTCAGGCCTTTGACCACCATGGCCAGCGTCTGCGTGTTGGTATTGGCGAAGGTCGCGCTCATGTCATACTCTGAGAACAGGGCGTTAAAGTTGAGTGCGAACACCGCCAGGACACTGGGCAAGACGATGGGCAGTTTGATCCGCAAGAACGATCGGACCGGACCGGAGCCGAGATTTCGCGCTGCTTCCTCAAGTTCGTCATCGATCGAGTAGAACGAGGCTTTGATCATGCGCAGGGTAAACGGAAGCTTGACCACGACATAGGCGGCGATCAGCAGGATCCGCATCCGCTCCGGCGAACTCAGCGATTCACCGAAGACATACCACAGGTTCTGCTTGAAATAGATGCGGTAGGAATAGCAGATCAGGATCGTCGGCAGGAGCCAGGGGAAGAGCATGCCGGCCTCGACGAACTTGGATGACTTGGCCTTCTTGTGCTTGAAGATGTAGTTGACCGCCAGGACCACGATCACGCAGACCAGGGCTGCGGCGATGGCCGAGAGGATAAAGCTCAGGATGATGCTGTCCTTGGTCTTGTCAAAGGAGAACAGGCCGATGATCGCGTTCTTCACGGTCCGGAATTTGCCGGCGTTCCGCGCGCCGCTCTTTGGGATGAGTGCGTCCTCGACACCGACATAGTTGGAGAACGTCATCTGGCTGAAATCCAGGATCTTGCCGTCCACATTCTTCCAGTTCTGGAAAGAGAAGAGGATGATCATGACCACCGGCGTCATATAGATCAGGAACAGAACATATGCGTAGATATGGGCCAGGACATTCGCAACCGGATTCTGGATCTTCTGCTTGACAAGCTTGGCCTTGGTCTTGCTGACGGAAAGGTAGTGGCCCTTTTTCTCATAATGGTTCAGGATCAGGAGCAGTGCCACGGTAAACATGGCCAGAATAATGGACAGCAGGGCGGCCCGACCCTCCGGGGAGAAGTCATCTCCCGCGCCTACCGCGCCTGCCAGGCGGACGATTTCCGGGTTGATTGAGTCATAGTGCAGGAGTGTCGGAGCGGACATGGCGCACAAACCGGTGATGAAGGTCATGACCGTCAGCGAGAAGATCGTCGGCAGAAGGGTGGGCATGACGACCTTGAACAGGACGCCGAATGGGTTGGACCCCAGATTCCGCGCAGCTTCGACGGTATTGTAATCGATGCCGCGGATCGCGTTGCGCAGAAACAGCGCGTGGTTTGACGTACAGGCAAAGGTCATTGTGAACACAACGGCACCGAATCCGGAAAACCATTGTTTATCCATCTCCGGGAAATATTCGCGCAGCATCTTGGTCACAAAACCGTCCTGATCATAGAGGAACATATAGCCTGTGACCAGGGCGACGCCGGAGTAGATCAGCGTGGTCATGTAGCCCAGACGGAGGAACTTTGCGCCTTTGATGTCAAAGTACTCTGTCAGCAGCACGATGGAGATGCCGACCACGTTGACCGTGACGACAAGAACGATGGCCAGCTTCACGGAATTCCAGATGAACGAAGGCATGTTTCCGGCGAAGAAGAACCGGATGACCGCAAAGGGATCGCCCTCCACCGCCGTAAAGATGGATTTCAGCGTATCCCAGCACGGGAAGATCATAAAGCCGAGGAACAGGTAGAGGAAGAGGACGCCCCCAAAGACAGCCCAAAGTTTGCCAAAACCGTATTTTTGCTTGCGTGGCATCGCTGCCTGCATTTCAATTCACCTCGCTTCAGTAGCTCATGACATCTTCCGGATCAATCCGGAGGATGACATGTTCACCGGGTTGGTGAATGTTGATGCCGTCGTTCTTTTCAACGACTTTCAGCGTCTGGCCGGCGGCCTGGATCGAATATTTCACGGACAGGCCGTAGTACTCCTGCGACTCAATAATGCCGTGCAGCTTGAGGGCCTTGCCGGGTTTGGCCTTCTTGTCCTTTTTCTCGCCCTTGTCTTTCTTGTCCTTTTTGTCTTCCTTTCCCTCGTCGTCCTTCTTGACGCCGATGCGCTCCAGACGGATATAATGTTTCTTGCCGGGAGAGAGCTGCATTCGGTTGACAATCTCTTCGTCCAGACGGTTGATATCCCCGATGAAGTTCGCGACGAAGTCGGTTGCGGAATGGTTGTAAACATCGTTGGGTGTGCCAATCTGCTCAATATAGCCGTTGTTGAAGACGGCGATCCGGTCGGAGAGGGTCAGCGCCTCCTCCTGATCGTGGGTGACATAGATCGTCGTGATACCGAACTCCCGCTGCATCCGCTTCAGCTCGTTGCGCAGGTTGACGCGCAGCTTGGCGTCCAGGTTTGAGAGGGGTTCGTCCATGCAGATGATGGTTGGGTTGGTGACCAGGGCACGGGCGATGGCGACACGCTGCTGCTGGCCGCCGGAGAGCTGGGAGACCGCTTTGTCAAGCTGGTCGTCCGTGAGATTGACCCGCTCCGCGATCTGCTGCACCCGCTGCTTGATCTCATCCCGCTTCACGTGCTTGACTGTGAGACCGTAGGCAATGTTTTTCCGTACCGTCATGGTGGGGAACAGCGCATAGGACTGGAAGACGATGCCGATGTTCCGCTTTTCGATCGGGACATTGGTGATGTCACGACCCTGCATCCAGACCTTGCCTTCCGCCGGCTGGATAAAACCGGTAATCGTGCGCAGCGTTGTGGTTTTTCCGCAGCCGGAGGGGCCGAGGAACGTGAAAAACTCGCCCTCTTTGACGTGGACGTTGATCTTGTGCAGCGCTTCGAACTTGTCAAAACGCACGACGATATCTTCAAGGCGGATCATCAGGCATCGGTCCTTTCTTTACCCAGTCAGGTTTTGAGACAGGCTTGTCTCCTCGTGCGGGGACGCGCCTGAGAAAAGGACGAACCCAAGAGGGTTCGTCCTTGGGTCGGCAGAGATTACTGCGCAGCCTGGGTCATGGTGGCCCAATCCACATTCTCCCAGTCGGGTTCCTTGGGGGCGTTGTTGTTGTCGGCCCAGTAGAAGCCCAGGTTGGTCATGATGTTGGTCCACTCGGCGTTGTGAGCGCCCACATATTCGGCATAGGTCAGGTCTGTGCCGGGTACGATGGTCAGGGAACAGTTCTTGAGCGTGTAGATCGGGGGAACTTCGTCGTACAGTTCGGCGACAGCGTCCGCGTTGCAGGGGTAGGAGTCGAACTCTTCGGACCAGGCGATCTGCACTTCCGCGGAGCCGAACCACTCGGCGAATTCCTTCACGATCTCAGTTTGCTCGGCGGTGCGGCCTTCACGGTCCAGCACGCCCAGGTACTCGGCGATGTAGTAGGTGCCGTCGTCAATGTCGACCAGGTTCCAGTTCTCGGGCTCGTCGGTACCGATCAGCGGATTCTCGTAGGTGCCGGCAAAGACAGCCTTGTCGATGTTGCCGTACAGGGAAGAGGAATAGTAGGTGGAGACCTGCACGTCGCCGCGGATCAGGGGATCCAGGCCGTAGTTGTCGTTGGTGAACTTGCCGCCGGCGCAGTAGGCCCACAGTGTCTTCCAGCCCTCGACAGAGATGCCGCCGGCCGGGGATTCCGGATCGGTGAAGGCATAGAGCATCGCGTTGTTGATGTTCATGTTCGTGGTGCCGCCGACCTTGCCCTGGCGATACCAGGTGTAGCCGCAGTTCACGATGTCAGCCCAGTGCTGGAAGTGCAGCTCCTGGCCGTTGGTGCCGAGATTGTCGGTGCGGTAGAGCATCAGGATGTTCTGGATGACCAGGCCGTAGGCCTTGCCGTCATACTTGTACTCGCCGACTTTGTCAGCCCAGGTGGGGGTCCAGTCGAGGATCTTCAGGTTCTCATACTGGCCTTTGATCAGCTGGGACCAGCGGACTTCGTTCAGGCCGAAGATGATGTCGCCGTCTTTGTTTTCATTGGCGGCTTGCACAGCCTTCACGTCGCCGGAATAGATGGTGTTGTCATCGATGGAGATGTCGAAGCCTGCTTCCTTGGCCGCTTCGATCAGCCAGGTGGTGCGCTCGGGGGAATTGGAGTTGGAGTAGATGCGGATGGTGTAGCCGTCAGCCGATGCCACGGAAACGAGCCCCAGCAGCATGACGGAAACCAAAGCCAGGCAGAACAGTTTTTTCACGAAAAGACCTCCCTTTATTCATTTGTCCGCGTCCTTCGCGGCACTTTCTGAGGGGTATTATACACAAATTTGGTGAATTGTGAACCCCCTTTTTTCCGGCGGTGCGCGGACCTCCGGATTCTTGACAAAACCCTTCCAATGCATATACTGTCAGACAGCATCTTGATGAAGGAGGCGCGCCATGCCCGAGGGCATTCTGATTCGCGGGATCGGCAGCTTTTACACCACCCGGACCGACGACGGCGGCGAGTTTGTGCTGCGCGCGAAGAAGAAGTTCCGCCGGCTGGGGCTGACCCCCATGGTGGGTGACCGCGTGCGCTTCACACCCGGGACCGGCGAGGAAGAGGGCTGGGTGGAGGAGATTCTGCCCCGGCGCTCGGCCTTTGTGCGGCCGCCGGTGGCAAACGTCGAATGCCTGCTGATCGTCCTGAGCCCGGAACCCGCGCCGGACTGGCTGCTGGCGGAGCGCCTGCTGGTGGAGTGCCGACGGCAGGAGATCGATTCCGTCCTCGTGGCATCGAAGTCCGATCTTGACGGCGGCGCGCTGGCGGAAACCATGCGCAGGGACTATGCGGCGGCCGAGGCCCCCGTCTTCAGCGTCAGCGCCCGGACCGGCGAGGGCCTGGAAGCCCTGCGGGAGGCCATGGCGGGCCGTCTCTGCTGCCTGGCCGGACAGAGCGGCGTCGGAAAGTCCACTCTGCTCTCCGCGCTGACCGGGCTGGATCTCGAATCCGGTGAACTGAGCCAAAAGATCGCCCGGGGTAAAAATACCACCCGCAAGGCGGAACTGCTGTTCGCGGGTGATCTCCGGGTCTTCGATACCGCGGGTTTCTCGCTTCTGGCCCTTTCGGGCCGTATGGAACCGGAAACCCTGCGCCTGTATTATCCTGAGTTTATTGAATATGAGGGCCAGTGCCGCTTTGATGAATGCCTTCATGACCGGGAACCCGGCTGCGCGGTGACCGCCGCCGTGCTGGAGGGGCGGATTGCCCCGGTCCGGCAGGAGCGCTATCGCCAGATCCTGGCAGAAGTCAGGGAAGCCTGGAATGCCCGTTTTGACTGAGAAAGGGAGGATCCCCATGCTCCTGATTGCCCCTTCGATTCTCGCCGCCGACCCGCTGAATCTCGAGCGAGACGTGCTCCGCATGGCGGAAGCGGGCTGCGACTGGCTGCATGTGGACGTGATGGACGCCCATTTTGTCCCGAACCTGTCTTTCAGTATGGAGACCGTTCGCGCGCTTCACCGGCGTTTCCCGGACCTCCCGCTGGATGTTCACCTGATGATGGACAACCCCGAAAACTATGTCGAGCGCTTCGCCGAGGCCGGGGCCGCCCGGATCACCATTCACGCGGAGATTCCCGGAAATCCCGCAGCGGTCCTGCAGACGATCCGCGGTCTGGGCTGCCGCCCGGGTCTGTCCCTGAAGCCCCGCACGCCCGTGACGGACATCCTGCCCCTGCTGCCCCTCTGTGATCTCGTGCTCGTGATGACTGTCGAACCCGGTTTCGGCGGCCAGTCTTTCATGGCAGATATGCTGCCCAAGCTGGATCAGCTCCGTACCGCGGGTTTCTCGGGCCTGATTGAGGCCGACGGCGGCCTGGACGAGGAAACGGTGCCTCTCCTCCGTGCCCGCGGCCTGGATGTGGCCGTGGTCGGGACGGCGCTGTTCCACAGTGCGGAGCCGGGGAGGATGATGGAGGAAATGAGAGGGAAGGGCACAGGGCATAAGGCATAGGGAATAGTGAATAGAGAGTCGTGATGGGTTTTCTGTGTGTAGAAAGAAAACTCAAATACAGATAAAAAGCAATCAACCAACCAAAGGAGGCTTCCCAATGTCCGCCGCAACAGAAAACCAGATCCTTTACACCGGCCGCATCGCTTATCAACCCGAAGGTGCACATTTCTACTGGCCGGGGTCCAATGCCCGGGTGCGCTTTACCGGGACGACCCTTTCCTGCGAGGTGACTGTGAATGTCATCTGGGGAACCGATTGCCTCGGACTTGTGGTGGACGGACGGCTCTCGCGGGTGGCGCTGTCGAAAGAGAATAACGGCAAGCGGATGGCCTTCCTCCTTGCCGATAACCTGGAACCGGACCGGGTGCATGAGGTCATGCTCTTCAAGCAGCTGGACTGCTCGTATGATTATATCCTGCACGGGTTCACGACCGATGGGGCCTTCTATGAGCCGCCGGAACCCGAACCTCTGCGCCTGGAGTTCTATGGCGACAGTGTGACCGCCGGGGCCTGCGTGGAGGCCGTAGACTATGTGGGACGCACCGATCCGTGCTCGAACGACGCCTGCTACGACAACGCCTGGTGGGCCTACAGCTGGCAGACGGCGCGGCTGCTGGGGGCTTCGTGCCACCTGACCGCGCAGGGCGGCATCGCGGTGCTGCCGCACACCGGGTACTTCCATTACC
This sequence comes from Clostridia bacterium, assembly GCA_017552615.1. Taxonomy (GTDB): domain Bacteria; phylum Bacillota; class Clostridia; order Christensenellales; family Aristaeellaceae; genus RUG11272. The sequence continues at coordinate 19,284 of JAFZPI010000017.1, forward strand.
CGACGCAGATCGGTATGGACGAGACCTGGGACCGGCTGTGCTACTTCCCGGAGGCCGGGGAGTTCACAAAGTGGGACTTTTCGCGCTACATCCCCCACGCGGTGGTGTTCGCGCTCGGGCAGAACGACCAGCACAATGCCCTGACCGAGCAGAACGACATCCGGTGCGAGGGAGAGCACAAGGACCTGTGGAAAGCCGAATATAAAAAGATCGCCTGGGGCGTGATGGCGCATTACCCCGTGGAGACACCCGTTGTCTTCATCACGACGCTCCTCCGACACGACCGGGCATGGGACGAGGCCATCGAGGAGATCACGCAGGAACTACGGGCTGAGGGCCTGAATGCACACCACTTCCTGTTCCGCCGCAACGGCGATGCCACCGACGGCCATCCCCGCATCCCGGAACAGACCGAGATGGCGGAGGAACTGGCGGCTTTCCTCAAGACCTTGCTGTGAAAATTTGATTGGATAGGGAGAAACGGCTCATGAAGCGATTCCTGCCATTATGGTTCCTGCTGCTCCTGTTCAGCCTTCCGGCATTTGCTGAGAACACGATGACGCTGTCCTTCATCGGGGACTGTTCCCTCGGGGATGCCGTGCAATACCGGAACGCCAGCAGCGCGTTCACAAAGGCCATCGATGAGAACGGGGTTGACTGGCCGTTCTCGACGCTGGTTGAGTATTTCACAGCGGATGACTGCACGTTTGCCAACCTCGAGGTCGTGCTCACGGAGCGGGCGAACCAGAAGGCCAACAAGACGTACCCGCTCATCGGCAAGCCGGAATTTGTGCAGTGCCTGGTGGAGGGCGGTATCGACGCGGTGAACACGGTGAACAACCATTGCATGGACTTTGGCGCTTCCGGCTATGATGACACGATCGCGGCGCTGGACGGGGCGGGGATCACGCATTTCGGGTCGACCAACTGGGGGAAGCACCCGGAATGGGATACCCTCGCCGTGAAAGAAGTCAACGGGTGCAAAATCGGCATGATCGGTTTCACCTATCCGCAGAATGCGGACCTGCAGAACATCGCCGACCGCATCCAGATCCTGCGGGACCAGGGCTGCCAGCTGGTGATCGTCAGTCTCCACTGGGGGAAGGAGAAGCACCTGGAGCCCAACTCCGGCCAGTACACCTATGCCCAGAAGGTCATAGACAGCGGGGCGGACGTGGTCTGGGGCCATCATCCGCACGTGCTGCAGCCGGTCTACTTCTACAACGGCAAACCGATTTTCTTCTCGACGGGGAATGTCGTCTTCGGAACCATCGCGTCGCTGGATCCCTACACCGGGATCTTCCAGCTGACCTATGACCTGGATGATGAGGGGAATCCCACGCTGTGCTGCTTCTCGACGGTTGCGCTGCGCTTCCGGCATGGCGGCGGGGAGTTCCGTCCCCTGGTGCTCGAGGACGAAAGCCAGATCCATACCTTCCGCACCCGGGTGTACAACTCAAAAAAAGTGAAAAACATGACCAACCTCCCGAAGGAGTTTCTCGATACGGGGGAAGTATGGCTCCTGCCGGACAACAGCCTAACCGCATACAAGCCCGAGTAAAGGGCACGCTCTTCTCGCTTGAAGAAAGGATGATCCGATGGCAAACCCGATGCAGGCCCTGGCCTCGCTTTTGACGGCAGGCGTCCTGATGATCAGCCAGCCGATTTCGACCGTGACACCGCAAAACAACCCCGATGACCTGCTTCTGGTCAACCGGGAGTGGCGCATCAGCGGCAAATATACCCCGGACGTGCGCCTCAGCAACGTGCCGGGCCAGGTCCGCCGCCTCACACATGAGGCCGCCGATCACCTCGAGGCCATGTTTGCGGCCTGCAAGCAGGAGACGGGCAAGCAGATGCTCTCCGTCAGCGGTTACCGGGATTACGAGAAGCAGACCAAGCTCTGGAACCAGAAGCTCCGCAATGTCCACGGCGACGAGGCCCAGGCGGACGCCTATGTGGCCCGCCCCGGCGCGAGCGAGCACCAGACAGGCCTGAGCATGGACGTGGGGCAGAACGGCGTGAACGACAGCCTCGGCGAGGCGTTTGCCGATTCGGTCGCGGGGCAGTGGATGCGGGAGAACAGCTGGCGCTTCGGCTTTGTCCTCCGGTACGACAAGGGCTGGGAGGAGATTACCGGCTATTCCTACGAACCCTGGCACTTCCGTTATGTGGGAGATGAGCATGCGGCCCGTATTCACGAGCTGAACATCCCCCTCGAGGAATACTTGCTGCTGATTCGCCGCGAGCGTTTTCTCGATACGCTGACCCCGTGAGAGGAGATCGTTTATGAAGATCCTGAAACGAATGGCTGCACTTGAGCTGGCCTTCTGTCTGGTTCTCGGCTGTTCCTTGGCTGAAGACTTTTCCCTTGAAGATTTCTGGGAAGACGATCTGATCGCCGAGGACACTTACGGTGACGTGACCTGGGATTTCCCGATCCGGCTGTCGGACATGGACCCGGAACTGATCCGCATCGCGAACCAGGATTACCTGCTGTCGAAGGATTTCGTCCCCGACACGCTGGTGACCATCCCGGCCCGCAAGGCGAACAAGGACGGGAGCAACGCCAACAACGGCATGCTGAAGGCCGTGAGCTCGACCATGCAGCTCCAGGCCACCTGCGCCGAGGCCCTGATCGAGCTGTCCGAGGCCGCGAGAGCCGACGGCTATAACCTCTACCTCAAGAGCGCATACCGCTCCTGGAGCACCCAGAACACCATGTACAAAAACCGCCTGAAGAAGAACAACGGCAAGGATGACGGCTGGGTCTCGAAGGCCGGGGCTTCCGACCACCAGACCGGCCTGGGCTGCGACGTGATCCCGAAGAGCTGGATCAACGCCTCCGGGATGAACAGCAAGATGGCCAAAGAAAAAGAATGCATCTGGATGGCTCAGCACTGCCAGGAGTACGGCTTCATCATCCGCTATCCTGAGGACAAAGAGGACATCACGAAGATCCATTACGAGCCCTGGCACCTGCGCTACGTGGGCATCCCCGTCGCCACTTACATCATGGAGAACGGCCTGTGCCTGGAAGAGTTCCATGAGCAGCTCCAGGCCGCCATCGACCGTTTCCTTGAAGCTGGTGGCAATCCCGCGGTGGTGGAGCCTTATATCCAGAGGTCGGCGGAGTGACCTCTCCACCGCTGCGGCGGTCCCCCTCCCCTTTCAGGGGAGGTTGGGGCGGCTCCGCATGCGGCAAGGAATTAACAGTATTGTAAACTCGAACTGTAGCAGGGACGCCGCTTGCCACACCTACAATGCACGGGAACCCGCATAAAACCTAATCTCCCCTGAAAGGGGAGATGTCGCCCGCAGGCGACAGAGAGGTTCCCTGTGCACCGGAGACCCCTATACATGAATCGACCTACAGACAGATCGGGATTGACGGATGCCAGATTAACTTTTGAAATTGTCGATTATCGATCACCTGGATTTATCAGGATTGCTGATCGTTGTAAATCCCTGAATACATCCCTGCCCATTATGTGTGCAGCAATTAACAGGGAAAAGCAATGACGCTGATCGGAAAGGAATATGAATGAAAAATCGGAAAAAGAGGATCCTCTGCCTTTTTGTCCTGATTCTGTTTGCCGGAGTTATTTGGTTCGGCATTGGTTTTTTTCAACGCAGGGAAGCAAAATCACGAATGCTTTCAGCAGTAGGGATTAAAGACCACCCGGAGATCTATGGGTTTTATAGTGGTATCTGGACAGATTGGCTCCAATATACCGATGGATATGAAATCATGCATGTTTATACAAAAGAACAATCCGGTTTGGAAATAAAAGACATCATTCCGGAATCATGGACCTGGGAATACCCGGACATTGCCATTACGGAATTGGGCAGCCAATTGCATATTCATCTCAACATACAGGCGATTCTGAATGAAAGTGTCGGAGGAGCCCAATGTAATGCATGGTTTTTTGCGGATCACAGGCAGGAAGATATTCCTTTTGACAAGAAGGAGTTTTATCTTGGATACTATGATGAATCCTCAGATATGATCCATATTTACCGCGGTCACCATTTTTATGCGCCTTAGTATTGCGTAATTTGGGATATACAAATCTCCAATTCTTCTGGTCTTATGATAAAGAATATCGGAAGTTATTCGTACAATTCCACCGCTTTGCGGCTGCTCGTTCGCCGTTGCGGTGATGTTGTGATGTGACGATACGCTTTAGGCTTAGCATCGTCACGGTGTTCATTTGAGATGCTAAATTTCCGACCCATCGTAAACCCTTGAAATGACTGGATTTCCATTAGCAAATTAGCAAGCAAGCATCTGTGCACCGCCCCTGAGGTGCATGACGATGCTAACGAAGCTGAAAAATCGCCTGAAAGCAAATTTGTTCCCTTGCTTATCAGGCGATTTACTTTTGAGCGCCGGAGATTGAATGGAAAGGCTTACGGTTCAAACTCCACCCTGACGACCCTGCCGATAAACGTCATTTCGTTCAGCTGAAGGCTGTCGGCCTCGAGTTCACGGTTGTAATGCTGGAGCAGGACCGTCGTGGCGTCCAGCTTTTTCACTTTACGGAGATGGCGGTGACCTTGCAGGTCCACGAGCATCAGCGCGCCGTCGACGGGACTCTGGGCGGGGACGATCAGGGCCAGGTCGCCCTGGTGGACGCGGAAGCCGCGCATGCTGTCGTCCGGGACCAGGAAGTAGAAGACCTTGTCAGGGTTCGCGCCTTCGATGCGGCCGTTCAGAATGGGCAGCAGGCGGTGATCGACTGGCTGCATCACGGCGTTCATCACCGGGACGTTTTTCATCACGCTCTTCAGGGCGTCGAGCCATACAGAACCGGCGACGTTTTCGTCCCCGCCCTTTTTCTCAGGTTCGGTGGACGCTACGCGCACGGCCTCCGGTGCGGGTTTGCGGACCTCCACGGCACGGGCAACCGCCGGGTTGGCCTGGGCCAGGTCCACCGTGGCGGCGATGTCGTCGAGGGAGAAGTCGGCCTCGTTCTGCTGGCGCAGGCCGATGGTGCGCAGGATGCGCCGCGCCTGGTCATCCGCGATGATGCGCGTCCCGGCCTCCACGGCCAGGAGGTAGCTCTCGCTGACACCACACTTGCGGGCCACCTGCTTGGGGGTCATCTTCTGCCGCAGCCGTTCGGTGCGGATCAGGTCGCCGAGTCTCGACATTCGGGGAGCCTCCTGAGGATCAGTTGGACCAGACCTGGGTTGCGCCTTCGCCGTAACCCTCGGGATACTGCCCAGGGGTGGTGAGCACATAGCCAAGGTCCGCGTTATAGTTATGGGAAGCGCTGGTCACCTGCACCGGCACGGAGCCGCCTTCGTCCATAACGGAGACGATGCCGGGGATGTTATCGCGCAGGACGGTGGGCATCAGCCCGGTGACGTCGGCGGTCAGGGTGTAGACACCGGGATAGAGGTCGACGAAGCGATAGAAGCCGTATTGGTCCGTCACGGTCGAGGCGATCTCCTCGCCGTTGCGCCACAGGTGCACCGTGATGCCTGGGATGCCGCCGTCACCGGAGTCCTGCAGGCCGTCGCCGTTCTCGTCCAGCCAGACGAGGTCGCCGAGGGATCCGGGTGCCACGCTGCCGACGTCGAGACGCATCTGGTCTTCGCCCATGCGCAGGGTGATGGCCTCGCTCTCGCCGACACGGCCGTGGATCACGCGCATGACGCTGACCTGTCCGCCTTCTTCAAGCCGTACATCGTCGGCTTCCACGGGGACATAACCCTCGGGGAATTCCGCGCGCAGGAAGTATTCGCCGGGCTCCTGGCCCGCGATGAACCAGCAGCCGTTTTCGTCCGTCACATCGTCGAAGACCGTCTCGCCCGCCGCGTTGGTCACGGTGATGGCCACGCCGGGGACGGGCACATAGGTGCCGCCGTCGTCAAACCAGGCCATGCCCGCGAGCACGCCGGTGCTCTTCACGCCGAGGCGCAGGTCCGAGCGAATCTCGCCGGCCGTCAGCCGCAGGTCGTTCACGACCAGCAGGCCGTCCCCCTCCGTGAAGGAGCTGTCGCCGGGCTGGGCGGGATAGATGTCTTCTTCGGGGCTGTACTGCAGGCAGTACAGGCCGGGCACCACGTCGACAAAGAGGAAGACGCCCTCGCGGTCGGATTCGGTTTCGATATAGCCGTCCGGGTCGTTCAGGTCGATCAGGGTGATCAGCGCGCCGATCAGCGGGGCTTCACCCTCATCGAGCAGGCCGTTGTCATTCTCGTCGAGCCAGGCGATGCCAGAGAGTTCCGCGGGGGTGATCACGCCGAGCTGCTGGTCTGCGAAGACCGCGCCCATCTCGACGTCGATCATGGACTCCTGGCTACCGAAGCCGCGCGCGAGCGGGAGGTCCAGGCTGGTGGTGCGGGTGATGACCATGCCGTCCGGCAGGGTCAGGAACAGGCTGCGTTCGCCGGGCCGCAGACCGGTGAGGGCAAAGGTGCCGTCCTCGCCGGTGGTGGCGGTTTCCGTCGTGCCGTCCGCCTTGACCAGGGACAGGGTGACGCCGCTCAGGGGTTCATCGCCCGCGCCGCAGACGCCGTCCACGTCGTTGTCCACAAAGGCGGTGCCCGTGATGCTCGCAAAGGTCAGCGCGCCGATGGCGGGCATCGTGATGCTGCTTCCGCCCTGCATCGCGAAGGGGCCGTAGGTGATCACGCCGTCCACGGAGGTCAGCCGGGAATCCAGCTCATTGTAGACGCTGTCCTCTGGGATGGCCCAGCGGATCGTATAAGTTCCGGGCAGAATGCTGTCGAAGAGGTAGCGGCCCTGGTCATTCGAGGCCATGACCTGTTCCGTGCCGTCCGCGGCGATCAGGGTGATGGTCGCGCCGGGCAGCGCGCCTTCGCCGGGATCCTGCGTGCCGTTGTCGTTCGCGTCGCCGTAGAAGGCACCCGCCAGCGTCGCGGGAACGATCATGCCGCCGCTCATGCCGGTCTTATCTTCACCCGAGGCCAGCCAGAAGGGCTCGGTGGAGCCGGCGCCCGCGCCGCGGTTGACAAAGACGTTGCCAGCGCCCAGGGAGGTGAAGGCAAGGCCGTTGCGAGCGGTGAGGCGCAGTGTGTAGGTACCGGGCCGCAGGCTGGTCATCTTGTAGTAGCCGTTGCGGTCCGTAGTGGAGGTGGCGACGACAAGGCCGTCCTCATCCACCAGAGTCACGGTCATACCTTGCTGGCGTTCTTCCCCGGCATCGAGGGTGGAGGAGTTGTCGGTGTCCATGTACACCATGCCGCTGATGCTGGCCAGGCGGATGGCGCCGAGGTACAGGGTGATGTTCTGGCCGGCATCCGTCAGGGTCACATTGTTGATGGTGCAGTCGCGGCGGTTGTCCTGGTGGAAGCGGTTGCCGGTTTCCCCGGTCCCTGTGGGGCTGTAGTTCCAGCCCTCGGGGATGCGGGCCATGACTTTGTAGGTGCCGGTCCGCAACGCGCCGAAGGAGGCGTCGCCGGAATCGTCGCTGTAGATGGTGGAGAGCTCGTTCCCGTTCTGGCGGGAGAGTTTGAACATCACGCCGGGCAGGGCGGGTTCGCCTTCGTCATAGATGCCGTTGTCGTTCAGGTCCTCGTAGCAGACCACACGCACGGAGGAGCCGCCGATGAGGCCGATGTTCTGGTCTGTGGTGGTCATCCCGCGCTCTACGGTCACGTTCTTCTTGCCGGTGGAGCGGCCCTCGCCGTAGATCACGGTGCGGAGCTTCGCGCTGACGCGGCTGTTGTTTACGGTGAACATCATGCCGTCCGGCAGGTAGCAGCGCAGGTTGTATTCGCCGGGCTTGATGCGCTCGAAGTGATAATCGCCGTTTTCATCTGTCACGGTCTGGTAGATATCGCCGTTGCGCTGGAATTCGAGTTCCATCAGCACGCCGGCCACACCGGGCTCGCTTTCCTCGCGCTCACCGTCGCCGTCAAGGTCGTTCCACACGCGGCCGGAGACCGCGCCGGGCAGCATGGCGCCCACGGCGGTGCCGACTTCTTCACCCTCAGCGACGGGGATGATCTCGCTTTCTTCGATGCGCAGGGCGCTCTGCTGCATGATGTTTTGCTTGAGGGTCATCTTCTTGGTGCTCTTTTCGCTGAAGATGTAGTCCTCCGGCAGGGTCACGCGGATGCGGTACTGGCCCGCGGGCAGTTCGGTGAAGCGCACGATGGAATCCCCGGCGGAAACGCCCGTGGACACGATGCGGTCACCGTCCTCGCCAACGAGGATCAGCTCAACCTTCGTGCTTTCCAGTCCGCGCTCGGTGGCGTTCATCTGCGCGTCGCGGTTGCCGTCGTAGAAGACCTGGACCAGCAGGCTGCCGGTACCGGTTCCCACCACGCTGTCGTCCATGGGAAGGTTCCGGGGCTCCTCAAACAGCGGCAGGCGGGTGATGGACAGCATATCCCCGTATGTGGCCTCCATGGCCAGGATTTCTTCTTCATAAGCTGTCAGGCTGATGGAGCGGGGTGTGGGTGTCGGGATAGGTTCGGGAGTCGGTTCTGGCGTGGGCTCAGGAGTGGGTTCCGGAGTAGGCTCGGGAGTGGGTTCAGGAGTGGGTTCGGGAGTCGGTTCCGGCGTGGGTTCCGGAGTGGGAGTTGGGGTAGGTGTCGGAGTAGGTGTTGGAGTCGGGGTTGGGGTAGGTGTCGGAGTAGGCGTGGGAGTTGGTGTTGGGGTAGGCGTGGGAGTCGGTGTGGGTGTGGGAGTCGGAGCAGGCTGGATCTCAAGAGCGAGCTCACAGCTGTCTGTTAAGTTCAAAACCGTTGTCATTTCACCGGTGAATTGGGTGTCGGTAAACAGGCCCTGTGCGCCTTCGGGAGCGGTGACGACGACGGTCCACTCGCCGGGGGTCAGGGTGACGGGGACAGATTCACCGCCCGAGAGGAAAATATCGATCTGGCGCTCGCCGCGCTGCAGGCTTAGCGCCGCGGCGGCTTCGAGGTTGTCGGTGCGGGTGAGGGTAACGGTGATCGGGGTCGGGATCAGGGTGTCTGATGTAGCCCGTACGACCGTGATGTCCTCTTCGTTGCCGGTGTAGCGCACAATGCTCAGCAGCAGGGGCTCATAGCGCTCTTCCGCATCCTGCAGCATATAATCACCGATCGGCAGGGCGCGCTCGGGCAGGATCCGGCCGCTCTCATCGGCGGTCAGTTCCATCGGGAAACGCTCGTCTTCCGTGTCCTCCAGCGGTGTAAGTACAAAGCGCGCGCCGGGGTCGGCGGTGATGGCAAACAGACCGGCTTCCGCCTTCAGACGGATTGTGGCCCGGTTCAGGGCGCCGGCGGTGAGGTTGACCGCGTACCCGGCCTCAAAATGCCAGCCCTCCGGCAGGGTTTCCGCCACAGGGTAGAGGTACAGTAAGCCGCCGCTGCATTCCAGCTGCGTTTCACCGTCGGCCGTCAGGGTGCCGATGGTCTGATCGTCCTGGACGACGCGGAACTTCGCCACCACGGGCTCGCTGTCCCAGGTGCCGTCCTTCAGGGCCGTCTCACCCAACAGGATCAGGCTAAAGCGGGTGTCCTCCGCAAGCGCCGTTACGGGCAGCGCAAGGGTCGTGGCCAGCATGGCCGCGCAGAGCAGGAACGCCAACAGTCTGTTTTTCATCGGAACGCCTCCGCTTCGGGCACAATGCCCGGTGATACCGTGCACGCGCACGGAAAAGGGCGAATCATCACCACATAGAATGCTATCGCAAACCGCGCCGATTGTCAATCCTTTGTGTGCAGGTGTTACAGGATAAAGCTTGGAATTTTCACGGTTTTTCGTCCTTGCCAATCCCACTCCCATGCGCTACAATAACCGCAGGAAAGGGGTGGAGATTCATGGCCTTCAAAGACAAAGCGCTCAAGCGGCTCGCGGAGCGCCTGAACAAGGCGGGTATTCCCTACAATGTCGGTGCCGGATGGCTGCTGTGCGTCCGTGGGGTAACCGACAGCTTCCATGATTTTGATGTGCTCGTGCCGTTTGAGCTGGCGGAGGAAGTCGACCGCGTCCTGTCGAAGCTTGGGATGCGCGGCGAAGTCAGGAACGGTGAAGCCAGTTTCCGCGCGTCCTACCACTTCGACGGCGCGGATATCGACTTGTGCGCCGGGATGGATTTGGGGGACGGTCTCCACGCTGTCATCAACGCGGACAGCGCCGAGCGCGAGGAAACGATCCTCGGCGTACCGGTACGGGCAGGCTATCTGGAGGACTGGTACGTCTGGTATACGCTCTTCGGCCGCGACCGCAAGGTCGAACTCCTTGAAAAGTACTTCGCAGAGCATCCTCCGGAGCATCCGGAGCGCTTCACCGCCTGTGTGGACGGCTCTCTGCCGGAGACGGTGACCAAGGCAGTGGAAAGGTTCTGAATATGCTGATCATTACGCGCGAGCAGGCGAGACAGTTTATCGTCAGCAAGCAAGGTTTGCTGGGGCATTATCGCTTTGCGGGAAAGGACGGCGCGCTCGCGTATGTCCGCCAGGCCGGCTGTATCCAGTATGACCCCGTCGATGTCTGCGGCAAGAATGCCGAGCTGACACTGCAGTCCCGCGTGAAGGGGTTCACAAAGCAGACGCTTTCCAACCTGCTCTACAAAGATCGCCTGCTTGTAGACTACAGCGACAAGGAACTGTCGATCTGGCCGCGCGAGGACTGGCCGTATTTTGCCGGATATCGTGAACGAAGCATGGCTCACGGCGCATCCTTTGCGGGAATCCCGGAGCTGGAAGAAAAGGCCATTGCCTATATCCGGGAGCACGGTCCGGTCAGCAGCGATACCCTGCCGATTGAAGGGAAGATTTTCTGGCATTCTTCCATGCACTGGAGTGGCCACTGGCACCAAAGCTCACCGGCTGCGCGCTCGGTGCTTGAACAGTTGTATACGGACGGGGTCCTGCTGATCCATCATAAGAGCGGCTCGCGGAAGTTTTATGACCTCGCAGACCGGTATATCAGCCGCGAACTGTTGGAAGCCCCGAATCCCTGTCCGGATGAAACATCTTTTCTGCAATGGCGCATCAAAAGACGTATTGGTGCCATTGGCTTGTTGTGGAATCGCCGTTCTGACGCTTGGTTGAGCATCCGCATGGACAACGAGCAGCGTAACCTTGCGTTCGAAGCCCTGGAAAAGGCAGAGAGGATTACCCCTGTCCAGGTGGAAGAAATCCGTTTCCCTCTATACATGCTGGCGGAAGACAAACCACAGCTGGAAGAAACGATTGCCGGGACTATTGACACAAAGCCGCGCTTGGAGTTCCTTGCCCCTCTGGATCCGATGCTGTGGGACCGGAAGCTGATCGAGGCCATCTGGGATTACCAGTATTCCTGGGAAATCTATACCCCGGCGGAAAAGCGGAAGTATGGATATTATGTTCTACCCATGCTCTGCGGGGACCGATTTGCTGGCAGGATCGAAGCCGCAGCAGACAGGAAAAACAGCACGCTGGTTGTCAAAAACATATGGTATGAAAGCGGTGTCAGGCAGACGAAAAAACTGGCACAGGCGGTTGAAGGAGCCATCGGGCGGCTGGCGAAGCTGAACGATTGCGGAAAGATCGAACAGCGGAGGTAAAATCTTGGATCATTATCACATCTATCATGATGAATTGCCTTCATTCCTGTGGGAGATTGCACAGGTTCCCGCTGTCCGGCGGCTTCAAAACATCGGGATGAATTGCGGGTGTGAATACACATCCTTTCCGCGGTTCCGGGGGCTGGCTCCGTATTCCCGGTTCGATCACAGTCTCGGTGTTGCCCTGATCGTGTGGCATTTCACACAGGACCGCGCACAGGCAGTGGCCGGTCTGCTGCATGACATCGCGACGCCGGTCTTTGCCCATGTTGTGGACTTCATGCGCGGAGACTATCTGAAACAGGAATCGACAGAAGATCAGACCGTTCGGCTGATCACCGCTTCCGATGAATTGCTGCAAATGCTGAAGCGATATGATCTGACCGTCGAGGATGTGTGCGACTATCACCGATATCCCATTGCGGACAATGAGACGCCGCGGCTATCGGCAGACCGGCTGGAATATACGATCGGAAACGGTATCAATTTCGGCATCTGTACAGAAGAAAGCGCCCGACGCTTTTACAATGATTTTGTGATTGGAGTCAATGAGGATGGACAAAACGAGCTCATGTTCAGTCACAGAGAGTCGGCAAAGGGTTTCGCAACCGTGGCATTGGAATGTTCCCGGATCTATGTCTCCGATGAGGACCGCTATGCCATGCAGATACTTTCTGAGCTTCTGTACGATGCGATACAGCGCGATGTGATTCACGAAGATGATCTGTATACGACCGAACCGGAAGTGATTGGCAGACTGTCAGAAGATCCATGCTCAAAAGCTCAATGGGAAGAGTATTGCGCGTACAGCCGGATTCTGCACGGAAAGCAGCCGGGTCCCGAAGCAAACTGGAGAAAGGTCATGGCAAAGAAGAGATGGATCGACCCGATGGTAAAAGGAAGCGGCAGAGTCAGTCAACTCTTTCCGGCGCTTGCCAATGATCTGAAAGCATTTCTGCATAGCAGTCAGGACGATTGGCTTTGCGGCCGATCCAGATAAGAATGATGTGTCATGATGCCCTTTGACGTTTGTGAAAGTTGTCAAACTTTTCACTGCTACTGAAAAGTTTGCATGATGTGCTGCAGAGTTTTCAGTAGAGAATCACATACCCTGTCCCAACACCCATTAACCAATGAAAGGCGGTACATCGACCATGAAAAAGCAGGCTTTCAACCCCTACCTCCCCCTCTGGGAATACATTCCCGACGGCGAACCGTATGTTTTTGACGGGCGGGTGTATGTGTACGGGTCCCATGACTATTACAACGGAGCTGTTTTCTGCTCCGGAGACTACATGGGCTGGTCCGCACCTGTGAACGATCTTTCCGACTGGCGCTGCGAAGGTGTGATCTACCCGCGACTAGCGGACCCGGCCAACGACGGCCGCATGAACCTCTACGCCCCGGACGTGACAAAGGGGCCGGACGGGCGGTATTACCTCTACTATGTGCTGGACAAGGTGGGTTTTGTGTCCGTGGCTGTGTGCGACAACCCTGCGGGATGCTATCAGTTCCTTGGATATGTCCGGTACAAGGACGGCACCCGTCTCGGCGAGCGGGAGGGAGACGAACCGCAATTTGACCCCGGCGTGCTGACCGAGGGCGACCGCACCTTCCTGTACACTGGCTTCTGCGGGCGCGGGGACAAGGGACGTCACGGGGCAATGTGCACCGTACTCGGTCCGGATATGGTGACCATTGAGGAGGAACCGATTTTTGTTGCGCCGGGCAGCGAGTATTCTGCCGGGACGGGTTTTGAGGGCCACGCCTTCTTTGAAGCCTCTTCGATCCGCAAGCGCGGGGAGACCTACTATTTCGTCTATTCCTCCGAGGTCATGCACGAACTCTGCTGGGCAACGGCGCCCGATCCCCGCGGTCCTTTCACCTATGGCGGAGTGATCGTCTCGAACAATGATATCGGAATCGGCAGCTACAAAGCGGCCGAACGCCCCGTGGCCTACGGTGGGAACAACCACGGCAGCATCGTCGAGATCAACGGTCAATGGTATGTGTTCTGGCACCGGCAGACCAACGGGCACTGGTTCAGCCGCCAAGGCTGCGCCGAGCCGATTCGGTTCGATGAGAAGGGTCGCATCCTCCAGGTGGAGATCACCTCCTGCGGGTTGAACGGTGGCCCACTGCGCGGCGAAGGCGACTATCCCGCCGCAATCGCCTGCCATCTCTTCGTTCCGGACATGAAGCTCTATGCCGGAGAGCCCGGTCAGCCCCGCATTGTGCGCGACGGTCCCGAGGATAAAGGCGATGGATGGATTACGGATCTGCACGAAGGCGCGACGGCGGGCTGGCGGTATTTCGACTGCCACGGCGTGCGGCGCATTGAAGTCGTAACACGGGGCTACGGCCACGGGGCTTTCGCGGTGCGGAACGCTCTGGACGGTCCGGTGCTGGGCCGTATCGAGGCGGACAGCAGTAACGTCTGGGAACGGCACGGTGCGGACATTGCTTTCCCGGACGGCGTCCAGTCCCTTTATCTCACCTGGGAAGGATCGGGGAGCCTGCAGCTACAGAGTGTAGGTTTCAGGAAGTGACCGAAACAGCCACAATGCCCATAAGCAAAAGGCCTGCGATTGCGCAGACCTTTTTGCGTGGGATCAAGAAAGAAAGGTGTGTTTTGCATTATACGTTCAGTTCCTGCTTTTCGCCCAACACATCCCGGTTCTTTTCCAGGATCGGGCGAACAATATTCGTGAGGTATTCCGTGACCTGTTCGGCGCTGCGGCCGGTAAAACGCTCGGGAGAGAGGACGGCTTCGATTTCTTCGCGGGTCAGGCCGAAGGCGGGGTCGGCGGCGATGCGATCTACCAGGTCGTTGGCGGCGCCGTCCTGCTTCACATGGTTGGCGGCGGCCTGGGCGTGCACGCGCAGGCGCTCATGGAGTTCCTGGCGGTTGCCGCCCTTCTTAACGGCGTCCATCATGATGTTTTCCGTAGCCATGAAGGGGAGCTCCGCCATCACGCGCTGGCGGATGACTTTTTCATAAACGACCAGTCCGTCGCAGACGTTCAGCATGATATTCAGGATGGCGTCGATCCCGAGGAAGGCCTCGGCCATGGCGATACGCTTGTTGGCGCTGTCGTCCAGCGTGCGCTCGAAGAACTGGCAGGAGGTTGTCAGGGCAGGGTTCAGGGCGTCGGTCATGACGTACCGGGCCAGAGCGTCGATGCGCTCGCAGCGCATGGGGTTGCGCTTGTAGGGCATGGCGGAGGAGCCGATCTGCTTCTTCTCGAAGGGCTCTTCCATCTCCTTGAAGCTGGCCAGCAGCCGCATGTCGTAGGCGAACTTGGAGGCGGACTGTGCAATGCCGGAGAGCGCGGAGGCCACCTGGTAGTCCACTTTGCGGGAATAGGTCTGTCCGCTGACGGGAATGACCCGGTCAAAGCCGAACTCCGCGGCGATCTGGTTCTCAACGGCTGCGATCTTCGCGCTGTCGCCCTCAAAGAGCTCCATGAAGCTGGCCTGGGTACCGGTGGTGCCCTTGGAGCCGAGCAGGGCGAGGGTGGACAGCCGGTGGTCGATCTCCTCGAGGTCCATCATCAGCTCGTTCATCCAGAGCGTGGCGCGTTTGCCCACGGTGGTGAGCTGGGCTGGCTGGATGTGCGTATAGGCGAGGCAGGGCAGGGCTTTGTACTTGTCTGCGAAATCCGCCAACAGGGCAATGACGTTCAGGAGCTTTCGGCGGACAATTTGCAGACCCTGACGCATGACGATGACGTCGGTGTTGTCGCCTACATAGCATGAGGTGGCGCCAAGATGGATAATTCCCGCCGCAACCGGGCACTGCAGGCCGTAGGCGTAGACATGGCTCATCACGTCGTGGCGGACTTCCCGCTCCCGGCGCTGGGCGTCCTCATAGTTGATGTCGTCCGCGTGGGCTTCGAGCTCGGCGATCTGTGCATCCGTGATGTCCAGGCCCTGGGCCTGCTCGGCCTTCGCCAGGGCGATCCACAGCCGCCGCCAGGTGAGGAACTTGTTGTCTTCGGAGAAGACGAACTGCATCTCGTCGGAGGCATAGCGGGTGGAGAAGGGGCTGATGTAGCGGTCGTGAGACATTGAGGTTTCCTCCCGTTGGAGAACCTCATCCGTCGGCGCTTCGCACCGACACCTTCCCCTAAAGGGGAAGGCTTTAGCTGGGTGATCCTTTGCCTTCCCCTTTAGGGGAAGGGGGACCGCCGCAGCGGTGGATGAGGTCCACGTTATCTGAAATAATCCATTCCGCCCTCGAACAGCGGCTGGAACAGGTTACCCGGCATGTTCTTGTACAGCCATTTGCCGCTGCGCTCAGTGTGGCCCATCTTGCCGAGGACACGGCCGTCGGGGCTCGTAATGCCTTCGATGGCGAAGAGGCTGGCGTTGGGATTCAGGCGGGTGTCCATGGTGGCGCGGCCGTTCTCGTCCACATACTGGGTGGCGATCTGACCGTTGGCCGCGAGCTCGCGAATCAGGACTTCCGGGCCGACGAAGCGCCCTTCGCCGTGGCTGATGGCGATCGTGTGCACATCGCCGACGCTGCACCGGCTGAGCCACGGGCTCATCGCGGAGGCGACCCGCGTGCGGACACACATGGACTGATGGCGGCCGATCTCGTTGAAGGTCAGGGTCGGGCAGTCCGCGTCGGTGTCGATGATCTTGCCGTAAGGCACAAGCCCCAGCTTGATCAGCGCCTGGAAGCCATTGCAGATGCCGAGCATCAGGCCTTCGCGCTTTTCCAACAGATCTGTCACCGCGTCGCGCATGGCAGGGTTGCGGAAGAAGGCCGTGATGAACTTCGCGGAGCCCTCGGGCTCGTCACCGCCAGAGAAACCGCCGGGAAGGACGATCATCTGGCTCTGCCGAATGAGTTTGGCCGCGGCTTCGATGCTCTCGGTGATGGCAGCGGGGGACAGGGTGTTCAGGACAAGGATCTGCGCTTCGCCCCCGGCGCGCTCCACGGCGCGGGCGGTATCGACTTCGCAGTTGGTGCCCGGGAAGACCGGGATGAAGGCTTTCGGTTTTGCAAACTTCGCGGAGGCGTACGCGACACGGGGTTTGTCGGAGGAGAAGGTTTCGGTGTTCTCTCCGGCATGGCCCCGGTAGGGGAAGACTTTGTCGAGCTTGCTTTCGTACAGGACCTGCATATCCGCGAGGTCGATGCGGTCGCCTTCGTAGCTCAGGGACCAGTCGGGTGTGGTGTCGCCGACTTTTTCGCCCAAGGCGCAGCCGGCGTCGCACTCGATCAGGATCGCGCCGGGCTGCTGGGCGAAGAGGTCGTCCTGCCAGTCCTCGTCGATGCGGGTGCCGATGGCGTTGCCGAGGCCCATCTTGAACAGGCCTTCCGCCACGCCGCCCAGGCCCAGCGCCCACGCGGAACGGACTTCCCCGGTGCGGATCGCTTCCGTCACGCTGTCGAGCATGGCCTTCAGAGCATCGGCGTCAAAGGGATCGCAGGAGACCAGCCGAATCTCGCTCCCGGCCTGCTTGAACTCGGGGGAGATCACGTTTTTCGCTTCACCCGGTGCGACAGCGAAAGAGCAAAGAGTGGGTGGGACATCCATTTTCTCGAAGGTGCCGGACATGGAGTCCTTGCCGCCGATGGAGGCGATCTCCAGATTCAGCTGGGCGTCAAGCGCGCCGAGGAGCGCCGCGAAGGGCTGGCCCCAGCGGCTCGGATCGGCGATCATGCGTTCGAAGTATTCCTGGAAGGTCAGGTAGGCGTCTTTCCGGTCAAAGCCCGCGGCGACCAGCTTGGCAACGCTCTCAACCACGGCCAGGTAGCTGCCCTCGTAGGGACTCTGGGCTTCGAGTTCCGGGTGGAAGCCGTAGGCCATGCCGGAGACGGTGTCCGTCTCACCGAGGACGGGGAGTTTGGCTACCATGGTCTGGATCGGGGTCAGCATGCGTTTCCCGCCGAAGGGCATTAGCACGGTCGCCGCGCCGATGGTGGAGTCAAAGCGCTCGGAGAGGCCCTGCTTGGAGCAGATATTGAGGTTCGAGAGCATGGAGGCGAGCTTTTCGGTGACGGTGTCACCCTCAAAGGGCACCTGCCCGATGTCGGTATCCGGGACGGAAACCCGCGTGTGCTTCTCCGCGCCGTTGCTGTTCAGGAAGTCACGGCTCACATCGACGATCGTGCGGCCCTTCCATTCCATGCGAAGACGCTTTTCCTCGGTCACGACGGCCACGGGGGTGGCTTCGAGGTTTTCCCGGTCTGCGGCGGCGAGGAAGGCGGGCACGTCTTCTTTGCCCAGCACGACGGCCATGCGCTCCTGGCTCTCGGAGATGGCGAGCTCGGTGCCGTCGAGGCCCTCATACTTGCGGGGAACCGCGTCAAGGTTCACCTTCAGGCCGTCGGCCAGTTCACCGATGGCTACGGACACGCCGCCCGCGCCAAAGTCGTTGCAGCGCTTGATGAGGCGGGTGACAGCGGGATCGCGGAAGAGGCGCTGGAGCTTGCGCTCGGTCGGGGCGTTGCCCTTTTGGACCTCCGCGCCGCAGGTCTCGAGGGATGACTGCTTGTGGGACTTGGAGGAGCCGGTGGCGCCGCCGATGCCGTCGCGGCCGGTGCGTCCGCCCAGGAGGACGATCACATCACCCGGGGCCGGAGTCTCCCGGCGAACATTCGCGAGGGGCGCCGCGCCAAGGACCGCGCCGATCTCTAGGCGCTTCGCGGCATAGCCGGGATGGTACTGCTCATCGACCAGGCCGGTAGCCAGGCCGATCTGGTTGCCGTAGGAGGAATAGCCGGCCGCCGCTGTCGTGACGAGCTTGCGCTGAGGGAGCTTGCCCGGGATTGTCTCTGCCACGGGTACCAGGGGATCCGCCGCGCCGGTGACGCGCATGGCCTGGTAGACATAGGTCCGTCCGGAGAGCGGGTCGCGGATTGCGCCGCCGATGCAGGTGGCCGCGCCGCCAAAGGGCTCGATCTCGGTGGGGTGGTTGTGGGTTTCGTTCTTAAACATCAGCAGCCAGGGCTCTTTTTCCCCGTTCACGTCCACGTCGATTTGGATCGAGCAGGCGTTGATCTCCTCGCTGATGTCGATGTTGGGCGTGAAGCCACGCTTGCGCAGCACTTTCCCGCCAATGGTTGCCAGGTCCATCAGGTTCATGGGGCGGGTCTTGGCCTTTTCACCGTAGACTTCTTCCCGGACGGAAAGATAGCGTCTGAAGGCTTCTTCCACCTGGGGCTTTGCGATGGAAACTTCATCGATGGTCGTCAGGAAGGTCGTGTGGCGGCAGTGATCGGACCAGTATGTATCGATCATACGGATCTCGGTGATCGTGGGATCGCGGTCTTCCGAGCGGAAATACGTCTGGCAGAAGGCAAGGTCGTCCGCGTCCATGGCCAGACCGTAGCGCTGGACGAAGGCCGCAGTCTCTTCTTTGGTCATGTTCCGGAAACCGTCGAGGGTTTCAACCGTCTCCGGGGTCTCGTAGGTTTCCTGCAGTGTTTCGCGCTCCGCAAGGGAAGCCTCCCGGGCTTCTACCGGGTTGATGACATGCTTTTTGATCTGGGCGATCTCAGCTTCCGAAGGATTGCCTTCAAG
The DNA here is from genome assembly GCA_017552615.1 of Clostridia bacterium. Taxonomy (GTDB): domain Bacteria; phylum Bacillota; class Clostridia; order Christensenellales; family Aristaeellaceae; genus RUG11272. The sequence goes on from JAFZPI010000017.1 coordinate 38,344, forward strand.
CAGGTAGACCCGGGCCGTGCGCACGGTTGGGCGCTCGCACTGGCCGACCAGCTGGATGCACTCTTCGCAGGAGGCCGCGCGCTGGTCGAACTGGCCAGGCAGATACTCCACGGCAAACACACAGGCCGCGTCTTCCGGCAGCTCCGTGAAGGTCATGTCCAACTGGGGCTCGGAGTAGACGACGGGGAGGCAGCGCGCGTACAGCACGTCGTCGATGCCCTCGGTGTCATAGCGGTTGATGAGCCGCAGCCCGGTGACGCTTTTGATCAGCAGGATATGCCGGATCTCCCGCAGGAGCTGCTTGGCTTCCACGGCGTATTCCGGGCGTTTTTCCACGTAGATTCGCTTGACGCTCATAGGCTTTCCCCTGTCTTTATGCTTTCAGCGCACGCTGGCCGATGTCCCGGCGCAGGTGGCGGTCTGTGAAGCTGATTTTGTCTGCGGCATTGTAAGCACGTTTGATGGCTTCGCGCAGAGTCGGCGCGGTGCAGGTGACGCCCAGGACCCGGCCGCCGGCGGTGACCATCGTGCCGTCGGGCTCCCGGCGGACACCCGCACAGTAGATCTCAGCGCTTTTCTCGGCGTCCTCCAGGCCGGTGATGGGATATCCGCTCTTGTAGCTCACCGGATAGCCGCCGGAGGCGAGGATCACGCAGCATGCGCTGCTGTCCGCGAAGACGACATCCGTCTCAACCAGGGTGCCGTTCGTGGTGGCGAGCATGACGGTCAGCAGGTCGCTTTTCAGCAGGGGGAGCAGCACCTGGGTTTCCGGGTCGCCGAAGCGGCAGTTGTATTCGATGACCTTCGGGCCGTCGGCGGTGATCATCAGGCCGAAGTACAGGCAGCCCTTGAAGGGACGGCCTTCCTTGTTCATGGCTTCGATGGTGGGCAGGAAGATTTCGTTCATCGCCCGGTCGGCCACGGCTTTCGTGTAATACGGATTGGGGGCGACGGTGCCCATGCCGCCGGTGTTCAGGCCTTCGTCGCCGTCGAGGGCGCGCTTGTGGTCCATGGAGGAGACCATTGGCTTGACGACCTTGCCGTCTGTGAAGGCCAGCACGGAGACTTCCGGGCCTGTGAGAAACTCTTCGATGACCACGCGGCTGCCGGAGGCACCGAACTTCGCGTCCACCATCATTTCATGAAGCGCTTCTTCGGCTTCCTCCCGCGTCTGGCAGATGAGCACACCCTTGCCCAGGGCCAGGCCGTCGGCTTTGACCACCACGGGGCAGGGAGCCTCGGTTTGCACATAGCGCAGGGCGGCTTCGTAATCGTCGAAGGCCTCGTAGCGGGCGGTCGGGATGCCGTAGCGGCGCATTAGATCCTTGGCGAAGATCTTGCTGCCTTCGATCTGGGCGGCGGCCTTCGTCGGGCCAAAGGCGGGGATACCGATCTCCGCAAGGGCGTCTACCATGCCGAGGCACAGCGGGTCGTCCTGGGCGACGACCACGTAGTCCACGGGATTTGCCTTGCAGAAGGCGACGATGCCGTCCACGTCTGTGGCTTTCAGGGGCACCAGGGTGCACAGCGAAGCCATGCCGCCGTTCCCGGGCGCGGCCCACATCTTCTCAACCTTCGGGTTTTCCGCCAGCTTCTTCGCGATGGCGTGCTCCCGCCCGCCGCCGCCGACAATCAGGATTTTCATATGTTCTGTCCTCATTCTTCTGCTCGGTGAAACCTCATCCACCACCGCTTCGCGGCAGTCATCCTTCCCCTTTCCTGAAAGGAGAGGCGCCGGGGGTGAGGTTAATGATGGAACAGTCTCTGGTGCGTGAAGCACATGACCATGTTGTATGCGTCGCAGGTCTCGATGACCTGGTCGTCGCGGATGGAGCCGCCGGGTTGGGCCACATACTGCACGCCGGAGCGGTGGGCCCGCTCGATGTTGTCTCCGAAGGGGAAGAAGGCGTCGCTGCCCAGGGACACGCCGGTCTGCTGGGCGAGCCAGGCCTTTTTCTGCTCTTTGGTCAGCGGGGCGGGTTGCTCGGTGAAGTAGCGCTGCCAGCGGCCTTCGGTCAGGACTTCGTCGGCCTCGTCGGAGATGTACACGTCGATCGTGTTGTCCCGGTCCGGGCGGCCGATCGTGGGCAGGAAAGGCAGGGCCAGCACCTGGGGATGCTGCCGCAGGAGCCAGTTGTCCGCCTTGGAGCCTGCCAGGCGCGTGCAGTGGATGCGGCTCTGCTGGCCGGCGCCCACGCCGATGGCCTGGCCGTCCTTGACGTAGCAGACGGAGTTGGACTGGGTGTATTTCAGGGTGATCAGGGAGATCATCAGGTCACGCTTTGCGGCTTCGGGGAGGTCCTTGTTGGCGGTAACGATCTCAGAAAGCATGGCCTCGTCGATGCGGCACTCGTTGCGCCCCTGCTCAAAGGTCACGCCGAAAACCTGCTTGTGCTCGATGGGGTCGGGCACATAGTCCGGGTCGATCTGCACGATATTGTAGCCGCCCTTGCGCTTGCTCTTCAGGATCTCCAGCGCCTCGTCTGTGTAGCCGGGGGCGATGATGCCGTCGGAGACTTCGGGCTTGATCAGCAGGGCGGTGGACTTGTCGCAGACATCGCTCAGGGAGATCCAGTCACCGAAGGAGGACATGCGGTCTGCGCCGCGGGCCCGGGCATAGGCGCAGGCCAGGGGAGAGAGTTCTCCGACGTTCTCGGGGATGAAAAAGATCTGCCTGAGCACATCATTCAGCGGCACGCCCACAGCCGCGCCGGCGGGGCTGACGTGCTTGAAGGATGCGGCAGCTGGGAGCCCGGTGGCCTGCTTGAGCTCACGGACGAGCTGCCAGCCGTTCAAAGCATCAAGAAAGTTGATATATCCCGGGCGTCCGTTCAGGACAGTCACGGGGAGATCCCGGCCTTCGACATAGATCCGGGAAGGTTTTTGGTTGGGGTTGCAGCCGTATTTGAGTTCGAGTTCGGAAGGCATGGTGGGTTCCTCCTTACACGTTCTTGTTCAGGATGTCGGACTTCTCAACTTCCCCGGTTTCCACATTCAGGAACACCGTGAACAGCGAGACTTTATTGTCAGCGTTCAGGTTCTCCCATAGCAGGGACGTGAATTCGTCGAAGTCATCGGGAACGGCGATTTTTTCGGGATCCCCCTCGAAGGACGGGATCGGGTTGCCGTCGCAGCGGTAGGTGTGGAGGAAGTGGCCTTCGCCCGCGACGGGCTGGCTGTACTCCCAGAAGAAGCGCTGCACGCTGTCGCCGTTGCCGTCATCGCTCTTGAGGATCGACATTTTGTATTGCAGGGCGCCGTCCCGCAGGTCCAGCAAGGCGCTGATACGAGGTGTCCAGTTCGGGGGATCGGGCTCGAAGGTGCGGGTGCGGAGGGCTTCCTCAAAGGTCTTGCCTTCCGCAAGGAAATCCCGGACCGTGTCAGTCTGGTCGCCATTGGTGACGATCCACAGGCCCTTTTCCGGTACGCGCACCGGCGCGTAGATGATCAGGGACGGGTCCACCATCTTGCTCTCGTCGAAAGCTTTGGTGATGATCCCGCCGTCGGGCTGTGCCACAAAGATCCGGTTGCGGCTGTTGACGCTGCGGCCCATGATGAAGTATCCGATGGCAGCGCGCTTGCCGTCCGGGGTCAGACCCACGACGATGCCGCGGCCGGGGTAGGTATTTTCGCGCAGAAGCGCGCCGATATCCGCGATTTTCATTTCGTCAAGCTCTCCTCTGTTAGTTTTTGAGCGACCTGTTCCAGTGCCGCCGGAAGCAGTTTCCACTCCGCTTCTTCCATGACGCGTCGCTGCAGGATTTCAGGGGTATCTCCGTCCTGAATATAGACTGCTTTCTGGGCGATGATCTCCCCGCCGTCGGGGATCTCGTTGACGAAGTGCACCGTCGCGCCGGTGACCTTGACGCCATAATTCAGGGCGGCTTCGTGAACCTTCAGTCCGTAGAATCCCTTCCCGCAGAAGGACGGGATCAGGCTTGGGTGAATGTTGAGGATCCGGTGGTCATAGGCTTTGATGACGTTGGCCGGCAGGATCGTCAGGAAACCAGCCAGCACACAAAGGTCGATTTGATTCTCCCGGAGAACGTTCAGGAGCCTTTCCCCATAGGCCTCGATCGTTTCGCCTTTTTCCTTTTGCACGACGCATCCTGGAACACCGGCTTTCTTCGCGCGTTCCAGGGCGTAAGCCGTGGAATTTGAGGCGATGACGAGGGAAATTTCCGTGTGGGGGATCTGTCCGGCAGCCTTGGCGTCGAGAATGGCCTGGAGGTTTGTGCCTCCTCCGGAGACCAGGACAGCCGTTCTCAGCACAGGATCACGCCCTTTTCGCCGGAGACGATCTCGCCGACGACATACGCGCCGGGTTCGCCGTTCGCGCGGAGGATCTCCAGGGCTTTGTCCGCGTCGATCTTTGCGACCGTGACGGTCATCCCGATGCCCATGTTGTAGGTGTTGAACATATCACGTTCTGGAACATTGCCTTCTTTGGCAATCAGGTCAAAGATTGCGAGGGTGCGAATGGCAGCTTTTTCGATCTTTGCAGTGCAGCCGTCGGGGAGCGTCCTCGGGATGTTTTCGAAATATCCGCCGCCGGTGATGTGACAGATGCCACGGGGCTGGACGGTCTTCAGCAAGGCGAGAACGGGCTTGACATAGATTTTCGTGGGGGTCAGGAGGGTATCCCAGAGGGGCTTTTCCAGTTCAGCGTATTGCTTGTTTTCCCCGTCTTCTCCGATCCCGAACACTTTGCGGATCAGGGAGAAACCATTGGAATGCGCGCCGGAGGAAGGCAGGGCGATGATGACATCCCCGGGGCGGGTGGTCTCGTGGTCGATCATCCGCTCGTGGTCAACCAGCCCTACAGCAAAGCCCGCGAGGTCGTATTCGTCCGCAGGCATCATGCCGGGATGCTCCGCGGTCTCGCCGCCGACGAGGGCGCAGCCGGCCTCGACGCAGCCGTCCGCGACACCCTTCACGATGGCCTCGATGACCTCCGGGGTGTTTTTTCCGCAAGCGATGTAGTCGAGGAAGAACAGCGGGGTCGCGCCGCAGCAGATCACGTCGTTGACGCACATGGCCACGCAGTCGATGCCCACGGTGTCATGCTTGTTCATAAGGAAAGCCAGCTTTAGCTTGGTGCCGACGCCGTCGGTGCCGGAGACCAGCACGGGATCCTTCATGCCGCTGAGCTCGGGGCGGAAGACCCCGCCGAAGCCGCCGATACCCACGAGGGCGCCGGGGATCGAGGTGCGGGCGACATGGGACTTGATCAGTTCTACGGAACGGTATCCCGCGGTGATGTCCACACCCGCGGCCTTGTAGCTTGCGCTCTCACTCTTCACGATTCTCGTCCTCCCGTCTCGTCAGCGGAATCTCAAAGCGGTGCTTGGTCATGCGGACAGGGGCCGGAACGGGGTATTCACCGCTGAAGCAGCCCTTGCACATGGGCAGGTGCACATCGCCGGTCAGTTTGTCGAGGTCTTCCATTTGCAGGAAGCCGATGGAGTCAGCGCCGATGATCTTGCCGATCTCTTCTTCCGTATGCTGGTTGGCGATCAGGGCCTCTTCATTGTCGATGTCGGTGCCGAAGTAGCAGGCGTGGCGGAAGGGCGGCGCGGAGAAGATCACGTGCACTTCCTGCGCACCGGCCTCGCGGAGGATCCGAACGACGCGGGCGGAAGTCGTGCCGCGAACGATGGAGTCGTCCACGAGGACGACGCGCTTGTCCTTCACGGTGGCAGTGACGGCGTTGAGTTTGATGCGGACGCTTGCTGCGCGCTGGGTCTGTTCCGGCTGGATGAAGGTCCGGCCGATGTACTTGTTCTTGATCAGGCCGATGCCGTAGGGGATGCCGCTCTCGTAGCTGTAGCCCAGGGCGGCGTCGAGGCCGGAGTCCGGCGCGCCGATGACCACGTCGGCATCCACGGGGTGGGATTTCGCCAGCAGGCGGCCGGCGCGGATGCGGGCCTCGTGGACCGAGACTCCGTCCACGACGGAGTCCGGACGGGCAAAGTAGATGTACTCAAAGACGCAGAGGCCTTTCCTGTCCGATTCCAGCGGCGGCCAGGCGGTGATGCCGTCTTTGGTGACGACGACCATTTCGCCGGGCAGGATATCGCGGATGAATTGGGCGCCGATGGCGTCGAGCGCGCAGGTCTCGCTCGCGAAGACGATGTCCTCCCCGATCTGGCCCATGCACAGGGGGCGGAAGCCGTGCGGGTCACGGGCGGCGACGAGCTTGGTGGCACTCATGGCAACGAGGGAGTAGGCGCCTTCAATGATCTCCATGGAAGCGCGGATGGCGGCCTCGATGGAAGAGGTGCGCAGGCGCTGCTGGGTGATCGTGTACGCGATGACCTCGCTGTCGGTGGTGGTGTGGAAGATCGCACCGGCCATCTCGTAGCGTTCGCGCAGGAAGGCGGCGTTGGTCAGGTTACCGTTGTGGCACAGGGCCATCGCACCTTTCAGGTGGTTGACCAGCAGGGGCTGGGCATTGGCGCTGTTCAGGGTGCCTGTGGTGCCGTAGCGGCAATGGCCCACAGCCATCTCGCCCTCGGTCATCTTGCTCATGCGGTCGCGGGTGAAGACATCGGTCACCAGGCCCACGTCCTTATAGCAGGAGATGACCCCGTCATGGTTGACGGCGATGCCGCAGCTCTCCTGGCCGCGGTGCTGGAGGGCATAAAGGGCGTGGTAGGTCTCGTCGATGACGCCGTCACCGCTGCGGCGGTAGATGCCGAAGACGCCGCATTCCTCGTGGAGCTTGTCGGACTGGATCATACAGTTTGTACCTCACATTCTCTGAGAAACAATGCCCCGCTTGTCCGGCTGAAAGGTCAGGCAGGCGGGGAAAGAAAGGGCTTACTCGCCCAGCAGGCGGTGGCTGATTTCCTGGTAGGCCTCTTCCACGCCGCCCAGGTCGCGGCGGAAGCGGTCCTTATCCAGCTTCTCATGCGTGCGGGAATCCCAGAACCGGCAGGTGTCCGGGCTGATCTCGTCTGCGAGGACCAGCTGGCCGTCATTGGTGATGCCGAACTCCAGCTTGAAGTCGATCAGGTCGATGTTCAGCGGGCGGAAATACTGGATCAGCAGGTCGTTGATTTTCAGGGCGTAGGCCGCGATATCTTTCATGGTCTGGTCGTCGGCCCAGCCCATGGCGGCGATGTGATACTCGTTGACCATCGGATCGCCGAGCTCATCGTTCTTGTAGCAGTATTCCAGCACGGTCCTGCGCAGCGGGGTGCCCTCGGGCAGGCCCAGGCGCTTGGAAAGGCTGCCGGCGGCGACGTTGCGCACGATGACTTCCAGCGGCACGATGTTGACCTTCTTCACCAGAGTCTCGCGGTCTGAGATCTCCTCGATGAAGTGGGTCGGAACGCCGTTCTTCTCCAGCATCTGCATCAGGAAGTTGGTCATGCGGTTGTTGATGGCACCCTTGCCCTCAATGGTGCCTTTCTTCAGGCCATTGAAAGCGGTCGCGTCGTCCTTGTAGGATACCAGTACGACATTCGGGTCGTCCATGGCAAACACTTTCTTGGCTTTGCCCTCATAGAGCTGTTCGAGTTTCTTCATAAATAGCTTCCTCCTGTACCTAAAGGTGTAAGTCTGTCAATGATCTATAGGCTCCCCATCGCAATGGGGAGCTCCCGCGAAGCGGGTGAGGGGTACCCCTCTGGCCTGCGGGCCACCTCCCCACTGCGGTGGGGAGGCAAGGGTTTTGTATGGTTTCCTTAGGCTCCCCATCGCAATGGGGAGCTCCCGCGAAGCGGGTGAGGGGTCTTACAGTTCGATATTCAGCGCCGCGTCTTTTTCAAGGACCTTTTTGGTCTGTTTGGCGCGAAGGTCAGCGAGTTTTCCGGCCAGCGCTTCGTCCGAGACTGCCAGTATTTGGGCAGCGAGCAGGGCCGCATTGGCAGCGCCGTCGATGGCGACCGTGGCGACCGGCATGCCCGAGGGCATCTGGACGGTGGAGAGCAGGGCGTCCAGGCCGTCGAGGGTCGAGGACTTGACCGGGATGCCGATGACCGGAAGCGTGGTCCGGGCCGCCAGGGCACCTGCCAGGTGAGCTGCTTTACCCGCTGCGGCAATCAGAACGCCGAAGCCATTTTCCCGGGCCGATTTGGCAAAGTCCGCCGCCGCGTCCGGGGTGCGATGGGCGGAGTAGACATGGGCTTCGAAGGGAATTTCCAGCACCTTCAGCTGCTCAAAGCAGGGGCGCAGAGCCGGGAGGTCACTGTCCGAACCCATGATGACCGCAACTTTCCGCATGGCAATCATCCTTTCGCGACAAGCGAAAAAGGCCGGACAATCCTGTCGTGCCCCGCCTCGCTGTTGCCCGAAAAAGCCAGCCGCGCGCCTGTTTTCCGAAGCATGATCCGCATCGCGCGATCACCGCCTTTCCGAACATTACATCTCATTTTATGCGAAAAGTTCGGAACTGTCAAGCCCTCGGAGGAAACTTTTCACAAGGCGAAAAATGCCAGAAACCGCGATGGAATATCCGGCTGAATCTTTGACAAATACAACATCATCTGTATTCTGCTGATCCAATAATACGGATCAGAAAATACGAACGTTCGGATTTTGTCGGATTCTTGAAGACTTCTTGAAAACTTTGATATAACCCTTGAAAATCCGCCATTGACAAAGACTGAAATTGTGCTATAATCCATATCCGTCAGCATCCGTGCTGACGCGCTGGGAAGGGACTGGCGGCCAGGTCGTGCGCCTGTAGCTCAGTTGGATAGAGCAACGGCCTTCTAAGCCGTGGGTCGGGGGTTCGAGCCCCTCCAGGCGCGCGTTGTGGTGGGTATAGTTCAGTGGTAGAGCGTCAGATTGTGGCTCTGAATGGCGTGGGTTCGAGTCCCACTACTCACCCCATCTTTCCGGTCTGCTGCCAGAGGCAGATGTTAACCTGCGTTGGGGTGTAGCCAAGCGGTAAGGCAGGGGACTTTGACTCCCCGACGCGCAGGTTCGATTCCTGCCACCCCAGTCTGCGTGACCCATTAGCTCAGTTGGCAGAGCACTTGACTTTTAATCAAGGTGTCTGGAGTTCGAATCTCCAATGGGTCATACCCATCTGCCTCTGGTATGCGGGCGTGGCGGAATTGGCAGACGCGCTGGATTTAGGTTCCAGTGTCCATGACGTAAGAGTTCGAGTCTCTTCGTCCGCATTCCATCTGCGGTAGTAGCTCAGTTGGTAGAGCGCCACCTTGCCAAGGTGGAGGTCGCGAGTCCGAGCCTCGTCTACCGCTCCATTTTCGTTTTGCGGGTGTAGCTCAATGGTAGAGCTCCAGCCTTCCAAGCTGGTAACGTGGGTTCGATTCCCATCACCCGCTTTTCGTTTGTTTTGGCGGGCTGACGTGTGGCTGATCGTTATGAAAATATGGGTAAATGTATAAGATTTTGCCACTTGGAGGGGCGGTAAAATCTGGTAAGTCTTTGTAAGCCCTTGTAAATAAAGGGCTTACAAAGTTCAAAAAGGGCGAAATCGGAGGGACTTGCCCCTTGCATAGAGATGAATAATGCGTTATTCAACTCTTAGCTTGCGACATACAAATCGGTCAGTTTTTCACCCGCTTTTGCAATCTGTTCCTGCTGAGCATGAGCATAGCGATTGAGCGTTATATCACACTTTGAGTGCCCGGCGATAGATTGCAGAGTTTTCGGATCAAGGAAAACTGACGACATGGTGATAAAGGTATGCCGGAACACATGAGCGGTTGCGCCGTAGAGGTTGATCCGCTCTTTAATTTTGTCATACAGCCACTGATAGGCTCGCTTTGTGCATGGAGCATCACCATCGCCGATCAGGAAGCATCCTACTGCCTGACTTTGGGCCTCAAGCAATACATCTTTAAGTGGTGGTAGGATCGGAATCACCCGAAAACCTGCTTTGCTCTTCGGCGCTTTGAGTGAAGGATTGTTGTTGTCTGGGAAGTCGGCAGACTGTACCACGTGTATCAGCCCACCAGCTAGATCAACGTTCTTCCATTCCAAAGCAAGGATTTCACCCCGGCGCATTCCGGTATACAAGAGCAGCGAAAGCAGAAGTCTCTCCTGGAGTTTCAACTCCGGCATTTGTTGACAGATATTCTGGACTTGAACTGAGGTCAGAGCTTTCCTGGGATTTTCTCCACCACGAATGACAAGTCGTTTGCTGGTCATCACATTTCGCACAACGAGATCATCTTCCAGCGCGCTTTCAAAGATACTGTTCAGAAGATACCGAATGTGCTTGTTTGTTGATTGAGAGAGTTCTGATTTCGTGTTGAAGAACTGTTGTACGTCAGAGACTGTGATCTCGTTTATTGGCGTCAAGGTTGGAGATATCATTGTTTACACACTGAGACTTACTACTTTGGTTATTATGCTGTTCAGATGGCGACTGTGAGGTCATCTGGGTTTTGATTTGTTTGATACGGGAACTCATTTTTTCCTCCTGTAGTGACGGGATTATATTCATTGTCTGCTGTGTGTCCGATCACACAGACAGGAAGAAAAGTGCTGCCCTATGTTCGGATCATGCTTCGCGACGGCATGACACAAGGCAGCTTTATGTGAACGTGCAGAGGATCAGTCCGCACGATAATTGGAAGATGTGTTATTTCAGACAGGTAGATAGCGCATTTCAGGACACAGGGTAACCTCTACCGAAACTAAAGTAGCAAGCAGGGCAAAGCTGTAAGATTTGCACATTTGCTTGTTGGAGGGCAGTGCCCCCAAGCCCCTTTTGCCAGCGCAAGCGCTGTGGTTGTAATCAGGTTCACCGTTCCAGATCGTAGTGCCGATGATGGTTCTTTGGTTTTGGATCGGTATCCTGTAACAGGATTCGGAAGTTGTAGCGGATATTCTTCAGGTCCTTAATCTCCTGATTCAGTTTTTCCAGCACGGCTTTAGCTTCGATAACCTGCGTCCGGAGCGAATCGTATTCCGCGGATAACTCTTTCAGCGTCGGCATCTTCCCGCCGGCAATGTCATAGGCAGCCTGCGCATTTTTGTGCGTATCGATTACTTCCTGGTGTTCCTGATAGAATTGTTCTGACCAGCCGGACTCACGATACTGGATATAATGTAGTCCAGACGATCCTGAAAACACTGTGCTGCTGTTTTTCCCTGATTGATATGCAGGGACATGATTCTTGTCGTCGCCATGGTTCCTCCGTCATGATTTTATTGGATCTGCTTGTGAACGTTGAAGTGTTTTACCGGATCGCTCATCCAATCGACGATCCGGATCATCACCCGGCAACAGTCTTTATACCGTTGTAGGATTTCCTCCATGTAACCGTAATCCGGTAAATCCCGCTTTCGCATGGCATTTGCGATCTGCCTCAGGTTGTTGCCAAGGTTGTTCATGAGCCGCATGCACTCGTGGAGTTCCTTTTGGTCGGTTACAACGATATAGCCGTTCAGAATCATCTTCCGGAGGAATTCCGATCGGTTGGTGATCCCGGCTGCTTCCATCTTTTTCCGGATCAATTCGTCTTCCGCTTTCGTTACCAGGAAACCGTTTGTAACGGTCCGTTCCCGGGATGAGGCTTTGGGTGTATTCTTCATATTCGTTCCTCCGCACTTTCGTACTAAATATGCTAAATATACTAAAAAGTCCCGGAGGCATCTGATTCCTCGAGCACTCTCGGGTTGACATAAATCAGGCTCGAAGGCGGCCGTCCGGCTCCGCTGTAAGCCTGCATTTGGGTCAAGTACTTTTACGCTGTTTTTTTCAGGAAATTTGAAATTGCGCTTTACGATGTCGGTTCGCAAAGAGAATTTGAGCGGATCAGCTTCAAAACCTTGTCGTTCATGGTCGCTTTTCCTTTCTCGGCAAAGCGGAAGATGACCTTGTAGAGCGTCTTGCCATATCTGATGGTCATTGCTGCTTTCTGTACAGTTGCCTCTTTCTGTTCTGCTTCTATTGAAATCACCTCCCATAGGTGGCTACTACCACCTCGAAGCATAGGTCTTCCTGATGCGCCTTGGCCTGCTCCAGCGGCTGGGTGAAATCCTGATGTCGGTCATAGTTTTCCTTCAGCTTATCGTTTGCCGCCACCAGCGCCCGGCTGTACTGTTCCACCGCCCGCTGCTGCTGGGTAAGCTTCTGTCCCAGCATGGACAGCTTGCTCTCTGTCCCGGCGATGGTTTTTTCGTAGTTCTCAACGCCCGCCCCGGCCAGACGGAAGGTGGACTCGGCTTCCTTGATCTGCTGGTTGATGGTGCGCATATTGCGCGAGAAATTGCTGGAATCCAGCGACAGCGCGACC
>JAFZPI010000018.1 GCA_017552615.1 Clostridia bacterium
CGCAGTCATTCGTCACTTTGCGCTCTCTGTGTTGAAAAGTATGAAAGACAACATGTCCGTTGCCAGACGCCGCAGGCACTGTGCGTATGATGATGAATATCTCGCTCATGTTATTCTTTCTATTCATGCGTAAGCCGTGCATACACAATGCACGGTTATTGACAAACAGGTACACCGTGGCTATAATTAGTTAGTATCCACTTACTGTTACCCCGAGGGGAGGATCCGAAGATGAAACGCACCCAGTCCGTGGAGGATTATCTTGAGGCTATCCTGATGGTCCAGGAGGAGAAGGGGACCTGCCGCGCCATTGACATTGCGCAGCATCTCGGGTTCTCCAAACCGAGCGTTTCCGTGGCCCTTCGTAACCTCGAGAAAGACGGTTCCGTCCTCCGGGGCAACGACGGGTCGGTCCAGCTGACGGAGAAAGGCCGGGCCATCGCGGAGAGTGTCCTGGATCGGCACCGCTTCCTGACCAACTTCCTCATCATGGTCGGCGTTGACCCGGCCACGGCGGAGGAGGACGCATGCGGCATGGAACACACCCTGTCCGCGGAGAGCTTTGAGCGTTTCCGCGCCTGGGTCGAAAAAGTGGATGTTCACAATGAAGACAGAGAGAACTGAGGAGGATCACGATGGCCAAACTGCCCACCCGCAACGAAATCGAACCGAAATACCGCTGGGACCTGACCCATATTTTTACCTCGCAGGAGGAATGGGAAAAAGCCCTGAAGGCCTGCGAAGAGAAAGTGAAGACCTTCGCTGATTATGAAGGCAAGGTGGCGGAAGACCCCCGCGCAGCCGTCCGCATGAACTATGCTTTCCAGGATGAACTGATGCCCGTGATCGAGTATGCGTTCCTCTCCCGCGAGGGTGACAACGGCGACCCGCAGGCCCAGGCCATGTTCATGCGCGCAATGGGCCTGATCACCCAGGCCGAAGCGGCCGGCGCTTTCCTTGAGCCGGAACTGCTGGAACTGGATGACGCCGTGCTCCTGGGCATGATCGACGATCCGGAGATGGCGGACTACGATGCCTACCTGAAGGGCCTCCTGCGGCAGAAGCCCCACACCCTCAGCAAGGCGGAAGAGCGGCTGCTGGCCTCCCTTGGCGAGGTCATGAGCGCCCCGGACAACACCTATGGTGCGCTGACCAATGTGGATATGCACTTCCCGGACATGGAGCTCCCCGACGGCTCGAAGGAACCCCTGACCGATGGTACCTGGGGCCCGTTCCGCGAATCCCCGGACCGCGACCTGCGCAAGCAGTCCTTCGAGAAGATCATGCTGGGCTACGGCGCATTTGGCACGACGATCGCCTCGACCTATGCCGCGAGCGTGAAGAAAGACTGCGCCGTCGCCGCCGCGCGGAAGTATCCGGACGCTCTGGCCGCGACCATGGACCCGCTGGAGATCCCGCGCGCGGTGTACGACAATCTGATCGCTGTGATGCATGAGTCGCTGCCCGTCCTGCAGGAATATCTGGAACTGCGGAAAAAGATCCTGGGTCTGGACGAGCTGCACATGTACGACCTCTACTGCCCGCTGATTCCCGATTACACCATGGATATGCCCTATGAGAAGGCCTTTGATCTGGTGCTTGCGGGTCTGAAGCCCATGGGGGAGGACTATCTCGAAAAGCTCCGCGAAGCGCGCACCGGCGGCTGGATCGACGTCTATCCCGCCCAGGGGAAGTCCAGCGGTGCCTTCTCTTCCGGTGATCTGCGCCATGTGCACCCCTATGTGCTCCTCAACCACAACGACAACCTCGACAGCGCCTTCACGATCGCGCATGAGCTCGGGCACAGCATGCACTCCTACTTCTCCAACACGAACCAGCCCCTGCCCAAGGCAAATTACAGCCTGTTCGTCGCGGAAGTGGCTTCCACCTGCAACGAGGCTGTGATGCTCCGGCACCTCCTGAAGGAGTTCACCGAGCCCAAGGCCCAGGCGTACCTGCTCAACCATTTCCTGGAGCAGTTCCGCACGACCTGCTTCCGGCAGACGATGTTCGCGGAGTTCGAGCTGATTGCCCACGAGATGGCCGCGAAGGGCGAGCCCTTGACCCAGGAGAGCCTGTCCAAGGCTTACTACGAACTGAACAAAACGTATTACGGCGGCGCCTGCGTGGTCGACGACTGGATCGCCAACGAGTGGATGCGCATCCCGCACTTCTACCGGGCCTATTATGTCTATGTCTATGCCACGGGCCTGTGCGCCGCGGTGACCCTCTCCGAGAAGATCCTCACCGAAGGTGAGTCCGCCGTGCGCGACTACCGCAAGTTCCTCTCCGCGGGATGCTCCGTGCCGCCCATCGAGGCGCTGAAGCTGGCGGGCGTGGACATGGCTTCCCCCGAGCCTCTGCGCAAGGCCATGGGCGTCTTCCGCGATACGCTGGCGCAGTTTAAAGAGGCGGTGGCGAAGCTGTGAGCGACGGACCGCAGATGCTCGGCTATGACCGGGATGAAGCGCTGGCCTTTATCCTGCGCCGTATCAACCGCCGGGAACACATGGAGCTCGACGGGATGATCGAGCGCCTTGTCGTGCAGGCTATCGACGCCGATCTCGGCTTCATGCACAAAACCGGTGTCCTGAAGGACGACGGAAGCGCGGGCGATGCCTACTACGAGGGAGACGACGCCTTTGAGGCAATTGTCGAAGACCTCGCGGAGCGCAACGCCATGAGCCCGGAACAGGCTGTGAAGATGGCTTCCCTAGTGGATGATTTCATGGATGCCCAGCAGGCGTACCTGGAGTATTGCGGGCTGGTGCAGGATGAAGATTGAGGATAGCTCTCGATTCTCGAAATATTGAAAATTCCCCGGCAGCAGCTGGGGATTTTGTGATGGAATGACTTTTCAGCGTTCGATCCGCACGTCAAGGGACCGGATTTCTTCATTCCTCAGGCGTTCTGCCAAAGCTTTCGGGTCGACCGGCTTGTTATCAACGCTGTATTCAGCAACATGGTATTTTCCGGGAACCAGACTGCCGCTTCCGGAAATGTGGTACCGGACGGTGCATCGGCCGAGGAAAGTGGCTTCCACGATGCCGTCGTCCGGGATCAGGCGTGTGGGCAGGAAGGGCCGGAGGTTCAGTTCTATTTGGCCGTCTTCTGTCCGGCGGAAGGGCTGCGTGCCGAACATCATCAGCTGCCACATGGACAGGAATTCCACCGTGGAACCGGACAGCCGTGCGCAGAAGCCGCGGCCGTGAATGTCCGGGTCCGGGTTGGCGGAACTTGCGATAAAGGAGACGTTCTCGTAGATGCTGCGCCCGTAGACCGCCGGGTCCATGAAGGGGATCAGGGCTGTATTCAGGGCTTCTTCGGCTTCATCGTACAGGCCGGAGCGCATCAGTTCCAGGAGATACTTGTACTCCATGTGAAGCCAGATGGATTCGTTCTCCAGCCAACCGGGCGTGAACGCCCGGGTGCGTCCGGCTTCATAGGTCAGGCGGTCCAGGGGTTCGTTGACCTTGAACATGCGGAGCTTCTCATCATACAGGCCGCTGTTCCGCACGCGGGCCGCCATGGCTTTCTTTTCGGAAAGGGGAGCGTCCAGCTTCAGCCAGCGGGTGGGGCCTTCAAGGAAAAGGGGAAGGCATTCGCCGTGATCGTTCTCGGGGTACATCAGGTAGGTGGGGCAGACTCCGCCGCAGCGTTCCACACCGCGCTGAATACCCGCGGCAACGGTCTTTTCCAGCCGCCGCAGGAGGGCCGCCGTCTCCGGAAGGGACAGGTCTTTGCGCTCGCCGCTGACACCATTCGCTGTCTGTGCGCGGTAAGCTTCCCGGAGCGCGGTGGCGGTCTTGTGGCGTGCGAGGGGTTCATCGGGCAGGGAATCCATGACTTTCAACAGATCAGCCATTTCGGTGTACATGGACAGGGATGCCCCTTCGGGGGCCTTTTCCAGGGCTTCTGCCGTGAAGGACAGGAGGCGCTTTAGCTCGCAGGTCTCCGCCACAGAGGAACCGCCCAGGGACGGCAGGCCGTTCAAGGCGTCGTACCACCCGGGTTTGCCGGCTTCCATCTCGATCCCGATACCTTCGCGATCCAGTGTAGCTGCCTTGATGACACAGAGGAAGACGAGCTTCTCGATTAGGCTGCTGCAGGCAATAGCGCCTTTGCCCATCTCTTCCCGCATCCATTTGTTGGGGGTGTCCTGCTTGCGGGCGGTGTCGAGGAAGACGGTCTGGCGTTTTCCGTGGAGGCGTTCCGCTTCCGGGAGGACCAGGGCCCGGGTCTCGTACCAGGGGAGGTCGCGCGCTCCGAAGAGCAGGACGTTTTTCTTTTCGGGCCAGAGGGCCAGCCAGCTTTCGATCAGGTCGAGGTTGTAGGTCCAGTGGTCGGTCCAGTAGCCCTCGGCGAAGGTTGCGTTGGGTTCCATCGCGGCTCCGGCCAGCACCCGGTGGGTCCAGCGAATAGGTTCCGGGACGCCCCAATCCTCGGCTTTCATGGCCAGCTGGCCCGGGGTCACCTCACCGGACAGGAAGGCGGCGGCTTCGGCACGACGGTCTGCCGGGACGTCTGCCAGGGCGGCCTCTGTTTCCGTCACGCGGAACGTCATACGGTCGATGACCAACGGGTTGTAGCCGTCTGACTGCAGGAGGCTGAAGAACGTGCGGATATCCGCATCCCCGACAAAGGGGTGGAAGAGCACGCCGCAGCGCCGGTTTTGGCACACGTCCCGGAAGTTGCCGTTCCCCTGGCTCAGGTATTCCGGCGACATGACGAAATAGTTGTATTCCCGCTCCGGATCCCCGTGCTTGCGGGAGTAGAGATAGAAGACGTTGCGGTTCCTTCCGTCGGAGAAGCTCACCGCTTCGCCGCCGCGGAGCAGGTTATCGAGATAGCTCTGGCGCGCGTAGGCGTCGAAGGCCGGGTCGGCGGTGCGGCCGTCAATGACCTGTGTCAAAGACGAGACCAGGCTGTTGGCTTGCCTACGTTTGGAATCCAGGATGGAGGTCGGATGAAGCCTGAAGAGTTCGTTCGCAAACACATGGAAATGTTCCTTGCTCTCGGCCTGGCCGTATAGCTCAAACAAGGTTACGGATTCACCTTGCTTCAATGCGGTTTCGCAGCGGAAGAAGGCGCAGGGGAAGAGGTTTGCACTGCGCTGGCGGGAGACTCTTTCGTCAAAGCCCTCTGCCATGAAGCCTAAGGGCCGGGTCAGGGACGTGTCGTGGCCAAAGATGATTTGAGGGTCCGCAATGACCGGCAGTCGTCCGCCTTTTTCGGTGAGGCCCAGGGCGAAATTGCCGCCTTCGACTGCGGTCACGACCGCGCTGTCCTCCATCGAAGCCCGGACACGGTAGTAGGCAAGGCCTTCAGACGCGTCCTCGGACTGCATCCAGGCGGTGGAGAGCTGGGGCATATTCGTGAGCATAAAGTGGTTGACGCCGTTGCAGACGATGGCCGGCATGCCGTCCAGGATGTCCAGCGACGTTTCCGGGCCGAGGTTGGTGACGGTCACCTGCCGCACCAGCGCGCCCACCCGGCATTCCGGCAGGGCGAAGTATACGGCTTCCACCCGGGTCCGGGCGTCTTCCCAGCGGATCACCAGCTCTGCCGGACGGATGTCCATCGACGCACTGTCATCTCCGAAGGCTTCGGTGACTTGTCCATCACGTTTGATAAAGGTACGGAAGCCTTTCCGCGATACGTTTTGATAGGCGGAATAGGCCGCACCGAACTCCATAATCGCGTGGTCCTTGTCCGACACGCCAAAGGAGCAGACCGCCTGCCCGCGATTGTTATAGTAGCACCAGACCGGAATGCCGGATTCTCCGGCGATTCCGGGCAGGAAGCTGGAAAAAGTAGGCTTTTCCGGATAGCGGTCCAGTGTGAACACGTCTTTCCCGTTCTGCATGATGATCCCTCACTCTCTTTACTTGCCGACGCAAAACTCCGAAAACACGCGGTCCAGCAGTTTCTCTTCGACCGCATCGCCGGTGATCTCCGCCAGGGCCTGCTGGGCGGCCAGGAGATCCACGGACGCCAGATCGGCCGTCCCGGTTTCCATAGCTTCCGCGGCGCGCGTCAGATGCTCCGCCGCCCGGCGTGCCGCGTCCAGGTGACGTGGCTGGGTGAGCGCCAGACGATCCCCCCTTTGGCCCCGGTCAGTCAGGAGCCGCTTCAGGTTTTCCAAACTTTCCGGGTCCGCAATCGATGTCTGGACGACCTCGGCTTTCGGGAAAAGTTCGCAAAGCGTTTCTCTGTTATTGACAGAAGGCAGATCGCCTTTGCTCAGGATCGGGATCACATCCCGCTTCTGAAGTTCTTTCGCAAGCGATTCGTCTTCAGCCGTCAGTGGCTGTGAAGCGTCCATGATGAACAGCACCGTGTCCGCTTCATCCAATGCCTTTCTTGCCCTTGCGACGCCGAGCTGCTCCACCGGATCGTCGGTTTCCCGCAGGCCTGCCGTGTCCGTCAGGGTGATCAGGCAGCCATTCAGGGTGATCTCTCCGCGTATGGTGTCGCGGGTAGTACCGGGGATAGCGGTCACGATGGCCAGGTCCTGCCGGGTCAAGGCATTGAGCAGGCTGCTCTTGCCGGCGTTCGGCCGGCCGCAGAGCGCTACCCGAAGGCCTTCCCGGGCAATGCGCGCGCCTTGTTCATCCACGGCTGCGCGGAGCATTGCCGCAAGCCGCCGGATGCGCGGCGCGAGGTCGGCGATGGCCTCGTCATCTGTGATTTCCTCCGGATAGTCGATGCTTGCCGCGAGTCCGGCCTGGATGCTGTAGAGCTCATCGGCTGCTTGGCGGATAAAGGCCGCCGTGCCACCTTCCAACTGCCGCACGGCCGCGCGCCGGGCCTGCTCGCCGCGGCTCCGGATCAGGGCCATGACGGCTTCGGCCTGGCTCAGGTCGATGCGCCCGTTCAGGAAGGCGCGCCGGGTGAACTCCCCGGGCTCCGCCAGCCGTGCGCCGTGCCGAAGGCAGGCACGCAGGACGCGCTCCGCTGTCGAACCCCCGCCGTGCAGGTGGATCTCTGCGACATCCTCCCGCGTATAGCTCCGAGGCGCGCGCATCAGCACGGCCATGCACTCGTCGAGAGTTTCATCGCCTTCGAAAGCGTGACCGTAAGTCAGCAGATGGGAAGCAAGGGGTAAGGCATCCTTCGCGGCAGGTTTAAAGACTTTGCAGAGAACGTTCTCCGCTTTGTCTCCGGAGATGCGCACGATGCTGATCCCGCCTTCACCCGGGGCGGTGGCGATGGCCGCAATGGTGTCGCTCAAGCGTATCCCTCCTCCATCCGGCGCCAGAAGGCGTCTGTGGTTTCGCCGTCCGGCCAGGGCCAAAGGGCGTCCGCTTGCCGCCAGGCTTCTTCATCGCCCACGGACAGGCCCAGTTCCGCTGCGACTTTCGCAGCGTGCCGGAAAAAGTGCAGGCACAGCATCGGTGAGCCGTCTCCCATTACTTGCAGGGAGAGCCGGGTGAGGACCGGGTCCTCCCGCCAGCAGCCGCTGTGTACATAGTCGCACCGCAGTGCGTCGGTGTCATAGGGCACCTGGTGGAGGGTCACCCCGTCCTCCGACCAAACGGCAAACGGCGCCAGGCCGCCGGGGCTTCCCTCCCACATGCCGAGAGAGCCGGGGTTGACCGCGAGTTTCCCGTTATGCCGGACCTCCCAGCGTCGGTGGTTGTGGCCGCTGAGAAGCAAATCCACGCCTTCCGGCAGGGCATCCAATGTGGCTCGCACTTCTTCTTCCGTTTTCATCAAATGCCAGGGATCGCCGGGTGTTCCGTGGGTGCAAAGAACATTCCCCAGCCGCAAATCGACTGGCAAATCAGCTTCTTCTGTGTCCAGCTGCCGTGCGGTCCACCGAAGGAGCCGCCAGTTGGCGCCGTCGAATTCAGGTTCCCACAGGCGCGGCAGCCGGTCCTCGTGGTTTCCGCGCAACAGGGTGAGCGTTCGCCCGCCGCTCTCCGCGAATTCCCGCAGCATGGCCAGGCATTCCGCCGGACAGGGCCCGTAGTTGATCTGGTCCCCGAGCGAAATCACGGCACCGCAGGCCTGTGCTTCCGGGGTGGCCAGAACGGCCTTGAGCGCCGTCCGGTTGGCGTGAATGTCCGCGAGGATCAGCGTCTGCATGGGTATTGTCCTTTCTTCTCGTGCGGCTCAATCAAACTCAATTTTCGCTTTCAGAGCCCGGGAGACACGGTCTCTCTGGTCTATCACATCACGGGTGGAAAACTGCGAGTAACCCACTTCCCACAGGCAGAAGCAGCTGACGTTTCCGATCAGATAGGAAAAGATCGTTTCCTCATCAATGATCTTGTTGATCTGGGTGCTCATCACAAAAGTGAACACAGCGACCAGCAGCAGAATGACCACCCTGTTGTAGTGGCGTTTCAAGTATCGCTTCACTTTATTGTATTCATCATGGTAATGGGAACGGTAGACTTCCCGGAAAAGATCTTGAATGACGGGTGTGAGAGGCTTTGTCATGATCATGATCGTCAGTTCATCGCCTTTGTATTTTTCGACAAAGGTATCGACGCTGCTGTAAACGGTACTGTTCAATTCAGCATGCGGCAGGATGATATTCTGGTCAAAGAGTTCATCTTTTTGCAGCTTCAGGACCAGTTCCTTCTCCTCTTTCAAAGCAGGCTTCCTGTTCGGACTGATGTTTATGTCATCCCGGTTTCTTTTCTTATACTGTTCCACTCCACGACATCTCCTCATGCTATTTATTCAAGTGTGTTCATTGCGGTTTGACCCAATATAGCATACTATGATGAAAACATCAACTGTTTTGAGGCGCAAGGACATGGCTTACGCATGAGGGGACGTTAAATGGATCGGATATAACGCGAGGAAATTGCGGATGCCGCGAGTATGTTCGTGTACAGACAACTATCTTTCAGCACGAAACCCTGCTGGCGAAAAATTGGTAGAGTATACTGTGCCGACAGAATAACAAACTGTTTGAGCAATTATATATGTATTCTTTCTCGATTTGCAAGCAAAAACCCTTATAAACTCAACGTTTACAAGGGTTTCTGATGAGGTGCCATTCGGATTTTAAGCGGGGAACGATGGCTTTGCAGATCCGGTTCCTATTAAAAATTTTAGAAAGGAACTCCGTATTGACTGACTGCTCATTGGAAAGGTATGGAAGTTGGAACGAATCACCTTTCTGTTCTTTGGTCTCATTAACGGCCTTTCAGCGTAAACCTATGTATTGTACTCATACAAGAGCCGAGTTTTCATGACTGATTTGCATTTCATGCGTGCTTATCTTCGAAGCATGGCCGCTTGGCAGATCAACAGGCTTTCAGTTTCCGAGATAAGCCTTCTGTACCGCGTCGTTGTGAAGCAGGGCGCTGGCTTTGCCGGTCATGGTGATGACGCCGGTTTCCATGACATAGGCTCGGTCTGCCACGGAGAGCGCCATCCGGGCGTTCTGCTCCACCAGCAGGATGGTGACGCCGCTGCCGTGGAGCTCCTTGATGATATCAAAGATCTGCTCCACCAGGATCGGGGCCAGACCCATGGACGGCTCATCCAGCATCAACAGCTTGGGCCGGGCCATCAGAGCTCGGGCCATGGCCAGCATCTGCTGCTCGCCGCCGGAAAGCGTTCCCGCGATCTGCTTTTCCCTCTCCTTGAGGCGGGGGAAGCGCTCAAACATCTCGTCCATGGATTCCCGGATCTCGGAGCGGCTGCGGGTATACCCGCCCATGTCCAGGTTTTCCCGGACGGTGAGCTGCTGGAAGATCCGGCGGCCCTCCGGACAGAGGCACAGGCCCATGGGGACGATCTTGGAAGCCTTCTTGCCGCTGATCAATTTGTCGTCGTAGACGATTTTGCCGCTTCGAGGTTTCAGCAGGCCGGTGATGGCGTTCAGCGTGGTGGACTTGCCTGCGCCGTTGGCGCCGATCAGGGTCACGATTTCGTCCTCGCGGACCTCCAGGGAAACCCCTTTGATGGCGTGAATGGCGCCGTAGAAGACATGAATGTCCTCCACGGAGAGGATGATGCGTCGTTGGCTTTCCGTCATGCCAGGCTCTCCTCCTTCTGCTTGCCAAGATAAGCCTCGATGACCACAGGGTTGTTCTGGATCTCCTGCGCGGTGCCCTTGGCGATGATCTTGCCAAAGTTCAGCACACAGATGCCTTCGCACACGCCCATGACCAGGCTCATGTCATGTTCGATGAGGAGAATGGCGATGTTAAAATCATCCCGGATCCGGGCGATGGTTTTCATCAGCTCCTCGGTTTCATGGGGGTTCATACCGGCCGCCGGTTCGTCCAGCAGCAGGAGTTTGGGACCCGTGGCCAAGGCGCGCACGATCTCCAGCCGACGCTGGGCGCCGTAGGGGAGGCTCCCGGCCCGGACGTCCGCCATATTTTCCATGCCGAAGATGGACAGTAGTTCCAGGGCTTCCCGATGCTGCCTGTGCTCCTTGATCCAGAAACTGGGCAGCC
Source organism: Clostridia bacterium (assembly GCA_017552615.1). Lineage (GTDB taxonomy): Bacteria > Bacillota > Clostridia > Christensenellales > Aristaeellaceae > RUG11272. The sequence continues at coordinate 10,431 of JAFZPI010000018.1, forward strand.
TCAGCAGGGCGGTGGCGGTGGTATACCGGATTTGGTTGTGCAGGCCGATGCGCACGTTTTCTTCCACGGTCATCTGGCCGAACAGGCGAATATTCTGAAAAGTGCGGGCAATGCCCATCTTGGATGCCTGGACAATGCTCCTGCCGCTCAAATCCTTGCCGTTGAAGATGATGGAGCCCTCCGTGGGCTCGTACACCTTGGTCAGCATGTTGAAGACGGTGGTTTTGCCGGCACCATTGGGGCCGATGAGGCCGGCGATCTCCGAACGGCCGATGATCAGGTTAACGTCATCCACCGCTTTCAGGCCGCCGAACTGAATGCCCAGATGGTGCGTCTCCAGGATTGGCGTGACGTTCAGGTCACGCTCGGGAACGATGGCTTTGGAGGGGTAGGGGACCATGCGGGTTTCAGAATGCCGGACTTTTTTGACCTGCTGTTCCGTCATGCTTTCCCGCCCCCTTTCTTTCCGCTCTTTTTATCCTTCTTTCTGCCTTTCTTCTTGTTCTCCTCTTTGCGCTGCTTCATTTCTGTAACATCCCCGATTTCGATGTCGCCGTATGCGTCATAGAGCATCAGGCCCACCTGGATGCGGCGCATGGATTCTTCGTCCAACGGGGTCCCGTCCGCCGTATACAGCATGGTGAAGATGTCTTTGTCTTCTGCCTTGGTGTCCGCGGCGGCGGGCTGGATTCCCGCTTCAGCATCAACAGCGGCGGGTTCCGCTTCCGCGACACGGTCTTCCAGGACAGGCAAAGCGGCCTTGGTATCAGAGAGCGCTTCCTCTTCCACCACCAGGGGTTCACTCGTCCTGTCAGCCAGGACATCCTTCGAACCGGCATATGCGTTCCGGGATTCCTCGGCAAACAGCGTGATGCTGTGTTTTCTCCGGAACAGGGAAGTGAAAGAGGTGAACCAGCGCTTGATCACCGGATTGTTGGAGAGCACCATGGCAAAAATCAGTACCAGGGCGTAGACCAACATCCGGTAATCCTTCATGAAGCGGAGTTCTTCCGGAAGGATATAAAGGGCCGTGGTGGAGAAAATGGTTCCCATCACGTTGCCCAGTCCGCCCAGCACCACATACACTAGCACCATGATGGACATGTCCAGGTTGAAGTTGGCGGGCTGATAGGTGGATTTGTTAGCCAGGAGGGCGCCGGACATGCCTGCCAGCACAGCGGCGGTGACGAAGGCGATCATCTTATGCCGGGTCACGGGGATGCCCATGGACTCGGCGGCGATCCGGTTGTCCCGGGTGGACTTGATGGCGCGGCCGGTCCGGGAATCCGTGAGGTTGAAGACCACCAGCAGTGTCAGGATGACCAGGGCAAAGCTGATGATATAGAGCGCCGGTAGATCCGTCGTGGTGCCCTTGGTGCCGATGGGAGCGGAGGCCGTGGGTCCCTTCAGCAGCATGGTGATCCCGCTGCCGTTCAGGGTGTTCTTGGGGAAGGCAAAGAGCAGCTTTGCCCCCTCCGATGTGTCCAGCGCCACATAAAAGCACTGCAACAGGGATTTGATGATCTCCGCGCAGGCCAGGGTGACAATGGCCAGATAGTCACCCCGCAAACGAAGCACTGGGATGCCTACCAGAAAACCCACGATGCCGGCCAGGAGACCGGAGACCGCCAGGGTGACGGCCATGCTGAGATAGATGTTTTCCCAGCCGTAGCCCTTGGTGAGCAGATTGTAGACCACGATGCCCGTGGAGTAGCCGATGCTCATGAAGCCCGCATGGCCCAGGGACAGCTCGCCGGAAAAGCCCACAACCAGGTTCAGGGAGACGGCGGCTACGACCCAGGCGCAGATGGGGACAAAGTACCCCTTGGTCTTCCTGGAGATATCCTCCATGTTGAGGATCCCGGACAGCGGTCCCTGGGTGAGCCAGTCATAGAGGAAGACAAAAGCCGCGGTCACGAGGAGGAAGGTGGCCGTCTTGTAGAGAATGTGCCGGGCCTTGGGCGAGAAGGAGCGACGGCTCCTGCTCATCTGCCCGATAACAGCGTGATCGTATTGCATAAACGGTTTGCCTCCTCTCTCAGACTTTCTCGCGGATCTTCTTGCCCAGCAGGCCGGTTGGGCGGAAGAGCAGCACAATGATCAGCACGGAATAGACCACCGCGTCGGTGAGCTCCGTCACAGGAAGGACGGAGCGGCTCAACTGTTCCACAAAGCCCAGCAGCAGACCGCCGATCAGGGCACCCGGTATGGACCCGATGCCGCCGATGACGGCGGCGATAAAGGCTTTGATGCCGGGGATGGAGCCTGTGGTGGGTACCAGCTCATGGGGGAAGGCGCAGTAGAGAATGCCAGCGATGGCAGCCAGGGCCGAACCGATGGCGAAGGTGACGGTGATGGTCCGGTTGATGTTGATGCCCATCAGCTGCGCGGCGCTGCGGTCCTCCGATACGCTGCGCATGGCCTTGCCCATTTTCGTGTAATTGACGAACAGGCTCAGCAGGACCACAATGACCAAATTGACGGCGATGGTGACGATGGCAAGGCCCGGGATGGTCAGCGTTTCGCTCAGATGGATATCCAAGGATTGCATGTTGACCAGATCGGTGATCATCTTGGTGTCCGCCCCGAAAATGGGCTTGTCGTTGTTTTCGCTGATGACGACGCCCAGAACATTCTTGAAGAAGCGGTCCACACCGTCCAGGGACATGACGGTCTGCATCACATTCTGCAGCAGGTAGCTGACGCCAATGGCGGTGATCAGCACAGCCAGGGACGGCGCCTGCCGCAGGGAACGGTAGGCCAGGAATTCAATGGCCATGCCCAGCAAGGCGCACAGGACGATGGCGATCAGCACCGCTATCAGCGGGCCAGCCGGGCCGTTCAGATTGCGGGCGTGAGCCGCCGCAAAGAACGTGTAGGCGCCCACCATGATGACATCGCCATGGGCAAAGTTGAGCATCTTGGCAATGCCGTACACCATGGTGTAGCCAAGGGCGATGATGGCATAGATGCTTCCGATGCTGAGTCCGTTGATGATTACGCTCATGATGTCCATCGATCATTCAACCTTTCGTCGGTCCGGATGGAGAACTTCATAATATATTATGCTAGCATAGTCTTGCATTCCCGTCCATAGCGGGAGGGAAAAATACCGAATAAATACCGGCTGGGATGGCTCGAATCCGCCCGCGGTGCGGCATCAAAAATCCGCTTCCCGGTCTGGGAAGCGGACGGGAAAGCCGGATGGGATCACTTGTCGAAGCCGACATAGACGCCGTTTTCGATGACCACGGCGGTGGGTGTCTTGGAGACGGCGCCGGTGGCGTCCCAGGTCATGACACCGGTCACGCCTTCGTAGGTGATCTGCTGCATGGCGGCGATCATGGCGTCGCAGATGTCCTCAGCGCTGTCGCCTGTCTGGACACCGGCCAGCATGGCGGCTTCCACCAGGGCGTAGACGCCGTCATAGGCGTCGGCAGCGAACTGGTTCGGAACCTCGCCGTACAGATCCTTGTAGGTCTTGACGAAGTTGACGGTCTTCTCATCCTGCGCGTCGGCGGAGAAGGGGGTCAGAAGCATGACGCCCTCGGCCAGGGAGGTGTCAAAACCGTCGATGGAGAGGATGCCGTCCATGCCGTCCACGCCGAAGAACACGGGGCTGTAGCCGGTGTTGGCGGCGGTCTGCAGGATCAGGGAAGCGGGGGTGTAGTAGATGGGAAGGAACACCAGTTCGGCGCCTGCGGACTGTGCGGCGGAGACCTGAGAGGTGAAGTTGGAGTTGTCAGTGAAGGTGGTGACGGAGACCACGTCCAGGCCCTGGTTGGCGGCCTCAGCCACAAAGGTCTCATAGATGCCGGTGGAGTACGCGTCGGCGTTGTTGTAGATCACGGCGATCTTAGTGGGCAGACCGTTTTGGGCGATGTACTGGGCGGAAGCGGCGCCCTGGGCCGGGTCGGTGAAGCACACCTGGTACACGTTGTCACGGCCGCTGGTGACGTCGGTGGAGGACGCGGAGGGCGTCAGCATGAACACGCGCTCGTCGAAGGCCAGGGTGGCCACGGCGATGCAGGGCGTGGTGGTGGTGGTGCCGATGATCATCTGGGCGCCATTGTCCAACACGGTGTTGTAGGCGTTGACGGACTTCTCGGCGTCGTGGGCGTCATCCTCGTTCAGTAGGACCACGGTGATGCCGTTGTCTGCGGCGGTGATTTCGTCGGCGGCAATCTGCGCGCCGCGATATGTGGCCAGGCCGGACACGGCGGCGGAGCCGGTCTCGGGTCCGATGTGAGCGATGACGAGGACCACATCCTCTGCCAGCGCGGTAACGGTCATACATACGGCTATGACCAGGGTCAGTGCCA